>CAZYKP010000008.1:0-179775 GCA_964648025.1 uncultured Pirellulales bacterium | reverse complement strand
CTCAGCAGGAGACTTCTTACTTGGACTGTCCCAGATGTGGCCCGGCCCACCAATATGTTGTTGCACGGAAATGTTGAGGGCCCGACAGGTTGGGCTTCTGCCACAATCTGGAACAGTCGAGTTACTGACCCTCGGAGAACTTTCCGACCCAGGGCGACCAACGGAAGCCCGGATTGTCGGACGAAAGGTGCCCGTTTCGTGGAAGACTTTTCAGGGGATCAGTAGCATCCCTTCCGTTGATCAGTGTGCAAGCGATCAGTCAATTGCACCAAACAACCCTCATGCCAGGAATCCTGGGGAGCACTTCAACATTTTGGGACGGGACCTGCACCAGCCGAATTCCTCGTTTTTTGGAGAAGACTTTCCGCGACCCGAGATTCAACGCCTGAGCTGCGAGAAAGTTCTGCCGGATCTCATTACGGAAAGAAAAGCAAGGTTCCGACCGCCAGTGTGGAGGCAAACTCGGTTTCTCAAGGATTGTTGGCAAGGCAAACTGCAAGATTCTTGGGAAGTTTTTCAGCTGCTGACTCTTGGAAAGCTCGTGCTTTCCGGCTGCTGAGTTCCTGTCTTCAGGATGCTGATGGAGGATTGTCATTTGATTGAGCAGCACCCGAGAACCTTGGCAGGCCGTCGGGGTCACCAGCTGCTCACTTTTCCTGCGTGATTGGGGCGTTGAGGACCTTCGCCTGTTGTGCTTCTTCCTGTTGGCGGAGAAAAGAGGGGCGGTTGAACATGGCCCAACCTTGGTACAGGCCGATCTTCGGGTAGCTTTGATGGATTTGCCGAAGTGTTCTGGATTCATCGTGGAACCAGACAACCGAAAGCAAGAACGAGACAATCATGAGGGCCAGTGCGCACCCGGCCAACCGGTTTCGCCATCTTATTGGGTCGGACAGTGTGGTGATTTTGGTCGTGGGGCCGGATGCGGTCAAACGATCCCAGACAGAAGGCGGCAGATACAGAAGGAGAAAGGCGATGCACAGAAAGGGGATCACGTCTAAGTGGATTGTGGCGGCGGTGGCGAGATGGAACAACGTGTAAATCACCACCAGAGAGGTCCGAATGGTCGCCGCCCCTCTTCCAACCCACAGAAAACAGATCGGCACGATGATTTCCAGGACCATGGTCGCGCGTGTCAGCACGGATAACAGCTCCGGAAAGTTCAACAGCCATCGACCCAGCGGAGTTGCCCAACTCGTGTGCATCAGGTGATAGAGCGCGTCACCCTGGACGATCCAGTCCTGTTTGTTCTTGGTAATTCCTGCGCTAAAATACACAAAAAGCGGTTGCAAGAGCAGCGCAGCGGTTGCAAAGGAGAGAAACCGTTGCTGCGTGATCTTTGCGTTTGGGGGATCGCGATCAAGTGACGCTCTCTGGCTGACGGGCAGGAAGAGCATCCACAAGAGAACCCCGGCGTTGAGGTACGTGCCGATATCGACTTTTGAGGCCCCCATGATCCCATGGACGTGAATCAACATGAGCGCCCAGCAGACCAGCGTTGCAAGCCAAGTCCGCAAGCCGAGCAATAGCAATCCACTGAAGCCAAGCAAGAGCAGCCAGCAGACGATGTTGATTGCCCAACCCGTTGCTGGCATCTCAGCGGAGACTCCAGGCACTTTCCACGCCCATGCTTCGTCCGGCAGAAAGAGGCCACCGCCTAAGAGACCATGAAGACATCGCGCGACCAGAATCCCCGCGATCAGGATTCGAAACGCCGCCAGTCCCCGAAAGTCAATCGCAAAGAGGTCCTCGAGTTGCCGCTGGTCTCGCTTTTCGGCTTCAATGTGTGCTTGACTGCTGGTCATGATCTCGACATCCAAGGCTTCCTGGTTGCGGACTCATGGCGGGAGGGGAGTGTTTCGGCGCAAGTGCTCTTGGAGATTATCAAGGAAAGATTGTCGGATGGCATGACGCGTTTCCCACAGGCAGGGACTGTAATCACTTCGACAAATCGTCCTTGACAGACCACGACTGAGTTTGGGGAAAATCTTGGCTCGTTCGGCTTCTGGAAAAGCAGCCAGCTCAGTGGCGATGCTGCCGTTTCAGTGTTTTGGACGAGCGAGAATTTTCCCCAACAGCCGTAGGTGCCAGTGCTCTGGGTGTTCAACTGGCTGCAATAGGCAGATTGTGAACGGGACCCGCGAGGTTGAACATCCCGAGGATGAGTCTTCTTGTCCAGTGGTCCAACGACACCCTGTTGAGAAAGCACATGAGGCTTTTCCTCCTCAGAAAGAAGACTTAAGGGGCCACTGATCGGAGTCTCCGCGAACCTACTCCAAAGCCTGGGCGACATCGGACACAGTCGGCAGCCCGCTGAGCGTCTTGATCACGTTGCCCCGGGAGTCCGTGATGATCGTTGAGGGCAAAGCGCCTTGAGTCCCGTGAAGTTTCAGGAAGGTCTGAGTTTTCTCTTGTTCTTGGGCCGAAAGATTGTTCAGCAACCGATAGGCCGGCTGCAAATCTCTCACATAGTTCGCTAGCTTCTCAGGTGTATCCGCGGGATCGATGGGAACGCCAGAGAGTTCCACCTCCGAGGGCTGGAATGCTTGCCGGAGTGTGCTCACCTGTGGCAGGTGACTTTTGCAAGCCGCACACCAAGTCGCCATCGTCATCAACACACGCAACTTGCCGCTTTGTTGTCCCTGCAATGGGTCCGACTCGAAGTGAAACACCACCTGAGGCGGCTCAGCAGTGGGTACCCAGGGGCGCTTGCTACTGACCACATACGGGCTTTGCTGAAAGGCCTCGCCTTGGCCGGTCTCCTGGGGATGTTCGTAGACCGTCAGCAGTGTCCCTCTGGGGATCTTCTGGGTAGACTGCACCTTCCCCGAAGGCCAACGAACGGTCAACCGGTCCACTTGGGATGCACTTCCTAAACCGATCAGCATGGTGCTGCTGTTCTGCGCTGCATACCCTTCTGCACAGCGGTGTTCCCGCATCAGCGACAGCGGGCCGGCCTTCAGGCTGACCCGGACGCCATACCCGTCTCGATTGCTGGCTGTGTGAGAGGACGCAGCCTGCTGATTTCCTCCAATTAACCGTAAGGCAAGGATGGGTGGGTGGCCTCCGGAATCTTGCCCCTTGGCTATCAAGTTCAGCTCATTGTGGTAGAGGTTCAACAGGGGAGTGTTGGAGTTGACCAAAGCGATGTCCTGCCAGCGGTCGCGATCGTAGTCCCAGAGAATACAGGCCCTTCCGTCGGCGATGTTATCGAGCCCGGAGATGGCGGCTGATTCCTTTCAGGTGTCGCGGCGAAGTTTCTCGCGATTCCGGGTCAATTTCGGTAGAAGTCGATCCAACGGAGCGTGATCTCTTCGGGATTGCCCTGGAACAGTTTTCTGGGCAGAGGAACTTCGAAGTAGCCGCTGGTCAGCGGAATCTGGTTCTTCTCCGAGACGATTCGGAGCCCCCTGAAGGAATCGCTTTTCTCATCGGGTTGTTCAGTTCCCGAAGCGGTGTAGGAGAGCGTCTGCATTACCACAGGCCCCGAGGGTTGCTTGCCACTGCTGGCAACGGACCACTCAAAGGCACCGCTGCGGCTGTGAGCCTTGAACGATTCGAGGCCCTGGAGGTGTAATCGGACCACAACGGACTGAGGCCACTGCTCGGATTGACGGGTGATTTTGGCCTCGTCGATACCAAACTCACTGGTGATGTCGACGATCGTTTGCTCAGCCTCAGTCAAGAAACGAATTTTGCTTCCCTTCCGACGAACCTGAGCTTTCAGCACGGGTTCGGCTTTCTTGGCACTTCGTGTTTTGAAGACCAACAAATACGGCACAGCTGGCCGGCCTTCTGCATCCATAAAGCTCTGAAATTTCTGCGAATTGAGCCAGATGGCGTAGGTGTGATTGGGCTTTAAGGTCACGCCAAAGACATTCGTTCGACCGTCCTTCAGAAACTTTGGCTTTCCTCGCATCTTGGGAAAGGATTCTTGGGACATCTGCACCCAGGACCATGAACCGTCCCGCATCTTCTTGCTGAAGGTGGCACGAATCTCACTCAGATTTGGGTCCACGTTATCGGCACCCGACGCAGGAACCGTCTTGACGACAACCGGTGACGCCGACTCAAGTGTGAGAGCTTGCTGGTCATCTGCCAGAACAGCGGTGGCCAGCATAGCGGCGACAAACGTCAAACAAATCCTCATTTCTTGACACCCTATTGCCAGTAGTAGGTTGAGGCCAGAAGCTGCATGGTTGGCTAAGGATTTTCGTCACTCAACAATATCAGCAGCAAACAGTGAAAAGCTAAGGTGGTGAAAAGTTGGGTTGCTGAGAGCCTTCACGAATCCTTTTAGTCAAGTTCGAGAATCGGGGTATCTTGGTTGTGGTACCGCAGGTTGGACAGCCAATTGATAAACCAGCCTGAACCCTTGTGATCGCGGTCGCGTGACCTGGGGGAGAGGATATCGTGATGTTTGTTAAGGCCTCAGGCTGCTCGGGAAAGAGCTGTTCTTTGGTGGTGGTACAAGTAACCAGCATGGCAAAGGTCAGACCCAGTAAGAAGATCGCAACGATCGGTGCCACCAGCGCCAGAACCTCGGGGTCCGACAAAGAAGCCATGAACAAGACCACAAGCGGTGCTGGCGAGATGCCTGTGGGGTCCTGTCGCCGGTGACTGTTGATTGTTGTCAAAATGCATATTTAAAATAATCAACGTCTTTTTCGAATCGACTGGCAATAATCTCTTTGGTACGCTGATTATACATGTCACGATATTTGGTGGACTTCGATTCCGGGTTCGTATTAGCTTGCTGGTTGACGAGATTGATTCTTCCTCGTGTCTGGTCGCGAATCTCCTTGATGGCATCGTCGAACTCTTCCAGCTTATAGACGTAGTCCATGACGATATTGCCGGATTCATCGACAAGCCAGTCGATTTGGTTTTTATGCAAAGTGGGGCGGCGGCAAGTGTCACTTGCATAAATGTGTTGATCGCAGAAGTCTTCAAAGGACATCAACTTACTGACCGGCACGCCTTCACGCCGAAAATACAACGACACTGCCCGGGCCCAAGGGTTTCTCACGGCCGAGAACTTGAAACAGGATTCGAAGACTTCCCGGCACTGTTGGCGGACCTCAGCATCTGTACGCACACCTTCGGTTGGATATTTCAGGTTCGTACTGAGGTTCTTCATCAGCAGATAAGTATACATGGTGTCTCTCACCTGCATGATCGACAGATGAGGTTCGTCAATGATAGGAATGCCGACTGGACGAATCTGCTCGCGGACGGTCGTGGTGCCAGTCTTGGGGATGGCGATGAAGATGCACTGCAATTCCAGGTTAAGCGCTTCGTTTAAGTAGAGGACGTCTTTCTTGGCAGCAAACTCGATCGGATCAAAAGTATTGCGGACAAGCTTTTTGATCCTTTTGACGAAGCTACTCATCGGTCTTCCTCAGCCTTGGGTGGATTCTTGGAATCTTTGGTGCGGTTGTACTGCAATCGCCCTTATCGCAAAACGTCCTGGTGTTGATCGTTCCGTTCCCCCACCGCCGAGGCTGACGGATTCCTACAAGTTCCAGGATCGTGCATTCCATGACCAGAGAGCCACACCCGCATGAGCTGGTTCACGAAACCGTCTCAGCTGGCCGGTTGCATTGGTCTGCCTTGCACTCGTGCCGGTTGCGTCGGTTCTGCCTTAGCTGCGCCTGTTTGGGTGTTCGGTGCGGCTTTCGTGCCTGAGGCGTGGCTGTTTCAGATGGGATTGGGCCATCATCTGCAACAGTGAGGTGTGTCGGGTTTTCCAAACCTTGACGGTCCCCAGCGATATCCCTGGCAACCGACGAGACGGGCACCGCGTAGTTGGGAGGGTGTGGGCCTGCCAGAGTTTGCCTTCTCAGAGACTCTCCGAAAAGCATCCGGCAATCCACGATGTTGTGGAGCCGAGGTCATGGTGCAACACGATCCAGGTGGATTCCGGTGCTTTTCGGACAGACTGTCAGGGGTTACACGCGGACCGTCCAGGTCGATGGGCGTTCTCGAAAACACCCGCCTGTCGGCCCAGCCCGCCATCTGTCTGTGAAAGGGAACCTTTGGCTGGTCCTTCAACTGGTAGTCGAGTTCTCGACCTTCTCGTCCAAAGTCCTTTGGTCACAGGCACAGGCTAAAGCCCGGCAAGTTGCGATGAATTTTCTTTGAGTATCTACCGGAACAGGCCCTGGACTGCAACCCCCGCTATCATCCCCCCTTTTGTGGTGGATTGCTTGCCTTGCCCGAAGGACTGGATGGGACTCCCGCGACCGAAGACATTCCAAGTTGTGCTGTCGAGGGCTCGACTGCATTGAGGGGTCAGCGAAAGGTTGCCAAGTCAACTTCCCGCGAAGCTAGCCGCCCGATGTGGGATGGCTGTGGCGTTGCCGCTGATGCCAGAGGCAGCGGAGGCGGAACCAGACACAGAGCACGACGCCGTAGAGCAGGACGAAAAAGGGTCGGTTGAGGTCGCTGTTCGGTCTGACCGCTTGCGTGTTGCCCGAAGTGACATTCCAGGACCACTCGGCGACAAAGAACGATGCCGTCAGCAGCAGAATGGCCAACAGCCCTCGCTTGGCCAATAGGGCCAGAGCGATCAGCGCTAACAGAACGCTGCCGATGACCCCCGTCACAGAAGCCGAGGCAAACAGAACGGCACAGATGACCATCAGCTCGAAAATGGTCAGCATTCCAAACTGAGCTTCCCTCGTGAGAGAATCATTGTTTTTGCCCGGTTTTAGTGGGCTGATGGGGGGAGGTTCTGGAGCTGAGTTTGGACGACCGACCCCGACGACCGGACCTAAGTCAGTCTGTGTTGGTCCTTGTTTGCCGACTCGGGCTGGGGAATCGGTTTGGGAATCGCCTGGCATCTTGTGATCCACGCTGTTTGAAGGAAACTTGGTCTTGGCACAACCGATTGACCAGACTGCACCGAAGTCCAGGACCAGAAGAGGCTGGCAAGTCTCCTGAGGGATCTCTTGTTCGCCTTCTGATACTCCAGTCATTTTGCTCACAGGAAAGGAAACTCATGCCTTATCTGTTGCGGTTGTGGTTCGGTGTGGTGGAACCGGTGGACCGACAAGCCTACGCGCTTTCCGGGCTCGGGCTGGCGACTTTGAAATATGCTTTGGAAGCGCTGATCATCTGGTTGATCACTGCCCAGGTGTTTCCGCCTTGGCAGTTCGTTAATCCAGTGTTCAGCATGCGTGTGGGGATGTTGGGCCCGGCGGCTACCTGGGTAGGTTTGTTTCTGTTGGCTTTCTCTCTGCCGTTTCTCTGGGTTGCCATCTCCATGAGTGTGCGACGGGCATCTGACGCAGGTTTCTCGCCTTGGACAGGCCTGTTGGTGCTGATTCCGCTGGTCAACTTGTTCTCTATGGTAGCGATGTGCTTGGCTCCGAGCCTACCCCAAGGGGGTTGGAAACCCCGAAGTCGCTTGTCAGAGACCACTCCACCGGCAAAGTCAGGTGATGCGGGATCGGAGGCCGCGTTGTCGCTCGGTCTGAGCTTGGTCTTCGGCGCGGCGATGCTGCTTTTTACTGTCTATCTGCTTGGGTCTTATGGGTCTTCTCTCTTTGTGGGAACGCCTCTGATGATGGGAGTCCTGGCAGGATATCTCTACAATCGTAGAGTCCCCCGCAGCTACATGGTCTCGGTGGGACTTGGTTTTGGGTCGATTCTGGGTGGGGCTTGTGGTTTGCTTCTGTTTGCATTGGAGGGGCTGATTTGTGTTGTCATGGCACTGCCACTGTTGTTGCCACTGGGAGTCGTAGGCGGCCTCCTGGGAAAGGCCATTGCCGATTCGACCAGACGCTCTTCTCAGGAGTTGCTGGCGGTGGTCATGATGCTGCCGGTGTTGGCCATGGCGGAAACTCAGTGGGTCCGCACCAGCGAATATTCGGTCACCACAACGGTAGAAATCGACGCCCCGGGGGAAGTTGTCTGGGATCATGTGATTGACTTTCCTGATCTACCGCCGCCAAAGGAATGGTCTTTTCGCATCGGAATTGCCTGTCCGGAACGCGCCCGCATCACCGGGACCGGTCCTGGGGCGACTCGCTTTTGTGAATTCTCCACCGGGACGTTCGTCGAACCAATCACCGTGTGGGACCAGCCCCATCGGCTGGCCTTCAACGTGACCGAGCAGCCTGCCCCGATGTTTGAGCTGAGCCCCTACCGTCACGTTCATCCGCCGCATTTGCATGGCTATTTGCGAAGCAATCGTGGGGAGTTCCGGCTTGTTGAATTGCCTCAGGGTCGGACAAGGTTGGAGGGCCAGACGTGGTACGAGTTTGAAATGTTTCCTCAGGCGTACTGGACGCTGTGGTCCGATCTCTTCATTGAACAAATCCATCGCCGCGTGCTGCTGCACATCAAACACCTGGCCGAAAGAACAGCCGCTGATCAGCACTGACAGTCTGTCCGAAAAGCACCGGAATCCACCTGGATCGTGTTGCACCATGACCTCGGCTCCACAACATCGTGGATTGCCGGATGCTTTTCGGAGAGTCTCTGAGCCAAAAGCGGTGCGCGAAACCTTTTGGGGCATCGCACACACGATCACGCAGCAACAACCGCTGAAGAAACAGGCCAGCGGATTGCTTCTAAGCAATCCACTGGCCAAGCAATCCGCTGGCTAAGCAGTCGATCCTTTCCCGTTTCCTGGATGGCGCATTGAATCGACAGACAAGCGATTGCTGCGGGAACCGGTCATTGCTCCCGTTGGATTTCAATCGCGCAGACGGCCGGCATGGTACCAGAGCCTGGATTCTCCAGGGCAGGAATCAATTCCAGTACCAGTTTTTCTGCTGCGGTGACTCGAACGGCCTTGACTACTCGCAGACGAGTTCCCCCGGCCTCACGGATCGGATCAAAACCTCTGGCCACGATCCGACCTTGCAGCTTGATGTCAAAGACGCGTTGTCCTGGCTGGGCATCGCCCAGCTCGGCAAAGTGCAGCTTCACGGAGTACTCTCGCGGATCGCTTGCTGGTTTTTGCACGGGGATCTCGCAGCGGAGCAGACCTCGTGCTCCCGATGTGTAGAGCCAGTCGGTCTCGGTGCCTTTGATCTCGCGTGAGGCCGCGCTGAGATGGTAAAACTCTCCGCCTTCTGAAAACTGTTCTTTCAGGGTCAAGGGAAGGTCGAGCCCGTCAATCGCCCCAGGCCGCGGATACCCCAACCAAAGTGTACCGTTGCGATCACGACGATCGCCGGGCGCACCCAGATTCAGGGCCAGACTCTTGACGGGCACTTGGGAGCCCTGAGCGCTAAAGATGCCCCAGTTGGGGCTTTCTTCGGTGGGCTCCATCACCACAGTCGAAGTAATCGAGAACAGACAGACGCAGCCGGCACTCGCCTCTGGGACCATCAGCAGGCCATTGCCTGGAATGGCGTTGACCCAACAGCCGAGGCGTTGACCTGCAAAGTGCTTGGTGCCGCTGTCGCTGTAAAGATCGTAATATGCAATCGACAGCGACCGGAAGAACAGCATATTCGGCGTGGCTGTAATCATGCCGCAGTGGTGACCTGGACGAACAAACTGCCAAGGTGTCTCCTGTCCGGTGATCGGGTGCTGCCGGGTTTTCTGCTTGCCGGTGGCCAGATCAAACTTCCAGGGCTCGGCCAGGATCTCGTTTTCGATGATGATAGGACGGTGGCGATAGTTGGCATCCTTGGCCCAGACCTTCTTGCCAGTCTCCGCGGAGAGCACCAGCAGTCTCCGTTTCGAAAATTCACCAGAGAGAAACTGTCGCCAGTAGTGTCCGTTGGCATTGGCACCACAGATCAGCACATGATCGCCTTGGCACATCAGCGTGAGGTTGCCTCCACCGGTGGCAATGTGGGTACAGTCGGTGACGTCGACCGGTTGGGACCACAATAGCTCGCCGGAACGCAGATCCAGTGCCACAGCCTTGCGGACGTCGATCTCCTTGAGTTTTGCTTCGGCCTTTTCTCGTTCTTCACCGGTGAGCTTGGCCAAGGCGGACTTATCCTGTTGCAGGAATTCTTGGCGTTCCTCCTTTGTCAATGTGCTGTCAATCAAGAAGACTTTGTTATTGCCAATAGCAATGGTCTCTTGAAGAGGGTTGTCCCCCCGGTAAGTCCAGATCCGCTTATTGGTCTTCGTGTCAACGGCAAAGACAACATCCGTGGTGTTGTCAGTCAGCCGTCCTCGCCTCCTCAGGGATTCCTTCAACTCAAGTGGGATGGTGCTGGTCCCCAACAGGATCCCATCATGATACAAGACTAAGCCCCAGGCCCTGTTCAGATCATCTGAGGGCTGGGGAAGCCTGTATTCTGACTTGTTTTTACCTGTGGACGCATCGTAGGCGGTGCAGCGGTCCTCGGCAGCCACGAAAAGAACATCATCGCCTGCGGCCAGATTGCTGACATCCTCGTTATTGAACACTCCGGTCCGACGGGCCCCCGGGTTTCTGCGTTCCCAGAGCTTCACGCCGTTGTAGGCATCGTAGGCCATGACGCTGTCTTGGCCTTGGATGAACATCCGGCCGCCTGTCGAAAGGGGCGCCGCCGCCGCCTCGTGGCGGTTGATCATTTTGCTGGGACCGGGATCACCGTACCAAAGTACCCTTAAGCCACCTTTGACTAAGTAATCGTTCCCACAACCGGTGTTACCCACATTGCCGTATTGATGCGACCAGGATCCTGCCCCCTCCAGAGCTCCCCGAGTGAAGGCCACCCAGTTCGGGCCCTTTTGAATGGTGCCTGTCTCGAAGCGATCAGCACCGGCCAGATCGGCTTCGATGTTCTCAAAGGTAGTTCTGCTGTTCGGCCGGGCGTCTTTGGGGGTCATCAGGAACAGCGTTCCGCCAAGAGGTTTGGCGAATCGGGTGATTTTGGAGACCTCGGTGGGAAGCTGGCCGGTTTTCAGCAGGGTCTCGGAGGTTACTAGGTTGGCAAAGTAGTTTGAGTAGGGAATGGCCGAAGGCGATGCTTGATGGATCGTCACACGTGTGCCGTACAGTCCTGCCTTGACCAGGGCACGACGGGCGGCAGCGACCTTTTGGGGATTGGGTTCGATCCCATAGATTTTCAGGGATGTGCGTTGAGCGAGTTCGTAGGCCAACTGTCCCTGTTCCGCACCGACGATCAGGCAGAAGCCGCGAGTGATGCCAGTACGCTTGATGATTTCCTCTGCTGCGGATTGGTAGATGGCCGCCTGAGCGGGTTGGGAGGGGTCGGTGTAAGGCTCAGAGGGTGCCGCAGCGAATGTCACTGACTGCTTTGGCTTGTTCGCGAAGGCATAAATCCTTCCGCCGGTGGTACTGACAAACAGCCTCCCGTTGGCGGCGACCAGACCACGGGCGGTGCCCTGGACGGCAAGTCGGCAGACTTGCTCTTGCTTTTGGATATCGAACATTTCGACTTGGTTAAGACCACCGACGATCAACAGTTTTCCGGCCAACAGGATGGAACCGTCACCCTCGCAGGGGAGCTTCCAAGCCAGTCCTCGGCCTTGCCATTTTTTCTCCTGATCATCGAGTTCGGCTGCCTTCTTTTGGTACTGTGCAGGGGTGTACTCACCGCGACGTTGAGCGCGTCTGAGCGTTCGTCTGCTCAGCTTGACTTTCTGCAGTTCGGCGGTTGCCTGCTCGTAGATTTGACGGTCCACTGCTTGAAGGTTAGAGCCGTCACAGAAGTAAATCATCCCCTCGTGGATGACCATCTGGCGTCCTGGGATATAGGCATTGCCAACAGTCCCTTCGTCCTGCTCGATGGCCAGAAAGTGATGCGGCCCAGATGAGTAGATCCGGGTTCCGTCCAACAGAGCCTCACTCCCGCCAGCAGTTCCCCCAGCATCTTTCCGCCAGGAGTACCACCTCTGATGCAGGAACTCCCCAGTCTTTTTCTTGAACACAGCCGGCAACGCTCGACCTGAGGGCACAACCAGATACTGATCGTTGCACAGGAGGTAGCCCTGAGGGGAGACGGAATTACGCCCTGCCTGCAGCGTACTGATCGAGTCGTTCTTCCAGATCAGTTGCCCCGTTTTGGCATCGGCCGCTGCGAGATACACCGTTTCATGGGGAAAGATCCCTGCCCCGAAATAGGCGATACCGTCGTCAATGAGCACCCCGGTTCGCACCGGCCAACGAGAAATCAGACGCCCCCGTGCCAGCAGGCGTTCATCGGCCGGACCAACCCGGAGCCGCCAGAGGAGTTTTCCACCTTCTGCATCTACGCAGTAGACATGACCGTCATCAGAGCCGAAGAAGGTTTTTCCTTGCCATACGGATGGGGCCAGTCGAACAGGACCTTCGGTGAAAAAGTTCCAGAGAAGTTCTCCTGTGGCGGCGTCCCGGCAATACACCTGATGATCTACCGACGAACCGTAGTAAAGGCGATCACCAACGGCGACAACGTGGAGGGCATCGTCGAAGGAGACCCGGTGACGCATCTCGATGCCTTCAATCGGTGTCGAGCGAGGCCCCTCCCACGCCCTTTTGGGCTGAGCTGGCGAGACAAACTCCCATTGCTGACGCAGCGGAAGGGCCAGCACCTCAGAGCTGACCGACTTCCGAGCCGCATCGTGTTTATAGGTCGGCCAATCGCTCCCTTCTAAGCTTGTAGAGAAAGCGACTAACAGCACAAACCAGACCAGAGAACGCATCATAGAGATCACCTGAAGAGATGAGATCCGAGGAGAGTAGCATCCAAGCCGAGGGGAGCCTGGCCTTTGGTCACCAGCGGTGGCCCCGTCGGTTGAAGGCTCTTGGCAGCTTTCAGCCCGAGATCAGAGGGCGCGTCACCCGTGTTTGATCCACCGCAGAGGCGAGCCCAATGAAGCGCGAGTGTACGGGGTTGAAAAGCGATGACAAGGATTGGGCCAGCAGAAGGACGAAATTCCTCCAAACTTAACAATCGCTTCTGGTGCGACTGTTTCCTCCCAGCGTGGTCAACGGACGACGTCTCGGCCAATCAGATCCACCCAGAGAAGTGGCCCTGGGTGAAGGTGTGCTTGATTGGGGGGGGGGAGGTCATCTGCCCGCAGTAGGGGTAGCGGCTCATGGCTTCCTTCACTCGGTATCCTTCGGTTTGGGGTTCTGGACTCGTTCGGAAGGGGCCTTGTTCTGAGTGGCTTGGTGGTCTGCGGGGGATGTCATTCTTGACGGTTTTGTCTTGGACGCTGAGTTGGCAAACAAATCGCCTGGATGACGAACCTCTGGCTTGCCTCGGGTGGGATTCATCCCGATGCCTGGCTGAAGTCTCACGCTGTTCTGTGGGGCCTTGCGTCAACGCAGAGGGACTGAGGGGTCAATGGCAAGTCGGCTCAAGATCCTCATCGTCACAACCGATCAATTCGGTAACTTCTCACTCAAGCCTCTACGATCGATCCATCTCCCACGGCTCTGCCTTTCGGTGAGCAACGGCAGCAGGAGTTTCGGGATCCCACAGACATTGATGGTCGCCGTACTCCAATCCTGTTGCAGGAGCTCAACGATGGGGTTTCGACCGACAGTCAGTCACAGGCCTCCGCAACGAGACGCACGCCATATCTTTTCAAGAACGAGTCGCCTGAGCTGGAGACGGTCGTGGATGCTCATGGCTGCTGGGGTGCTGTTTCTGCTGATGCAGAATTCTTCCCCAATGCAGGCAGCCAGCGTCAACGCGCCGTGCGCTCCCAAGATTCTCGTGTTGCGGGGTATCTTCGAAGTCTTTTCGCTGGGCATGGATGACCTGGCCGTGAAGCTTCGCTGCCGGGGCTACGACGTCACGGTGACGTCTTGGGCACTGGCCTTGATGGAAATCGACTGTTGCGACGCCCGCCCGCTGGTTGTCGTTGGGCACAGTCTTGGTGGCAGAATGTGTGCCTGGGTCTCCCGTGAGATGGGATCCTACGGCCGTCGCGTCCCGCTGATTATCGTTTTGGATTCCAACGTCCTGCAAACCATCCCCGGCAACGTCGACCGGTGCCTCAATCTGTATGTGACCAATGGGCTTGGTCTGTTCCATGGGGGCCCCGTCTATCCCGAAGCGCCCGGCACGGAGATCGTCAACTGGGATGTCAGCCAGGGGCAGCCTTCGCTGTTTTCCGGTGGTGTGAACCATTTTGACATCGACTCCACCGTATGGGTGCAGCAAATCATCATCGATGAAATTGAGGCCCGGTTCCGGCCTGCGGTCAAGCGGCCCTTCCAAGGGCGATCCTTCCAGCAGCGAATCTGGGAAGCTCGCCAGGCCTCGCCATTGCAGCCCGGGAGACGGGCAAGCTGGGGACCCCGATGCCCTGAGTCGGGAACCGTTTCGCAAGGCAGACTCCCCAGGCGGTACGCACCGGGTGTTAACGCTCAATCGGATTCATTTGCCCTCCGCGATTCCGGTCCGTTGAGTTCCAGCGGCCAACCGAGTCCTCACTTCACAGCAAGGTTCTCTACCGAGCCAACACCTTCCCGGCGGCCAAGGCCCCCCAGCAGGCCTCAGACGCAGAAAACTCCGGACAGCTCGGAGGACTCACCTTTGCGTGAAGCGGTTTGGGAGCCTGTTGCCCTCAGAGAACATGGGGCAGAAGAAACGGGATGGCGACCCGCACACAGACCCCGTGGCGTGGGGGCGGTCGCACACCAGAGCGGCTGGACCATCAGCTACACGAGCCCGGACTCAACAAGCGATGCGAACGAATCGCCCGTCTCGACGATCGGTCACGCGGTGCGGGGCAGGCCGAAACAGCGATCTTCGCAGCAAGGTCTCTGGGTACCGGTTCGTCAGGACGATCCCGGCGACTTTTGAGGGAGCCGAGGCGAAATCTCATCTCGGCCGACTTTCGCAGCAGCTGCTTCTGGAAGGTTCGTCACCTGCGGTATCCCAGTTGTGCTCCGATGGGGCCCCAGCCTTCTGCCCCGCTCGTTTCTTAGCAATGATTGCCCTCAAAAGATTTTAGCAGAAACCTTCCCCGTTTTTTAGCGAGGTCCGGAGTGTTCCGGGAGCAGCGTAGGCTGTGTTGAGTTGCGTCTTGAGCCAGGGCCTCACCGAGGGTTGGCCATCGTCGCGCTAGCGAGAAAGTCGACTGACTGGGTCCGAAGAGCCGCGACTCAAAGATGCACCCAGGCCAAGGGTTGGACCTCGGGTGCCTCCTTGCCCAATCTCCGCTGGTGCGATGGACCCCCAACCGGAGAAAACTTGCTCAGGGCCAAATGCCGGTTGCAGCAGATGAAGATCACGGAGCAGGAACGGGTGTGGCGTAGGAGCAGGCGCTGCAAGGTGCCGGGGCACCACATGGGGGAGGGCTAAACAGGCAACAGCCTGAAGTTGCAGCTGCCAACACTGCCATCGTGATGACCATAAGAATCCTCTTCATGACTGATCCTTTCCGAAAAATCTGACCCTGCTGCATGAGGAAGGCACGCTGAGTGTCCTGAGGCCGAATCCCTCGGCATGACCGTTGGCCAAGAAAAGCTTGAGGCGGCACCGACCAGCTGACTCATTGATGACTGGTCATTTCGAGATGTGCGATCAGTCCAACAATCCTGACTCGGGACACTCTGAAAACTAGCATCCTGGTGTGATCGGTGCAAAATTTTTCGTAGTTGGCACCGGCTGCCTGTTTGCGATGAGAGATCTCGCTTGTTGGGGTCTTTCCGCACGGAGACGCTGAAGCGGGGAATGGTGGAAGGCGACTTCCCGTGTGATGACGTCCTTCGCAGCGGGAGGCTCCCCTGGTGGGGATTCAGCAGCGGACCGCCGAGGCTCGGCAGGCTGAACTCGGAAAGACTGGAATCTCATTGACTAGTGAGATCAGCAGACTCATGCACCCAGCACCGCTGCTGCCAATGTGGAAGGCATCAGCCGCTGGCTGCCTTCCCGGTTCTTAAGAAAGCGAAGCAGCCCGCCTGTCGGCTGAATCAGCAATCTCCGAGAAGGTGATTGCTCGATCCGGATCATACTGCCCGAACTCCCTGATGGTTCCTGGGTCGGCGTTCAAGCTCAGCAGCTTAACTCCAGAGAATACTGATCGTAATCTGCCAAATCGTATCAGGAGTCTGAGGCCAAGCCCCAGTAACTTCACGAAGGGAAATTGTGATCGTGTGGGTCAGCTCTGAGACAAGGCCTAGCCGAAAGTACCAGGGAGTCGAGATCTCGTCAGAGGATTCTCGTAGCGATCTCTCGAAGCGAGGCGAGATGAACGCTCAACCCTGAAACCTGAGGTTGCCCAGCGACGTGACATGGAAACTGCGAGGACTTGCTTGCACTTGGTCAATAGGTTTTGTCTTGCTCGCCTGCAAAATGCTTGACTTCATGGAAACTTCGGTTTATCTTTAACACCGCTTCAACGCTTTTTAATCCCCACAACACAAAGATGCGGAAACACCACCCCAAGGGGAAAGGTGTGAGGTATCCCTCCACAAATAAGCAATAGCCATTCGGCTAAGCATCCGATCATCCAAAACCTGAATCACGCTAACGATCTCTAGGGGCTGATCTTAGATCGTTGTGAAGTGTGATGGAATTGATGAATCCGTGAGGCACCGAGATGCCTCTGGCCGGTGCTCGTCCTCGAACCCCCGATTCGAATTCTTTCTCCCCCATCCCATCAAATGGTGGGATACTTTCCTGAACCCTTAAGGTGACCCGATGGTTCGAAGTGTTTTTGGATTTGCCCACGGCAGCAGGGTCCGCCCGACGGCGGTGCTCTGGGTTGCATTCGTGGTGGTTTTTGCTTGGTCGGCGAGGTCCCAGGCCCAGACCATCATCGGAACGGGCACAGACTCGCTGTTGAACGGTGAGGAGTTCGGCGGTCGTGTCTTCACGGACCTAACAGATCCAGAAGACGATGCCAATGGAATCAGCCAATTCTTGAATGGCTTTGTGACGGCGACCTTCAATGAGGGGATGGTCAATCAAAACAGCCCAACTGAGAACGCCCACAATCTCTTCGAGAACAATGTGGGGGGTGGAGCAAACAAATGGTGCTGCAGTGGGCCTCCTCAGTCCGTGACCTTTCAATTCTCCGGGGGAGAGGCGTTTCCAGTCGATGCGTTCACCCTCACCTCAGGCAACGATGTCCCTGACCGCGACCCTCTGTCTTTCCAACTACTTGGATCCAACGATGGGATGACCTTCGATCCGATCTTCCAGCGAACCTCGGATACTTCGCCCTTTACGGCGCGAAATCAAGTGGTTCTCTTTGATGAGAGTAATTTCACCAACGATACCAGTTACGAGTATGTGCGTTTTCAAGTCGACGACACTGTCGGTGGCTTTCAGTTGAATGAAATCGAGTTGTTCGCCGACGGGTTTACAGGGGGGCCAAACATCATCCCACCCAACCCTCCCGGTGAGCCGATTCCCGGTCTGATGGGCAACGACCTGACGGACTTGGGCGACGACGGGGATGAAACCGCCTACAACCCTCCTGATTCGCTGGGAGGCTTTGATGCTGTGTTTTCCTCCACCGACGAACCAGGCTTTGGTGGAGGAGAGTTTTCCTTCAACGTTTTCGACAACGTTGTCGGAGGGGGCAACGCCAAATGGTGCTGCAACGACCCTGGCGGTGACGGACATCAACTGGATGCCGAATTGCTCGAGCCTTACATTCTCGAAGAGTTCACCCTGACCTCATCCAACGACACCCCAGGACGCGATCCGTCGGTCTTTTCCATCGAGGGCTCCAACGACGGTGTGAACTTCGAGACTATCTTCAGCTACGACGGCGCTGAGGGGCCTCTCTGGAATGCTCGCAACCAGACGCTTCTCTTTCAAGCCGGAGTCGATTTTGACGAGCCGACAACAGCCTACCGCATCTTCCGTTTCAACGTGGCCGACACTGTCTCGGGAGGCTACGCGCTGAATGAAATCGAATACTTTGGTCGGCAGCAGTCAGCTCGGGTTATCCCTGAGCCCAACAGCTGGTTGCTGGCCTCCTCAGCGGTGGCCTTGCTCGGCTGGCGGAGACGTTGGCGAGCGACTTCACCTTGACCCGGAAGGTTACTTGGCGGTCTTTCCGCTTCTGACCTCCCTGCTTGATTCCGACAACTTCCCTACTTTGGCCAGTGCGTCTCAAGTGTCGCTCCGAGCCACTTGTCCTTCAGGGGACAAGTGGCTTTTCTTATCAAGGCACCCTTCGAAGGAAGCCCTTGACAACTTGCGATAACACGATTTTTTGGGTGCAAACCGCTGAGAGGTCGTTCCGGCCACGGTGTCACCGGTCAGTCGACGCCGATTCTTCGCTGAATCCTCGGAAAAAACGATGATGGATCGGTTCCACGGGTCCTGTGGCAGTGTTTCCCGACTCGGGCTCGTCCTGGGTGTTTCGATCCTCGGGATCGTTGATGCCAACAAGTCCGCCATCGGGGGCACCAAGACTTGGGACGGCAATCATCCCACCAGCTCAATCGAAGTGACCCTGGTGTACTTCGTTCCGGTGGATCGAAAACCGCTGCCAGATTGGAAAGAGCGAATCGGATACTACCGTCGAAGGATTGAACTCTTTCATACCCGAGAGTTTCAGGGACAATCCAAGCTCAAGACGGTGCTTCATCCGATGCCCTTGATTTCCCAATTGACGACAGCGGAATTACGCCAGGGAGATGCCGATCGAATCTTCTTCCGGACGTTGCAGGAAACGGCATCACGGCTCAAATTTCCGGGAAACAAGGGTCAAGCCTTCCCCATCCTTTTGGTCTTCAGCGAGATCAACTGGCGACCTCTCGATGATTTTTATCGTCTGAAGCCTTTCAAAAACAGACTTTCCTTTGAAGGAACGTATAAGGATGGAGAGCATTTCCCCGGGGCTTCCGCGGGAGGTGCTCGGGCTACCTACTTTGCCCATCAGCGAATGGGCTGGGGCTTGGTCAGTGCCGACGGCTGGCGGGTTCCCTATCGGGGGTCCGATTGTGTCGTCTACCACGAGGGTTGTGGCCACACCGTTGGCCTGCCCCATCCCGAACCGGCTGATCCCACAGTGATGAGTCTCGGACAGTACTGTGGTTGGCTGAACGAATCGTGGCTGAATAAGCAACAAAAGATCCGCTTGGGATGGCGACCTGCTTCGCTAGATTCCACCCCAGAAAAGGAGCACGGGCAATCCGGAAAGCCTCAGCCCAACCCGAGTCTCCAGCAACAGATAACCCTGTTCTCGCATTTTCGTGCATTACCCCATCCGCGTGTGCCACGCCCTGGTCAGCCAGTCCAGCTGAAGCTGGACTGGCCGGAGAAGGCCCACCTCGAGTCGCTGCAGGTTCGTTTTCAGACGGCCATCGGCGGCCCATGGGTGAGTGTTCCGCAGAGTTGGAAAAAACACGCGCCGGCAACGGCCGATCTCGGGGTGTTTGAGCGAGCAACCCCAGTCAGCTATCGTGTTGACGCCCGACTCAAAGACGGGTCAACCGCTGAACTCTGGGGCTATTTTCAAGTACGCCAACACCTGACTGAGCCTCCCCAGCCCTTTACGCGGTCGGTTGATCTGATCCAAACCGCAAATGACTCCCAGCTGTTGGATCACCGGCCCAGTGAACCGGAAAAGGAGATTGACTTGTTGAGGCTGCTGGACCCAGAGAAGTGCTGGCAAGTCGGCAGCTGGCTCAAGGAGTCCGGCAAACTCCTCAGTCCCAAGAGATTTGGGGCTCGGCTGCAGGTGCCCTACTGTCCGCCACCAGAGTATCGGCTGGTCCTGGTTGTCGAGCCGCTCGATGAGCCAGACGGTTTGATCCTGGGCGTGCGGCTCGGTACGCAGCGTTTTGTGACGTTGATCAACTATACGCCGAAATCCGTAGGGCTTAGCGCTCTGGAAAACGTCGACGGACGCAATGTCGGCAACCCCACGACCATCTCCGGGAATCTTCTGCAGGAGGATCGCCTCTCGCAAGTCATTGTCGTGGTCACCCAGGGCACTGTGACCGTTTCCGTTGATGGACGGAGGATCATGGCCTGGCGTGGTCGCCCAGAGCGTTTATCTCTGTCTGACTACTGGAAGACGCCCGAGGAAAAGGCTCTCTTCATCGGGGCCTACAACTGTCGATACCGGATCCACCGCATGACCCTGGAGCCCCTTCAGGGACAGGGGGAACGATTGGAGCCGAAATCCGCCCAGTGAGCCAGTGAGCCCGTCAGGCTTCATCTCCATTGCTGACGCACTGATGATCCGGTGTCATAATAAACGTAGCGGCCTGAAGTGAAGCTTCCCCGATCTCACTTCGATTGGGCTGGGATCAGTTCTCGACCCTAAGGGCGAGCAACGTAAACCCCAAAGAGGGTGGAGTCCGCTCTATCTCAGTCGAACTTCTTGTGGAGAAGGCTGAAAGCCGATTCTCCCCGCCGCTGACATCGAAAAGTCGCCCCCGGATTGTCAGAGGGAGTCGCTCCGACAGCTGCGGCTGTCCTGCCTCTGGTCCGACAAGTCTTCGGCGACGGAGGTTGGATGAAACGATGACCACGAAACGATTCCGAAACCGGCAGGACGCCGCACGGCGTCTGGCTGAGGAACTCAAGCACTTTGATCTGCATGACCCAGTTGTTTTGGGTGTGCCGCGGGGCGGAGTGGAAACCGCTGCGGTCTTGGCTGAGCAGCTTGGTGCGGAGATGGATGTTGTTCTTGCTCGCAAGTTGCGTCATCCCTGGCAGCCTGAGCTGGCTATCGGCAGCATCAGTGAGTCTGGCGAGGCATACCTGAACGCACATGCGCGTTCTGCTGCAATCACGCCCGAGTATCTCTCGAGTGAACAACAGCTTCGCTCGGCAGAATTGGAGCAGCGTCGGGCGTTGTTTCGTCAAGTTCGGCCTGCTGTCCCATTGGAGGGACGCTCGGTCATCCTCACCGATGACGGAATCGCCACCGGCTCGACAATGTGGGCGGCTCTGGCAGTGATTCAGGCCCAACGCCCTGGCGAGATCATCTTGGCCGTCCCGGTTGCTCCCCCGGACCGTCTCAAGCCCTTCCTGGGCCAATGCGACCATGTCGTTTGCCCGCTGAGGCCAAAGTCCTTCCTCTCAATCGGCCAGTTCTATGAGGACTTCGAACAAGTCGATGACGAACGAGTGTGCGAGCTGTTGAGAGCTCAGCTGATCGGCAATGAGTGAGATCACCCGATTTTGGCGGGGACGGCTCACGCCATCGGTTCGCCAGACCGGAGAGCAGCCAACTGACTCTCAAGCTCGCTGATTCTCGTCTGGAGTTCCTCGATCACGGGAGCGACCATGGTCTGAGGGAACCTTTTGTGAATATGCTGAGGGCAGTTGACATCCCATGCCTCAACGGTCAGCACAATAGCGCGTTCGACTTTGGCTGGATAGCCGGGGTCGACGAGCAGCTTGAACAACTCTGGGTCATCCTCCACGACTTGAGCTGTGCCCCATACTTTGATACGGCGACTATGGACGTAGTCCATCAGGAAGACGAAGGCTTTCGGGTTCTCTGAAAGATTCCCTAAGGTGACGTACTGACGATTGCCTCGAAAATCGGCGAAGCCCAGTGTTTTTTCGTCAAGGACTTTGAGGAAGCCAGGGGACCCCCCTCGATACTGAATATACGGTTGACCCTGGGCATTGGCCGTTCCGAGATACAACATATCCAGCTCCGACAAGAAGCCTGCTAGGTCTGGGGTGACCGCCGTCTGCCAGCCGCCGCCTTGTTCCATTTTGGCGTAGGCTGTGCGTGAGCCTTTCTCCTGTTGGATTGCCTTGACCGCAGGTGTAAAAGCGATGTCGCTCGGGTACTGAGACATGGGAAGATCTCCTGATTGATAGAAACTCCTTGGCTCGCACAAGTCGTTCGAGTCTGACGAAAGTCTGCGTAGCAGAGCCCGCAATCCAAACTCAACAGCAGACGGTCATCATGGGTGCTCGTGAGGGCGATGGCTTAGCGAACGTCAGGGATTCCGGGATCCTCGGCTGGCCGCGGCCCTGGTGCCGGCCAGCGAAATTTGCGGTGCTGTTCATCGATGGCGACGTCGTTGATACTTGCCTCACGCCGACGCATCAGCCCCCGGTCGTCAAACTCCCACAGTTCGTTCCCATAAGCGCGAAACCACTGACCGTCAGCAGTGTGGTACTCATATTGGAAACGGACGGCGATTCGGTTTTCCGTGAAGCTCCACAACGACTTGGTGAGTCGGTAATCAAGCTCTTGTTCCCATTTGTTGGTGAGGAACTGACGAATCTCCTCTCTCCCGCGAAAGAACTGATCGCGGTTTCGCCATTCGGAGTCCGGGGAGTAAGCCCGAGACACGCGTTGCGGGTCCCGACTGTTCCAGGCGTCCTCAGCAGCTCGAACCTTGGCAACGGCCGTCTCCAAAGTGAACGGTGGTCGGATCGTCGACATAACTTTTCTCCTCGGATCTTTTGAGAACTTGACCGGCCACACACCTCAGAACGGGATTCCCACCAATTCTAACAACTCATGACGGTCAGACAGGTCTGTATATTTCAAGACATAAGCTCAGAGCCACCTCGAGCGAGACTCGTTTGACACGGTTGAAGCAGGTGAAGTCGGCCTGCTGACTGCGGTGCCTCTGCAGCTGAGGACGCTCCGTGATTGCCTTGCAGAAGGGACTTACGATATTTGCGGAAGATGTTTAACCGCCTGGCCTACGCTGCAGAGGTCGCTGGCCAGGAAGCGGAAAGTGCTGATCGCCGCTGCATCGCTGTCGTCGCCGGGGACCGGATTTGCTGCGGTGGCGTCCTAACCATGTGAACGACTCGGTCTTGGACCAGAAGCTCGCCCAGGTGGGGTTTCACGCAGAGGTCGGCTGAATTTCCGGCAAGAACGACCCTTTCCATGCTTCGCTTGCGAAGTTGCCCGCCCGGATCGTTGGATTGCGGTTCGGAGACCGTGGATGGACACGAGGCGAAGGCACAAATCTCAGGCTAACTTTTCCTCCTGTTGTGCGTGAGCCACGAGAGTCAGGGCTGCTTCTCGAGCCACGTCTGCCGGGTGAGAGGATTTTTCCATCAACGCAGTGACGATCGCCCCTTCGACAATCAGGTTCACCGCTGGAGCCACCTCAGCAGCGTGCTCGCCAGCGACTTCGCAGATGATCTCTTGCAACATTTGGTGAAAACGGCCTTTGTGGTCAGCGGAGAATTGGGCGGCCGGATGGCTGGCGTCAGCCAGTTCGACCCAGGCGTTGATAAAGGAGCAGCCGCGAAACCCAGGACTCTTAAACCACTCAGCCAACGCGGCGAAAAAGGCCTCCAGTGAGTTCATTCCCTGAGCAATGTGCTGTGGAATTGACCGAGCAAACATGGCGTCGACCTCCTCCTCCCGTCGCTGCAGCACAGCCAGGATCAGATCGTCCTTGGACGGGAAGTGTTTGTAGAGGGTCATTTTGGCCACGCCCGCCTCGTCGATGATGCGGTCAATTCCCACCGCCCGAATGCCTTCCGCGTAAAACAGCCGCAAGGCGGTTTGCAAGATGCGTCCCCGGGCGTCTGATTTTTTGGTTGCTGCAGCGTTCATGTCCGAATTGTGCAGACCGGTCTGTCTATTTCAAGGGGGGTGAGGTCCGTCGGGCAGTTTGGCATGGCCGAGGTGGTGTTGTGAATTGCTGCTTTGAGGGGAAGGCCCTCACAACCAGCACAGACCCAAGCAGTTGAGGCCCTTCCGGCTGTTGTGGGCTATGGAATCCCCTGCAATGGCTTAGCAAATGAGGCTACTCCCTTGCTGATTCCAACCAGCGATCAGCGACAGCGGTTGTGGCCGCTGGTCTCCTCGGGGGTGGTCGTGGCGGGCTCAGTTGAGGGAGTAGAGCATTCTGCGGATTCGGCTAAAGTGCCTCAGTCGGAAGACTGGGTCGATGAAGAAGTCCACCCCGACGGAGTTCCGGCGACACTTGGCTTTTGACTCTCCTAGTTGCTGATCAGCCTGGGAATGACCAGCAGCAAAATCAACATCACCCCAAAAGCGATGCCTCCCGCCGCGGACCAGAACCACGGGTTTTGGTACCACTCCCTCTCTTCCTCCAGCCCAAATCGGCGATCCGCAGCATGACTGTGGGCATATCCCGGCCCAGGACCGACCGTATCACCGGCTGGGTGGCCCGCAGTCGGCAGGCCAACCCCGGGTCCGCCCATCTGGCTACCGAGCAGATCCCCTGCCAAAAAGTCTCCAGCAGGCGGACCAGCGGCCCCGGGGTCTTCTGGCGGCAATGCCCTCATGCCGTAGTCGCCTCCCGCAGCAGGCTGATCTGCTCCGGGACCGCCCATCGGTGGACCGGCTCCAGGAGGACCGCTGGCGGGAGGTCCGCTCAGAGGGCCCAGGCCAAAGGGGTCCGCAGCAGCAGGTGTGGCCATGGGGGCTGCGGTCGGCACTGCCTGGGGCGGCGTTGTCCCCGTCACAGGGGCAACCTGGACTGGCGTAGCCTGGCCTGTCGTCGGTCCCGGGGCTGACGTGGGTGTCTTCGGGGGGCTCGTCTTTTTTGGTGGCTCTGGTTCGGCAAGGGCTAGCTCGAATTCCTCTTCCTCAGGTTCAGGTGGGCTGGGTTCAGGGGTGCTGGTCTGAGGGGTGCTGGGCTGAGGTGGGCTTGCGGCGGGTGGCGGTGTGGCTCCCGCGCCAGACAGAGCCGAATCCAGCGCGGAGAAAGGCGAGGATAGCTCCGAAGCCGGGCTCACTGAAGGTGCCGTCGGCTGTTCGGCTGCAGGTGGACTGACCGCCGGCTGGGCAGTGGGGATCTGAGGAGACTCTTGGACAGTTGGTGCTTGGACTGCGGGGGGTTGAGCAACGGGTGGGGTGGTTCCTGCTGATGGGCCACCGGCGGCGGAAGCCGGAACGGGGATATCGGCTTTGCACTTCAGACAGGGAACCGTTTTTCCGGCCCAACCCTCACCGAGGCGATAGCGGGCCCGGCAGGCAGGGCAGTGAATGAGAATGGGCATGGCTGACATACGTGGGGACAAGCGGCACTTTTCTGTAGCCTATCAGACGCCGCGAGAATCGACTAGCAACTCCCTTGTTGGATCGATTGGTCCTCTCCACTTCTTGAGGAAGAACTTCTCTTGGTTCGATTGCCATCGAGGCAGGGCAGCCTCCTGCTGGGTGGGATGAACCAAGAGTGAGTTGCTTGGTTCAGCTCAACGCCTGCTCGGCCACCCCTTCAACTGGGATGGGACACCGATTGGCCAGCCCTCCGTTTGGGTGACCCTCTCCGGCGGCGGTGTTGGCCAACAAGATTCACACTTTTTGAACGCTGTTGAGGGCATTCTGGTTGCTCAAGCAATTATTTACCGACTTCTCCTGTCGTGAAGGTGAGTCCCACGACCCAGTGCTGCTGGGTTGGAGTCGTTGGTCAGTGATCAACTTCAAAAGCCGGCGGGCTCCGCGTCAGTCTGGAAAACGTGGATCGACCCAGACCCAACTGTTCACCGAATTGTTTTTCCCCACCTCAATCGTACTTCCATTTGATCATCCAGGGATCGGCAGTCTCTTTTTGGAAGGATTTGAGATCGTCCTTGAGCTTGGCCAAGGTTTGGGCGTGGCTGGGATCGCTGGCCAGGTTCTGGCTTTCATGGGGGTCACTTTTGAGGTCGAAAAGCTCAAACTCCGGGCGCTGGAGGTAGCTTCCGATAGTCCAAGGGCCGTATTTGGCCTGAGGTCCTTGTTGGTATTGGGCCTGCCAGGTTGAGGAGGCCCACAGATCGCTGGAGGATGGATAAGGCAGCTGAAATGCGATGTTCCAGATCAACTTATAGCGTCGTCCTCGGACAACCCGCATCGGATAATACATGGTAATTTCGTGAAAGGTATGCGAGGCATACACCTGATCCCATCCCTTTGGATGGTCCTGCTCCAAGACGGAGAGAAACGACCGCCCATGGAACGAGACCCGTCGGAGGTTTTGGCTCTGGCGGCCGGCGACCATCGAAGCGATCTTTGGTTTGACAGAATTGGTCTGCGGATCCAACGCTTGGGCGAAATCCAGAATCGTGGGAGTCAGGTCCACAAAGCTGATCATCGCATCGCAGACGACGCCATGGCGAGCGGCGTGTGGGCTGCGGACTAACAGCGGCACATTGAGCCCGCCCTCGTAAACTGTGGTCTTTCCGCCGGGAAAAGCCATGCCGTGATCGGAGGTGAAGATGATCAGCGTCGACTCGTAGAGACCCGCCTCTTTGAGGATCTGGACAAGCCGACCCAACCCCTGATCCACTCTTGAGACCGACTCGTAGTACTGGGCCAACTCCTCTCGGCAGGCAGTCGTATCCGGCAGAAACGGTGGAACAGGCACCTCGGTTGGGTTGTAGGTGACCTTCTTCAGACCCTTTCTTGGCTGATCCTTGTTCCCAAACCGATCGGGACGGCTGCCCTCGGCAAGCCTGCCTCCGCCGCGGTGCGGGTCGCTGGTGCAGAAATACAAAAAGAAAGGTCTTGAGGAAGAGGCTTGGATAAACTCTGCAGCGTTCTCAGCCATCTCAACAGGATTGCGTGAGCTGCCTCTGATGGTTGTCTCAAACCGATAGACATCCTCGGGGGCCACGTGGTATTTTCCGGCCCTTGCTGTCCGGTAACCGGCTTTGCCCAAGAGAACCGGCAAGCTGTTGACCCAAGAATAACTACTAAAATGGTGATACCGATGCTCGTGGCCGTAATGGCCATTAGCATGGTTAAAAAGCCCAGTTAAAATCACCGAGCGACTGGCGCTGCAACTGGCCGTGGTGCAGAATGCATGAGTGAAACGTGTGCCATCAGCCGCTAAGCGATCCATGGCAGGAGTTTTTGCAATGGGATCACCATAGCAGCCCATTGTCGGGCTTTGGTCATCGGTGACAAAGAGAACGATGTTGCGAGCTTTTTCCGCAGAGGTCGCATCGGCTAAACGACTCGCCGGCGGGTCGGCTGCTCGCAATTGTTCTGAAGATTGCGTAGCCAGCAAGAAACCAATCAACGAGAACAGGGTGACTCGGAAATAGCGCGTCATCACTGAGAAGATCCTTGTGTTTGACTGGTCCCAAAAAGCGATCGTCCTCAGCAACAAGCCAAGACGTCGCCGTCAGGCCATCGGGGCTGGATTGGGATCCAGCCTAACGCCTTGCTTCGCCGTCGAACAGCAACCTTGCAGAGAGTCACCTGTTCCCGGCCTGCAAACGTGGAGGCCAGCTACTTCTCAAGCTAGCAACACTCCCAGCCTCGCTTAGGTGCAAGCTTGTTCGCTTCAGCTTGCCGCCCAGCGGGCTTGGTCGCAGAAGGACACTTGGAATACAGTGATGGCTACTTTCGGGCACCTGCCCCAGGGTAACCCAGGTTTGAGGGCGACGATGCGATTCACCAAAATGCAAGGGGCTGGAAACGACTACATCTACGTCAACTGCTTTGAAGAGCCGCTTCCCGAGGATCCTGTCGCTCTGGCCCGGGCGATCTCCGATCGCCACTTCGGCGTCGGCGGCGACGGCCTGGTCCTGATCTGCCCCTCGGAGGTCGCTGATGCCCAGATGAGGATGTTTAACGCCGACGGGAGTGAGAGCGAAATGTGCGGCAACGCCATCCGCTGTGTCGCCAAATACCTCTACGAACACGGCCTGGTTCCCAAAAATCAGCACACCATCGCGACCGGGGCGGGCATCCTCACCCTGGACGCGGAAGTCTCTGCCGGACAAATTCACCGAGTACGCGTCAACATGGGCCGGCCAATTTTGACGCCCAGCGAGATCCCTACTACCCTGGAGGGGCAGCCGGTTGTCCAGGTGCCGCTGGAAGTGGCCGGTCGCAAGGTCTTTGTCACCTGTGTCTCCATGGGCAACCCACACTGTGTCACGTTTGTTGATGAACTGACCGATGAATGGGTATTGGAAGTTGGGCCGCTAATTGAGGTCCACCCTGCTTTTCCCCGCCGGGTCAATGCTGAGTTTGTCCAGGTGCTCAACCGCCAAGAGGTGCGAATGCGAGTCTGGGAACGAGGCAGTGGGGAGACTCTGGCTTGCGGCACAGGGGCCTCGGCTGTCTGTGTCGCGGGAGTGTTGGCCAACTTGACCGGCCGCCACATCTTAGCGCACCTCCCCGGTGGGGACCTGGAGTTAGAATGGGCGAAAGACGATTGCGTCTATATGACTGGCCCCGCTGTGGAGGTGTTCTCCGGCGAGTGGAGCCCCCAAGCGGAGGAAGTCTAAAGCCCGCTCGGTGAACACTGCTGCCGGTTCACACTGCTGCCGGTTCACACTGCTGCCGGTTCACACCCAGCATTGCTCTGCAGATTCGACGCAGAGGACAGGTCGAACATCAACCAGCCATCAAGCAGAAATTACTGATTCCCTGAAAAGTCTTCGACGAAGCGGGGCGTTTCGTCCGGCAATCCGGGCTTGCGTTGGTCGCCCTGGGTCGAAGACTTAGCTGAGGCTTAGTAGGACAGCGACGACAGCATGAAGCTGAATAATCCAGCGTTGAGTGCACTGTTGGGGTTCACCGCGGCGAAAGCACTCCGCGGACTTTCTTCCACTTGGGATATACGGGTGGCCTACTACGATCGCCGAGCCGATCCGGCCCATCCGGAGTCTCGGCAGAGCTTGTTGCTGTTCTGGCATGAATACATTCTGCTGCCGGTGACCTTCCGGGCACATTGCGGAATCACCATGCTGGTCAGCAGCCACCGTGATGCCCAGCCTCTTGCTCGGGCGGGACGGATGATGGGCTTTCAGGTCGTTTGCGGGTCCAGCACCCGAGATGGCGTTGCAGCTGTCAAGTCGCTGCTTGATGACCCCCGTCACCGTCACATCGCCATCACCCCCGACGGCCCACGGGGACCACGTCGGTATCTTGCCCCTGGAGCTGTCTACTTGGCTAGCAAACTTGGAATCCCGGTTGTGTGTGTGGGTTTTGGGTTTGAGCGACCCTGGCGGATGAATAGTTGGGATCGCTTTGCGGTCCCTCGGCCGTTTTCCCGGGGACGAGCCATTCTGAGTCCCCCGATGATGATTCCCGCGGAAGTCGACCGGGCCGGCCGCGAGCATTACCGAGGGCGGCTAGAATCCTTGCTCAGTACCCTGACTGACCAGGCCGAGCAATGGGCCGCTACGGGCCAAAGCATGGTTGGCGAATTGCCAGGTCTGATCAGCCGCTTTCCCAGGCGTGGTCTGCAGGCCACTTTGGCTGCTGGAGGGCTGGAACTTTCTCGGCGAGCTGCCTGAAGTCAACTCCCCCCCGGATGCCAGTTGCCCGACGGTTGCAGGGGCTCGGCGTTTTCGCCGACTCCTAGGGGAATCATCTTGGGTTTTCACCCCCGTGGCTGAGTGTTGGTTCAACTCGGCCTAGAACTGTGCATCCGAATAGGTTATTCTCTTCTGTAGGGGCGAGTGTGTGCAGTTGATCACTGCCACCTCTTCTCTGCCATTCGATCCGGCACTGCCTCAAACCCAGTCAGCGGCTGGCCGCTGTTTTTCCCAGCTATGGGGCGATTGGCCACTTCCGAGCTGGCTTGGGAGGTGGAGTGCTTGTGGTCGTTTCTTTGGAGCTTCTCGTTGACAGGTGCCCAGGGGTTGATGATGAGCAGGCCATTCGTCCATCTCCATTGCCATACTCACTACAGCCTGCTTGATGGCGCCAGCCGCATCGATTCCTTGGTTCAAAAGGCCAAGAGTTCCGGGATGAATGCCCTGGCGATTACCGACCATGGCAATCTTCATGGTGCCTTGGAGTTTTATACTTCCGCCCGGGAAGCGGGGATCAATCCGATTATTGGCTATGAGGCCTACATTGCTCCAGGCAACCGACGTGAGAAGGATGCTCGGGGTATGAAGGAAGCTGCTTATCACCTCACACTACTGGCTCAGAACCGCGTCGGCTTTAAAAATCTGGTTAAACTCGCCAGCAAGGCGTTTTTGGAGGGCTTCTATTATAAACCTCGGATCGATAAAGACCTGCTGGAAGCTCACAACGAGGGGATTGTCTGTCTGAGTGGTTGTGTCAGCGGGGAATTTTCCAGTGCTCTGATTCGTGGTGCCGAGCCCAACGTCGAACGAGCCGTTGAGATCGCTCAATGGTTTGAACGAGTTTTTGGCGAGCGATACTTTTTGGAGATTCAAAACAACGGAGTCGACATTCAGCGTCTGGCGATGGAGGGAGCCTGTGACGTTGCGCAGCGTCTGGGGATTCCGTTGGTGGCCACCAGCGATGCCCATTATGTGAACCAGGAGGATGCTGAGGTTCAGGATTTGCTCCTGTGCATCAACACGGGGAGGTTTCGGACCGACCGGAACCGGATGCAAATGGAGGGTGATCAGTTTTATTTGCGGACACCCGAGCAGATGTATTCCAGTTTCCCTGGGCTGGAGGATGCGGTCGCGCGGACTCAGCAAATCGCTGACACAGTCGATATCGACTTAGACCTCTCCAAAAGGCACTTTCCGGTCTACCAAGTTCCCGATGATCAGCCCCCGGCAACCTACTTACGCAATCTGTGTCTCAAGGGACTCCAAGAACGCTATCAAGACGATCCGCGACGTTTTCAACATGGCCAGCTGGCCACCGAGGTGCTCGAGCGGCTGGATCGGGAGCTTGATGTCATTGAGCAACTTGGGTTTCCCACATACTTCTTGATCGTCTGGGATTTCGTCAATCATGCCAAGAATCAGGGGATTCAAGCGACTGCCCGTGGTTCTGGGGTGGGGGCTCTGGTTTCCTATGCACTTTACCTCAGTCACGTTTGTCCGCTGGAGTACGACTTGCTTTTTGAGAGGTTTTTGGATCGTAGTCGAAAAGAACCGCCCGATATCGATATCGACTTCGAAAAGGAACGACGTGGCGAGGTCATCGATTACGTCCGCAAGAAGTACGGCAGCGAGAATGTGGCCCAGATCGGCACCTTCGGGACCTTGGCGGCTCGGGCGGCGATCCGCGATGTGAGCAAGGCTCTGGGGTACGATCTGGGTTTTGCCGAGCGTGTCAAAGCGTTGGTGCCCGAAAAGCCGGGGATGACAATCAACCGAGCTTTAGAGGAGAGTACCGATTTCCGCAAGGCCTACGAAGAAGCCGCTGATGTTCGGGAGGTTGTCGATTTTGCTCGCAAGATCGAAGGCCTAGCCCGCAACGTCGGCACTCATGCAGCGGCTGTGGTGATCGCCGACCGGCCTCTCGATGAATATGTTCCGCTGCAACGTGATAAAGAAGGCGAGGTGATCACCCAGTGGTCCATGAACGATGTGGAACGGGCTGGACTGCTGAAGATGGATTTTCTGGGTCTGCGGAATCTGACGATGATTTCCCGCAGCGTTCAGTTGATTCAAGAGAACCGCGGCCAACTGATTGACCCCTATGCTTTTCCCCTGGATGACCCCGAGACATTTGCCTTGCTCTGCCGCGGTGAGACCAAAGGCGTCTTCCAGCTCGAAAGCAGCGGCATTCGTGATCTGCTTCAACGCATGAAGCCGGATCATTTTCGAGACATCATCGCCACAAATGCTCTGTATCGCCCTGGCCCCTTGGAAGGCGGGATGGTCGATACTTATATCAATGTGAAACATGGCCGGGAAAAAGCCAGCTATAAGCATCCGGTCATGGCGGAGGTACTCGCCGAAACCCACGGCGTGATGACCTACCAGGAACAGGTGATGCTCATTCTCAACCGTTTGGGAGGGATCCCGCTTCCGGATGCTTACAAATGCATCAAAGCGATCAGCAAGAAAAAACTGCCGATTATCGCAAAGTACCGGGAAGAATTCTTGCAAGGAGGAAAACAGGGCGGCCTCTCCAAGAAAGAAGGCGAGGAGCTTTTCAGTCTGATTGAAAAGTTCGCCGGGTACGGCTTCAACAAGTCCCACAGTACCGCTTATGCGTTGATCGCCTACATCACGGCCTATCTCAAAGCCCACTTTCCCGTGGAGTTCATGGCCTCGCTGCTCTCCAGCGACATCGATGGCCGAAACTTCAAACGCAAAGATCAGCTTGTTGAGCACATCGAGGACTGCCGCCGAATGGCCATCGCGGTGGTGCCCCCAGATGTCAACCGATCCCAGACGGATTTTGCCGTCCAGGGAGAGGAGATCGTCTTTGCCCTCAGTGCCATCAGCGGCTGCGGTCATGAGGCCTGTGAGGCCCTGGTGGCCGAGCGGCGCAAAAACGGTCCCTTTCGCGATCTTTTCGATTTTTGCGAGCGGCTGGACTCCCACGTGGTCAACCGCAAGATGTTGGAACACCTCATCAAAGCGGGGGCCATGGACTCCTTCGGCGGAAATCGACGGCAACACTTCCAAGCCCTCGATAAGGCCCTCCAGGCAGGCAAGATTGCCCGAGCCGACAAACTCACCGGCCAAATGAGCCTCTTCGCCGGGGAGGAAGAGTCCACAACTGCCTCTGAGGGCCTGTTGCCCGATGTCCCTGAATGGGAGCCACGAGAACGTTCCAGTCAGGAAAAGGAAGTGCTGGGTTTCTACCTCACAGCCCATCCTTTGGCCGAGTATGCCGATCGGCTTTCGGTCTTTTGCACCGATCGGACAAGCGACCTAGTCGAGTTGCCGCACCGCACCGAGGTGGTTGTCGGAGGGATGTTAGCCTCAGTCAGGGAAACACACGTCCGAGAGCCCCGTCCTGGTCAGCCGAGCAAGTACGCGATGTTCGACCTGGAGGACATCAGCGGGCTTGTCTTCTGCAAGATCTGGCCCGAACAGTTTGCGCAGTTCCAAGAATTCGTTGCTGTCGACGCTGTGGTTGTTGCCGTCGGCAAGGTCGAGAAGCGATCTGAAGCCGAAGACGTCACGTTGATCGTCGATGAGCTCATCCCCGTGGAGAATCTCGAGCAACGCTTTACCAAAAAGGTGGTCATTCGCATCATCGAAGATCAACACGGGAGCGACGGCCTCCGGCAGCTCCGCGAGATCCTTCGCGGCTATCCCGGGTCCCTGCCAGTGGATTTGCTGGTGGCCCTCAGCGATGGCGCCAAGGCCTATTATCGTTGCGAGAAGCTCAAGATCTCCGTCAACCCCGAGCTCTGCCGCCGAATTGACGAGTTGTTGGGGTCTGGCAACATCCGCTTCGTCGGACAAGGCTCACGCAAACGTCCCGCCCGTCCCCCTCACCGCGTTGAACCCCCTCGCGGCGTTGAACCCCCTCGCGGCCGTGGATCCCCTCCCGGCAGTGAATCTTCTCTCGGCAGTGAATCTTCTCTCGGCAGTGAATCTTCTCTCGGCAGTGAATCTTCCGCCGTTGAATCTTCTGCCGCCGTTGAATCTTCTGCCGGCGGAACAGCCCGCCCTACCCAACGGGTCAACGGATCGCACAACTTGGGCCATAACTTCTGAGCTTCAGTCCGTCTCCGCTTTCGGCACCGAGGACAGCTGGCCCATAGGTGCCAGGATGCTCAGCGGCGTCCGCAGCGGGTCAGGATGGCCGGGGAAACTGTATCATGGCGTCCTCTTGGGGCGGCCTCGGTCGTCCCCGCTGCCGATGAGAACTCCAGGGGTCCGACCACTGATCCGCCAACTGCTCTCCAGCAACTCCACACTAGCGAAATCCATCCTTGCCAGGTTCTTGCCAGTCAAAGCCAAGGCTCCTATGGTTCGGGTTGCGCACGAGATAACACGCGGGGGAGCAAGAAACCAGCAGCAGGTCGCTCTGGGAGGGCTTGTTGGGCTAACGGACGCTGCCGCTGAGAGACTCAAGAAACGTATCCACGGCGATCGAGCCGGTCAGGCCCACAAAACGGTTCTGAGGGACAGCTCGCCTCACCACCAAATCAGGCCATCAAATCAGGAGATGATGGACTCATGCGTTGGCAACAGTTTGTGACCATGTTCGCAGCCGTCGGAGTGTTGGCTCTGACCCTGACCATCACCCCCCCTGTTTACGCGCAAGGCTTTGCTGGAGTCCATGTGGACGCCGAGAACGTTCTGCGGATGAACGTTGTCCAAGATCGCGGTGGGCGGTTGATGCACCAGCGGCTGGCCGCAGCCCAGGCCAAACTCGATGCCCAGGTCGCCGCCACCAGCAAACTCCGCAAAATCTCCCTCAACCGCCTCGAAGATGCGATCGCAACCCGGATCGAACAGGGCCAAGAGCCCACCGAAGAGATGTTGGTGCTGGCCGGGCTCCAGAGATTGGAATACGTGTTCTACTACCCAGAAACCAAGGACATTGTCATCGCTGGTCCTGCTGAGGGATGGGTTGCCAATCCAGTCGGCCGAGTTGTGGGGATCAACACCGCGCGTCCTGTGTTGCATTTGGAGGACCTGGTCACTGCGCTAAGGGCGTATCCGTCTGGAAAGAAGGGCGCGCGGGTGGTTGGCTGCTCGATTGATCCCACGCAGGAAGGGCTTCAGCGGCTGCAGCAGTTCCTGGCACGTGTTGGTCGCAGCGCCACGCCAGCACAAACGCGGTTCTTGGTGAAGGGCCTCAAGGAGAGCCTTGGCTTGCAGACAGTCAGTGTCTATGGAGTGCCAGCCAGCACCCGAATGGCTTTAACACTTGTTGAAGCGGACTACCGGATGAAGCTGATCGGCATTGGCCTGGAAAAACCTCGCGTTCGACTAGCCAGTTATGTGGACTTGGCCAATCCCAACCAGGTGGCCGCCAATGCAATGCAGCGTTGGTATTTCACGCCGAATTATGACTGCGTCAAAGTGACCGACGACAAGCTGGGGATGCAGTTAGTTGGCTTGGGTGTGCAACTGGTGGGCGAGGATGAAGTTGTCGCCCAAAACGGTCAGCGAGGAGTGGCTGGGTCTGTCAACGCAGCCAGCCAACGATGGGTGAAGGGGTTCACCCAGAAATACGAAGACATCGCCCAAAAAACACCAGTATACGCTGAGTTGCGTAATATGATCGACCTGACCATCGCAGCAGCATTTATTCAGCAACAGGGCTACTACAAGAAAGCAGGCTGGGATTGCCTGGTCTTCGGCAATGAGAAGCTGTTTGAAGTGGAGAAATACAACGCGCCGAAACACGTCGAAAGCGCCGTCAACAGTATCTGGAAGGGACGCCGGTTGATGACGCCGATCGGTGGCGGTGTGGAGATCCGGCCTGGCAGGGCACTCTCGGCCGAGTACCTCAACTCCGACGACAACGCTGAAGTCCAGCAAGCTCGTCAGAGTGTCAAGTTGGATTTGGCCGAAGGCCAGTGGTGGTGGGATTGAGGTCGGCCTTCCCGGTCGCGAGCCCCAAGCCGGGCGCGAATTCCAGCTGCTGATCGATCTGGTTCCAGCTGCTAAGAGTTTGCCCGTGCGGCAGACCGATACCGACCGTACCCAGCAGCAGATTTTCCTTGCATGGCAATTCGTCCCACCCCCCGGCTGCTGAGAGGGTGGGACGTCCCACGTCGTTGGGGCTCTGAGAGTCGCCGGAACTCAGCACCCTCCACTTGGCTTTCACTCCCCAACTTTCTGCTCTGGAAGAAAGTCTGTCTTGGGCCCTTGGGCTTCTCGCACCAGGCCGAGTTTAGGTTCCACGCCGTCGAGCCACGACGGCGAGCCCTCCGCAGGCAACATAGACGAGCGTTGCCGGCTCGGGGATGACCACCCCGCTGGTTTGGAAAAACTGCACCTTCTCAAAGACTGCAGCCCCGACAGACCGACCGAGGGCTCTCCCCTCAAGGTCACCGTCCTGGAAGTGAATGCCGCCATACAGCCGTGAAATACCGGCCTCGTCGGCTGCAGCGGAGAACGTCGGCCAATTCAGGACGATCTCTTGAGTTGGTGTGATGCCCGGCTCAAACCGAGAGTCGCCAGGTTGAAAAGCGACACTCAAACCCAAGGTGCCATCTCCTAAGAGGAACGCGTCACTTCCGGTCATGAGCCGCAGAACCTCAGCGGCTGCGGCACTGAAGGTGCTGTGCCCGGAGGTGAACTCGGGAAAGGGTGGCGATGGGTCTCCGCCAGGCGTCTGGTAGGAGAGAAACTCCGTCGCCAGAATTGATTGAGTGCCGAAACCGGGACCAGCCCAGGCTTCGATCTCGAATTCTCCGTCGCTGTTGGGTTCACCGATCAAGCCCAAGCGACCCAGTTCGCGCACCGCACGGACGGGACGGACGTAGTCAGTCTGGTACTTCGCCTCCCAACTGGCGATGCCGGCATCCAAAACGGCGTTGCCGACAGCGAAGAATAGGGGCACATCGGTGTCGAGATCGGGATTTTCGCGTTCCCCGACTTTCTGCGCAAAAAACATCCACGTGCCGGGCGGGTAAGGGGTCCCTGCGGGATCTTCCCAGAACTCCGCGATCAACTTTCGAGTCTCTCCTTCGATTTCTCCCCCGGGTAACTCGTTGGCAGGAGGTGGGCTGAGACTGGCGCTGAACTCAACGACCTCAATGGCTTGTTCTATGAACCGCGGGTTGATGTCAATGCCGATCAGGTCTTTGCTGATAGCCACGACTGTGTTGTCTGCCCGAGTGATCGTTCCGGCGGACAAATCGGCGACCGCCTGAGGATCCAGAAGAAAAGGCTCAGGATCGGCCAGGGGGTATAGCTCAGCCGAGGTCAACGCAAACGGAGTGACACTGCCCCAGTGCGGGGTCAGCGGTGACTGAACGCGCAGGTGATCTGCGTCGCCGGGCAGGCTGTCGATTGGCACGTTTTCTGGTGTCCACCGGTCCATGACACTCAGCGAGTTGGGAATGTCAGCGGCCGAGTTGACCGGGAGATATCCGCTGGTATCGGCATAGCCATCAACTTGGTTGGAACCGTCGGCACGACGGATGGCAAGCAATTCGTTGGCCATAGTGATACCGATGTTGGCCGCCGTTGTGCTCGGGGTATCTGGGTTAAATCCCAAGTGGGTCATGCGACTGCGAAAGGATTCTACCGATGTGGGATCGGGAAACAGATCTGAGAGCACTGTGAAAGCCGCATAGCTGACCGCTTCCGACTTATTGGCCAATGTGTTCGCCTGAAAAGGCTGCTGCAGGGTGTCCCCCAATACAGTGCTTCCTGGCTGAGGCTGGTATGCCGACCAGGCATCAAACATCGCCGTCCCCAAGATCGCGTAAGCCCGAGAAGCACCTGTCGGCCCCAACGAAGAACCTTCCGGCGAACTGACCGCCAAAAGCGCCTCGCTGACCCATTGGCTGGCAGCGCTTTGCTTGTCAGCATCCAAAGGGATTTCCCGAATCGCCGTTTGAGCGATCAACTTGTGAGGAACCATCAGCCCGCCAAGAAAACAGACGAGCAATGTCATCGGTGAACGCAGGAGTTGTTGGCTCATGAGTTTCCCTCAAAGAATTCCAGTTCTGTCAGTATCTTGTAGCCAGTCCACGAAGATCTCTCAGACCGAGACGCCTCTCCAGGCTCCAAGACCCCATCACGTTTATGACCTGCTTCTCTGTTCTTGGCGTTTGCTCTGGCTGGCGTTTGCTCAGGAAAGGCGTTGCTGGTGAGAGGACCGATGCAAGCCTGTTGGACCAGCAAAGACCACATCGTTGGGCTTCGAGCTTGCAACGTCGAGAAATGCCGCTGCAAACAAAGGCTCAGGGCAGGCCGTTTTCTATTCAGAGACAATTCCTTAGGGTCACAGCATTTTGAGAAGCTTCCCGCTGTTGCAAAAGCTTATGGAACCACTGTGATGCTTTGGGTCGGCTTGCTGAGGTGAGAAAAACTTTTGGCTCGCCCGGTGTGCAGGAAGAACGCCCAATCAACCGCTGGGGCAGTCGCTTCAGGGTCTTGGACCACCATGACCTTCCCCAAGACTCTGGGGAGGATCGCTCGACTGAGGGCGAGACCTATTCTAGGCGAGTTTTCCGCGAAGCTGACCTCTGCGTCAGGTTGCCGCAACCACCTGGTTCTCGGGGAAGAATCAGTCAAGGCTATCTCAGGAGATTTCCAGACTGGCGAGAGTTTTGGAAGGTGTCCGCTCGGTGGATCCGTCTGCAGCATTGCGCTGACTCAGGCGGCCCCTCCGAGTGAAGGGCCGGTTTGGTGTCTTTCCATGCGAAAGAGCAAAAGATGACACTCATGCGTAAGCCGCAATGGACCCTGAAATGACCGACAACCTGGGGAGATTGTGTGACAGGCCGGCTGTCCAGCTTTGGGCGGGTTGCTGGGTTGTTTTGGAGGGTTTTCCTAGTGGTCGGTTTCCTTCTGATTTGGCAGTTGGTTCTCGTGGAATCGAGGGATTCACGTCCAACCGACTGCCAAAATCAACCGACTGCCAAAATCAACCGACTGCCAAAATCAACCGACTGCCAAAATCATAGGAAACAAGGCATTAGGGCCAGGCCACAGACCTCGGAACAACATGATCACCCAAAAGACCTGCGATGTGCCCGCTGGTCATGACCCTGGAGGCACTCTCAACGCTTCTGTCTCCTCCGCGGAAAGGGCGGATCGGTGTTGTTTGTTGGTGGTGTCTGCTGATGCTGTCTGATGGCCGAAGGGCGACGGGTTCGTCGAGTTTGACAAGATGACGCATCAACGGACGGATTTTGGGTGCGGCGTGAAACACGAGACAGGGATTGGCCTGAACATAGCCACTGACCGTATCTTGTACGGTCTCTCTGGACTTTCCGCCACTTTTGAGAGGAGCAACTTGCTGATTTAGGTTGTTCAGGCTCTTTCGCTGGCATTCTGTTTCGAAGTTTCGGTCCGGCCAACAAATTGCCCTTGACGGTCTGACTTCAACCGACCTACAAGCTGGTCTTCTGGGAAGACTCAATTGGAGCGATTGATGCTGCTCGGCTTGAGGTCGAAGCTCATCAACACTGCCTGACACTGAGTGCGAGCGAATTTTTGTGGCGACCGATCTTTCCGACGACCGACATCTCAGATTGCTCATCGTTGGGTGACGGTCTGTCGTCATTCGCAAAACTCTTCACAAATCGCATCGCCGGGGCTGAGCTCACGGCGAGCCATGACCTCTGGACCCCAATGTTGGTCGTTTGGCGACCTAGGGTGCTCTTCCGGAGTTGTGGTGGGGGAACAGGGAACCGTCGCCACGTGATTGGTTGGCTTACACGTCCCCTGAACTGCCGGCGGGACGGCCCACAGGCTACCACGGCACCGCTTTCGCTGGCCAGGTTTGCAGACCTGAGGACAGTCTCGTTGCCATTGTGCGGTCCCCGACAGCGAAGCCTTTGCCGAAGTGCGTTCATCACCGTTGTCTTGATTCTTCTGCTGGACGCATCTCGCCAAACTTCAGCTCAAGTCCCAGAGCCGACGCAACCCCTTCAGGATGCTCCGCTGGTGGGGGATGCTCCGCTGGTGGGGGCCTCCTCGCCCGGCGGACCGCCAAGTCACCTTCGCCCAGGGGCCGAAAGTCCGACGCCTGCCACGACTTCGAGGGGATTCTCGGCGATCCCATCGTCTCAACCTCCCCACAGGCCACAGCCGCGCCTGGCTAGGCAACCGTCGCTTACGCCGCCTTCCTCACCAGCACCAGTTTTCCCTTTTGGGACACAGCCAACTTTCCCCGCTCCGACTGTCCCTGAGGCTGGCTCGGGTGCTCCGACTGAGCCGTTCACCGATGGTAGCGGACCAGGACTTGGTCTTCCCGGAGGTGTCGTTCCCCTGGATGAAACCCCCGAGCGTCTCGCTCCTGACGGATCAGCTCCGGGCAGTCTCGCTCCGGACAGTCTCGCTCCGGGCAGTCTCGCTCCGGGCAGTCTCGCTCCGGGCAGTCTCGCTCCGGGGGGGGCCCTGCCTGACGGTTTCACGCCGGAGGTCGTCAATCCGCCGAGAGACCTGGGGGCTCCCCAGCGGGGTTTCGCTCCACCTGGCCTCATGGTTCCAGGGGCCTCCCCGGTCTTGGGGCCAGTCGATCAACAAGACCCGGCAGCGTTGGTTCCCCCCAGGAGAACTCCGCCGGCTGCAGGTCCCGGGCCGCGGTCAGCTCCGAGGCCACGTGACCGGCTTCCTGAGGTCCCCAGTTCTGACTTGCCGACCCGCCCTCCCGGCCAGCCCCCGGCGGATTTAGGTCCAGCCGATTCCAGCGGGGTCGATCGGACGACGCCCGGAACTGAGCAAGTTCCCTCGGGAGGGCGTGTGCCGACCGATCCGGACCCTGGCAATCGATCTGTGGAGAATGTGCCGCCGGGCACCGTCGCGGTCACGCCAAGTCAGCCAGCCAGCCGGCGATTGCGGATCTTCCCCCGCAGCACCGTCAAACTCCAGTTGGAGACCAGGCCCAGCCCTGATGGTGCCGAGCAGGTGACCACGCTGGTCGGCGGGGTGGTGCTGTTGATCGAGGGGCTTCGGGTGGATGGGTTACCTAATGCCACCGGAACGATCGATCTGGCTGCCGACCGCATGGTCATCTGGACCGGTGGAGGTCTCTCGCTGGGTGCCGATACGCGAGCAACGGCCGACCAGCCGATACAAATCTATATGGAGGGTAACATCGTAGTTCGGGAGGGAGCGCGTGTGATCTTTGCAGACCGCTTTTACTACGATGTCAACCGCGAAGTGGGGACCGTTCTGGATGCTGAACTGCAGACACCGATCCCGGATTATGACGGACTGATTCGCGTCGGCGCGCCACTGCTGCGGCAAGTCGGCAGAGATCGCTATCTGGCCAACAATGCCTTTTTTACCACCAGTTTGTTGGGGCGACCACGCTACCGATGGGTTGCTGGCGAATTGACCCTCCAAGATCAGAGGCTTCCTTTGACCGATCCCTCCGGTCGGCCCGTCGTCGACCCGGTCACTGGCCGGCCCGAGGTGGCCCGCAGCCAAATCGCGACAGCCAGATCCAACTTCCTGTTAATCGAGGAGCTTCCCGTTTTCTATTGGCCGGTGCTCTCAGCCGATTTGCAGAATCTGCGGTTCTTCATCACAAGGCTGCAGTTCCGCAACGATGACATCTTCGGCGGCCAGGTCTTTGTTGGCTTTGATGTCTTTGATGCCTTGGGGCTCGATGCACCGCCGGGTGTTGACTGGCGTGTCGAGACAGACTACTTCACCCAACGTGGCTTCGGGCATGGCACCACCTACACCTACCAAGGAGATACATTTCTCGGCCAGCCCAGCGATTTCTTTGGTGTGCTGGACTTCTATGGAATTTCCGACTTCGGAGAGGATAACCTCGGGTTTGGTCGACGAGGCTTGGAACCCGAAGAAGACTACCGATATCGCTTGCTCGGACGCCATCGTCAGTTCTTCCCAGCACAGTATCTCTCAGGAGACGTTCAGGTCACCGCTGAACTCGGACTCATCAGCGACCGCAACTTTTTGGAACAGTTTTTTGAACTTGAATGGGACAGCAATAAGGACGCCACCACCGGAATTGAGATTAAGCAACTCAATGAAAACCGCAGCTGGAGTATTTGGGGTGACGTGCGGGTCAACGATTTCTTCACCCAGACCGAGTGGCTGCCGCGAGTGAACCACACTTGGATCGGGCAAGACCTCTTTGGGGGACTGACCTACTCCGAGCAAACCTCCCTGGGCTATGCGCGGTTTCGGGTGGCCGACGCCCCGGAGGATCCTCAAGACCTGGCGGCCTTCGGGCTCTTAGGCTGGGAGTCCTTGCCGCCTCCAGCCGCCCCAGACACACCCGCAGATGTTGAGGGCTTGCGGTTTGTCACCACTCACCAGCTGGAGCTGCCGCTGGAGGCTGGCCCGACCAAGGTGGTGCCCTATCTCCTCGGACAGTTTGGGTACTGGGGGGAGGATCTCAACGCTGAGGAGTACCAACGAGGATACGTGCAGACGGGCGTGCGGGCGAGTTTGCCATTCTGGGCTGTATATCCGCAGGCTGAGAGTGATCTCTTGAACGTCCATGGGATCGCTCACAAAGTCTCGCTGGTGGGCGAAGGATACTATGCGGGGTCCTCCAATGAGCTCAATCTGTTGCCGCTGTATGATCCGCTGGATGACGATAACGTCGAAGCCTTTCGGAGGCGTTTTCAGAACATCACCTTCGGCGGGATGATTCCTCCGGAATTTGATGAACGGTTCTACGCTGTCCGCACAGGTCTGCCGGGCAACGTTACCAACCCTTCTCCAGAGGTGGTCGACAATCTGCGGGTTCTCCGGCTGGGGCTCAACCAACGCCTGCAGACCAAACGAGGACGGCGGGGTCGGCGGCAGATTGTCGATTGGATTCAACTGGACACGGGGGTTTCGTTGTTTCCTGATCCAGACGGCGACAACTTTGGAAGGTTTGCGGGGCTTGCGAACTATCAGTTCCGCTGGAATGTTGGTGATCGGCTGACGCTGCACTCCGATGCCCTGGTCGACTTTTTCGACGGCGGACAGCGGCTTGTCAGCGTGGGGATGGCTCTGAACCGACCCTCACGAGGTTTGTTGCGAGTTGACTTTCGCTCTCTGGAAGGACCGATCAGTTCCCAGGCCGTTTCCTTGGCCTACGATTACCGGCTCAGCCCAAAATGGGCCAGTACCTACGGTGTGACCATCGACTTTGGCCCGGACGGCCCGATCACTCAGCAATTGGCCCTCACCCGTATCGGTGAGTCGTTTTTGTTGAGATTCGGTGTGAACTACGACGAATCCAAAGACAACTTCGGGGTGAGTCTGAACATCGAACCTCGCTTCCTGCGTCCCGATCGCCGCATTGCTGGCACGGAGATCGGCACAGCCGGTTCCAGCTTCCTCGAATAACCTGACCCGGGAGCGATTATCGGTGTGGTTGGCCTTGGCCGGGTCTCAGATGGCCTCGGCCCCAAGTCGTTCCCGTATGCAGGCCGCTGGCTCTCCGGTGGAGCTCTTCCTGAGCCTAGGATAAGTCTTTGACGAAGCGAGCACCCTTCGCCCGACAATCCGGGCTTCCGTTGGTCGCCCTAGGTCGGAAACTTATCTGAAGGTCAGTAGAAGATCGAACAAAAGTGACCGAATAGACTCCCGATAACTCCGCTGCCACCTCGATCGGCGAGTCGGCAACAGTTCCCTTGCCTGACCCATTCACCTGGTGATGATCCCTCCGCCGAACCGGTCTCAATCCGATTCTCAAACCCAACGGACCGACCAACCAGAACGTTCTCCAACCTCTGGCACCTGGGTGGCCAAGTTCGGTCACGCGTTTCGAGGAGTGTTTTGCGGAGTTCGGGGCCAGAACAGCTTTGTCGTGCACTTGAGTTGTACGGCTGCTGTGGTCCTTGCGGGTTTGGCCCTCAGTGTTCAGTGGTGGGAATGGTGTGTGCTGACCTTGGCCATCACTGGCGTCTTGACCGCAGAACTGTTGAACTCCGCCTTGGAGCAGCTCGCCAAGGCGATTACCGACCGATACGATCCCTACGTCCGGGATGCTCTGGATATCAGCAGCGCCGCGGTGTTGGCTGCCTCGGCCGGTTCGGTGGTTCTGGGCCTGCTCGTGTTTCTTCCTCGCATTTGCGTCTTAGTGATCTCTTGGATCAACTAATTTTTGGCTGAGATCACTGGCTGCCTGGGCTGGTTGTGAGCGCATTCCCCTGAGTTTTCTTCCGGGGGAGCTGATTCGGGAGTCCAACACTCAAAGCGGGCATAATCACCTGTCCGGTCAGTGCTACCCAGTGATCAAGTTTCCAGAGGGATTGTGTTGCGGCGAATCAGATGTTTGCGGGGGTTAAGCCTTCTGTCGCACACTGGTGATGTGTTCGATAAACGCTGCATTGTTTTCAAATCGACCGAGGGTTTTCCTGAGCTGCTCCATCGCCTCCATGTGGTTCATGCTTCCCAGGGTCCGGCGTAACATCGTCACAGCGTGCAGCCAGTCTGGGTCCAGCAGTTTCTCTTCCCGTCGAGTTCCGCTCTTCTCGATGTCAATCGCTGGCCAAATCCGCCGGTCGGCGAGTTTGCGATCCAACACCAGCTCCATGTTGCCGGTGCCCTTAAACTCCTGAAAGATCACTTCATCCATTTTACTGCCGGTGTCGATCAGAGCGGTCCCGACGATGGTTAGGGATCCTCCTTCCTCAAACGCTCTGGCGGTGGCAAAGAGTCGTTTTGGGATATCCAGGGCGCGAATGTCCACGCCACCTGTCATGGTGCGGTTATTGTTGGAGAGCTTGTTAAAGGCGCGTGCCAGACGAGTGATCGAATCCAGCAGCACGAAGACGTCCTGTCCCATCTCGACCAGTCGCTTGGCTCGTTCGATGATCAGTTGAGCCAGACGAGCGTGGCTCTCGGTCTCGCGATCGAGGCTGGAGTGAACGACCTCTCCGGAGACCATCCGACGCATCTCGGTGACTTCTTCAGGTCGCTCGTCGATTAACAAGACGATAAGTTTGATATCCGGATGGTTTTCGCTGACCGCGTGGCTGATTTGCTGAAGCAGAACCGTTTTGCCGCTACGGGGCGGGGCAACAATCAAGGCACGTTGTCCCTTCCCCAGCGGTGTGAGCAAATCCATCACTCGGGCGCTGATGGGCTCGGCGCCGGTCTCCAATTGGAGCCACTCCTCGGGATTGATCGGCGTCAGCGAGTCGAAAGGCTTGACATCTAAATAACGCTCCGGCTCCAGACCGTCGATGTCGATGACCTCCTTCAGCCGAGGGCCTTGCTGTTTGCGTTGGTGCTGGATTTGCCCGTGAATGAGCACCCCTTCTCGCAAGCGGTATTTCTCGACCAGGTTGGCTGGCACGAAGGGATCGGAACGCTCCCGCGCGTAATTGTTGGAAGGGTTGCGAAGAAACCCATATCCGTTGGGGTGCATCTCCAGAACCCCAGAGTCCTCCTCGAGATGTGCAGCGCCGTTGCCCGTGTTGCTGTCGGCCGGCTCAGCAGCTGAGTTAGACTGCCCATGCGGTCGGCCTGGTGCCCGATTGGTCCCCTTGCGTGCCGCCTGTTTCTGAGCCTGACTCTTCTGCCTGCGAGGAGAGTTGTAGGTTCGACCAGACTGACTGCGAGAGCCGCTCTGAGTCCCGTTCGTGCTCGGCTGGCGCACTCGCGTGCGTTTTTTCTTCGCCATTCTAAGTATCCTTGGCGGACCTTGAAAAAAACCTAGACTCCGACTTTTTGCTTGGAGGAGTCGTCTTGTTTGTCAGTGAGCGACCCCATGGCCGTCACAGCGCAGCCTCCGGTTAGCTGAGCCTCGGAGAAGTTTGCGACCCAGGGCTTTCCGTCTGCCCTGGTTTGTGATAACCCAAGATGGGGGTAGCTAGAGGCACCCCTCGGAAACCCGGGTTGTTAGTCGTTCCTCTCGTCAATCGTTCCTCAGGGACGTCGTCGAAAACTTTTCAGCAAACCAAGAGACTCCCGGCTGCACACACACCCTGAAGGAGTTGGACACCTGCGTGATTCTTCCTGTGTGACTGGTCGTGTGTGACTGGTCGTGTGTGACTGGGCCTCGGAGCAAAGTTTGGGTGCACTGCGAGCAGTTCCGGGATTCTATTGGTTTGCTGAAAAGTTCTCGACAACGTCTTTGCGAAAGGACCAACAATCCGGGCTTCCGTTGGTCGCCCCGGGGTCGAAGACTTTTCTGGGGCTCAGTAAGAACGACTGAGTGTTGGTGTTTTGGTGGCTGTCAGCTGCGGACAGCGGAGCGTTCTTGCGGGCGATCATTGAGTGTTCAGGGAGTTTCGGAAACATCCAAAGTGTTCCCAGATTGGCTCAGTTCGCTGGTGTTTGGACGTCTGAGGCTGCATGGCCGAAATCACGTGGCATCCCCGTCTGATCATGTTCCTGTCTTGCCGCAAACCTGCTGGAGACCCGAGCGACGCTGCAGAACACACGTCTTGCGGTTGAGGACAATCCTGGCGCGCCCAGCACAGCAAAAAGGCTGCCAGATCGCTGGTGACTCCATGGTGATCCCGTTGCGGACGAGCAAGAGTTGTCCTCAAGAGCAGACGTCTCGAGCATGGTGGCCACGAGGAACGACCAGTTCAGGATCACCCTCACAGCCACTTCAGAGGTCCTACTGAGGTTGAGGAAATCTTGGCTCGTCCGGCACAGCGGAAAGGCTGCCAAATCGCTGGTCGTTCGTGCCGCCCGCGTGTGTTGACCGAGCAAGAATTTTTCTCAAGAGCAGTCGGGGCGTTTTGATGATGGTTCCACACGACGATGATTTCATCGCCGGCAACTCACACGGCGGCTCTGAGCGGCGACCGAAGAGTGAACCATCTGAACGATCTCATCACGCATCGTTGAATTGTGGGGGCAGTCGCGGCAATAAGTGCCGCTATTGAACTGGAGAAACGGGTTGTGGAAACGTCCCGGATCTCGGGAAGCTTTCTGATACACTCCCACTGGAAGAACCCACAGCTGTACAAACAGCAGTTGACAACCCCCTGGTTGGAAACCTTTCGATGTCTCAGGAGAAATCTTAGCTGAGGGCGTGGTCCAGCTGCGGGCGAGTCACTTTGTGTTCTTTTCGGTTTTTCGATCCGGATGACAGCGTCAGATGGGTGGCTACAAGCTTTGAATTCCGGAAAGCGGATCGACAGATCGGAGACGATCCGGAACTGCGTGCCTCCAGGCCGATGACTGAGGTTGAGGAAAATCTTAGCTCGTCCGGGTTTGGTCCAGGCCGCCAAATCAATGGTCATACTTGCTGTTTTCGCGTTTCGGACAAGCGGGATTCTCCTGAAGAGCAAGAGGACCAAGTCTGCCAGCAGAACCTCCGAGTGTCCCCAATCCACGAGCGGATTTCTGAGCGAAGCTCACGCCATTTGCACTGTTCATTCCTGCTGAGCTTCCCGAGGAACCGAGAGGAGATCTCGCCAACGTGTTCGTCCTAGGCCTACGACTGCTCTTGAGAAAAATTCTTGCCAGGCCGAAACACCCGGGCTGCTGGAACCACCATTGATTCGGCAGCCTTTCGGCTATGTCGGACGAGCCAAGACCTCCCTGACCCTCATTAGTCGGCCTGTCCCAGATGTGGCCCGGCCAACACTGATGTTGTTGTATAAACCTGCTGAGAGCCCTTCAGATTGGGCCTCCGCCACAATCTGGGACAGTCGAGGTAGGCTCCTTGCAGTTGTGTGAAGCAGCGGTTAGGACGCCCTGCATTGCGCGCGGCCAGCAGGACCAGCAACGGGCAGGCCGATCGAATCCCAGAGGCCTGAATCTGACGCCCGCCGAGCTGTCAAACCGACTGACCGTGGAGAAATCCTAAACCAACGAAGATCAGTGACCACCAAACAATGTTCCGTGCCTGTCGGCCCGTTGGTGCCAAGCTCAGCTGCCGGACTGGGCAGGACACAGGGTTCCAAAGCGGGCGGACCAGCAGTCACACATCTTCCCTCCGCCAAATCTTCACCGGCAGGCGATTGACGATCTAGGTACTTGACTACCTGGGTGCTTGAAAAACCCTCAACTCGTAAGCAGCCTAACTGTTATTGCAAGCCTGAAGAGACCGACTTGATATCTGGAAAGAAGGCCTACCGATTTCCTGTCCTGGCATTCACGGGACCAAACGGAGAGCTGCCGATCTGGTAAACATCCAGCGACCCCCCGAGGGACAGCCAAGGAGACCTGAGAGGGATGCTTCTCTCAGGAATCAGACATTGCGCTCTTCTATCGATTCCCTCAAAATCTCTCGACCAACTCATTGAGACGCGACCAATAATCCGGACTACCGATAACGCCTCTGGCTGCCGCACCCGTGGGTCATCACAAACCAGGGCAGACGAAAGGCCCTGGGTCGAAAAGTTCCTCGAGGGTCAGGAGGACTCAATTACCGGGGATCGTATCGATAATTTTGTGTCAAGATGTCAGAGTCGTTCTGTGAGGTGTCCAGCTGACTGGGCAGGACGGTTGGTTGAGAATCTTCCTGTCCAACAATCTGCGGCTTGAGCAGGTGTGTGCGACATCTCCCGAAGTCGCTCGCTCTCTGCTGACAGTCGGTCGACCAAAGAACCGTCAGATAAGGTTCTCAATCTCTGTCTGGAACTCGAGTCGAAGTTGCTACTTGGAAGTGGTCAGACTCTTGCCTGGAATTCTTCCAGGATGGTCGGGTCGGTCGGCTGTGGTCAGCAGAGGCGGAACAAAACACTGTTTAACGTCGCCTCGGCTCCATCGTTGGCACGGTATGACAAAAAGCGCCGCCCTGGTCAGACTTCCAAGGGCCTCTGCATTTTCGGAAAGCCTCCGGCTGTATGGACATCAAAACCGGACACTCCAACCCTCTCCGTCCTCGTTTCGCTTCGAAATTGTGACCGATGCTCATACAAGACAAAAAGTTGTCCGGCAATCAACCCTTACGGTCGGCCCTTTCGACAACAACCACCAGAAGTTGCGAAACATTTTACGGTTACTTCAAGGAACGGTTCGTTGTCCGAAAGCTTGATGGATCGGTCGTCTATCCATAAGAATGTCGCCCTGATCGCCTGAAAACTGGATTTGATGACCAACGGGGCAAAATCCAGTCAGGAACTCAGGTCACGACGAAACCCTTCGCCTGAGCGTTTCCGCTGCTGTTGGGGAAGATTCTGGCTCGTCCAAAAACACAGAAACCGGCGGAAGAATAACTGATCTGGCAGCCTCGACAAACAGCCGGACGAGCCAAGATTTTCCTATAACTCAGTAGGCTGAAGTCCAACGCACCAAGTCAATAGCAATCGGCGCGGCTAAATGGATATTTGCTTCTGCGGCCTGCCAGAAGCTTTCTCACGAGGCCAATCACTTTGTTGGAGGACAACAATTGAGCTCTCTGGTGAATCTCCGGGCCGCGACTCGGAAGACCCAAAGACAATCCTCTCCTGACTTTCAGTAGAGTTTGACAGGTCTGCATCGGGCACCGCTATCCTGTTTGGTCAACAACGCCAGCACAACTGGATGAACAGCAAGCGACGGGTGTTTTTGACCGGTGGGGTTCGAGATATGCCGACTGATGCGATCAACCTCAGATCCGTAGCGTCGACCGCGAAGGAGTGCCCCTCACCAGAAATCGACATCCAACCATCGTTGTGCTACAAGTCGTCTTGGGACTCCAATAAGGACCCTAGGTCGACTCATGCCGTCAGCATACTTGGCTTCGGTAACTCGACTCAACGAGCGGGAACGCCGCCCTCTTGAACTCTTCGGATGCCACAGCAAAACCGACGGCAATCTTCAGGCTCGGGAAGCCGAGTGACGTTGAGATCTCCCAGTGGACTTGTACCATCTGGAAAAGTTGAGGTGGATTCGGAGAACATCCAACCTAGTATAGAGTTCCCAGTGTGTTGTTGCTTGGCGACCCACTGCAAGTCTTCATCCGTCCTTGCTGCCACTGAGATCTGAAAGTCGACAGACAGGGCTGCAAGCAATCGGGTTTATTGACACGAGGCGGGACAGTGGATCAATCGCCACGGATGAGGGGTTGCCAAGCGTGGCACAGCTGCCGCAGCAAATGATCAGCTCAGTTGCAAGTTATCGGTATCATAATCGCCAACGCGCCGGTGTCAACACCTTCCTTGCTGCCGAGCCGACCATTGAAGACCGCGCTACGGTGTCGCGTTGCTCCGCTTGACTGCCGACAATGCTGGCCAAGGCCCGACCATGGGTGGCTGCGTGGTCCCTTCTCACGCCTCGTGGGGGCAAATGCGGCTTCACCGCCGTTTCATGCCCAAGGACATCTACCAGGTTGATGCTCACAAGACAATCCGGAAAATCCGCTCGCCACGCCGTTTCGCTTCAATGCCAGCCGAGAAGGGTGATTCTGAGACGCTCACATCACAGGGAGCCCGAAGCCAAAGGTCTCGCCACTGACCGAGCCTGATGCAGCAGACGGATTTGCCGTCGGTTGGATTACACAAGCAGCTGAGCAACTGCTCGCTTGCAGACCTCAGGCATGACTTGTTCAGCAACGGGCCAAGGGTCCTTGGACACGATGCAGTGGCCCCTCCTCTTTCGAGATTCCCCAAAAGCTCCTCCTGCTGGTACTGTGAGGGCCTGATAGCTTTCGGACCGAACCCATCTTCGGGGGTGCCGTTTGTGGGATGCCGTCTCTGAAGCACGCGGTGAGCTTGGCGGCCCAATCCGCGCTCAAGTTGTTGCCGGCCCACGCTCGGCAAAGGCGCTGCTGCCAGGCCCGGTGGGTGGGGCGAAGCTGCTGGGGCCCTGATCGGCCTAGGGGCTGAGTTTCTGGCAGATTTGCTCTCATCAACAAAGCCCGGCCTGCCGATACAACCGTCGAAAAGCCTTGGGCGGCCAACACAGCGGCGGTAGGACTGTTCGTAGTCGGGCGGTGGCTCGGGGGTGCGCGATGCACTGGGAAACGCGCAGCATGTCGCCCCGCACACCGAAGATCGGGGATGGAGGAGCTCATCGTGGCCTGTTGCCAGCTCGTTCTCCATCGAGACCCAGACCGGGACCAATGAGATGATAGACACGCAGAAGGTCAACCTGACCCCAGCAGCCGCACCTCAGAGCACCGTTGGTGCTCGTGGCTGGGCTGCTCAATACCGTTGCCTGGGAATCGCTTGGGCGAAAGCCTGGCTTCATCCGGCAAGTCTTTGCCTTATGCTGGGGGCTTGCTTGGGTCTCTGGGACGGGCAACTCATCCAGGCGGCATCCGCCCAGCAGGGTGTTCAATGGCGAACCGACCTGGGCTCGGCACGTCGGGAAGCTGCTCAATCGGGCAAGCTTCTTTTGGTACACTTTTGGGATACCTACTGCGGTCCTTGCATCAAAATGGACCGAGAGGTTTTCAATACACCCCAGGTGGCTGCCTGCGTCCATCGGCGTTACATCCCGGTCCGGTTGAAGGCCTCTGAGAATCACGCCTTGATGCGACAATGGCAGATTCGGGTCATTCCCAGCGATGTCGCGCTGACCCCGGATTTTCAGCCGATCAGCCGCACCAGCGGGTTTCGAACCAAGCAGTCCTACTGCCAGCTGGTCAATCAAATGGCCAACATCGCTAAGCAACGCAGACCCGACCTGTTTGTCTCCGACTCCGGGATTTCCGTGCCGGCCTCTGCCCCGCCTGACGCTCAAATGCAGGGAGGCGGCCAGGCTGGTCGGAATGGTGAAGGACATCCCGGACAGACCCCGAGCATGGCTCAAGGTGAAGGCCCGCCCTCGGGCCCATCAGCAGCGGGGCTGGAAGAACAACGCCCCTTTGATCCTCGATCGCTCGTCCGGGAACTGCCCCCTTTTGGCCCTAATCTTCCCCCAGTGGGCCTGGACGGCTATTGCCCGGTGACGCTTCTTGAAGGGGGGCGCTGGACCCGTGGCAATGCTCAGTGGGGAATTATCCATATGGATCGTCTCTATCTCTTTCCTGGGCCCGAAGAGATGAAGAAGTTTTGGGAAGAGCCCGAGAAATATGCTCCCGTTGCTTCGGGTCTGGACCCAGTTGTTCTGCTGGACTATCGGCTGGCTGCGCCCGGCCGTCGGCAGTTCGGGGTCTCTTACGACGGACACATTTACTTGTTCGCCTCAGAGCAGACGCTCGACCGGTTCAGTCAGAACCCGCAGCGGTATGTTGTCAAACTCCATGCCCAACGACCGGCACCTCAGCGAAGATAAAGCCTAGCGACTGAATGTGATCTCCTCCGCCGGAGAGCATATTCGATGTAACCGGTCGACTTGAGAGAACCTCGAGAGAGCGGTCTCCGGTGCCTTTGCGGCAACCGTCTCTTCACCCCATGGCCTCCAACTGACGATCTTTTCAGCCACAGGTGCCAACGAACGGTCACCCCGCTCACCCAAGCAGCGGCGGCCTCCATCCAACGTTCACAGAGAGTTTTTCGCCAAGAGATTTCCAAGTATTGCTAGGAACGATTCCCGGTTCCATTGAGTTGGTCGCTGGCAAAGTTGTCCAGTTCGAGGTCGATGTCCAACTGACCGCCAGGGGTTCCTGACGACCAAAGGATGGTTTCGCGGCCAAGCCGGCCCAAGGACCGACTCTGAAGGGTTTTTCAGGTCCGTGCGTTGGGAACCTGAGTAGAACGGCAGAATGGAACCTGACCAATGGCTGCCTGATGAAATCCGCCGTCGGCGGTGTGTCTTGGTGGCCCTTGGCTCTTGGAGACAATCTCAACAGGCAGAAAGCTTTGGGCTAATTGAGGAAGAGTTTCCGGACTTTCCAATTGTTGGCAATCGTCGGGTTGCCTTCTGATGCTCGCATGGAGGTCGATCCACCCCGGCAGGGCAGATGGATGTCAACGGGCGACTTTTCCAGAACAATCGAAATGTTTGCAACTGGCGGCGAAATTCGCCGACTGACCCTTACAGGCCTGCTCAATGCCACAGGCAGGTCCCTTGGGAGGCCAGACCACCACAGCGGTGATGCAGCTTAAAGTGGGCCAACTGAGGGTCTCCTAAAATAGTCACTTGGGGACCCGGACGCTGTGGGGGACCCGGACGCTGTGGGGGACCCGGACGCTGTGGATGGGCTGTCAAGCTCTCTCGGCTTGGGACAATCGACGCTGCGGGGGTCTCAACCTCAAGCGGAGGGAATCTCAGCTGAGAACGATAGGGCGCAGTTGAAAACTTCCCAGCATCTGAGGATCCCCAGACACGTTCTGACATCTCGACAAATCTCAAGTCAAAGCAAACGCTCGCTCGGACGCAAACCCAGCGACCCGAGGGCTCAGTGATGCTTGCCAAGAGCATTGAGGTCTCTCGACTGCGGACTCCTCTGAGACTCATCTCTTCGCCGTGGGCACCGTTGTCTGGGAATTGGCTGCGTCAGTCACCGGGAGGATGCAACGGCCGGATTAGTCAGTGCGGTACCTCCGACTAGGACGGTTGCTCAGTTCTTAACTCCCGCCCTAGTCGTGTGCGAGGTTCTGTCAGTAGCTACCGCTCGGTTCGTACGCGACGTCGGGATGGTGCTGGCCCGCGATTGATCCGTGAAGGCCCAAGCGGAGTTCGGTCGAACTCAGAAGTGACGCCGACGTCTCTGACCGGCGACCCAACCGTAGAGGCGAGTTGCCCGCCTTCCAGCCGCTAGCAACGGAGCCTCTCCAACGCGACGGCTGAAAGACTTCAGGCTCTCCCCTTGGGAAGTTGCCTCAGTGTCGGAGCAGACGCCGGCGGATGGGCTGTCGTGTGATAACCTGGTGAACCTGGGTGGACAAAGCGAGGGGCTGAGCTTCAGAGGTTACCTCTGCCATCCCCAGAGGCCGAGTTTGTAAGAGTGCGATCGACTGCTAAGCACGATCGCCCGGTTGAGTCAAGTGCCCGGTTGAGTCAAGTGCCCGGTTGAGCCAAGTGCCCGGTTGAGCAAAGCATCTGGTTGAGCGAGTTATCTGGCCGACCCAAAAGACCGGCTTTTTCCAAAGCCGCCACAGTCCAGATCTTCTCGGAGACCTCCATGGGGGCACCTCGCCAGAGGCCGGAGTTGAACAACTCAGCCACGCAATCATCCGCCGGCGAAACCCGGAAGTTGATCGAGTGCCCGAAGAAGAGGATCCGGCCGCGACAAAGCTCCAAGCGCCGCAGTCCAGCTGCAGCTGCCTCAGAGCTTAAACCAGCGAAAACTTCTTCCGAGGGCCGCAAGCTCAAAGACCCTAATAAAAGTTACATGCCTCAGAGTCGCCTGGGGCCGCAGAAATTGACTGACCCACAAAACCTGTTCAAGTGAAATTCCGGTTCAGCCGAACAATTAGTCGCGTACCTAAGCGTGGCACTCTCAGGTGCCTAGGAAACGGTTCGTCATACCGCGTCATCTCCCTGCCGCCAGAAGTTCGCCTTGCCACGGCATGGCCGCCATCTGCGGGTCAACCAGGGAACGCCGCGGACAACGATGCCCGACAGAACCCTCGGGAAAGACCCGGGTGGGTTGGCTGCGTCGGACAGTTTGGGCTGACCACGCCCGGTCGAAGCGGAAACTCAGTCGTCTCGCTGAATTCGGGAGTTCTTGGGGAGCATTTGATCATGCCTTGGAGAGTGCAAATTCCACCACAACATCAGCCGCGACCAGATCGCTGCTTCACGCCGAGGCAACGCTGGTGCCAGGTTCGTCGGTCTGGACGAAGCTTGCTTGCTCTGCTAGCCGCCCTTTTGGGGCTCAGTGGGGTTTTGGCGTGGCCGGCTGCTGCCCAAGACGGCGATCCGCCTCGGACAACTGGTTACCGTACCAGCATTGGCGGTGTCCCGACTCAGGGTGTGCCTGTCGCCGAACGAGTGCCTCGACCTCAGCTGGGGCCTCGCGGTGTGCGGAACTTTGTGCAGGACTTAAGTTCTCACCAGCCAGACGCCTTTTTCGAGGTGGTGCTGGGGCGTCCTCGCATCCTCACGCTCAAAGAAGCTCTGGGTGGTCCTGAGCAGCAAGCTCAGATCGCCGTGGGGGACCCGAGCGTTGTGGACTTCGACGTGCTCACCCTCCGCCAGCTGCGGATCCTCGGCTTGCGGGTGGGTGTCACCGATCTTGCCATCGTTGACGCAGAGGGAGAAGCCTACGTCTTTCGCATCCAAGTTGTCTACGACCTCGATGTGCTCAGGGCTCAGCTGAAGGCCGTTTTTCCTGGCGCTGGGCTCCGTCTGAGCCAAGTTCGGGAGCACATCATCGTCGAAGGGCAAGCCCGAGATCAACCCGAGGTGGCACGGATCCTGGAGACCATCCGGGCTTACCTGACCAGTATGGAAGCGGTCATGGGTGCAAGTATCACCGAGTCGGCCCCAGCCGGTGGTACCGCCGGTCCTGTCGGTGGTCCGGGTGGACCAGGTGCCGCTCAACAGCAGTTCGGCCCCGAGGGAGAGGTAACAGTCGGCCCGCAGGCTCGCGGGCTCTCGATTGACGCTCCAGTGGCTACCCCTCAGCTGGTCAATCTGATCACCATCCCGGGAACGCAGCAAGTCCTGTTGAAGGTGCAGGTGGCCGAACTGAACCGCGCGGCAACACGAGATATTGGCTTCGACTTCGACCACCCGGTCGGACCCCTGATCGACCAAATCGTCCTCAACGGTGATAACGTCCCGGGTTTTGGGGTTCAGCCAACAAACTTGGCCCAAATCACTGGGGTGATTCCTGGAACTCAATGGCAGTACCTTCTGGATCTGCTACGAACCAACAGCATCGCTCATGTGCTCAGCGAGCCAACACTGGTGACCCTCAGCGGGCACCAAGCCAGCTTCTTGGCAGGTGGTGAATTTCCCGTGCCGGTCCCTCAGCAACAGGGACAGGTCACCATTCAGTTCCGGGAGTTCGGGATTCGGCTGGGAGTGATCCCCTTTGTGCTCGACCGAGAGCGGATTCGCATGACAGTGGTCCCCGAGGTCAGCGCACTGGACTTCACCATTGGCACCACCTTGGTGCTCGGTGGCAGTCCGGTGCCGGGTTTGACCACACGACGTGTCAACACAACCGTGGAAATGCGGCAGGGGCAGACCCTGACGATCGCCGGTGTGATGCAGTTGACCAAGGGCAACAACAACTCTCGGATCCCGGGCGTCGGTGATGTTCCCTACTTGGGCACATTCTTTAGCAATAACAATAGCACGCGAACTGAGCTGGAGTTGCTGGTGGCTGTGACTCCCTACTTGGCTGAACCGATGAACCAGGACCAGGTGCCTTTGGGGCCAGGGGCGCTGTATTTTCAGCCCAACGACTTGGAGTTCTTTTTCCTCAATCGGCTTGAAAGCCGCGTTGGCAGGGATCACCGGGGGACCACTCATTGGGATGATCGGCTGAACTGGGTTCGGCTGATGAATCTCGAGAAGCGATCCGCTCATGGTCAGGTGGGCTTTCCAGAGCCTATGCCTGGAGGAGAGACGCACCGCTAAGGGCTGAGAGGATCGTCGAGCGAATCCAATTCGCTGAAACACTCAGGTCAAGAGCACGCTGTTGCCCGTTCACCAGTGATTTTCATCCCAGCGTGGTGATTCGATCCCATGATGATTCGATTCCCAGGAGAAAACATGAGCCTGTTCTCAAGGCCCCGGCTGTGGGCCGCAGGAGGACTGATGGTCCTGGCCCCCGCCTGGGGCATGACCGCCGAGCCTCCCTACCAAGTGGTCGAGGATTCTAGCTCCTCTTACCAGGCGAGCTCAACCTCAGGGTGCAGGAGCTGTCGCCCCAAGAGCGGCCCCAGCAGCCGACGAGGCAGCTCCGCCCGACGGACCAGTGCTCGTCGGGTCCAGTACAGTCACAAAACAACTCAACCTGTCCATGGCCCAGTTGGCCCGGCCCTGCCGGTCCCGCCCCCGGCGGGAAGTCCTTACCCCTCAGGCTGCTCTCACTGTGCCGGTGGTCAGCCCCACTCCCACCACAGCCGCAGCGGCCATTCCGCCAGCGGCCACAAACGAACCTCAGGGCAAAGTGCTGCCAAGGGACACTCCGCAGCACAGTCCAACGGACAAGCGTCCAAGCGATCAGACAAGTTCGTCGATGAGCAGCAATACAGCAATCCGCCGACCCTCTGGGAGCGTCTCCAGTATAAATGGAAGAACTACTGGAAACCGCAGTGGCAAGAGACGCACTGGGGTTACCCGGAGGAGTTCTGCGAGAAGCCTTTGGGATATTGGGTGCACGCGCACAACCGGACCATGGTGGCCAACGCCGAAGCTGTGCGGATGACGTTGTACGATTACGATTTCGAGGAGAACAGTGCCGAACTCACCTGGCGTGGGCAAGAGCAGCTGGCTCGGATCGCATACATGTTGCCGAGGAACTTCTTCCCGCTTGTCGTGCAGAGCACCCCGATTGACCCTGAGCTGGCTGCCGCTCGACGAGAGAAAGTGGTCAAGCTGTTGGCTGCCAGCAACTTTCCGATTCCTCCGGAGCGGATCATCGTGGCAAGTCCGGGGACCTATGCTCGAGAAGGTTACGAGGCCGAGCCCGGGCAGGCCCTCCTGCTGCAGATCCTCACCACCGGTGGCGCGGAGCAGCCCTTTAATACGATTATCGAACGATTGCAGGGTAGCCTTGGTGGAGGTTGATGCCCTCGAGAATTGTTGTGTGGCCACTTTGTCCTCGGGTTTCCAAGAGGGCGGCCCAGGCCAGCAGCACTGGGCCGGCTTACCTGGATCGATCGGCAGCTGAGAGCCGGTTGACTCTTGAGCGAGCCGCTTGCAGGGAGGGGGTTTCCAACTCGAGGTTGCGTTGGACACTCGCGTCAGAGCCCAAGCCATTTCTTAGGATGAACCTGATGAGTTTTTCGGCCAAGATTTTCCACCAGGCAACGCTTCAGGCCATCTGGCTTGAGCATCCTTTGCTCAGGCGACTGACTGCCAGCATCGGCAGTGACACCCTTGAGACCGGAAAGATGATCCGACCGAGGCCGAGAAACGGCAGCCCAAACTGCCCGGGAGGTCGAGTCCGCTCGGTCGGCCATCTCCGAGAAGACCGATAGCGATGACCGATGCCTCATTCTTGGGGCGTGCTCTGGAGAAATCCTTGGACCTTGTGGCTGCGAGACGATGTTGCTGAAGAGGCGCTTGCGGAGAAATCTCGTCGAAGGAGTTCCCGTTCCTAGATCGAACCAGGGCTCTGCCTGGTGCTAGGAACTGCCCTTGGACACGATGGATCCCAGCAGCCGGATGGTGAACCGACCGCGCGTGAGCCTACAGTTGGGCCAAGAAATGTCGTGACGGCGAGGCAACGATACGGTGAACGAACGGATTGGTGAACCGCACACCCACATGGCTTGGGTTGACTGGCCGGGGCACCGAGCAAACGGCACGGAGACTATACCATGAGAGCAATCGCAACTACGAAGCCGAAGCTGGGCGGTCATCCACGGCGACAGGCCCGGCTCCAGGGACGATCGAGGAACAACCAAGTGTTTGGAATGCATGTGTTCGCCCGTCGAATCTCGGCCTTGCTGGTCTTGGCCTGGCTTTCGGGAATGACAGGTTGTCAAGGAGTCGGAGGCACGACCCTGTGGGGAGGGGCTCAGCCCGAGCAGCCACCGCACCAATCCTCTGTCCCGATCGGACAGGGACCGCGTGGCAAGGTCGATCCTGACAAAGCCTCCGCCGGTTTGCTCTTCTTCAGCGGCCAGGAGTTGGAACAGAAAGGGCGACTGGAAGATGCCCTGCACAACTACCAAGCCGCTGCCAAACGTGCCCCCGATCGGGCCGACATCCAACTGCGACTGGCTATCATTCAGGATAAACTCGGGCAATTTGAACGTAGCGATGAATACTACAAAAAAGCTTTGAAACTAGACCCGGGCAATCCCCAGATCTTCTGTGCCCGCGGCTACAGCAAATATCTCCAAGGCCAGTGGGCCGAGGCTGAACAGAGCTTGCGGCAGGCGATTGCCTTGCGGTCCAACTATCGGGCTGCCCACAACAATTTGGGCCTTCTGTTGGCTCGGCGGCGTCGGGTGGATGAGGCCCTGATGGCCTTTCACCGCGGAGGGCTGACCGAGGCCGAAGCGCATGCAAACGTTGGCTGGGGTCGAATGCTGGACAAAGACTTTAACCAGGCCCGAGAGCACTATCTTTTGGCCCTCCGGGATAACCCGCAGCTGGAAAAAGCCAAGCGGGGGATGAAGAATCTGGAGTTTGCGGTTGCCCATCTTGGTGACCAACCGGGTTACGCGGCTCCTGGTTTACCTGGCTCCGGGATGGCATCCGGTGGCAACTCTCTGAGCGAACCTCCTGCTCAGTTAGCCAGCACTCGCAAGCCTGTCGCGTCTTCTGCCCAGGCACCTCACCCGGCTGCCGATCTCGCTGCCCACGGATTGGCCCCGCCGGAGCCTGTTGCTGAGGATCAGGACCTTGTCACCAACGAGGTGGAGATGGGGCCAAACCATCGGCAGCTCAACATCTCCACCCCTGAGGTCTTTACCGAAGCCGAAGGTCAGCAGCCCCAGCAAGCCAGACGCGTCAGCCAGCCAGCTGAGTTCGAGTCGGTCACGCAGGTCGATGCTGAGGAAGAAGCTGGGGCCGAAGAATTCGCCCCTGAGGAATTTGGCACTGAGGAATTCGCCCCTGGGGAATTTGGCACCGAGGAATTCGCCACCGAGGATTTCGCCACCGAGGAATCTGGCACCGGGGAGCCGCTCCCGGAGGCGATGAGCATCGAGGAGTTTGGCGTCCAAGACGCGAAAGAACAACCAGGGGTTGGGCCCTCAACTGAGGAGTTTCAGCCGATCCAAGGCTCTCCCAGTGCTCGGCCGGTTCGGCGACGCGGGTGGGACAAGAAGGTGAAGCTGATCCCCTTCGTGCCAACTGAGCAGAGCAGCGATTCCGAGCGAGTCGTTTCTACCGCAGCGGAAGATGTGCCAGAGATCGAACAACAACAGGTCCCGGCTGAGGTGATCACCGAGGACTCGATTTCTGAACCCCGCGGATTGTGGGGGGCATTCCGCACAAGGCCTTAACGCCGATTCCGTTGAGTGCCCTCGGCGAATCGCAAGTGTGATGGACTCCTCAGGAGGAAGCGGCCAACAATCCCAACGAGTTCTTCTCGGAAATCTTATCAGGCCAGCAGTCGCCGATCAGACAGTTGGCCTGTTCTTTTTGAGTGGTTCTCAACAGCGAACACCTTGGCGACTCTCCCGTGAGCGGGGTTTTGTGAGTTGGGTCCAGTGAGAGAGTTGCCTGGCTACCGGTAGTGTTGTTTGATTTCCATCAAACGAGCGCAGAGTCGGGGATTGTGGAAGGGCTTGAAGGCCTCTTTGGTCATTTCCAAACGGGCGATTTTCGCTTGCCCTTCATTGACTTGACTGGATTCGTCCAATCCCAGCATTTGACGGGCACGTTTCTTATGCTCTTCGGGATCTAAACTTCTTTGCAAGTCGGCGGCAAGCTGTTTGAGCTCCTTGCCCTCGGCCAGCTCGATGAGTTCCGCCCGGTGTTCGGGGGTGAGTTTCCCTTCCAGACGTGTGAGGATCTTGCAGACGCTGGCGATGACTTCTGGCTGCACGGTTCCCAGCACAAAGCTCTTGGCCAGCTCTTGACCGAGATCCTTTTTCTCCCACTGTCGTTTGCCTCGGATCTCTTTGGCCCGCTGAAGGACACGCTTCTCTTTCACACTGCTGGCCGGCTCGGGCCGCGAGGGTCGGCCGCCCCCGGGGGTTCCATTGGTTCTGACGGGTTGCTCGGCGGGACGACCAGGCGGTGTGGCCTTCTCGGGAACGCGGGTTGGAGAACTGGGGGCTTGTGGGCGGCTCGAGGGAGCTGTGGCTGCCTCGCCACGGTGCTCTCGGTCGGAGACCAGCCGCTCGCGAGTCGCCATGGCTTTTTCTCGGGCGGCGAGTTCTTCTTCTTTGAAAGCAGCGGCCTTGCTGCGGCTCTCCAATTCGGAGGCCTTATTCTCTAGAAGCAGCCGCTGGCTGGCGAGTTGCTGTTTCAGATCGCTGAGTTGGTTGAGCTTGGTTTCCAGCTCAGCTTCTTGCTCGGCAAGACGGGCGACTTGCTGGGCCAGGCGGGACTCTCGGCTGGCCAAATCGGCATCACGGGTTGCGATCTCACGAACGCGTTCAGCCAGATCGAGTTCTCGCTTGCTCAGTTCCTCCAGACGCTGCTGGGAGGCCTCGGTATCTTGTTGGAGGGTGTCCTGTCGACGCTGGAGGTCCTCAGCAGTTCGTTGCAGTTGGTCTTGTTGCTCCCCGAAGGCAGCCTGTTGTTGTTGCAGTGCCTGACGTCCTTCTTCCAACTCCGCTCGGAGCTGCTCAAGCTGTGACTGCTCTTGAGCCAAGTTCTGCCGGTTGTCCTCAATCTCCTGTTGGATCCGCTGGATTTCGTCGGTTTGCGATTGGGTCTGCTGCTGGTGTTGATCCACCTCAGCCTGCCGCTCTTCCAGCTCGGCCTGCTGGCGATGCAGTTGCTGGAATTGCTCGGAGATCTGCTGCTCTTTCTCGGCGAGCTCGGCGGTTTGCCTGGCCAGCTCCAGTTTCTCTTGGGCGATCTGCTCGGCTCGCGCGGTCAGCTCCTCGGAGTACACTTCGGCTGTGTGGCCGGCGCCTCCGCCTGGAACGCCCAGATTGGCCTCGCGTTCGGCAAGCGAGACTTGTTGCTGCGTGAGCTCGACTTTGAGGGAATTGACCGACTCCTCGCGTTCGGTCAACTCCGATTCGCGTTGGGCCAACTGGTCTTCCAGGGCGGTGACCTTTTGCTCACGAGCCTGCAGGGCTTGCTCGAAGTCGCGTTGTTGATCTTCGAGACGCTGTTGGAGTTCAGCAGACTGCTGCTGGATGTGGTCGCGTTGTCCTTGGAGTTCCTGGAGTTCCTGCTCCTTCTGGGCCAGCTCCTGTTCTCTCTGGGCCAGCGAGCTGCCCAGCTCCTGAAGTCGGTGCTGCGTGCTTGATAACTCGTCCTCTCGCCGTTGGTGATCCTGCTGAGTGTATTGCAGAGCCTGCTCACGCTCGTGCAACTCCCGGTCCCGCCGGGTGAGCTCCTCCTCGGCAGAATGCAGACTGGCAACCTTCTCGGCCAGAATTGCATCACGTTCAGTAAGTTCTTCCTGAGTTCTTTGAAGTCTTTCTTCTCGTTCAGCAAGTTCTCGAGCTTGTGTGACATGCTCTTGGGTTGCCGAGACCAGTTTGCGCTCCCGTTCGCTCAAGTCGCCGGAGACTTCGCCTTGAAGTCTGAGTTCCTCAGAGGTCTGACGCAGCGTCTGATTTTCGGCGTTGAGCTGGTCTTCCCGATTGCGGGATTCCTCGAGGGCGTCTTCAAGCTGTTGTTGCCGGCTGATGAGGTCGTTTTCTCGCTGCTGGAACTCTTCCAGCTGACGGGTTAATTCAAACTCCCTGTTTTGCAGGTCCTCTTCGCGTTGCTCCAAGGCAGCGAGCATCTCGGAGTCGACATCTCCAGCGGTCGTGTCGGGGGGAGCCTGAGCCCCCCCAGCTTCGGCAACAGCCAAACGAGCCTCAAGATCGGCCAGTTTGGTCTCCAGCTCTTGTTCCCGACGGTCGAGCGCTTCCTCCCGAATCCGCAGTTCCAGTAGGATATCTTCGCTGGCCTCTTCTGTGGCTCTCTCACCGAAGATGCGATTCAGTATGGACACCTGTGACCTCTCCCCGCATAGGCGTCGGTCGTGTCGGATGGGAAATGTAACGTGGATTGTGTGCTGTGAGCCGGCGAGTCAGAGATCACCACAACCGCCCAATGTCATTGATCCTTCTGCCAAGTCCAGCACCATCATGGCGGAATCGCCAGCGGGAATCCACCGCCTGGCCATTGATCAACGCCGCCGCCAGAGCACGATCATCTTTCCGGCAACACTCTGGCAACACGCACCCTATGCTTCCGTGGTTCAGGTTTCACAACCAAGTTTCTTGACGCACGCCCCTCAAGTGTTTCAGTTCGAATCGAGCGAGGTCAAAACCAATCCGTGTTCCAGAGCCCAAAGTGAGCGAGCAAAACACGCAGGGGGCCGCACCGTTCTAAATCCGACTGATGACCTCGCCACCCCTCCAAACGCCACGCCACTTCGGCCACCAACAACCCAAACGATCCAGAACAAACGAATTTGCAGCCAGCGACAACGTTTTCGGACTTGATTGAGCGGATAACGACGGTCTCTTGTTCATTGAGCACTCGGTCACCTACCATCCGCCCGAAAGCCCATTTGGTGTCAGAGGTTCTTCAACCAAGCAAGAAAACTCTCGGACTGCTGGTCTCAACCAAAATACCTCGAGCGGTTTTGTATTTCCTTGGAACTGCTGTTTGCTCTTTTGGGCGTGGTTACCGTTGCTTGCCCCACTTCAGGCATCCCGCTTGTTGCAGCTTGTACTCGAGGCTCACTCTGTCGGGGTTGTCATGAGCTGATGCAGCATCAGGGTGGGCACAGGGTCTTGGGTGACAGGGTCTTGGGCGACAGGGTCTTGGGCGACAGGGTCTTGGGCGACAGGGTCTTGGGCGACAGAGGCTAGATTTGGGACTGTCCAACTCGAGGGCCGCCAGTGAGCGGAGCTATTGAGTTTTCGTGGATCTTTCCTGGTGAAACGCCAACCTCAGCCTGCCAAACTCGTGCTTGATTTCCTTGGATTTGGGCAATCGGTTCCCCATGAAACCCCTGATTCAACCAAAACCCTACTGCCAAATGAGGGAAGCGGACCACTCGAGCCCTGGTGCAGAGTTGATCAAACCACCGGAAGGCATCGAGTCATCGGCTTCACCCCGACGGTTGCTGACACACCAGTAGCCGTATTGTAATAGGTGAATACCGGATCGCGAAGCAAGAGTTGTGGCCCTAGTCAAAAAGTTCCCGCCTGAGTGATTGGCCTGGACCGATCTCCTGCTTCACCAATCCGGTGGCACCAACAAACCGCAGGACCCTGCTGAGATTTGTGGGAACTGTCGGCGGCAGCTTTGGGGGCTTGAACGGCTCCGGAGATGGTCTACGGTAAGCATGCTGGCAAGCTAGGCCAGTGCCAGGCCCAACTGGGGAGACTGTTCTCGTGAAAACGGTCTCCCGGCAAAACCAGATGTTCGGAGAACAACAATGCCGCAGTTGACCGTTGAAGGAGTCGGAGAGTTTGAGGTTTCTCAGGGAAAACGTCTGGTTCTGGCATTAGTCGACGAGGCAGGTGTCGATCAGCTTCACGCTTGCGGGGGGCAGGCACGTTGCACCACCTGTCGCGTCGAGATCATCCAGGGCGAGCCAGCCGAAATGACCGTCGCTGAAAAGACCATCCTGCAAGATCGTCAGCTAACCGGCGTCCGACTCAGCTGTCAAATTCTCTGTCAGCACGATATGACCGTCCGAGTGATCAGTCGTCTGGAGGGCAGCGGCCGAGCTGATGCAGGTTCTCGCCCACAAGATGACTTGCAGCCAACCCCCGTGCAGTGGGCCAGCCGCGACGAGTCCTGATGACCTCCAAGAGCATCAACCTGCCGACTCAGACTCGCCAAGTCCGAGCAACCCTTGGAAAAGCCCTTGCCGTTGACCCACTTGGTGCTCTTGGCGGGCACAGGCGGTGATTGGCCTCGGCCTGGAGAGTCATCCACCCCCAGACACCTGACTTAAGCACGTGACCCACGTCGAAGGGAGTCAAAAAACTCCCGAACTTGCTCCGTTCTCAATTGCTGATTGAGACTGGTCTGGACCGAGAGGACGCACACAGACTGGCCAGTGGTGATCACACGAACCCGCATATGTCCGGTATTGCCCGGAATGTAGTAGTCTCGCCCCTTCAATCCTCCCACGGCGATCTTCTCACCCTCGTCGACCTCAGCACCATCAAGCCCGCGGCTCGCGAACTCCGCCGCCCGTCGGAGAAAGTCAGTCTGGTTCCTTTCGGCAGCGTCCGGGTTCGGGATGGCGGCGAAATTGACCTGAAAAAGGTAGCCCACCGTTTGACGTCCGTCCGCCCGATATTGCTCGTACCTCAGCAACCCGCCGGGCGATGCCGCCGAAGGACCTTGTTGACTTTTGACCGGAGGGAACGGCATGACAACTTCAAGCTGAACGTCTCCTTGCTGAATGGTCAGCGAGGTCGGTTTGTAGGCACTTGTTTCAGGAACGGCGATCACCAGCGTGATGATCAACCCAACTAGCACCAACACCAGCATCAGGACCACCAGCCAGAGCCCAAATTGCGACCGGCGGCGTCGCCCAGGACGTGGTTCTTCGCCGTCCGGTTCAATCCGACGTTGGCCGGTGGCCAGGCCTGTGAGAAACTCAGCGGTATCCTCGCCTACCTCTTCGGCTTGTGAGGACGAGGGAGACATCGGCGTGGCAACTGGAGCGGTGGCCACCATGACCGGCTGGGCCATCACGGGTTGAGCTTGAACGGGTTGAGCCTGAACGGGTTGAGCTTGAACGGGTTGAGCTTGAACGGGTTGAGCTTGAACGGGTGCTGCGGATTGTGTCGGCGCGGGGTGTCCGACTGGCTGTGTGGTTCCTCCAGAGAGCTGTTGAAACGTTTGATCGGCGCGACGCCAGTCGGGCCATCCCTCGCGCCAGACCAAGGCGTTGCCGGGAACGCGGTTTTCAGCCAGCCACTGTCGGAGATGGTCCGGCCCGGCAGGCCCGTACTGGGCACCAGTCGGCAGCCGCACATACCAACTGGCTGTTGGCGCGTCTGAGAAGGGATCAGGAGAAGCCCCCTCGGTTTTAGGATTCGCGGCGTTGGAAGGAAAACCCGGGACTGCTGAATGAACCACCCCCGCAGGCCTCGCAGCGGCCGCGGTCGGGTGCGTGATCGCTGGGTTGGCTTGTGCCGCAGGGGCTGCGGCTTCGGCACCAGCCAGCCCAGAGTGTGGGTGGCGAGCCCCGCTGGCAATTTGTTCAGCAACGGTGGGCATTTTCCAGGCCGGGCTGCTGTCTTGGATACCCGAAGGAGTGTTGGGCAGAACCGGCGTTGCGGCGTTGGGTTGCTCGGTTCCCTCAAGGGCCGAGCTTTGCAAAGCGGGGACCGGCTCAGTTTGAGATTCCTGCGGAATGACAAACTTGACCTCGCAGTAAGGACAAAACCCCCGTTTGCCTGCTAGAAAGGCTTTGACGTTCAATTTGTGCCCATTGGGGCACAGAAACCGAATACCCATAAGTCCATCAGACTGCAAAGTTCAACAATTGCCGAGTCCACCTCGGCGTCGGCACCCAGCCAGCAACAACCTGACCCAGAACACCGTGACTTGCCAGGAAACCGTGACTTGCCAGGAAACCGTGACTTGCCAGGAAACCGTGACTTGCCAGGAAACCGTGACTTGCCAGAACACTCGAAGTTGGCTGGCTTCCAACAGCACTGCCAGTGGTTTGGAATGGTTCGGGACGATGGCCTGAAGTCACAACAGACTTGAGTGGGAGGTTGCCAAGCGATGAATCATTCTTCCGGTCGTGACGGTCGCGGACAATCTGCCGGCTCTCCGGGTGGCCTATCGGGCGCATCACCCAGCAGTCATTCTGGGGACAATTCACAGCCGCTGGATCCGGCTGAACCGCCGAGTGTTTATGAGATCCTCGGAGAGGCTGGTTTCTACCGTCTGGTAGGCGAATTCTATCGTCGGGTGGCCGAGGATGACATCCTGGGGCCGATGTATCCGCCGACGGATTGGAGTGGAGCCGAGCATCGATTACGAGAATTCCTGATCTTTCGCTTTGGCGGACCCGACCGATACACCCAAGAACGCGGACATCCACGTCTTGGTCTGCGTCACAGCCGATTTATGATCAATCAGCAAGCTCGTGACCGCTGGGTGCGTTTGATGGACGAGGCTCTCTTGGCCGCTGAGTTGCCCGCTGAGGTGGTGGCCAGGGTGAGATCGTTTTTGCATCAGACGGCCACGTTCCTCATCAACCACCCCAGTGAAACGTGATGCCGCAAAACCAGTTCGCAGCCAAAGAGAGCTTGCCGTTGTCGCTGGATGAGGCGCAACAGCTTGTGGATCGCTGGATTCAGACAACCGGGGTTCGTTACTTCTCGGAATTGACGAACTTGGCCCAGTTGGTTGAAGAGGTCGGAGAGGTGGCACGCATCCTCTCGCGACGCTTCGGCGAGCAAAGCCCCAAGTCAACCGATTTGCCAGCGGATTTGGCTGATGAGCTGGCTGATGTGCTCTTCGTGTTGATCTGCCTGGCCAATCAAACCAACATCCAACTCTCCGAGGCTTTTCGCAGGAACCTGGAAAAGAAAACTCACAGAGATGCCCTTCGACATCGGGAGAACCCCAAACTCCAATCTCCCTCGTAAGTCGATCGAGCGTTTCCGCCTCGAGTTGGCCAATGGGCATCGCAAGGTCGGAAAAAGCGAGCTTTCGGTTAGAAACCTCAAGTTTTCCAAGAAGCTTATCCAGTCAGCTGGCAGGTCTCGAAGGCTGTTGGAACCGGGAGTGTTCCGGGTGTCCAAGCTCAAGCAAAAGTTGTCCAAAATTGGTCCGGAGTCCGGGGGCCGGATCAAGATGTCGAGGCCCACCAGTTGGTGGTCCCCGGGACGGCTGAGGGGAGATGCTGTCCTTGCAGGGCTCCCTGAGAAAACGCCTTCCAACAGTCCGCCTTCTGTCTACGAGGCAGATGACTGGCAAAGGCTTCCCTCCATGCCTCAACGGGAAGGCCAAGACTAGGGCTGATCAATCCCAGCATGTAGAGAGTGTGGGGGAGGGGATGCTGACAGCTCTGGAGATTTTGTGGCAATGAGACCTCTTGCAAGGAGCGTTCCACCAAGCCTTGCTCAGCAAGCTTGAGCGTTTTGCTCGTCGATGCCCGTGCGAGCCTCAAGCCCAATCCAGAAGGGCGGAGCCGTCTCAGCCACTGGCTCGAGGGGAGCTGCTCAATGGCGATCATGGCATCGATCGACAGTTGTTCCCAACAAACCGCTTTGCAGTTTGCTTGCTCGGCTGCACCCAAGTCGCACAGGCTACTGACGGTTGGGTGAGCACCAAAATGGGAACTGGCTTGAGGACCAACGGAGACAACGCCACGAGCGTGCTCAGGATTGCAAGAAACCTCGGAGTGCCCAACTCGCCAGCCACCTGGCATCGAAGTCTTGGCAATTTGCACTAAAGCCTGAACGCAGCCAGGGATGTGCTGCTGACGCGGACGGTGATGCTCCCAGACCTCCGCAGGACAACCGCAGAGGAACGCCGCTTCGCAAATCAGGTCGCCTGAAAGAGTTATACCCTGGCCGACTTCGCCGAGCAGCAGAAGCCCCCACCTGTCCGTGGGACTCTGTGTCTGAGGATCCCACACCTCCCCATGCGGAGCAATCATCGATCCCACCTCTGGTTCCAATGAACAGCCTGCTCACACCAAAGTGTGCCACCAAATTCAGCGAGGCACATCATATTGCCAGACCTTGTCTGGTCCCAACGCAGTATTGCCGCGTGGTTCGGTGCGATTGTAAGGATGGCCACGCTGCACGAGACGGCCCCCAAAACAGCACCCGAAGTCTCACGAAAGCGTTCAGGAGAAAGCCTTCAGATTCCTCGAGTCCAAACACTTCTTGATCCGGTCACCGGAGGTCACCGGAAAAAGCGATTCGGAGTCTCCCGGGGGTCGATCCCTGAGATCAGGTCGAACAAGCAATGCCCAGCTGTTTGACGAGATCCTTTGTGCCATCTCTGCTGGAGATGGGGAGGCCGAGTTCGAAATCAACGGTCCGCAGGGATCATCACCAGGGCGCGGCCCTGGGAGATGACCGAGGCGGAAAAGTCGTGAATCCGTCCGCAACCAACGGCGTTACTGGTGCCAACAGCAACCGGAGGCCAAGGACGTTTGCCTGACTCTCTCGAAAGCACTTCCCCCAGTGGAATCGGTTTTCCTGCGGGATCATCTTCTCGGCAGGCAGGTTGCTCCCAGCAGGATCTTTCACCCAAGACGGACCGTTATTCGCCAACAACGGTCCGCTGATGTAGAAAAGCCCTTGTGCTGAAAGCTTGCTTGCGATCTCCAAATTGACCAGCCAGTGAGCCACACTGACTGCGGTTGGGGAAATTGCTCCTGAGGCTCCTTCCAAAAAATCCATAACGATTCGGTTATTGGAATCGGATAGAGTAGCTCAAGCAAAGGGCCAGAGCTCGCCAAAGTCTGAGCCCTTTGCGTATTACAGGTTGGATGTTGCCTCCTGTCAAACACTTTCCCATGGGGGAGTCCCTCGACCAAGAAGAACCAGGACGGTTGTGCCGATTGGTCTGCCTTCCGGGGAATTGCCCTGGTCCCGGGGACGGATGAGGCTCCATGGAGCCGATAGAGAGATGGTCCCCCAGTCGGGACGGCTTGCTGTGATCGCCATCGTTTCCCAGACGGACACTTTTGTTTTCCTGAGGGGATGGAGCCCGATCCAGCATCCAGCTGGTCAATCACGGAGCAATACTTTGCCAAAGGCGTCGCGCTCTGGTGGTTCGTTCGCGCGGTGGTTTGGTTCTCATCGAGGCGGGGCGAGAGCCCGTGTCAGTTCATGCTTGCAGCACGTCCAGAAATTGTCGTCACCGGCGTCGGGGTGGTGAGCCCAATTGGAGTCGGCGCCGAAGCATTCTGGGAAGCGCTGACCCACCAACAAGGCGGGGTCCAGATGCTCCAAACGTACCGCGCCACGACGCTGGCGAACTTCCCAAGCGAAGGTCCGCCGACTCAGCAACCTTTGTTTCATGGAGCCAGTCGCCCTCACCAAAGGGCTGCAATCCTCCAAGGGAACGCTTGTCCAGAAAGGGACGGCAGCGTCGGCACTGTCGTTGTCAACGATCCAAGAGTCAAGCAGGCCCAGCGTCAGACGGCTGTCGGCGACGCTCAAGGCGGCCGCCCCCAGGCCAACCTGCAGGACAGTTGGCCCGTCACTTTTGGGGGAGAGATTGTCGATTTCAACCCGAAACCTTATGTCGCTCAGCGGAAGAGCCTCAGGCTCATGTCCCGAGACATCCAGTTGGGCGTTGCTGCCGCGTCGCTAGCTTGTCAGCAGGCGGGCCTCACCAAGGAGACAGTCGCGGCAGAATTGTTGGGGGTCGAATTTGGGGCCGACCCCATCAGCAGTGACTTGTCGGAATTGGCCGCGGCGATGCGGAGCTGCATGAATGAACGCAGGCAGTTCGAATTCTCGGACTGGGGGCACAGTGGCTTGCGGGCGATCAATCCGCTTTGGATGTTGAAGTATCTCCCCAACATGGTGGCCTGCCATGTCGGCATCGGCCTGGACGCCCGAGGCCCCAGTAACACAACGGTCCATGGGGATGTCTCGCCTCTGTTGTCGGTCGCCGGTGCCGTTCGAGCTCTTGAACGGGGTCAGGTCCGGGCCATGATCTGCGGAGGCACCGGTTGCAAAATCCATCCCGATACTCACACGCATAGTCTGGTCTACCGGGAATTGTCTCGCCGGAATGAGAACCCAGCTGAAGCTTGCCGGCCCTTTGACAAAACCCGAGATGGTGAAGTTGATGGGGAAGGGGCAGCCGCTTTTGTGCTGGAGCGTTCCGACTTCGCCGCTGCTCGAGGGGCGCAACCGATCGCTCGTGTGCTCGGAGTCGGGTCGGCCTGCGGGTTCCATCAACCGGGACGGCCCTATCAGGCCTCCGGATTGCAGTCGGCCATCACCGCGGCTCTGCGAGACGCGGCCATCACCTCCTCGCAGATCGGCCTGATCAAGGCCCATGGTTTGGCCACGCGGTTTGATGACCCAGCCGAAGCGGCGGTCCTGCGGCAATTGTTCTCCGGGACACCGGTCACCGCCTTGAAGGGTTATTTTGGCAATCTCGGCGCCGGAGGTGGTGCCGTCGAAATGGCTGCTGTGGTGCTTGCCTTGCAAAAGGGGGTCATCCCCCCAACTCTCAACCATCGTGAACCCGACCCTGCCTGTGACCTCCCACTGGTCACCAAGCCAAGTTGTCCCCTGCCGCAGAAGCCGGCGATCGCCGTGACGTTCAACCCAGCAGGGCAGGCTGCCGCAATCGTCTTAGGTCCAGCGTGACGCTGTGACACACGGTCCTGCGACGACCACATGCCGATTCTCATTGCGAAAACGACAGCACCTGGTGCATCAGCTCCGGCGGATTCTCACACTCGCTGGGTCCTGACGGGGATCCTGTCGCCGCGGTCTCTGAGACCTACGACCGGCATCATGCTTTCTGGTGGTCTGCTCGCGAAGGTTTGCCCGATCTGGTGAACCCGAATGCGTCCTGGAAATCCGCTGAGGCAGTGCTGAGATCCTTCATCAGCCAATCGCCGCAGATTGCCGATAGTCCGAAGGCAACCTCGCTGGCGGTTGGTCCGCTGGGTCTTCTGACGCCCTCTGGCGGACACACCGCACGAAGACACCCCTGACGGGGGCCACCAAACAGCACTCGAATCCGCACCGGTCGGACGGTGATGCGATCGGCCTGCTGACGGGCCTGGTCGTTGGCAAGTCTGGACAAGTAATTACCATTGCCTTGTTTCCTTGGAATTCGTCGGTCGGTTCGAGGTGAATCCCCCTATTTAACGAGAACCCAAGTGCCCAATCAGAAGGAAACGGGCCACTCGGCGGCGTTGGTGCGATGGTAGCCTGGGAGAGACTCAGAGCGGGCTCACCCTTGGGAAAGTGAAGGACACCTTTGGGAATTCTGAGGAGAGGTCATTGATGAGAATCGGGGCGGATTATTACAAGCTCTTGGGGATCTCTCGGACCGCCACGACCGTTGAGATCCTCACCGCCTACCGAAGGGCGGTGTGCCAGTGTCACCCTGACCTGTATCCCGAGGATCCACTGGCGATCGTCAAGTTCAAGCAACTCACAGCGGCCTACGAGACTCTCTCTGATCCCGCCGGTCGCCGGAAATACGATTGGCAACTCAACGCCTTACAACTCCATCGCGGCCGATTCCGCAATGCCAACACGTCGACGTGTTGAGAGGCATCCCTTGGGCGAAGTCCTCGTCAATGGGGCCTTCGCAGGGGGATCTTCACGGTTGGATTGTCTCGAGTGGTTGATCGCGGGCGAGTTGTTCCACGTACGCCATGCTTTGAACAAACCCCCCGCTCGGGAACCGCCGGTCGGGAACCGCTGGACAGGTCTTTGCAGATGGTGGCCGGGGAGATCACGCCTCGGGACAGGTTCTCGAGTCTTCAACTAAGGGTTGTGCAACGACAGAACAACGACTCGGTCGACTTCAACTGGCGAAGGGGCAATCACGTGCGGGGCACTGACCACCAGTGACCTCCAAGGATGATGAGCTGGCGGCGTTCCGTCGCGGAAGGCCAAATCGCAAGGGCCAACTTGTGCTGCCAGCGTGGACCGCCACCTGAGATGGCGTCGTTGATTTGAGTGAGAAGTTCCCGACAAGATCCCCAGAGTCCAAGCATGGGATTGATAGGAGGGACCCGGTCGAAGCAACTCACTCTTCGCCGACCATGTCCTTGAGACCTTTTAGGGGGCGGACTTTGGGGACCGTGGAGGCCGGCTTGGCCTTGACCTCCATCATCTCGCCGGGCTTGAAGGGATTGGGTTTGGTGGTTGCAGGTTGAGCTTCCTTATGTTGCTTAGTGATCTTCAGGATGCCCGGCAAGACGAAGGCCTCTCGTTCGGTGAGCGACTCCTCGATCAAATCTTCCAGGGCGTCCAAGACCGCCGTCACATCTTTCTTGGCCAGATCTGTCTTCTCGCTCAGAGCTGTCAGAATTTGAGATTTGGTTAACGGCTTGGCCTTTTCTGCAGCCTTTTTGCTGGACTTTTTGGCAGCTTTCTTCTTTGCCATGCGTCTACTACCTTGGCGAGCAGGTGATTCGCTAGCGTTGCTAGCGTTGTGATAGCGTGGAACTTGCGTAACTTACGTTCGATTCTGCCCCCCTGGCAACGGGAAAAGCCAAAAAGCTCTGGAAAACAAGGGTCTTGAGGCAGTTGGATGGCTTTCTAACCGGCTTGACCCCTACCGTCGGTGGACTTCGGGATGTTTCAGACTGCATTGGCCAGGGCCAATTCCGGGTCGGCGGTTGTTCGATGGAGTGGGTGGAGGCTTCGTGTTTTGGGCCTCTGCGGTGTCGGCAACGGGCTGCAACGACACCCCTGAAGCAGGCCCGAAGTCTTCCACCGGGGATCTGGACGAACGCTGAGTCGGGGCGACCGGAGACCGTGGAGGTTCTCAGAAGGGCCGCTATGATGGCAAACGAGGCGAACCCCACCTGCGTACCTTGGCTCGGAGCCTGATGGGTCCGTCTCCCTCTGGTGGCACAGCTCCCCGACGCGTTGGCTTGTGGATTGATTGTGTGTTTGGCCCGATTTTGACTCGAGAACTCCGCACCGCCCCGCGAAGAGTGCGGTTCTACATCGCTCGTGCGATCTATCCGGTGGGCCTGCTGTTGCTGATGGTCACCGCACACCTGTTGGTCACAGGAACTCAACGGATTCACAACATCGGCGATCTGGCTCGTTTTGGCGGATTGCTATTTCAATTTCTGGCTTTGGTCCAACTGACCTTGGGAATAGCCTTTTCGGCATTACTGGCCGCCGGGTCGGTTGCTCAAGAGAAGGATCGCGGCACCCTCGGATTGCTGCTGATGACTCGGCTCAGCGAGGCCGAACTGGTCTTGGGGAAACTCACGTCCAGCCTGCTGTTTGTGGTGGTGCTGCTGGCGACGGGCCTGCCGGTTTTTCTGAGCATTCCCTTTTTGGGTGGTGTTTCGGTTGGGCAGGTCATCGGGGTCTTCGCGGTCACACTGGCGGCCATTTTGGTCGCTGGCAGTCTTGGTATCACCCTGGCGTTTTGGCGGGAGAAGACCTTCCAGAGTCTTGCATTGACGATTCTGGCGTTGTTCGCCTGGGTTGGCTTGGGTGAGGCGATTTACTGGGGAGCCGTCGGAGAGAGCCTGGCGGGAATTCCTGCCGTCCAATGGGGCGCGATCGTCAGCCCTTGGCGAGGACTGGAAAACGTCGCGCAGGCCTTGCGTCCGGAATCCCCTCAGGGAGGACCAGTTTGGCTCTTTTCGCCAGCGGCGGGATTTGTTGGGTTGGCCGTGGTTGCCTCTCTGTTGCTCAACCTCCTCTCGATTTCGCGCCTCCGCCGCTGGGCGACCACTTCACCTCGTCGAGAAGATGCTTCCCTAACGGAAGCTTGGGCACCCTTGCCGGCCTCCGGTGCTGCTGAATCCCTCACAGGGCAACCTTCAGGGGAGACTGCCTTGCCAACAGCTCACCGACCTCTGCCGCGAAGTCGCACGGTATGGAACTGGTGTGTGCTCTGGCGGGAGGTGCGGACTTGGGCTTATGGCCGCAAAGTCCTGGTGATCAAAGCTGGGTACTGGCTCTTAGCGATTGCAGCTGCAACAGTTCTGGTGCGAACTGCCGGCCCCGACGGCACCCTCACCGGTCAACAAGCCGCCTACGTCTATGTGCCATTGGCCATGATCAGCCTGTTGTTGATCAACGCCCTGGCGGTGACCTCGATCTGTAACGAACGGGACGGCCGGACTCTCGAGCTGTTGTTAGTCACCGAGGTGACTCCTAGAGAATTTTTGTTAGGAAAATTGCTGGGAGTTCTTTACAATACCAAGGAGATGGTGCTTGTCCCACTGGCGCTGGGGATCTTGCTGCATTATGTTCGCGACACGCAGAGTTACCGGCTTCTTGAGACCACAGAGGTTGTTTACTTGGTCGTTGGCTTGATTGTGTTGATGGTCTTTGGGGCAACCCTAGGGGTGCATTCGGGCCTGAGTTACTCCACCAGCCGCAATGGGATTGCCGTCAGCTTAGGGACTGTGGTGTTTCTGCTGTTGGGTGTGGCCAGCTGCATGCGGATGATTGTGGCCTTTGGAGGCTCGTTTGACTTACAGTTCCTCCCGTTTGCGGCGGTGATTGTTCTGGGTGGGATTGGGCTATTTGCTGCCTTGGGTGTGCGAAACCCATCCGGGGCGATCGCCTTGGCCTCGATGACGTGCCCGTTGGCCACCTTTTACGCCATTACCAGCTTCCTGCTTGATAAGCCAGATTTTGCTTTTTTGGTGGTCCTTCTGGCCTATGGCTTCGCCTCGGCAGCCTTGTTGGTTCCCGCGCTGTCCCAGTTCGAGGTTGCCGAAAGCCGTCCCTCCCCCGGAGAGCAACAGTAGGAGACTCACCTTTCCAATGCTAGGCAAGAACACGGTCCCTTTTTGAACGTGAACCAGTTGGGACCCTGGAGACTGATCAAGGGAAGTTGACTCGCGAGACTGCTCTCAGGGTGATCGGCAGGTCAGAGGGTGGACGCGGTTGGTTCTCCAGAGATTCCTCAAGCATGTGAGGTTGGATGCAGGAGTGCCATGGAGAAAACCAAAGTCGCCATTGTTGGTTGTGGGACCGTTGGCTCCGGAGTGGCCCGGCTGCTTTTGGACTATGGTGACCGCACCGCTCGGCATGCCGGACGCACGTTATGGTTGGAACGCGTCGTTGTGCGGGACCTTGCCCGGGACCGCAGTGTGCAGCTACCGACCGGGATCCTGACGACCGATTTGAGGGAAGTGACCCAGGATCCCGAGATTCGCGTGGTCGCCCAATTGATCGGTGGGTTAGAACCGGCCCGCTCGATTATGCTGCAGTTGCTGGCCTCCGGAAAAGATGTGGTCACCGCCAACAAGGCACTGCTGGCTGAACATGGCCCCGAGTTGTTTGACCAGGCCCGGCGGCTTGGCCGCTCGATTGCCTTTGAGGCCGCTGTCGCCGGTGGAATCCCGGTGATCACTGCCTTGAGCCAATGTCTGACGGCCAACCAGATCACCTCCTTGGTGGCCATTCTCAACGGCACGAGCAACTTTATTTTAGACACCCTGGAACATTCACCGGGATTTCGCTACAGCCAAGCAGTTGCCGAGGCTCAGCGGTTGGGCTACGCCGAAGCCGATCCCGCTTTTGATGTCGACGGGACCGACGCGGCACAGAAACTCGCGATCTTGGCTCACTTGGCTTTTGGGGCTCGGGTCAATTGGCGGGAAATCCCTCGAGTCGGCATCGAGACGGTGGACCCTCAAGACCTTCTCTCAGCAAAAGAATTGGGGTACCGCATCAAATTGCTGGCCGTCGCCCAGTTGACTCAGCAGGGGCTTGAACTCCACGTCTCCCCAACCCTGATCAGGCAAGCTACGCCTATGTCCGAAGTCCGCGGAGCCCATAATGCACTGACTGTTGTCGGCGATGCCGTGGGGCCGTTGTTCTTTCATGGTCTGGGAGCCGGCCAGATGCCGACAGCTTCTGCAGTGGTCGCCGATTTAATCGATACCGCCGTGGGCCGCACCGCGTTGACTTTTCGGACGCTCAAACTCTGGAGCCAAGAAGAACCTCGCGTTGTCCTGCGTGATCATCGAAATGTCCCCGGTCGGTTTTACCTGCGAATGCTTGTTTGGGACCAGCCCGGAGTGATGGCCGAGGTCACCGGAGTCCTGGGACGCCATCAGGTCTCCATCGCCAGCGTGATCCAACATGAAGCGATCCTCACCAGAAGCTCTGTGGGTCAGACCAAACCACATGCTCTGGCTGGGCCGGAGGCTGTCGCTGGGCAGGACGCTCTGGCTGAGCACGTTTCCCAGAGCCAGCCATCGCTGGCTGGAGGAAAGAAAAAGGACGTCGTTTCCTTGGTGATCATGACTCACAAGACAACCGAGGGTGCCGTCGACCAGGCGATGGAGGAGATCTCACAGCTTCGGTCGGTCCAGGCCCCTGCGGTTCGCATGCGGGTGACCGACCTGTGATTCCCTTTCCCCAGCCGTTCAATCGGCTCTCGATGCTCTAACCGCTATGGACTGACACGGGCTAAGGGTTGTTGCTGCCAGAGCTCTGTTGATCGGCTTTGAGATCGCTGTGGTCAACAGCCTCGCAATTCCACATACGGACTTCGCCAACTAAACTTTGCCAACTAAACTTTGCCAACGAGAGTTCGCCAACCAGACTTGGCCGACTGGACCTGACCACATGAAGGGAGAACCGCCATGAGTCGGTTGCTGGTACTGCTGGAGACAGCTGATCCAGGATCCCTTCTGTCGGCCGTCGTGCACCAACTGCACCCGTTGACAGAGCCGGCCGGGGGCGAAGCTGGCCGCTCGGTGGTTTGCGGTGTTGTGGAACTCGCGGCGGGGTTGGCTGGGCCTGAGGCACTTGCGGCCTGTTTGCTGGGCCGAGCCTCTCAAGCGGAGAGCTTCACACCGGGTGGACTTCTGGCAGCGGTCACTTCCCCGGAATGGTCCATTGTGGAAGCTTCCCAAAGCAATTACGCCATCTGTGGCCAGTTCCTCTCTTTGCCGAACGGCGGACCGGGAGAGCGGGAAACAGCCGTCCCCCAGCCCCTCTCGGATCCGCTGTCTGAGGAAGAAATCGGGGAGTTGTTGGAGACTCTGACCACGCGAATCGACAGCTCACTGGTCCGCTTGCGACGCGGTTTCGGGGATGTTTTCCTGCTGACTTTGAGCGGCGACATCGCTGAAGAGCTCTTCACTGCCGAGACACGCACCGCACAGCCAGGTCACTTCGGAGGCCACGGGCTGGTTGATGCTTTTCCCCGTGGACCTGGCAGCTCGCTGTTGGATACCTGGATGACCGTCTGTCACGGGGCGTTGGCCGATCACCCGGTCAATCTGAATCGCCGAAGAAACGGTTTGCCAGAGGCCGATTGTGCATGGGTCTGGGGCCCTGGTCGCGTTCTCATGCCCAAGCCAGCCGAAACCACTCCGTCTCGAGGATCCTGGCTGACGACCTCCCCCTGGATTCGTGGTCTGGCCCGGGTCAACGGCTGGAGCGAAATTGCCATTTCCGATTTTCCCCCTCAGAGCAATGACCTGGAAGTTCTGGAGAAGCTCCGCCAGGCCCTCAGCCCCGCGGCGGTCGCCTCAGCGGAGGGCTTTTTGGCTGTCGCGTTGCCTGAGATTCTCTCCAAGCAGCTTGCCAGCTGGGTGGCGTCGTCCTGGGCTGGTCGATGCCAAGCCCCGTTGTTAGTGGCCGCTTGGCCCTCGGGCGGCCTATGGCCACGTTCCCAACCGACTGCCGTTTCCATTGCCTGGTTTCCAGGCCCAGGTCAACAACTGCCAGTGTTCCCATCCACACAGCCGGCCATCCAAGCTCCGATCCAACCAACGGACAGCCGACCGCCGAGATTTTCCTTGGAAACGCTCATGGGAAGCTGGCTCGATGAGATCCCTTCCTAACTCGACCCTCCAAGATCGTGACAGAGGCTCGCCCTGCTGAGTCCAGCACAAACCCCTCCAGCAACCTCCGCACGGGTACCAGGTCTCCCGGCAAAGTCTCCCAACAAGGTCTCCATCGGCGACTGTCCAACTCGCCAGCTGGGTTCGCTCGGCACTGAGCGGTCCTCCAGTTGAGGTTGGCCTTAGAGGGTGATCGCTAGTAAGGTCCACCTTTGGCAACCAGGGGCTGAGCTGTCTCCACGAGGCCAAACGGAGGCAACAACAGCTCCTCGGACGACGATCAGGGCGCATGGGCCGGGAGATTTGTTGTGAAACGATCGCTCTTAGGGCTGCTTGGGCTTGCCGGAGCGCTTCTTGCGGTGAGTCCTTGGATCGGGACGAGTTCCCCAGGAAGCCAACTGTCTCCACCCCCTGGCCGGGCCGAAGACCCTCGCGCCACCGCCGATCAGCTCAGACGATCCGCTCCCCAGGAGGGCCCACATCCCGGTTTGCCCGCCGTCAGTTCCCAAAACCCCCAGCAGTTTGGCAGATTTCACCCCTTGAACGGTCTTCAGGAAAGACACGTTCCGGCCCAGCCCAACCCCAGTTCGCCCCATTCCGCCCATCCCCATTCCGGGCAGTCCGGTCAGTTATCGGGACAGCCCAGCTTAGGTGCCCGGGGCGTCGGGCCCTCTCGGGGAGGAGGTGGCTTGAGTTCTCCGGGGAGAACCCAGGAAGAAAACGTGTTTTTGCCATCTGTGAGAACGCCGGTCACCGCCAGTGAAGCCCAGGGGATGATCGTTTCGGTGACCCCTGTGGGCAGCACCCACCAGCAGGTGATCGTCATTGATTCCGAGCACGCGACCATGGCAGTTTACGAGGTCAATTTGGTCGACGGGCAAGTCCGCCTGCGGAGCGTCCGACACCTGCGTTGGGACCTCCAGCTGACCGGATTCAACACGCACGACCCTCAACCCAATGAGATTCGCGAGAACCTCCGGCGTAACCGTCCTTAACGCAACTGTCGCCGAGAATGACGGAGGCTCGCCTTGCCGGGACCGGAATGAGCCCATGCACTGACATCTGTGGACCGATTCCCACATCTGAGACAGCTCGATTCCTCAGCAGCCGAGGGTCAAAGCGATCGGAGAGGGTGCACGTGGCGACAACGGTAAGTCTTGCCAGCAAAAGAGGAAGTGTTGTTGGAAGTCCGCGAATTTTGCCGATTCCCGTGAGGTCAACGGAGTAAGCTAATTAAGACCCCTCAAGAGCATGAACTGAACTCGAGCAACAACCAAACTCCCGAGATCAATCGTTCGACGATGCAGCAGATCGATCACAGTGTGGCGATGTGATAACCTCCCCTTCACCCACTTTGGCTCGATCCTTGCCAACTCTCGGACCAGGAAATCTCGGACCAGGGAAATCTCGCACCAGGGAAATCTCGGATCAGGGAAAGCTCGAACAGGGAAATCTCGGACCAGGGAAAGCTCGGACCAGGGAAAGCTCGGACCAGGGAAAGCTCGGACCAGGGAATCTGGGAACTGAGAGTTTTGGATCAAGCCAGCGATTTTTGAAGCAGGATCGCCGACCCTGCGAGGGTTGCCCACGGGCCCCGAGTTGGAACCCTGGCTGACCCCCAGTGGCAGGAGGACGCGGCCCGCAAGCGACGAACCTCAAGAACTGTTAGGCTCCGCACGTTGACGATGTTGCGGAAAATCCCCCCATGGCGGAAATCTCCTCCAAGATGAATCGGCCACCCAAACGGTCGGGATCAGGAGGACCGGACGATCGAGGCCGAAACCAACGCGGTGAGTGATCAAAACGATGAGCGAAGAAGAACTGACAACAACGCAAGTAGCCAGCCGATTGAGCATCACTGAAGAGACGCTCAAGCATTTGGTTCGAGTTGGGGAAATCACCCCTGCGGGCATCGACTCCACCGGCACCTATTTGTTCACCACCGCTGAAGTGGAACAAGTAGAATCTCGCCTCCGTCGTGGCGATTCCAATGTGCTGCCGATGGGCCTGGAGCCTATGGACGAGCCCACGATCGCAGGGATCGCTCCTCCAACCGACAGCGAGGTCGTGCTGGAGAGTCCACGACCACTGGAGGAATCCTCCGACACAAGCCAGACAGCCGTCGTCCCAGATGTCGCCGGCCTCAGCGAAAGCGAAGTCCGGTTGGAAACGCCCGGCGGCAGCTCTATTGTCGTCAGCAACCCCACCTCCGATAGCACCACCATTCGCCGCAGCGACGAACAGACCGCCCAGGCCCCCAGCGAGCCGAATGAGCCCACTGAGAACTACGAGCCAAACGATTTTCTTGCCTCAGCCGGAGTTCTCTCAGACAGCAGCTTGGTCGCCGAAGGAAAAGGGACCGACTTTGTGCTGGAAGGTTCTGATCTGGAGGTCAACCCCGACGAGGTCCAAACGACCATCGGGACAGACGGATCCCAAGATCAGGTGTTGCTCAGCCCTCGGGAGCTGGGTCCGGAACCAGACGCTGATCTGACGGTCCTGGACACCTCTGAGGAAAGCAGCTTCGACAAGGTTGCCCTCAACGTCCGCAGCGATCTGGCGGCGGGGTCCGATCCCAATTTGGACCTTGGCAGCCCGGGTGACCTCACTGATCAAGAGATGTCGATCAACCTTGAGGAGAAACGGCTGGAAACCCGGGCGGGGATTGAGGCGGACGACTTGTCCATTGACTTCAGCGAGGATCTGCCCGCTGGGGCCAGTCCCGGCGAGGTGGCATCGGGGCCCAGTGGCTGGATCTCCCAGGCCCACACCGCTGAGATCCCTGAGGAATCGGATCTGGATATCTCTTTGGGTGAGCCCGAGGGCACCGAAGGTCGGGACGTCGCCGAGGGGACTGCCAAGCAGTCCTCCGCTTTCCCAGAGGACCAAGATCTGGAAGTTGTCGCGGGCTCCGAGCTGATGGCCCTGAGCACCCACGGTCCGCAGATCCCTGAGGAAGAGGAATCCGTGCTGGATGAGCCTGGCTCGGATCTTCAGGAGGCTGAGACCGACGACTCGGCAACCATCGACGATCTGACTGAACTGACAGATGACTCGGTCCTGGATGCCCTCGATCGGGACCCCCAAGAGGAAAAAACCCAAGAACTGGTCGCCGCGCCGGACCAAAACTTGATGCCCTTCGATCTAGAATCGGCTGATTCTAAAGCGGATGGCTTGGGGTCCGATGGCGGGCAATCCGTTGATCTGTCATCGGCGGGGCCAGGCGGCTCGACAGGTCATCCCGCAACGGACTTGGACCCCAACATCATGCCCGAAGCTCTCCTGCCCGGTGAGTCCTCCGAAGGCGAGCTCCCTGCAGAGTTTTCTGAGAGGCAAAACGCCCTCTCCAAGGCCTCATCTTCCCAAGCTCAGACGGCCTCTGAGCAATCCGCAGCAGACCAAGAGCTCACCTCGGCTGGAGCCCCACACCTGGCTGATGCCCAAGACGAGACGCTTGCTCTGGACCAGCCGCTGGAGCTTGCAGCCTCCCAGGAGCTCGGTGAGGATCTCCAGTTGCTCCAGACACCCACAGCGGCCCAAGAAGCTTCCCAGGCGGCGAATTCGGGTTCTTCCTCTGGCGAGTCCGACGTGTCGCTTGACTTGGGTGAAGGTCTCCCCTCAGGGTCCGACCCAATCCTGCTGCGAGGTGGCTCCACCACCGATTTGGATGAGGCGGACGAGGATAGCGGAGTGCTGCTCTTTGAGGAGGAAGAGGCGACCGGCGAGGCCGGAATGCCCTCCCTGATCGACCTCAACACGGCCGAAGAAGACCACGAGAGCGTCTTTGGCGGCTCCGATGCCCTCCCAACCGGCCCAACCGGCAGCGATGTGACCCTGGAACCGGCTGAAAGCGGAATCGGCATTGGCACCGGTGCCAGCGGCATCGGTCTTGCCGGCGATAGCGGCATCGATCTTGGCAGCGACGTCGGCTTTGATTTGGGCAGCGATGCCGATGATGCAAGTGAATTCCTGCTCACGCCCGCCGAAGAAGAAGGCGAAGGTCAAGAGACCGACGAGAGCGGCTCTCAGTTGATCGCCTTGGATGCCGAGGACCTCGACGAAGTCGCCCCCACGATGCTGGAGGAAGAGCCTGCTGGTGCCGGCTTTGATGTCGGGGAGGCCCTGGCTTCTGTCGGTGCTGGGCCCAGTGGCTCAGGAATCGGTGCTGAGGCTCTCGGGCCCTCCACATTGGGGTCTTCCGCCTTGGGCGCCTCCGCAGCCGTGGGGTTTGGTTCCGATGCCGGTGGTTCAGCCCTGGCCATGCCGGGCGACGACTCGATGCTGACCCCGACTCAGCCCGACCCAGCGGCAGCTCAAGCCGGCTATTATGGGGCAGGCCCCCAGCAACAGGTTCAACCTGTGTACGACTACGTGGTCGTCGGCCGCCCGGAGAGCCAGGTCACCTTCGGCGGTGGACTGGTGACGGTGATGTGGCTGTCGTTCTTTGTGATGGCCTTTACGCTGGTTTTTCTCTGGGAGCTGACGTTGAACCTAGCCCACGGGACCAGGCCGACGATGTTGGAATCCGTGGTGAATTTGTTCTCCTAATTGGGCTGGGGCAGGTGTGTCCTGCCTGAACGCTTGCCCAAGGCTCTCTGATTTTCTGGCCGGCCTGGTCCAGCGCTCGGCATTTGAGCAAGGATTGCTCATGAGCTTGGCCAGCTTGCTCACCCTCCCGGTTCTCCAGTTCAGGTTGTTCCAACCTAGTGGTTGGTTTCCTCTGATTTGGCAGTTGGTTCTCGTAAAATCGGGGGATTCACGTCCAATCGACTGCCAAAATCAGAGGAAACAAGGCACTCGTTTGTTGACCAACTACCCTTTGCGGCAAGCACAACCTGACTCCTCTCCAAAATGCAAGCCGCCGGGAAAAAGCCCGGCGGCTTTCTGATTCCCCTTTCGACTTTGCGCGGGACTATATAATGCTGAGGGCTGCACACAGCCCCGGCTCAAGGGCCCTTTGTTCTCTTGGAGCAGCTGTCTCTTGGTGAACTCTCGATGTATTGGCCCGGTTGAGCTGAGGCGTCTCCCCACGATGGTCGCCGCCTTCAAGCGGTAGACACACCAAACGATTTTTCAGTCCACGCGGTCTCTGCGGACGCACCGGCTGACCGACCTCTTCAGGGTATCGGTGACCAGATGCCACGCAGTCGCGTTTGAGCTTCATCTTAACACCTAGAAACAAGTGCGATGGCCCGACCACGATTGCGGTCTCCCGAGCAACCGTTACCCGTCCAGCTCTTCTTTGGCATCTATGAAGCGCTGGCTTCGCTCAAACTTGCTGTCATCCTGATTCTGTCGTCGGCGGCTGTGTTGGGATGGGCGACCTTTGTTGAAGCCGAGTATGGGACCACAGCGGTCAAATTTGGGATTTACGGAGCTTGGTGGTTTGCTCTGCTGATGTTCCTTTTGGGTTTGAACATCTTCTGCGCTGCAGCCATCCGCTTTCCCTGGAAACGCCACCAGACGGGTTTCGTCGTCACCCACATCGGCTTGCTGGTGTTGCTTTTTGGCTCCTGGGTGAGCTGGCAACGAGGCATTGATGCCCAGATGCCGGTGCTTGAAGGAACTTCCAACCACCGAGCTTATGATGACCTCCTGTTCATTGAAGCCGAAGTGGAAGATCTGGACAAAGACATCGCCGACGACGACCGGATTGAGCGGACAGCGATCCCCTTTCGAGCTGGCCCGTTTAATTGGGAGTTCTATGAGGATCCTGCTTGGTACAACAGTTGGTGGTCCTGGGCCAAACGAGACACCGGCATCTTGACGGATTCGCGTCTTCAAGATCTGGGCATCGAGGTGGAGGTGACCAACTATTACTCCCATGCGGAAAAGTTGGCAGTCCCTCGTTTGACAGTCCACTTGGGCTTTCGACAGGAGACCGGCCAAGGTGACGAGGACCTGGACGAAGCGGATTTTCAAGTCGGGCCCACGCTGGAGGTCACCCCACTTCCACTGCAGCCACTTGGTCGGGGGCATTGGGTTCAACAGGGTGGTGGGTTGGTCACGTTCTGGATGGCCGGCAGCGACGCGGAGGTCGAAGCTTTTCTAGAAGGTCCCGACACCGAGAAAGTGGGCTTGGGGGATTCCGGGCAGGTAGTGATCACCGTCGACAACCAGCCCTATTTCATCTCCATCGACGAGGCTTTGGACTCTCAAAAAATACCCCTGGGTGAATCCGGTTGGCATCTCGAGCTGTTGAGCCGAATCCGAGATTTGAAATGGGAGCTGGAACAGTACCCCCAGATGAAAGAGGCGTTGCGGGCGATTTCGCAGTCTCAGGGCATTCCATCCTGGGCATTGCCTGCGGTTTCCCTGCGACTGCACCCGCCCCAGCGGTCCTCCGCTGCCTCCGGTGAAGCGACAGAAGAAGTCTCAGAGAGCGAGCCTGTTGAATTTGTCCTGGCTGCCGACTTTCCCCATGTGAGGCCGCGTTCTCTACCCGCGGAAATCTCGGCAAGCTACTGGGTGGATCGTAGCCAAGCCAATGCAGAAGACCGCAAGATGGGAGACGGAGGAACGCGTCTAGATATCATTCAGGGTCCCGAGCAAAATCTCTACTATCGGCGATGGGTTCGCTCTGAGGTGGTCAGCTCTGGTAAGCTTCGACCTGGAACACACGAAGACGCTCAGGTAGCGTTTTCCATGCCTGCTGGGAAAGTTTTCTTCTACGTAGGTGAGCGAGAGAACCCGGAACATCCTGAGCAAGCCTTTCGTCCCAGCAAGCAGGCTCAATACATCGAAGTGCCATTGCCCTTTGATAAAAACCGAGCTGCCGGAGACAGCCGACGAGTGGCCTTTCTCAATGTAACCGCGGATGGGGAAACTGAAGAAGTCAAGCTCGTCGCTCACGGATTTCGGGAAGACGCAGGTCTCCAGCTGCAGCGTGCTCATCGACCGGACAGGCCGACTGCTGATGACTTTCCTCTCCGGAAAGAACAGCAGCCCCGTCTTCGGCTGGGCAACAAACGGGTGACTCTGCGGATGCCCTCACGAGCCATTGATATCGGGAGGAGGGTCTATCTCCATGAGTTCCACCGCCAGCTGGATCCAGGAACCGACCAGCCATCGGATTACTACAGTTGGGTTGAGTTGCGTGACAAGGAGAAGAACAGTGATGTCCCCGAGCGGAAAGTGGGCATGAACGCGCCGATTGAGTTTCTCAATCCGGAGACCGGACAGAGTTTGCGACTCTTCCAGGAGAGTTTCAGCGGAAGCGCTCTCAATGGAGGTCCTGGGCAAGCTCGGCCGATCAGCGGCTTTCCCGATCAACGGGATCGTTGGTTGTCGATTTTCACAATCAACTATGATCCAGGCCGCGGGTTGAAGTATCTTGGCAGTTTCTTGATCATCTTTGGCATCGGCATGATGTTCTACATGCGTGCCTATTTCTTCCGCCGACCAAGGGCTCAAGCTGGCTCGCAAACTCAAGCTGGCTCGCAAACCCAAGCTGGCTCGGGCCAAAATCAACAGTCTCCCGGCTCGCTGGACTGGTCCGACGACTCCCCGCCGTTGCCCGCAGGGAACAAGTCTTCTCCCAAGAGGCGTCGAACGGTACCCACCTAAGGGTTTGCCATGAAGTCTGCCAAAGTCAAAAACTATCCGATCCAGAAGGGATTGTTGTGCAGCTTTGCTTCCGGTGGCAATCTGATTCTCAATCAGTCGAACTTCCCAGGCACCGCCACGATGTTGTCGTCCCCTGACAATTAACTCGAGACTGTCCCGACCTCATTACAGGTCTTAGAAAGTTCAATAATGATGCATACACTTCTGTCGAGTTTTCAAGGATTTTCCGGACCAGGGCGGTCAACCCAACCACGGTCGGCACAGACTCTTGCCACGCCGATTTGCCCAGACGCTCCTCAAAAGGCCACCAGTCCAGCACGCCAGCTCGTGAGGATCTTGGCGGGTCTCTTGCTAGTATCTGTTGGGGGGTTCTGGGGATCCAGTCCAGCGAATCTGCACGCAGCGGACCAAGAGGAGGTGCCGATCGAATTCCGCAAGCCGGAGTTTCGAGTTGACACGACCGGTTGGGAACACCTGCCTGTCTATCATAACGGTCGTCGACAGCCGCTGGATTCATTCGCTCGGCAGCAGGTGGAGCGGATCTACGGGCGTCAATCGCCAACTTTGGAGTGGCGTCGGGAAGACGGAGAGGTGGTCAAGCGGAAGTTCACTGCGTCTGAGTTATTGCTTAGCTGGCTTGCTCAACCAGAAATCTGGCAGGAGTTTCCCTTCTTACCTGTGCCTCCTCAGGTGCCGGAGCTCCACGAGAAGATCTTGGACATCGATCTTAACGATCGGCATGGTCGGCCGGTGACCTTTGTGTCCCCAGCTGATGTGGAAACTGCCGAAGAGTGGAACCGACAGGCAGCCGAGATCGACCGGAAGGCACGCTCCGAGAAAGAGACACTGACTCCTGTCGAGCGAGCGACCAATAAGCTGACGCAGGCTCTGTTTGCCTACATCGCCTGCGAATTCTCCCCCATTCTGGACGATGTTGCCGAAAACCATCACCTCGAAGCACAGCGAGAGACGCTTACTCGGCTCAACCGGCTTCGAAGTTTCTTGGAACGGATGCGACTTGACCCTGAGACACAACCGGCCTGTGTGGATCTGGCGATTCACTATGCTGCGATCAGGGTTGGCAGCCAAGAAGCTCAAAAGCTTGCAGTCAAGCGATTTGCCAGAACGCCCAAAGTGGCGGAAAGCTATGGGCAGGTGGTGATCCATGCCGATGCCCTTGCGAGGGACCTTCAGCGTCTTGCGGTGGCCCTCGATCAACCAGAGAGCCTTCTCAGTCAGGCCAACCCTGATGCCCAGGTCCCTGACTCAGCGACGCCGGGCACTCCTGAGAGCTTATTGGAAGGAACTCTTGAGCAACGACTCCACACAGCGGCAGTGAAAATCGCTGCTGATCCCGAATATCGGAAGCTGACCGAAGAGGCGGCCCAAACAGCCAAAGAGGTGGCTCGGCTTGCCCATCGGGCCCGAGCTGCCCTGCACGATAACAGTCGACCTCTTTGTGTGGTTCCGTCCCTCAACGGCCCTGCCTTTGAGCGGAAGCGTCCTCAGGGCGAAACAGCCAAGCCCTGGTTGGATCTGCAGACGCTTATCCTGGCCCCGGATTGGTATTTTGAAACGAAAGGGTATCCGGTTGCTCGAGTCCGTCGAGTTCAGGATCATTTCCGCAGCCTTCTGGTGGCCTATCGCGAGGGAGATGCCAGTGCAGCGGAACGAGCTTGCCGCGACTTCGGTTCTTCTCTGCAGCGGCTTGCCGGAGACATCGAGCGGAAGATGGTGACGCTTCCCTCGGTCAAGGAGTTCGATGAAGAACTCTTGGGGTATATCGCTTATCCTGAGTCGGGCTGGACCAAAATGGAGGTCTATTACAACAGACTCGATCCGTTCAAATGGTCTTGGATCCTTTCCTTTGCCGCCATGGTAGCCTTTGCCTTGGCCTTCGGAGCCGCCCGCGCGTTGATGGTTTGGACGGGGATCTTTTTGCTTGTTGGGACCATCGCGGTCAGCTGCTACGGCTTCGGCCTCAGAGTCGCCATCACGCAATTTGCACCGGTGACCAACATGTATGAGACAATGATCTACGTCGGATCATTTGTCTCACTTTTGGGCCTTTGGTTTCTCACTGCCCCGCTCACTTGGGAAAGTATTAAGCTTGGTTGGAAGTTGGCTGCCGTTCCGGGAACGCCGGAGGACCAACCCCTGGCCGAGGACGAAACCGAGGTCGTCAGTCAACAGACCGCAACGCTTTTCTCGTTCGTCTTGTTAGTCTTCCGCTTGCTCCTTGTTGCTTTGGTGTTCTGGGGCTTAGCCATTGCCAAGTACGATGCCAGCGGAGGTGCTGTGCTGCGGGTGCTGCCCCAGACCTCGACGATCAATGGAAACGACCTGCTGGTATGGCTGGTGAGTCTCGGTGTGCTGGCCGCGTCGATGTGGTGTGTGCCCCGGGCTGTGCTTGCTCTGCTGGTTGGGACGATTTTGATGCCAAGATCTTGGTGGGTTCATGGAAGAACGCAACTTCCCAAGCTCTATGAGCACCCCAGGCCTCTCTTCGGGCTAGCTGCTGCCCTGGCGGGATTTCTCAGTGCCTTTGTGGCTTGGTGGACCTCCGTCGGCCTCACTTACTGGTTCCAAACAGCGGATCCCACCTCAGTCTCCGAAGGTTTCAAACCCCTCCAACCAATTCTGCGAGACAATTTCTGGCTGACGATTCATGTGTTGACCATCGTCTCCAGTTACGGAGCTGGCGCGTTAGCTTGGGGGCTGGGCAACTTATCGCTGGGGTATTATCTCTTGGGGAGGTATCGCCATCCGATCCTCCACACCTCTGAAACGCATCGTCCCTCCGGCGACCTCAATGCCACAATGCTGCTCGGCCGAAGGCCCCCAGAATCCGCCATTACCCTGGCGGGGTATGTGTACAAGGTAATCCAAGTGTCCGTGCTGTTGCTGATTGCCGGGACCATCTTGGGAGGTCTTTGGGCAGATGTCTCTTGGGGCCGCTTTTGGGGTTGGGATCCCAAAGAAGTTTGGGCCTTGATCTCAGCCCTGGTTTATTTGGCGATTCTTCATGGTCGCTATGCCGGTTGGTTCGGCAACTTTGGTCTTGCCGCTGGGTCGGTCTTCGGCTTCAGCGCGATTGTCATGTCTTGGTACGGAGTGAATTTCTGGTTGGGAGCCGGACTGCATGCCTATGCAACCGGAACTGGCGGCTTTTGGTGGGTTGCTGGTCTCGTTGTCGCAAACTGGCTATTTGTCGTCTCGGCCCTCATCCGATATCTCATCGAGACAACCCCAGGTCCGCTCGGTCCAACAAGCAACGAAGCCTTCGAAAGCAATCAGACCTCAACTCTTAGCCAGCGCGATTAGATCGATTCATGGCTCATCAGGAAAATCAAGACTGAGGCGTTCCTGGCGATCGACTTATGTCTGCCGATGCCGATCCTGGCTTCACCATTCTCCATGAGACGGGGGGTGTGTTGGTGCTCAATAAGCCGTATGGCCTATTGACCCAAGCGCCCCCTTGGATCGATAGCTTGGAGTCGAGGATTCGAAGATTCCTGTCTCACCGGGAACCCTTTGATCCGGTTTACCTCGGTATGCCTCACCGACTCGACAGGCCTGTCAGCGGGGCCATTGTCGTGGCCTGCCGCAAGCGAGACGCCCGGAAAATCTCCAAACAGTTCGAACGCCGAACCGTCCACAAAACTTATTGGTGCTGTGTGCATGGGCGTGTCGAACCCCCCAGTGGTCTCTGGGAGGATTTCCTCCGCAAAATCCCTGACCATGCCCGTGCTGAGGTCGTGGCACCTGATCATCCCGAGGGCCGCGTCGCTCGCCTGGAGTACCTCACGCTCGCCTCACTTGGCCTGGATGAGCAACCCGTCAGCTTGTTGCTGATTCAGTTGCACACAGGACGCACCCATCAGATTCGAGTCCAAGCGGCTTCTCGCGGTCACCCTGTTTGGGGAGATCAACAATACGGGTCGTCGGTGTTGTTCGGGCCCGAGCAGTCCGATCCTCGGGAGCAGCCAATTGTCCTGCACGCAAGGACACTGGCCTTCGATGATCCTGCTACCAAAGAACGGACGCAGATCACCGCGCCGCTCCCGCCAGTTTGGCAGGTTCTGAATTTGCCAGATTCGCTGTTGATCGAAGACGATTTGGGCGAGTGTCCCGTTGGCGATCGAGGTTGAGACCAGTCACGTCGGCGGTTCCCGGCCAGAAGACCTCCGAGGCTCGGCAGGTGATTAACTTGTTTTATCCGAAGCAGTGAGTTGGAGATGTCAAAGGGGGTGAGCTCCACTTGTTCGATCGACGCTCTAATAACCCCAACTGGCGGAGCGAACTTCCCATTCGTCCACTGGACCCTCCCAGGGTAACTCCAGACTTCGGCCAGGACCGATAGCGTAACCAGTCAGGGTGATGGATCGCGGGGGCGCTCGGCGTTGTTTCTTGGGGACCAACTGGCAGGCGTGCAGCGAAAGGGGGAAAAGATTTTGCACTCGAGCAACCGGCGGAGAGTTGTCTCGCTGGGGGCGGCTCACCGGGACAAGCTTGGAAATGGTGCCACCCTCGATCAGGGTGAGAGCCTCGGATGGTTGCGGGTGAGCGCCCAAGTAAACGTCATAATAGCGAGGTTCGACCCCACGCTTGGGGAGAGCCGGCCAAGGGCCGAACAACTGGCCGTTAAACACGGAAAAGAGGACGCGAGCTCGCAGCTGCTCTGGAGGCCCCAGGAGGGTGATTTGGCAGCCGACTGCCAGACGCAATTCGGCCAAAGTCCGCAAATCGGCTTCCTCCGGATTGGTCAACTGCACCGGTAAGCCGAACAAGCCCCCGCGATCTGCCAAGGAACGCATTTGGTCGGTTAGCTGAGTGCAAGGCTGACCGGCTTTGTTGATGATCTGTAGGTAAACGCAACAGGGCGGCTGCTGCGGGGTTTTCTCGGCAGCGCTGCCAGCACCGACCTCGCCAAGCTGGGCAACGAGAGCCTCTGCCAAAGCAGCTTCTTGTTTGTTGCAGTCCCCGGGTTTGTACCAAACAAGCTCTCGAAAACTGACGCGGTGCCAAAGGTGCCAGAGGGCGGCTTGAGCGACCCCTCGGCTGGCCCCGCGCTGGCTCAGGAATCTTACGAAGCGTAGCACGCTAGCGTTGTCTGTCCACTGCTCGACCGGAACCAGCCGATAGCGAACTTGCCACTCGGCAGCGGACTCCGGACGAAACCGCCGCAAGCTTGTGGCAATCAGCGGCAATTTCAGCTCGGTGATCTGCCCGGGCTCGATCGTCAGCAACTGTCGCCCGACCAGTCCCCCCCGTCCTACAACAGGCCCCACAAGGCAGACTTGTTCAAAGACCGTTCTTTTGCTCTCAGTACGGACTTGCACCTTTGCCGCAGGAGCCCGTTGCGGGAGCTGTTGAGATTGGGGAACGATCGCCCAGCTCTCATTGAGCAGCACCTGAACCGATTTTCCGCTGATGTTTTGCAGCTTCATAGTCGCCTGCGGGAATCGCTCCGGGGGTTTGGCAGGCAAACAGCGGACTTCTTTCAACTCAATTGTTTTTTGTTGGATGGCATTTTTCAGAGGCATGCCCGGGGTGGCAGCAGGAATTTGGCGGCCACAAGCGTGCGGGGCCAGCAGTGCTGCCCCAAGCAGCCAAGGCAGACAAAGCAATTTTGGGAGATCAAGCACGTCAGCGGATCCTGCTGGGTTCTTTGAGGTAACGGTGTAGCGACTGCTGAGCCCTGGAAAGGTTGCCTTCCGAGGGCTTTCCGTCTGCCACCATCGGTCACTCGTCAACGTGAGCAGCCAGGGGCTGACCAAAGGCCTAGTGGTCGGTTTCCTTCTGATTTGGCAGTTGGTTCTCGTGGAATCGGGGCAGCGACCACAACTGCACCTTGGGACCCACACTGCAAGAGAGACCGATCCGTTGATTGGGAGAGAAAGCCACCTGGAGAATCCGTCCGGGTTTGGCTGAGGATTCAGGTTCACCTGGTGAGACGGCCATCAGCGAACCTGCCCTCAGATCCCAGAGGCGAACTCGTCCGTCGTCGCCGCCAGAGAGGCCCAGTTGGCCATCAGCTGAAAGCGCCACGTTGGTGACCCCGCTGCCGTTTTGGAGCTTGCGGATGACCTGACCACTGGTGGCATCCCACCAATGGAGAGAACCATCAGCAGACCCAGAAAGAACTCGGCGTCCGTCCCGGCTGGCAACGATTGTTGTCATTGACGCCCCGCTGCTTGGAGGTTCCGCTTGCCAGCTCGTGACGTTCTTTCCGAGTTGTGTTTTGCGAGTTGCGGTCGACAGAAGCAACCTGCCGTCTGCTCCAGCAGAGAGCAGACGTCCTGAACCGAGGCTGGCCAGAGCTGTGACGGGCCCCTGATGTGCGGGGAAGGTATGGATCTCGACCCCAGAGCGACCACCCCAGACTTTGATCTGACCCGAGGAGAGACCGCCAAAGAGCCGCTTACCGTCCCTTGAGAACACCAGCACGCGGATCTCGGTCAAGTCGCCGAAGATTTGTGTGACCGGTTCCAGACGGTTGAGGTTCCAGATGTGGCCCTCGTTGTCTGCCGAGCAACTGGCCAGGTATTGACCATCGCCGGAGATTGCCAAAGCCTGGATGAGGTTGCCGTATTTGGTCACTTCTCGCAGGAACCGACGTTCAGTCAGATCCCACAATCGGATGCTGCGATCTGTGCTGGCGGTGATCAGCCTGGGCTGCTCACCAACGGGCAGCAAAAACCACACCGCGGCAGTGTGGCCGGCCAACTGGCCTGCAGGCTCCAACTGCAATGCGATGCCTCGCTCTCGCGGAGTCGCTGGAGACTGCGTGAGGCCAGCCGATCTACCCCCTTCACCGTTTGAACTCTCTTGAGGGACAGAGTTTGGCCGAAAAACTCCGCTTTGCCAGACAAGCAACAGCGAGACGACCAGCCCCAGAACGACCAGCAACAGACCGCTATTCTCCTCAACGGATTTGGCAAGCTGAGGCCACCAGCCGGCCTGAGCTATGCTTCCTGCCTTCTTTACCGAGGAACTCGATCCGGGGTGATACTGACTGACAGCCGGTGGTGAAGACGCAGACACATGGTAGGAACCGGTGTGGTTCTCAATTGGTACGCTGATGCCGGAGGAACTCGGGTTGGGCGTCAGGCTACTCGGTTCGAGCACCGGGGGCATGGCCGGTGGCGGCAGCGAGCCACCAAGAGCCGGCGGGAATAGGTCACCGCTGGTTGCCGCGGTCGCAACTCGAAGCTGCTGATCGTATCTCTCTCGCTTCCTGGGATCGATCAGACACAACTTGGCAAATGCCAACTCATTGAGCAACTGCTGACTTTCGGTCGACCACCTGCCGGTTTGGTATGTGCGGACCAGCCCCATGCGGTCATCGGCAGCCTGTTCGATGACCTTCGTGTCGGACTCGAAAAGTTGTAATCCAAGCAGTTGATAATGGTTTGGCGGCCGCTGAGGGTCGGTAATCCCAAGCCACTGACTGTAGGGGTCAAACGCGTCGGCCATCGATGGCTCCGCCGGGCGGAGTTGTCTGTGGGCAGTGTTCAGACCATCAGGCGCTGCCAGCAAGGAGAAGACTCCCCTGACCGAGATTCTGATGGGTCATCTCTTTTCATCTTAGGCGGGCAATCCCGGACTTGTCCTCTCTTCAGCAGGATGTCACTTGAAGCACTGTCAAACAACCAGGATACTACCTCGAAGGTGGGGAGAGAGACTTGATCGGAATGAGGTTGGCTTTGGCTGTTTGCAGGCGTTTTGCTTGGAAACTGCCGACTTGAGGGTTTTCTAACGACGGCCAGCTGCGGGGTGTCGGCTGCCTTGTGCGTCCCGACCTTTTTTTGGCGACCGGTGGTCCTCGTGACGATCAACTACTTGAGGGTCCAGAGCCGAAGGGTTTTGTCGACCCCCCCGGTGAGGCACTGATTGGTTCCTGGGACAGCAGCAACACAGGTGGCCGCTCCGGAGTGTCCTTCGATCCGGCCAAGTTCTTTGGATTCTTGGATATCCCAGACACGGTTGGTGCCGTCCTCGCTGACGGAAATCAGCCGATCGTCTCCCAGGAAGGCCAGACCGGAGATCGATCCGGTGTGAGCGGTCAGTTGTCCGATGGCCCGCCGCCGCTCAATGCTGAGCAGATCGATCTTCCCGGTTGATCCATCGGAAGCTCGCCCCATAGCCAGATAGACACTTTGGGGTGAAATGGCCAAAGCCCGCACCTCGCCCCCGTTGCTGGGGATTGGGGATCTTCGAGTGGTGCCTTGCGCGATCTCCAGCAAGGCTCCGCTGCCATCGCGGAAGCCCAGGATCACCTGGCCGGGGCGGCCGTCCAGCGACGCCGCAGCAGTCACGGGCCCTTGGCCGAGTTCCATGCTAAATCCGCCAGGAGCCCCTGGGGTGAACACGTAGGCTTTGCCGTCACCACTTCCTGCCAGGACCCGATCGTCTCCGAGATGGGCCACGCCGGTGACCGGCTCTTGAGGACCGCGTCCATCACCACCGATCCCTCCGCGTTGGTTGAGGGCGTCCAGATCGAAGACCAGAGCGGCCTTGCTCTCTGAGGCGGCCATCAGAGTGCGACTGTCGGCGGAGAAGGCCAACGCATTGATTTTGGAAAGGTTATCTTCAAAGACGTGGAGCTCGGCTCCAGTTGCCAGCTCCCAGATTCGGATGGTGTTGTCGTCTGCCGCACTGGCGGCGATGACTCCATCAGGAGCCACAGCAACAGCGCGGATCTTGTCGCGGTGCCCCTTGAAGATCGGGCCGGCCTCAACAGCGAAGGGCCCGGCTGGCCGGCGAGGTGGACTCGGGCGACTGGCAGTCGGCTTCCCTCCAACCCCGTCGATTCGCACGGGCAGAACCGCCTTGCTGAGGGCTAGGGGCACGATGCTCCCATCGTCTCGGGACCAAGCCGCCATTCCCAAGACAACCACCTTGTCCCCCCGAGAGAGCCGCACATCGGGGATGAGGCTCCCGTTTTTGCTGGAGGTGGCCGCATAGATTCCCAGATTGAAGGACTCCGGACCTCCCAGGACCTTGATGGTGAGCTGTTGATCGGCTGGGATCAAGCCACTGGGCACCGGCTGAGCGTCTACGATCTCTCCAAAGACGAACACTCGTCCGCCGCGTTTGAGGTCGGAATCACCCTCTTTGAAGTGTTTTCCCGCTCGTTCGGCCGCTGGTTGGATATGCTTCTTCTGATTCCAATCTTTGTTGCGAAGGGTGCTGATGGCCTTTTGAATGGCTCGCTCGAGTTCCAGGTCACCCTCAGCCACTGTGAGGCAGTAGGCCAAATAGAGAATCTCTTGATACGACTCTTCGTCTTTGAAATCCCAATCTCGGGAGACCGCCTGGTCTAAAAGACTGTTGACGATTCTGGCCGGAATGGGACGGTCACGCTCGCCGGGGACAAAGTGCTCATTGAGGTCCACTGGCTCTTCGCTGAGATTGGCCAAGAGAGTCTCAAGATGCTTGATGTGCGAGGAATACGAGTAGCCGTTTTTCCCGTCCACCCAGGTGTTGATGCCGATGACATCCGCTTTCCAATTCAGCAGCGGCCCTCCCGAGTTCCCCGGCTTGAGCCCGACATCAGACTCCAGCCACACAGTCGAGGGAGGACAGTCTGCCAAAAAGATCTGACTGCCGATGGGCATCTGCGAGAGCGGCTGAGCAGTGACGATCTTGCCGAGGGTATCGACAAATTCCACCCCATGAGGGTGCCCAATGGCAAGCACCTGCACCCCGGTGCCGATGTCCGGATCAGTCGCTAGATCAAGTTCTTCCACATTAGGCGGAAGGCCGGTCACTTCGATAATGGCCAGGTCACTTTGGGGATCGACGGCACGATAACCGACGACCCCGTATTTCTGGTTGTTGCGGAATTTGATGGCCGCATTCCTGCCGTGAGAAATCACGTGGAAGTTCGTGGCCACCAGTCTCCGTTCGGCATCGATGACGAAACCGCTGCCGAGGCTGGTCCAGTCGTATTCAGGCTGACCTCGTTCGGCATTGAAGACCAGGCTCTGGCACTCGATCTTGACGATCCCATTATCGATATAGTCGATAATCTCCTGACGGGTGGCGTTGTCGCCGGGTTTCTCACGACGAGCATGCAGTGCCTTCTCCCGTAGATCCTCCTGGAACAACGCAGTGCGGTTGAGTTGAGGACGCGTGTTCTCGTCGGGATCTGTGGCGGCTTCTGCATCGGAGTTCGCCCCAGCGGCCTGATCCTGCTTGTCACCGCCGAGAAACAGCATGCCCAGCAGGACAACGAACACCAAAGCCCCGGCCCCCCCAGCCAGCCAAAGCCAAGCGGGGAGTCCCTGAGAGCGTCGGCGAGCTTGTCGGCCGTTTGCGTGTTGGCTCGTCGGTGTGGGGAGGTAACCCGCTGATTGCCGACCGGTGGTCCCCCGCGAGGCAACGCCCACTGATGGCCCAAGACCCCGTTCTGAGGAGAAATCTAGTTGGAAGGATTCCACCGGTTCCGACTCTTGGTGGGTCGCAACGGGAGCTTTCTTCGGGGGAACTGCAGCCTTTTTTGGCTTGGAGGAATCGGATCGGCGGCCGACCGCGGCCTTCAGATCACCGTTGCCCACATCATGGGGAGATTCTTCCGAGGCTGCGGCTTTGTGGATGCTGCTGCCAACTCGGAATTCCTCCCGATCCTCATCGGGGTCGGCATCCCAGATGGAGTCGCCACGACCTCGTGCGCTGTTGACCGGCCTTGAGGCGATCGCTGGCTCGGCCGTTTCCTCCTCAGAGATTAGCTCAAGAGCACCATCATCCTTCCCACCGGGGATAATGAACTTGGTTTTGCACTTCGGGCATCGAGCTTGCTTGCCAGCGTAAGAGTCGCTCACAGAGAAACGGGCGGAGCAACCGGGGCAAGTGACGGAATTGGCCATGAGTAATTCAGCCCCAACGGTTCAGGACCTCAATGTCCGGAGTGTGAGTCGTAGTGTCAGGCAAGGTAGGATCAAGAGTCTCGGCCTTGAAAGCCTTTCGAACAAGCCGAGTGCTCCGTTACGTCGTGATCTTCGGATAGACGGACTTGAGTTTGGTACAAGCGTCCTCAATTTTCAGCTGTCATTCGACGTCCCTCTGCGAGTCGTTGACGTCGTTGTTCCCAGCCGAGATTTCCTTCTCAAGTTCCTGGGAGTTCCCCCTGCTTCGTCCCTTTTCGCATTCGGCATGCAGACATTGAAGGAGTTCCGCCATCCTGCGCTGTTTGTCTGTACCTTGGAAGAAGCACTGACTGACGGCGGCAGAGGAAACTTTTGGCTCGTCCGGTTCGGCGGCAAGACTGCCAGATCCACGGCCGGCAGATCCACGGCCGGCAGATCCACGGCTGGCAGATCACTGATGATTCTGGCGGCGTTTTGGACGAATAAGCGTTTTCTTCAGCAGCAGGATGGCAAAGTGGCTGCTTGCTGGTTGCCTTCAAGCTGCTGTTGCAAACCGCCGAGGCGTTGCATCAGGGGCAGAGTCCAGCCCCCCCTGTTTTGTGAAGGGACCTGGTCCAATTGACCGCCCGGCGGAATGGCATGATTCCACAAGATTCGCATCGTAGCCGAAAGCTCCGAAGGCCTCAATCAAGTAGTTGGAACAGTTCGCCTTGTTGTCGGGAGATCTCAAGTGAGAACTTGAAAAAACTGAGCGGCCATTCCGCGGCTTCTGCATCAAGAGCCTGTGCCTCCACGTAAAGCACGCACCCAGGCTGGGTTCAGCTGAAGTGTTCAGCGAAGGCACCGACCGACGTAGGCACTTGCCCAACGGGGGGACTTACCGGCGGACCCGAGCAGCGTTTTCCGACCCGACCACCATCCCCACCGACTTTCCTGAAGCTCACACAGATTTCAGGGATTGGAGGTTTGGTTCTCTGGAATGTTGCCGGTCTCGGAAATCCCCAGGCTACTACCGGCCTCTGATGGGAACGGCGGCTTGGTCAAGCTGGGTAACCCCAGCCAGTGGAAACTTGGCAAATAAAGAGGACGCCTGTTCGCTGCGGTTTTAGCCGATCGACTCTTTGGAGGTCTGGGAGTTGTTTTTCGTAAGGGCCACGCTGAATTCGGATCATCGGTTGGATTGGTCAGGGTCGGAAACGGCCACCCTCAGAAAGCCTGCCAGGACAGCTTTATTGCTTCAGGCTCAACTCAACCAACTGACCGGGGCTCTGTAAACCGGCGGGATGGTAGTCTGCATCATTGTTGCTGGGCAAGCTGCTGGTTCCCATGAGGGAGAGGTCGATACATCGGGCGGCTTCTCGGCCTTCTTGAATAGCCCAGACAACCAGCGACTGACCCCGGCGTTGATCGCCAGCGCAAAAGACGCCAGGGATACTGGTTTGGTAGCGGTCATCGGTGATGACGTTTCCGCGAGGCCGCTGAATGTCAACGCCAAGTTGTTCGATCACGCTTTGGCGTTCCAGCCCAGCAAATCCAATAGCGATCAGCACTAGCTGGGTAGGCCAAATCTTTTCACTGCCTGGGATCTCACGATAGTTCCGTTGCCCGGGAGCATCGTCTGCCCATTCCAAACTGACGGTCTTCAGGCCGGTCACCCGTCCTTGATCATCGCCGACGAACTCTTTGGTGAGGATACACCAATGGCGGTCACACCCTTCCTCGTGAGAGGAACTGGTCCGCAACATGTGGGTCCACTCGGGCCAGGGGGTTCGCATCGGGCGTTGATCTGCTCGGGGATACGGCCCGACGTTTGGTGGGGTGTTGTGGATCTGGAATTGGGTGATGGAGTTGGCCTTGTGCCGATTGGCAGTTCCCACGCAGTCGCTGCCGGTGTCGCCACCACCGATGACGATCACATCTTTGCCGGTGGCCAAGATGGGCTGGTGGTCTGGGGGGAGTTCACCGGCATTCCTTTTGTTTTGTTGGTCAAGGTACTCCATGGCGAAATGGACGCCCTGAAGTTGCCGGCCGGGGATCTCCAGATCACGTCCTTGGCGTGCTCCGGTGGCCAGCAAAATCGCATCGAAATCGGCTCTGAGTTGATCGAGAGAAAGATCACGGCCGACATGCACTCCACACTTCAATTCGATGCCTTCGGCGACCAGGATCTCCACCCGACGCTGCACCACATCCTTTCCGAGCTTGAAATCGGGAATCCCATAGGTCAAAAGCCCCCCAGGACGAGGATCTCGCTCAAAGATGGTCACACGGTGTCCAGCCCGGTTAAGCTGCTGGGCTGCTGCCAGGCCTGCCGGGCCGCTGCCGATGATCGCAACCCGTTTGTCGGTACGCTGCAGGGGTGCCTCGGGTTGAATCCAGCCTTCTTCAAAGCCACGATCAGCAATGGCGTGTTCGATCTGCTCAATCGTGACCGGGTCGTCGTTGATCCCCAACACGCAAGCGTTTTCGCAGGGAGCCGGGCAAATCCGGCCCGTGAATTCCGGGAAGTTGTTAGTGCTGTGCAGTGCCTCGAGAGCCTCCCGCCATTTCCCCCGTGCAACGAGGTCATTAAAATCCGGAATCAAATTGCCCAGCGGACATCCAGTGTGGCAGAAAGGAACACCACAGTCCATGCAGCGGTGTCCTTGCTCGCGGAGTTGATCGTCAGGGAGGATCTCCAAAAATTCCTGCCAATGCTGAGTCCGCTTTTGAGTTGGTTGCTTCGACCAATCCTGCCGGCGGTACTTCATAAAGCCACGGATATCACCCACGAGCCACCTCCCTCACTGGGCTAGCGTTGATGTTGTCCTGCTGTTGCCGTTGGGCGTCTTCCTGCAAGGCCCGGCGGTAGTCCAAGGGCATGACCTTCACAAAGCGTTCGAGGAGGGACTCGAAATTCTCAAGCACGTAGCGGCCTCGGCAGCTTTCGGTGTATTGCACGTGTTTGCGGACGAGCGAAAGGATCAACTCGGCGTCGTCGCTCTGGCTGACTGGCTCCAGGTCCACCATTTCGCAATTGACCAACGAAGCGAAGTGCCCTTCTTCATCGAGCACATAGGCGATTCCACCACTCATCCCGGCAGCAAAATTCCTTCCAGTTGTTCCTAAGATGACGACCCTTCCGCCGGTCATGTACTCGCAGCCGTGATCTCCGATCCCCTCGACCACAGCCAGGGCCCCGGAGTTGCGGACGCAGAACCGTTCGCCGGCGATCCCGTTGACATAGAGCTCTCCGCTGGTCGCTCCATAGAGGGCAACGTTTCCGCAGATGATGTTGCCTTCGGCATGAAACGGACTTCTGGCTGGCGGCTGCACGACGATCTTGCCGCCGGAGAGTCCCTTGCCACAGTAGTCGTTGACGTCTCCGTGAACACGGATCGTCACCCCAGGGGCACCAAAGGCCAGCAAGCTCTGGCCCGCCGATCCACGCAGGGTGATGTCGATGGTGTCCTCAGGCAGGCCCTCGGCACCGAATCGACGAGTCACCTCGCTGGAGAGAATGGTTCCCACGGTGCGATTGACATTGCGGACCGGCAAATCCAAAGAGACTGGCTGGTTTTTCTGGGGATCGAGCTCAAGTGCCGGTTGGCACAACGGCAGCAGTTTGGTGCAGTCGAGGCTCTTCTCCAGACCGTGATCTTGTGTCTCGACACAGCGACGAGGGAACGACTCCGGGACGCTTGGCAGCGTCAGCAAGCAGGACAAATCGAGGTGCTTGGCCTTGGGATGCTCCACAGTGGTGCGTGCTTGTAACGCGTCCACTCGCCCGACCATCTCGTTGATTGTGCGAAAGCCCAACGAGGCCATCAACTCTCGCAACTCCTCGGCTAGGAGAATGAAGTAGTTGACGACATGTTCGGGTTGTCCGGCGAACTTCTGCCGCAATTGAGGATCTTGAGTAGCAATGCCCACAGGGCACGTATTCAAATGACACTTCCGCATCATGATGCAGCCCATCACCACCAGGGCCGCTGTGGCGATTCCATATTCCTCCGCGCCCAGCAGCGTCGCGATGGCCAAGTCCCGAGCGGTCCGCATCTGGCCGTCAACTTGGACGATCACCCGGCCTCGAAGGTTGTTCTTCAGGAGGACTTGATGCGTTTCGGCCAGCCCGAGTTCCCAAGGCAAGCCAGCGTGTTTGATCGAAGTCTGGGGACTGGCTCCGGTTCCTCCGTCGTGTCCGCTGATGAGGATCACGTCGCTTTTGCCCTTAGCCACTCCGGCGGCAACAGTGCCGACCCCCACCTCAGCGACGAGTTTGACGCTGACACGGGCGAGGTGATTCGCGTTTTTCAAATCGTGAATCAGCTGGGCCAGATCTTCGATGGAATAGATATCGTGGTGAGGGGGCGGGCTGATCAGGCCGACCCCGGGAGTGCTATGGCGGACGCGAGCAATCTCTTGGTTGACTTTGTGGCCGGGGAGTTGGCCACCTTCCCCGGGTTTTGCGCCCTGGGCCATTTTGATCTGCAACTCGTCGCTATTGACCAAATAGAGACTGGTGACGCCAAAGCGTCCGCTGGCGACTTGCTTGATCGAGCTGCGGCGGTTGTCGCCGTTGGGGTCGGGTTGGAACCGAGCAGGGTCTTCGCCGCCCTCTCCGGTGTTGGAACGTCCCCCGATGCGGTTCATGGCCACCGCCAGGGTCTCATGAGCCTCTCGTGAGATCGATCCGTAGCTCATCGCCCCGGTGGCAAAGCGTTTGACGATCTCGGTTGCCGGCTCAACCTCCTCAAGCGGTACAGCAGGCCCAACTGGCACCAAGTCCAACAGCCCACGGAGGGTATAGAGAGTTCGGCTCTGCTGGTCGATCAGCTGACAGAACTGCTTGAACTCTTCTCGGCTATTCAGACGAGTGGCCGATTGCAACTTGGAGACCACCGCGGGGTTGAACAGGTGGCTTTCGCCCTTGCGACGCCAGGCGTACTCGCCGCCGATGTCCAAATCCAGCACCTGGGGGACATAGGTCGGCGGGAAGGCATGATCGTGTCGCAGCTTTCCCTCGGCATGCAGCATCTGCAGGTCGACTCCCTGCAGGCGGCTGGGAGTCCACTGGAAGTAATCGTCGATGAGATCTTGCGAAAGCCCCACAGCCTCAAAGATTTGGGCCCCACGGTAGCTCGCCAGTGTGCTGATGCCCATCTTGGACATCACCTTGAGAATGCCCTTGCAAACGGCCTGAACGTAATTGGTCTGGGCCTTGGCGGATTCCAAATCCTCCGGCAGCATCTCCTGCCGATGCATCTGCTCGATGGTGCTCAAGGCCAGATACGGGTTGATGGCCGTAGCCCCGTAGCCGAAGAGCAGACAAAAGTGATGGCATTCTCGGGGTTCCCCGCTTTCGAGCACCAACCCACAGCGGGTCCGAGCACCCTTGCGAATCAGATGGTGGTGAACAGCGCTGGTGACCAACAGGGCAGGGATGGGAATCCACTCCTGATCGAACCCGCGATCGCTGAGCACCAAGATCGTGGCACCGCTGTCGATCGCCTCAACAGCCTGCTGGCGAAGTTCCTCAACGCGTTGGCGTAACCCTTGGGCTCCCTCGTCTTTGCGGTAGAGCGTCGACAGAGTGACCGGCTTGAGTCCTGGTCTGTCAAGCTCACGAATTTGGGCCAGTTGATAATCACTCAAAATCGGATGCTCTAACCGCAAATTGCGGCACTGCTGGGCGGTTTCTTCAAGCAGGTTTCCTTCGCTGCCCAAATGGGTCACCAAGCTGGTGACAACCTCTTCACGAATGGCATCCAGAGGGGGATTGGTGACCTGGGCGAAAAGTTGCTTGAAGTAGTTGTAAAGCAGTTGCGGCCGACGGCTCAGCACCGCCAGCGGGGTGTCAGCACCCATCGAGCCGATCGGCTCTTTGCCCGTCTCGGCCATCGGCGCCAAGATCACCTTGAGATCCTCCAAGGTGTACCCATGGGCTCGCTGTTGACGGACCAGGGAAGGCATCGCCCAACTGTGAGAACTCTGATGCTGGGGAAAAGCAGATCCGTTGGTCGAAGCTTCTGGGTGATGGCCCTGTGCAGCAGGAGACTTCTCAGAGGTCTCAAAGGAAACACCCGCCCCATTAGGGCCGCTGTGCCTTCGGTCTGACGTCCCACATGAGTGAGGGTGTGGGACGCCGTTGGTCTTGGCACCGTTTCCGGCCGCATGAATGAGGAGGTCACCTCGGGAACGAGAAGGCCGTTGCAGGGCCTCTCGCTGATCGGCCCCAGGAATGGGATTCCGTTTGGGTGCCGGCAGATCTTCCAAGCGGATTTGGTGAGTCGTCAGCCATTGACGATAGGGCTGCTGAGCCGCCAAGGAATCTTTGATGGTCTCGTCGGAGATGATCTGGCCCGCAGCGGTGTCGACTAAGAACATCCGCCCCGGTTGGAGACGTCCTTTGGCGATGACGCGGTCGGGCGGGACCTGCAGCACGCCCGCCTCGCTGGCCATGATCACCAGGTGGTCCTGGGTGACCCAATATCGGCTGGGACGAAGACCGTTGCGGTCAAGAAGAGCTCCGATGGCGGTGCCATCGGTGAAGGCGATGGAGGCGGGCCCGTCCCAGGGTTCCAGCAGGCAAGCGTTGTACTCGTAGTAGGCCTTCTTGTGGTCAGGCATCCCTTGGTGGTTTTCCCAAGGCTCTGGCACCATCATGCTGATTGCCTGGGGCAACGACCGGCCAGAAGCCACGAGCATTTCCAGGACGTTGTCGAAGGTGGCCGAATCGCTGGCCCCTGGGGTGCAGACGGGAAAGATCTTTTGGAGGTCGTCGCCGAGCTTCTGGCTGCGGAACATCGCCTGCCGAGCGGTCATCCAGTTGAAGTTCCCCCGGAGGGTATTGATCTCGCCGTTGTGAGCCAGAAAGCGGAATGGCTGAGCGAGTTCCCAGGTTGGGAACGTGTTGGTGCTGTAACGCTGGTGGACCAGAGCCAGGGCAGTCTCGTAGGACTCGTCTTGCAGATCAGGATAAAACTGGTCCAGCTGGTCCGCCAGCATTAAGCCTTTGTAGACGATTGTTCGTGAGGAGAAACTCGCTGCATAGGCGAAGGTCCCTTCTCGCTTGCCGGCTCGCTGGTGCACCCGAAGCGACCAGACGCGGCGGATCACATACAGCTTCCACTCGAACAGGTCTTCGGGAGTCTCAGTGCCTCGCCCGATGAACACCTGACGGATGATCGGCTGAACGCTTCGGCCGATCCAACCCAAGGCCTCGTTGTTGACCGGAACATCTCGCCAACCAAGTAACTGCTGACCTTCCTGCGCGATGACCTCTTCCAGTTCCTGGGCGACCCAAGCGGCATCCTCGGGGCCAGCCGGCAGGAAAAGGAATCCGACACCGTATTGGCTCCGGCCGGATTCGCCCGGCGGCGGAAGATCGAATCCCAGCTGCTGAACCTGCTCGTCGAAAAAGCGGTGGGGCATCTGCGTGAGCATTCCCGCACCATCACTGGTCCGCGGGTCGCACCCGCAGGCCCCGCGGTGGTGGAGGTTTGCCAGAATTTCCACACCCTGCTGAACGATCTGGTGACTGCGAGCTCCGGTCAGATCGACAAGAAAACCGACGCCACAGGAGTCGTGCTCCTGGGTTGGATCATACAGACCGCCACATCCCGTGGAGGAATCACCTTGGAAAAAGTTGGAACCACCAGCTTGTTTTTCTGCTTTGGTGCGAATGGTTTTCCCAGCGTCGAAGTCCGCAACCACATCCTCAGGTCCCGCGGACCGAGCCGAGTCGGAGAGCTGCAACGGGTTGTGCATCGGATTAGTCCTCGGGGACCTGATCGGAAAGGTTCTCAGTGGCGGGCCCGACGGCATGGGCGGCCAATTCGGGATCACCCGGCAGCAGTCGAAGTTGCTTCACCTCAAGTGAGCACTCTTCACCGCTTGAGGCGCCTTCCTGGCTTGGAGAGTCTTCATGACCCGAAGGGCTTTCATGTTCAGAGGAGTCTTCACCGCTTAAGTCCTGGCGGCTGAGGGGCTTGGCAAGACCGACCTCTCCAGCAACATGACCAGCTGTTCTATCTTCGGTGGACCCAAACGGCTCAGGTGAAGTGCCTCGGGCCTGTTCTCCGAGAGCTGGCTCTGCCGAGGTCCTTTCCACCGGAGTTCCCTCCGTCTGCGACACAACAGTCTGCGTCACATCCGAGTGCGTCACATCCGAGTGCGTGTCCAAACAGTCCGACCCAAAAGCCAGTCCTTGGTGAGGCCGGGGCTTGTTGACTTCAGCCGACAACTCTCCCGGACGATCACCACTTGGCTGGGCCAACTGAGTCAGACGCACGGGTCGCCGGTTCTGGTCGAGATCCTCCATCTTGGCTTGCTGTGTTGAGTCGCTCTGCTGACTTCCGGAACTGACGCCTGCTGACGAAGCTTGGCCCTCGGCCGGCTCCGGATCACTGCGAAGCAAATCGATGAACCGCCGAGCGGTGCTGCTCATCTCTTTACCCCGGCGATGGATGATGCCCAGTGGCCGATTCAAAGGCTGTCCAATCAAAGGGATCGCACACAAACTGCCCGCCGCCACTTCGCGCAGTACCGTCGGCTCGGGAAGTAAAGCCACGCCCGCATCGATCTCAATAGCACGTTTGATCGTCTCGATGTTGTCAAATTCCATCGCCATCTCAGCCTCGACACGCTGCGCCGCAAGCGCCTTGTCGATTTCTCGTCGAATGGTCAATCCATCGACGAAGCCTACCATGGAAACTCCTTGCAGATCCTGTAAATCCGCTTGCTCAAGCTGACCCAACGGGTGCCGGGGGGCACAGACCAACACCATTGGCTCACTTCGCCAAGGAATAACTTTGACTCGTCGAGACTCTTTGGGGTAGCTAACCAGGCCTAAATCCGATGTATCGTTTTCGATGCTGCGGTAAACCCTCTGGGGGTGGAGGTATTCCAAACGAACGTTGGCTTTGGGGTAACGTCCTAAGAAAGTTTTCAGATAAGCGGCCATGTGGTGGAGGCCAACCGAGTAAATGCTGGCTACCCGAACGCGGCCGGCTACTTGACCTTGCAGACTACGAATACGGTCTTCTAAAGCCAAGTATTTGTCTACCAAGCCCCGGCACCCCTCGTAGTAGGCTTCGCCCTCGGAGGTCAGAATAAAGGGGCGTTTGGAACGATCGATTAGTTTGACGTTGAGGCGTTCCTCCAGGTGATGGACCATTTGACTCGCCGCTGACTGACTGATCTCGTTTTCGTCCGCCGCACGAGAGAAGCTCCGCAGACGAACAACATCACAGAAAACCTTGAGGCTTTTGATCTGGACGTTGTGTTTGTGTTGGTTTGTTTGACCATTCATGAGCTACGCAGCATCGGGCGGCCAACGATCGTGGTCCACACCATCGGAAAGCAGAATATACCATAGGGCGGCTCAACCGGCTGTCAAGCGGTCAGATTCGGGTTGCTGAAAGTTAAGTCGGCCGGGGATTTGGTCCCCCCTCACGGAGAATCACCGTCGCCCGACAGCGTTTTCGAAGCATTTGCGACTTTCTGTCCGGGTCAGCGATATAAGTTGGACTGATGATGTGTCGGCGATCTGACCCACACGGATCCAGCCTTGCATAAGGACGCCGAATTGAAACCACATTTTCTCTCAATGGCTTACCACCCAAGATGTGGTGGTGGCTTTCCGTCCCTTTCACTGAGAAACTTGTGAAGTTGCCTGAACCAAAATCTTGGGCGTTCTCAGGAATGATCTTCAGGATGGAATCAAGCTCACCAGCATGACGATCCTTCAGCCTTCGGCGAGGTTGGGGGGCTTCCTTCCAGGCAAAGAGTCTGGAATCTCGGATCATCTCAGCGACTCGATCCAGAGATTGCTTCCAGGGCAGCCACAGACTCAGGTGGTATCGAGGATTGCGGCGTTCTGGATTTTGCCGCCCTCGGGGCCTCTCGTTGCTAAGAGGCAAACTCTCCGATCTGACGGCTTTGGGCTGGTGAGAGTCGCGAGCAATCCGGGGAAGAGCTCACGTCCCGGGAAGTGCTCGAGAATCCTCAGGCGACTTGCGTGGGGGGACTCGTTAAACTGGGCCTACCCGTCAGTTCAGGCAACACAGGCTGCTTTGCAAAGCTCTGGCAGGCGAGCTCTGCTGGGAGAACAGGTTGATAGAGGGGTGCTCCCACAAAGACATGCTGTCCTAGATAGCAAGTTTTCCTTGATGTCGAGAATCCATGGTGCTTGAGACAACCCCACCGTCGGCAACCGCCCAACCGACCGCAACCGAGCTGTCTCGCGTGATCCCTCGGGGGATCATCAAGATTGCCTTAGCCCAAACGGCACCTGCCTTGGGGGATTTGACACGCAACCTGAACCGTCATCAGGAGCTGATCGAGCAGGCGCGGGGCTTGGGAGCGGATCTTGTAGTCTTTCCGGAGCTTTCGCTGACGGGATACGACCTTCGTGATCAGGTCCCGGAGTTAGCGGTCCCACCAACCAGCGAGCCTATTGGCGAGCTGCTTCGGTCGGCTGGTTGCTTGTCGCTGGTGGTCGGCTTTGTGGAGCGGAGTCCTCAAAATCGCTTCTACAATTCTGCCTTCTTCTCCACAGGCGGCCGAATTCTGCATATTCATCGCAAGGTGTACTTGCCCACTTATGGCCTCTTTGATGAACGGCGTTACTTTGCGCCGGGAAACCGACTTGGGGCCTTTGACACCCAGAAATTCGGTCGTGTGGGTGTGTTAATTTGCGAGGACTTTTGGCATCTCTCTTCAGCTTTGATCATGCAGGCTGAGGGGGTGGATTTGCTCATCTGTGTCTCAAACAGCCCCGCCCGAGGCGTCGTCGGCGAGAAAATCGACACCAACACCACCTACGATTTGCTCTCCAAGACCTACGCTCAGACATCCGGAGCGGCTGTGGTGTTTGTCAACCGCGTCGGCTACGACGACGGTCTCTGCTTCTGGGGAGGGAGCCAGCTGGTCGGACCCGGTGGACGCACCCTCGTCCAAGCCCCCTTGTTCGAAGAGTCCCTGACACTCGCTCAGTTCGATTTGGGAGATCTCCGTCGAGAGCGGATCCTCACGCCACTTGGCCGCGACGAGGAACTCTTGCTTGTCCTCGAAGAACTCCAGCGGATCAAACGGGCACGATTTGGGGGCTGATCGCAGGGAGATCATCGGCGTTAAGTTGGGCCATCACCAGCAAGAATCCAGGCGAGGACGTCATGACGAATTTGGTTCCCCAGGGCGTTGTCGGCACGGACGACTTAGCGATCAACTGTGTGCTGGTTCGTCAGATTCTGGTTGGTTTTGTCCGCAGCGAGCTGAATCGGGCGGGGTTTCACCGAGCGGTCTTCGGTCTCTCCGGGGGCGTCGATAGTTCGGTGATCGCGTATCTGCTGGCCGAGGCACTGGGGCCCGACCATGTGCTGGCGGTGCGGATGCCCTATAAGACCAGCAGCCAGGCCACAAAAGACGACGCTCTGCTTGTCGTCCAGCAGCTTGGCTTGGAGACGCTCGAGATCTCCATTACCGACCAAATTGACGCCTATTTTCGCCAAGTCCCCGAATCCACCAAATTGCGATTGGCCAACAAATGCGCCCGCGAACGGATGTCCATTCTTTACGACCAGAGCGCGGACTTTGGGGGACTTGTCGTCGGCACCAATAACAAGACTGAGTTGCTACTAGGATATGGCACACAATTTGGCTGTATGGCCCATGCTATCAATCCGGTCGGTGATTTGTACAAAACCCAGTTGCGGCAGCTCGGTCGGCATCTCGGTGTTCCTGAGCAGATTATGAGCAAGGTGCCGACAGCCGACCTGTGGGCAGGACAGACCGATGAGGAGGAATTGGGCTTCACTTATGAGGATGCCGACCAGCTTCTTTATTTGATGGTCGATCGCCGCTGGCAGAAGGAGGAGCTGATCCGCGCCGGCTTCGACGAGGCCTTTGTGCTGGCTGTAGGCGAAAAGATCCGCCGCAACCAATACAAACGTCGCCTGCCTGTGATCGCCAAACTCAGCCACCGAACCGTCGACAGCGATTTTCGATACGCTCGAGACTGGGGCACCTAACAGCGGCCGATCAGTCAGGTCCCCAGATTGTCGAAGCCGATGTCGGTGAGCTTGACCTCCCAGGTGGTCCGGGAGGATCAGCTTCCAGCCAGCTCGGCGAACGCCTTTTCGTACTCGCGAACTGTCTGCATGTCCTCGAACAGGCAATGTGCTGCTGCTGAGATCTGCTCACGTTGGTGCTGACAGAAGGACGCCTCGGTGGCCAACCGCACCGCTAGCTCGACGTACTGCTGTTGCGAGTGAGCCACGCAGTCGGTCAGGCCCATTCTCTGATAACAGGCGGCGGTGTAGCGTCCACGCTGATACTTCATCGGCAGAGTGACCACCGGTTGAGAGAGGCTGAGGGCATCGTAGGTGGTGTTGACCCCGCCAAAATGGAGGGAATCCAAGATCACATCGGCCAGGGCCAACAGCTCCAAGAACTTCTCTCGAGCAAGCCACCGGACAAATAAGATTCGCGGGGCCACATCGGGGATCGATTTGGCAAATCGGGCCTGCAGACTGCTTACGGCATGATGCTGAGTGCCTTCGGTGATCACCAGAAACCCCTGAGGATCGAGGCGTAAAATCGCCCCAATCAATGCATCGAAGTCAGGATGAAATTTGCCAAGATACTGCGGACAAAGATACATATGGCCCACAGGGGGCAAGTGGAACTCTTCTCGGGTGGGTCCGGAGTGCGGCGCGTGGCTGCGATATTGAAAGGCGGGCAACGTCTCCAATAACAACAACTTCTCGCTGTAGTGCTCGGCTGCCTCAGGTGGCTCGGTCAACCGGCTGGAGAGGTAAAAATCGACCTGGCTCAACCCTGAAGTCGATTGCACTCCAAAGCCCGTTGCTTGCACCGGTGCCAAACGAAGCATCGGCAAGAAGTAGTTCATCGAATCGCTGGAAATCTCCCAATAGTAAAGAACGTCAAACCTGGCCTGGCGGATGGTCTCAGCCATACGGGCGAGGCTGCCCTCAAGCACCAGGTACTCAACGGCGGGGTTGATCACCGCCGATTGGATCCGTTGTCGACCGCTGGCGGAGCAGACCACCGTCAGTTGCACCACCTCAGTGCGAAAATATTCTAACAGTCCTTGCAGGCTTCTCAGAAACACCCCCTCGTGGTTACTCGTCACCACCAGCCCGACCCGTGGCACCTGGCTCCGAGAGGGCAGCGGATCAGGTTGTACGAGGCGGTGCTGGAAGACCTGAGCATAGAGTTCTTTGATCGGCCGGTCGTTGCGACCATGGTAAGTCAACTGAAAAGGCGGGTTGGCATTGGAAGCGCCCAGTTCTGAGGGTGTCGTCGAGAATTCCAGATCTTTGCACTGTTGCAGCCGGAGTGTCAGCCAGCTGCGGTATTGGTCAATCGCCTCCGAACTTGAAAAGACAACCGGACAAAGCGCATCCAGTCGCAGACGGGCTAAAAAATCCTCAGGGCGTTTTTTGAGCACTTGCCGATAGCAACTGCGAGCCAACGGGACCTGCCCACGCTCTCGATAAGCTGTCCCCAAGCTCGTCCAGGCCTTGGTGTTCTCAGGATCCAAGAGGACCGCTTGTGTGTACAGCCGGATGGCTTGGTCGAGATCACCGGCGGCCAAGCAAAAGGCGGCAGCGTGATACCAGCCTGCAGCATCGCTCGGATTGGCCGCAAGCGTTGCTTGGTACAGCTGGGCTGCGCGGTGAAACTCTCCCAGCTCACACATCAGGTTGGCGAGATTCCGTAAGGCGTCGCGATGGCCCGGAGCCAACTTCAAGGCCTGCCGATAAGCAGCTTCGGCCTGAGGCCGTTTGCCTTGACGGTGAAGCGCAAAACCCAAGTTGGCATAAGCATCGGCGTACTGCGGCTGCAACCGCAGTGCTCGATAACAGCAGAGGACCGCTTCTTGGAGCTCTTCGAGCTCAAGCAGAACAGCAGCCAGATTGTTGTGAAAGACCGCGACGGTATCCTCCAGCTGAGTCGCTTGGCGGATCAGTTCACAAGCCTCATGGTACGAGCCTTGCTGAAAAAGGACCAACCCCTGCAGATGAAGGGCCCCAGGGTGCTGAGGCTGCACATCCAAGATCTTCCGGTACAGCACGCTGGCTTGTGGGAGCTGGCCTGCTTGATGGAGCTTGAGTCCTTCAGCCAGCAGGGCATCGAGGCTTGACATGACGACCCAGCGATGCTGGTTGACAGAGCAACGATCGGGCAAATTGGCATCTCCGCTGAGCTGATCATCGTCAGCCCAGGCTTTGACCTGCCAAGACGATGCGAAACGTTATTGGGCCATGATGGCATCTCGCTGGGCGAGACGCCTGGCCACTGTGATGCCCGATTGGAGGGCTCCTTCCATGTAACCAATAAAGGCCCAACAGGTATGCTCACCGGCAAAGTGGAGACAACCGTTGAGTCCGACCTCAAGGATCTTGCCTAGCGTCGTGATCTGCCGAGGCGCTGGGAAACTGTAGCCGCCACCGGTCCAGCGGTCGCTGGGCCAATCCATAAAGCGGCCCTCGATCATGGCTTTCTGCCAGCCCGGATAGAGCTTCTGCAGTTCTGCGTGGTAGTTTTTGTCTCGTTGGGCATCTTGCCACGCTCGGCAGGACTGGCTGGCCTCTCCCCCTGAAAAAACCACCAGGCAGGCTGGCCCCTCGCCTTCCTGTCCATCGGTCCCATCCCAAGTCATCGACGCCGGGCCATCGGTCAGGCTGTACTGCGAGAGATTTCCCTTCTCCCAAAAACGGTCTCGGACATGGGCAAGGTACTTCACGCTGCTGCCCATCTGAGGTCGCAGTTCGCCCGGCAACGTGGGGTGAAAGGCGATCCTCCGCCAAACGCTCTGGGGAACCGCTAAGATGACGTCGTCACCCTCGATCTTCTCCCCGTCGGCTAAAGTCACTTCGACAGGCTGTTTCTGGTAGTCAATGGCTGCCACAGGGGTCCCGAAGCGAACTGCGGAGGCTGGTAATCCCTCGGCAAGCTTGGTGGCCAGTTGTTGGTTGCCCCCGGCACAGCGGTGGGTTTCCGTTTCGCTCCAGTACCGTTCGAGCCCACCCCCCTTGATCATGGCTAAGTTGCCCAGGTAACTCTGCCAGAAGGTGGCAACGCCATTGTCGGCGGCCATTTGAGCGTGGAGGGCCTTGCGTGTCAGATCATTGAGGTTCTCTTGGGAATCAATCCACCCGGCCAAGGTGCGGGCATCCAAAGCCTGGGCGTTTGGGGAAGTCCAGGGACGCTGAGCATCGATTGACTCCGCATCGGCGTTGAGCCTGCCCAACACAGTGTCCAGTTCTTCCCAGAGCCTGTCCGATTGCTGTTGATTCAGCCGCTGGCCGTTGATGATTACCGGTGCTTCGGCCTGTTGGTCCTCAGTCATCTCCAGGGGTTTTAGGCCAAACCTCTGGGCATACGCCAGCCATGCGGCGTGATTGGTTCCAATCAGCTCGCCCCCGCCTTCGACTGTTCGGCCGGGGACAAAGTTGTTGAAGCTCAACACACGGCCGCCTAACCGCTGACGTGCCTCCAGCACACAGAGCTGATAGCCCACAGCATGGAGCTCAAAGGCTGCGGCCAGTCCGGCGAAGCCAGCTCCCACCACCAGCACGCGTTTCCCAGCACGGCCCTTAGAACGATCTTGGCCGGAGGCTATCCTGTTGCTCAACAGCAAACCCGCCCCAGCGGTCATGCCCAGCCGAAGCAGCTCGCGTCGCGTAGGTCCCTGAGACCAAGCACGCTTCCGACCTCTCAGCCGAGTGAACAGTGATCGTGGCATGTCACGCCTCGGGTGCCAGGATGCGAAGTTGGCGATACCTCCCTGCTCGGTCAGCACACGGTTGTTGGTAGCCCGCTCAGTGCGCGATCAAGGGGAGAGCAGACGGAGTGCCAGGAGTGAAAGACTTCACGCAAGCCTCAATTGTTGGAGTTTTGTTGAAGTCTGCTGGAACGGTCTGAAAAGTCATTGTCCGCAGCGGGAAAGCGGCGGATCAGCCAGTGAGATTCATATTGATACCAGCAGTCCCAGCCTAACTCTTGGTACAGGTCTCGACGCTTCTTGTAATAAAAGTAGGTGGGAGGAGACGTGCGGATGTATCGATTGAGCAGTTTCAACGCCGCTCCTCGATCACCTCGTCGCCGATCGCGGCGAATGTGCAGAAGGAAGTAATCCAGCTTGGTGGTGTCGACCCACTTGCCGAGTTCGGCCACGGCAGCTTCGAACAGCCGATGATGTTCGGCCTGATCCTCAATGGGGTATTTGGCCACCACATCGGGAAGTTCTTGATAACCCAAGGCCCTGCCCTTGCGGTAGAGGGTGTCAATCAGGACCTCCCGTTGGTTCTGCCAAGATCGTGGTGACGGTGTCGCATGTTGGGCATCTTGCTTGTCGCCGGGGTTTTGGCCTTGATTCCATTGTCGCTGACGCAGGCTCTCCTGGTCGATCTCCCCCAAAATTTGGTCGCAGAGGGCGATGATCTCAGGCAGGTGATCTTTGCGTCCTTGGGAATCATCATCGAGCCTTTGTAGTTTTGCCTGCCAAACAGCGACCTTCTGATCGGGAAAATCCCCTAGAATCGCTTGCGAAAGTTCCTCAAATGCCTGCTGCGTCGGTTGGCCTTGGCCCGCCAGTGTCTGCAATTGTTCGATCAGAAACTCCGCTCTTTTGGCTCGGAGACGTTCCTGCATGCTGTTGGGGCCTTCCAGCTCTTGGCCTGTTCGGTTGTCTCCGCTGCGGGGACTGGCAGCTCTGAGGACCATTTTCAGCGGGAACCCAGTCGGATGGCGTTGGTTTTCAGAACCCAGAGAGTAGTGGATTCGGCCTAACAGCATATCGCCGCCTTGAGGCTCGACGGCCAGTTGTGCAGGCGATGGAGACGCGGAGACAACGAAGATCTCGGCTTGTTGGCCGGGCCGAAGGGTTTTTGAGGGGCTGCGGGGATCCTCCACCAAAGCGGCCGCTCGATGTGTGGTGATCTTCAGCCGGATTGGCTCCTCCAACGGACGGTCCAACGCCAGCAACGTCTGCGTTTGCCGCTCCAGCCAAGCGGCATCACGATGCCGCAACTCCAATTGGAGTGTGTGGGTCCCAGCGGCGAGCTCAATCTCCTCAGGGTCGATGTTGCCTGCTGCGACTTGCCGCTTGGCCTGGTCTTTGATCAGCCAAAGATGCGAGAGGACCTCGGAGTCGTAAAGTAAACGCTCCAGAGTCGGAAAGCGGGGGCTGACTGTTCCCCCTTTCGCCTGTGTGAAACGGTAGGTCAGCAACAACTGATAGGGCTGTTGCTCCCCAGGCAGAAGATCCTCGGGGTGAGTCAACGGCTGCAAGACGCTCTCAGCGGGGGCAAGGAAACTCCGTTGAGTGCTGAGTTTGGCTTGCGGCTTGAGCAAAGTGGCGCGGAGGAACGATCCTACCGAAAGCTCGGCTCCTGGCTCCCCTTGTGAGAGAGTCACCTGTTGCTGGCTGGGCTGCAGGCCCTCAAAGGTGAGCGCGTAACGCAGCTGAGTTTCTCCTAAACTGGACCAGTCCTGAGCCAAGCATACCTCCAAAGTTCTCCCAGCAACCACGGGGAACTGAACAATCGCCGGTGTTTCGGGCAAAATCTCTTGCCGTTTGCGAAGTTCGTGGGCGGCGAAGCTAGCTCCGGGAACCCGCTGGACCAGATGCAGAAACAGTTTTCTGGGACCATTGGCCGTCGTGGTCAATCGCACTCGCGCCCAGGTCGCTCCTTGAGGGACGACGATAAACCGGCGGATCACTTTTCCAGGGTCCAGGGCGGTGCTTCCCTCCAGGTCGATCAACCGGCTGGGGAGTCTTTTTTGTTGAGGGGCTAGTTGTTGAGGGGCTAGTTGTTGAGGGACTTGTTGTTGGAGCGGATCCCACGTTGGGACATTAGCTGAGGTGTTTTTAGGTTGGCTTGTGGCAGAGGATTGACGACTCTGCGTAATTGCTGCGGTGGAAGCCACCTGGAGCGGGGGATCCTTGGGAACAAGGACTGTGACGGGTAATCGGAACAGTGCTCCGCGGGTTGGTCGCTGGGCATCCCAAGCGGTCACCTCTGCAAAGTGGGCACCTGGAGGGAGTGCCCGCGGATCCACGGTGATCGTGATGCTGTGGCCCGCCTGAGTCAGTAGGAGATGACGGCCAACTTGAACCCAAGGCGCCGTCGCCGAGAGCGAAAGCCTGAGTTGAAAGTTGCGTTTGGGGCCGTTGGAAATATGGTCCGGAAAGACAGGGCGAAAACGCACCCTCGCCTGCAAGGGCTGTCCGAGTTCATGGGCCTCCCGCAAATAGACTCCCCGGGCGAAACCTGTCGAGTGTGGCACAGAGACCTCAGCAGATAACCGCAACAGCTCGCCTGGTGTGCCCGTTGTCGCCTGGAGGGAGTCAAAAGCGGCTGAGAGTTGCAACAACCCTGGACCTTGTGCCCACGGGGTGAGCCCTTCCACCCGACGAGCGGTATTCTGCAACGCTCGTCGAACACTCCAAGGACTGTAAGGAGTTTTTGTTGCCTTGAGGGCCGAAAGCAACGCAGCCAGGGCCCCGCAAGCGTTCGGAGAAGCCATCGAGGTGCCCGCCATGGGCATCGATGGACGGAGCGTCCAATGAGGCACCGGAGCAATCGCACCTCCAGGGGCGAGGATATCCACACCAAGGTCGCCGTCGAAGCTGGGACCTCGGCTGCTCCAGGTATAGGCGGTTTCCAGTCCTGGTCTTTGCGAAGTATAGTTGGCAGCCATCATCGCTGGAGAAAGGTACGCCCCCACCCCAAGCAAAGCGCTGGTCGTTCCTCCAGGGGCACCCACTGTGGAGAGAGCCGGACCAGAATTGCCGGCCGAGGCAACAAACATGATGGAATGTTCATTGACCGCTTGACTGAACAGTTCTGTCAACGCTCCCTGGTCGGGCCAGGTGGTCGGCTCTCCATAACTCATGTTGATCAAGTCGACTTTGCGGTCGATGGCTATCTTGATCCCACGAGCCAACGCTTGTCCTGTCTCCATGGTTCCTAATCGGGTGTCAGCGATCTTAATGGAGATCACGCGGGCCCCCGGCGCAATGCCGTTGAGCTCAGGGTGGTCGGGAAAGTGGCCTGCAACAATTCCAGCAACGTGAGTGCCATGCGGACTGGCATCAACGACAATCGAGAGCCGCCGAGCGTCGAGGTGGATATGGACGCCGAAGTTCAGCTCGGACCCGAAACCGAAAGTTCCGTACTGCTGGTGAATATGATAGTCCGCAAGAGGCAGTTCTTCTGCGAGGTCTCCATCGGCGTCAGTATCGATTAAGGCCCAGAGGTGGTCTTGGCTGCGATAGACGACGCAGTCGATCACTGGTCCAGGGTCTTGATAATCCTTCCAGGCATCTTGGAGCTGGGTGAGACGCTCGCGTAGTTCACCAGCCTGTTTCTGCTCTTCAGCCGAAGGGCGTGGGTGCTCGGTCTCCCATCGGAGAATCTCGCCACGTAGCCCGGCCTCGAGTTTGCGGTGTTTTTTGGCGAATGCCTTTTTCCGGTCCTCCTTGAGCCGTCTGACCAGACCTTGAGGGAAGAGATCGTAGGCGGCTTTCAAACCAATCCAGACCTGCCTTGGCGAGGGGCCGCTCCGGCATGCCTCCGGCAAGGAGAGCAGTCGACCGGAGAGGCCTTCGATTGTCCCGTCCTCGGCTGGTTCCCGGATCGTCGAGATGTCGACATCCCCGCTGCCGGTGGCATCGATGAGGTCGATCAGCTTGGGTTGGCCATCGGTCGTCCGCTGGAGGCCTGGTGCTCCTGGGTCCACGCCAGAATCAAAGATCGCCACCACGACCCCGCGTCCATCGTATTCTGGGTGTCGCTGGAGAAAGCTCAGCGCCTGAATCTCTTGCTTAGGCAGTAAGCCTCGCGTAGGAAACGGGCCGTTTTCTTCGGAGAGTTTCGTGAGGGTCTTGCTCGGATCATTCTGCGAGGTCGGCGGAGGGTTGTCGGAGGGTTCAACAGAGGCCTTTGGGACTGTGCTGGGCGGAATGCTCTTGGGCAGGGCCGTACTGGTCTGGGACTGAGGAGTTTTCGGTGGACCGACTTGCTCAGGTTTTGTTTGAGCAAAGCAAGCAGAATGCAGAACCGCAGCAAAGGTCAGCCAAGAACAGGCCAGCACAAGGCACGCGTGCCAGTGAATTGTTGACGGACTTTGAGGCGACCGATCCCGGCTGGCTGGGTGGGAAACGGTGGATGCAGATTCTGCAGAGCAATGATGAGAACTCATTGGTTGTGAAAGATCAGTGATAGGAGTTCGGTGGCGGAAACTTTGCAAGATGAGATGGAAGGTCGAAGTTGAGAACTCTGGGTTTTTAGCTGCCGGAGTCAACATCGGCAGCCCAGCGGAGAATGGCCTGAACAAGAGCACCCAGGGCTGCTGGATCGGTCATGTTGTGGTCCTTGCCAACAATCTGCAAATGGGCATTGGCTGCCAATTGACTGTTGACCAGCAATTGGAGGCTGTCTTGAAGAGGAATGACTTCGTCTGCTGCCGAATGCAGAATGGTCACCGAGGGCTTGACCCGCTTCGCTTCACCCCATCGAGACCACGCCGGGGCAATCAGCACTAACGGCACCTCGCCGGTGGCGATGTTCAACGCCACCGCGCCGCCTCGACTGCTGCCGACGATGACCTCAGGCGAGCCACCCTCCAGTTGCCCCTGAGCCCTTCGGCAGCTCTCAACAAAGTCCTCGTCAGGCAGATATGGATTAAGAAGTTCAAAGCCTTGCCCGGCCAGGAACGTCGGCTTGGTCCCGCCAGGACGAGAATACAGACCATGTAAGTAGAGAACCTTCATCCAAAACCTGGTTTGGGCATGGTTTTTTAGCAGATTGATCGATCGAAAGAGGTTCTTCAGAAAAATCCTGCCAAAGTGAGACCGGTTTGACCAAAGGTGTCACGCTGATTCTCGATGATGGTGGTGTCACAAAGGAACGGTGACGCTGGGAGTGATCTCCTCACATCCTTTGGCTCAAGTTTTCACTGCTTCTCAACTTGGGGCCAAACGACCTCTGGGATCCAACAAACCTCAGAGATCGATGAGGCGGTTCCCACACCAGATCAACAAGACCGCAGGAGAATCGTCATGCTGGTGCTCACCCGCAAGTTGGGCGAACAAATCACTGTCGGAGACGACATTATCTTGAAGGTTGTCTCAGTCGAGGGTAACCGAGTGCGAGTCGGCATCGAAGCCCCCCAGGAAGTCCGTATCATCCGTGGGGAGCTGGTCGACCGGCAACGCCAGCAGCGATGCACCCCCTCTCCCTCCGTCACATCAGTGGCAACACACGGAGGCTAGGCGGAACTGGCAGTCTTCGCCGGCGGCGTCGAACCAATCATTGAGCCGGTGGTGTCAGACGGTGGTGGCACCCGGTGGTGTCAGACGTTGGTGTCACCCGGTGGTGTCAGACGTTGGTGTCACCCGGTGGTTGATCCAGACCACCGGGAGGGATTCTATTATGAGCGAATCTGAACCCTAAACTTCGCAGATCGCTCACTATGACAACTCCCACCATACACATCCACTCGCCTGCCGTGTCGGCAGTGGCTGGACTTCTGAGTGTCACCCTGATCTTGGCCCCCCTTGGAGAGCAGACTGCACAAGCGCAAACGGCTCATGCTGGAAAAACCTGCCAGTTGGGTGGAGCAACGCCATCTGCACAAACGATGGTCTCCTCCGGAGCTGTCGAACTTGGGGGGCCAAACGACGCCAAAACGCTTGCTCAGGTTACGCAACCCCAACACCGCCAAACAACCTCGGATCAAAATCGTCCCCGCCAAGCCAACCGTCGCAACAAAGGCCCCTTCGCTCCCATTGAGGAGGACCCGCAGCTACCTCGCGTGCTGCTGCTCGGCGATTCGATTTCTATCGGATATACCCTCCCGGTGCGGAAACTCCTGGCCGGCCAAGCCAATGTCCTTCGAGCCCCCACCAACTGTGGGCCCACAACGCGAGGTCTGCAGCAACTGGAAAAATGGCTTGGCAAGGGAGAATGGGATGTCATCCACTTGAACTGGGGCTTGCACGATCTGAAATATGTCGATGAACATGGCAGAAACGCTAGTCCGAAAGAGGGGAGGCAGCAGGTTCCTCTCGATCAGTACCAAAAGAATCTGCAGAAATTAGTCGCCCGTTTGAAGCGGACCGGAGCAACGCTGATTTGGGCACAGACGACGCCAGTTCCGCAAGGCACACCCATGCGGGTCGCGGGGGATGCCGTTCGCTATAACCAGGTCGCTGCAGGCATCATGCGGCCAGAAGGGATCGCCATCAACGATTTGCACACCTTTGCCAAAAAGCGGCTTGAGCAAATCCAGTTGCCTCGAAATGTGCACTTCACCAGGCAGGGTTCCGAGGCACTGGCGCAACAGGTCGCTACTCATATTCGAGAAGCGCTTCAGGCTCGCACGTCTCAGCGGCCATCTCCTCGCCCCAACAATTCCCAGTCCTGCCACTGATCCACAAAGGTAACGCCTGGGGCGACCTCCTGTTCACGGAACCGTTGTGGATGATCTCCCCCACTGCGGATCCCGGAGGGGTGGCGGCCGTCGGGGAGGCAGAGGCTTGCTGCCAATCGGCGCGGCCTTCCGTTGGAGAGGTCCAGTGTCTCATGAGCCCTTGTTGTGGGTGTGCCGGGTTGGCTTGGCGAACAATCTTGGGCTGTTGCTCGGATGGTCAGCAGCAGAGTCTTCCATTTCATGAATGCTGAGGGCCAAAGCGTTGGGCTGGTGATCGGTTGGCGGGCTGTTGTTGGTCGCTTGAGGGCTTTCAGGCAACGGTGACCCGACCAAGGCGGGAATTGCACGCCAGGGCCAAGCCAACCGAGCGAGCCAAATGTCGCGTCTGTCAGATCGGCTTTGAGCCTCCTTGAATCGCCGGAAATGGTGGCACTTCTCACAGTCGAACCGCCGTCTGGCGGCTAAGTTTCCCAAGTGGCCTCGTCGAGGCGTTGTTCACCTCAGCGGTACTTCGAGGCGACACCAACCGGCGACGCACCGTCGGAACGCCCGAGCGATTGCCTGTTTTCCAAGCACTCTCAGACGGGTGGATCCAAGTAAAAAGGAGTGTCCGAGTGAGTTGCTGAAACGTATTGAGGTTTGTTCCTGGATCACCTGCAGACTTTTGGCAGTCGGGCACCGCTTTGGGGGGCGGCCGGAGGCGGCCAACCCGAAGAATGGTCACGGCAGGTAAGTAGCGGGTGAATCACGCGGGAGGCAAGCCGGGAACTCAGAATCCGTTTGCCGAGGAGATGTGCTAAAAATTCCCCTCGTTTGACCCGGAGGGTCTTTGATGACTGGATTGCAAGAAACCCGTTTGCCCGATCTTGGGCAGAACACGCTAAGGGTCTTTTGGATCCCGTGCTTCCTGCTCATAGTGGTCTTGGTAACTGGTTGTAGCTCAAGCGGCTCGTCAAAGACTCAAGACGACCAACCTGCGGCAGAACCAGCGATCACAGCGGAACAACTCGCTTTCAACTTCGTCGACTCTCAGGGTCAGCAGTTTCGCTTGGCTGATTATGAGGGTAAGAAAAACGTGGTGTTGGTCTTCATGCGTGGCTGGGCTGGATTTGTCTGCCCTTACTGCGTTGCTCAGACATCGCGTTTGATCCAACGCCGAAAGGAACTCGAGGACCGCGACGCCCAGGTGTTGCTCGTCTATCCTGGTTCAAAGGAGCGTGTCTCCGAATTCGTCAGCCAAGCCCAGAAGAGCGGACAGGGGCAAGAATTCCCGTTTCCGATCTTGCTTGATGTGGACGCCAAGATCGTCCGGAAACTTCGCATCGATGCGGATTTGGCAAAGCCCAGTACGTTTATCCTAGACAAGCAGGGACGCAGGCGATTCATCAAGGTTGGTCGGACGACCGCTGATCGGCCCTCACTGGAGACAATCCTTGAGGAACTCGACAAAATTCAAGAGTCCCAAGCCACTCAGGCAAAACAGGGCCCACCGGATGACAACAAGCAGCGGTCAAAAGATCAGCCAGTCCAAGAACAAAAGCGGCAAGCGGAACACTCAACTGCAACTCCCGAAGGATCAAATCCCAAATTCGGCGGGGCGGCAGGAACTGCAGACCTCCGATCTGCTCCGCTCCAATCGAAAACAGTCCGCGAAGTGACGGCTTGAGCGGGGATCGTCTCACTGGGAAGAGGCCCAACCCTGCTGGTCAGTTCAGCGATCTGGAGAAAGCGTTAGGGTGACCCAGTGACAGGCCACCGCCAGGCAGATCTTGACCAACACCACGGGATTGTCCAGATGCCCCAAAAGTGGTATGTCCGCCGCGGCGAGGGGAATCCCCCGGAATCAGCGGGAAGTCAGACAGTGACCGGACCGCTCTCCCCTGGTGAGGTGCGGTTCTGGGCCTTGCAGGGCAGACTGCATCCTGAGGACGAGGTCTCTCTCGACCGGGAGAAGTGGATGCTGGCTGCCCACCTCGCTGGGTTAGAGTTTCGTCAGCTCGAGCACACCCAAGCGAGTGCTCCGCTGATCGGCCAACAGGGAGATCCCCTCTCTGAAATCGATTGGGATGTCCCAAGTGAACCTTTGGCAACCGTTCTGACGCCCGACAACCAGTCTGGTGATCCGTCCCCGGTGCAGGAGCATCACCGGGTTGTCTTGGAGGCAGGGTCATCCTCGGCAGAATCTGAGTTCCAGAGTCCAGGGAGCTCAGAAAAGCAGCCCTCCGAAAAGCAGCTGAATGCCCAACTGGTCTTAGCCAAGGGTGATTCCCAGTCGCCGACTGACAAACGAACCGATCCGGTGCTGCTGGATATCGTGGGGGTGTTGAAGGCTCCGCATGGGGTGATTCCCGGATACGAGGTTCTTGGGGTGCTGGGTCGAGGAGCCATGGGGGTCGTCTACCGCGCTCGCCAGAACACCTTGCAGAGAGTTGTGGCAATCAAGACATTGCTGGTCCACTTTCTCTCCAGTGAGGAGGCGCTGGCTCGCTTTCAACAAGAGGCACGCACTGTCGCTTTGCTTCAGCACCCTCACATCGTCACTGCCCACGACTTTGGGGAATCCGAGTTCACCGATCTCGACAGCGGGCGGACCACACGGCGTCTTTATCTGGTCATGGAGTTGCTGCGGGGTGAGACCGTCGACGCCTTTCTGAAACGAGAGGGCAGGCTCAGCGAGGTCGTCGCTTGGGGAATCGCCCGACAGACGGCCGCTGCATTGGCTCATGCGGCCGAGCAAGGAGTCGTTCACCGGGATATCAAACCGGCCAATCTCTTCCTGATCGATCCCCCTCAGGGGACCAGTTTCCCTGGGTGCCAGCGGTTGGTCAAAGTCACCGACTTCGGGATTTCCCGGTTGGTGGATCTCGCCCAGACGACGGATGTTCGCCTGACTGCCGAACGCACGATCATCGGCACTCCGACTTATATGGCCCCTGAGCAAGCTTGGAGTTCCGAGGTCGGGCCGCCTGCCGATATCTACGCGCTGGGTGCGACGGTCTACCACATGCTTTCGGGGGAGGCCCCCTTCCAGGGCTCTTCGGTTCGAGAGCTGATGATGAAGAAGGCCTCCCAATCACCTCCCCCGCTTTATCCCCGCATCGCTGGGGTTTCGGCGGACTCCGATGAGTTGTTGGAGCGAATGCTCCAGCCCGACAGTACCCGTCGTATTGGCGACCTGGGGGAGTTGCTGGGACGCATCGATTCGCTTTTGATCGCCCGAGGGGTCCTGACCGACTCGGGGAGCCATCCTGCGGAAAACGGCCTAGAAAGCAAGCCGACCGCTGTTGCAGCGGGTTCGAGGGAGAGTTTGCCGGCCGGAATTGCCAGCAGTCGACACTCCGCTGCAGCGTCTGCCGCGTCTCTTGCGCGTCCCTCGTCTCCTGCGGAAACCGACTCAGCTCAGTCGCTTTCACCAGAGCCGAGAGCTCCCCATGATCAGACCATCCCTGCGGCAGGACCGCAGGATGGGTCGCCAGCCGAGATCGACCCTCAGTCCGCTCCTGCGGACCAGTCGAGCGTAATCTCTTCGGGCCAAGTCTCTTCGGGCCAAGTCTCTTCGGGCTTCTGGGGACAAGCCGGCCGAGGCGGGCAGGGGGGAGTGCTCGGTGGTTGGTTGATTGGGCTTGGCTGGACGTTTGTCGTGGTGGTGGTTGCCACGACAGCGTTGTTCGGATGGCTCTGGTTGATGGGGGATCAGGTCACCTTTGAAAAACCACCTGCGGTGATCGCCAACGGTGCTGGTGCAGCGCTTTACGACGGCAGGACGATCGAAGGTTGGGTGACCCTCGATGGCTTCTGTAAAACGGTCACCGATACTGACGGAGTCTGCTACCTCACCGGGCATGGGCAGTTTGCCCGCCCCTTGCCCCTCAGCGCACCGGCGACGGGTGATTATCGGGTCACCTTGGAAATCCTTTCTCAGGGCAAAGACCCTGTGCTCATCCTATTTGGGTTGCGAGACCCGTCCAGGAGCAGACCGGCGGCCAGTCTCGGCTTGGGCCAAGGGAAAAATGCGGCGGCAGGCTCGGCTTTGGGATCTCGGGCGCTCAGCGGGTACGCCATTGAGATTGCCGGAGATGACGCTCGACTGGGCTGGTCGCCCAATGGCCAGGATTTTGGACCGCCCTGGGGACCGATGTTTACGATCCGGGCTTGGCCTGAGGGCAGCCGAGAGGTCCGCTTTGAACGGATCGGCCAACGCTGGTGGGCCTACTTCGATGGCCAGCTGTTGGGATCGGTTCCCGCAACGCGGGCTGAAGAGCTCGCCGAGTTTCGGATCTCCAGTCCCACAGGTCGGGCGTGGTTCAACACCATCATGCTCACCGAACTTGAGCAGTAGCCAACAGAAGGCCAAGCCCAGCTGCAGCCGACTGAGGGCCGAGCCAGAATGCCCGACCAATCAGGGACGGGCTGCCATGGCTTTGTCCTTTCCGAGGGGATTCTCGACTGGGATTTCAAATCCATCTCAAGAACCGAACTCATTCAGGCCGATCAAATCCGATAAACCTGCCATCCGCTGTAATCGCTCCCCCTGGGTCAGACCTAGGATGAGCGGGACTGAGCCAAACGAGCGAGAGCAGGCTTCTCCAAACTCTGTGCCAAGCGAGAGATCGGTTAGCTGATCTGCTGACAATCTCAAGGAGGATGACATGCCCAGGACCCAATTGCGGGCTGTGAACTGGCGACATCGGCCCCTGTCCCAGGCTCTTTTGGCGGTCACTGTGGCACTCTTGTGTCCCACCACAGCCAAGCCACATCCGTTTGAGGGCTTGTTTCATCACGTTGAGGCTGATCCCGACAAGGATTATTTGTTGGAACCTCACCATGGACCTTGGATGGTCATGGCTGCCTCATTCTCCGGCGAAGGCGCCCACCAGCACGCACGCGAACTGTTGTTGGAGCTGCGAAGGGACTTTCATATTGAGGCCTATCTCTACAACAAATCCTTCGATTACACCGAACGGTTGAGAGCGCGGGGCCTGACCCCCAAGGGTAAGCCAGCCACTGCTCGCTACGCCCGGAACCGCCGTGTCCATGAAGTGGCAGTTTTGGCCGGACATTTTCACCAAGTTGACGATCCAGCTGCTCAGAAAGCCCTCAAGACACTGAAGTCTGCTGAGATCCAATGCCTGACGGCCAAGAACCGCCAGCGGGATAATCGCAATCTGGGGGGCTTCCGCGAGGTTCAGAACCGCCTCCAGGAACTGATCGACCAGACACGAGGACGGAACTCCAAACGTCGTGGCCCCCTCCGGCATGCGTTTTTGACCACCAATCCGCTGATCGACGATGAATATTTCCGGCCACCGGGGATGGAACCGTTTGTGGTCGAATTGAACAAACAAGTTCCGTATAGCATTCTGAGCTGTCCGGGTCGCTACACAGTGAAAGTGGCGACGTTTACAGGAGCTAAAGGGGTTAAGCCTCAGACGAAAGAGGAGATAGCCACCGGCAAGTTCTCTCGCTTGGAGGAGGCTGCTGCCCGGGCTCACCAGCTGACCAAAGAACTGCGGAGGATGAACTACGAGGCTTATCAGTTCCACGACAGGTCCAAGAGTGTTGTCTGCGTGGGCAGTTTTGATTCTCTGGGGCCGCAGCACGACGGGAGGATTGCTCTGGACCCGTCGATTGCTCGGGTGATCCATGTGTTCCGTGCCTATCAGCCTGGCGACCCGCTGCCAGAAGGTGCTCGTCTGGGCCAGCCCAAGCGACTACTTGACATTCCCTTTGATGTGATGCCTGAGGTCTTTGAGGTCCCCAAGGAGAGCGTCAGCTCGGTCTACGCTTGGCGAGCCGGACGATAGGGCGAGGATCAACTGGACGTGGCGATTGAGCAAGTCTCAGCCTGGCTTTTGCAATTTTTCGAGTGTTTTGGGGAAGCCCTCCCCGGCGGTGCTGGGGATACCTTCTGGCTCAGGTATCCGCCATCGCAGAGAGCAAGCAGGTGTCACCGGCGGTCAGTCGAAGGCCGCCACGGTCGCAAGGCGGCCTCGATAGCCAGGTCGCCTCAGCTGATCCTTGATCGATTCTGAGCACCTGAAAACCGAAATCCTGCACTTTCGATTCGCCCGATTGCTCAGAGCTATCGCCAGCGAAAAACCGAAACTGCTGAACTAGCGTCTCCCGCCTCGATTGCCAGAAATCGGAGAACCCTTGAGGAGAAAACGCCTGACGGTCCGTTCACAGCACTGCCAGTAAGGACGTTACCCTCTCGGAAAGTGCGCCGATCTCAGGCCAGGTCCCTCAAGCCTCGATCCAGATCGATAGGCCCCTCGACCGACTGATTCTGAGACAATCTGCGTTTGGCCCGAACGCAGTTCCAACTCCTGACAACTTTGTCGCCTCATCATCCCAACGCTTTGCTACAATCACCCCGCCAAGCCTTAGTGGTCGGTTTCCTTCTGATTTGGCAGGCGGTTCTCCTGAAATCGGGGGATTCACGTCCAACCGACTGCCAAAATCAGAGGAAACAAGGCACTAGAGTCTGGCGGCTTGAATGCCGCAATGGTCCCAGGCAGCCACAGGGGTGACTGCTATAGCTTGTTCAGGCTTTTTGCGGTTGAGGCCCGATCGCCAGGGGTCTTGCGGTTACCTGGACAAGAGTTCCTCGCAACGAACTTTTCCAATTCCGCTGCTCGACCAAGCCTTCGGCGTCGCTCTCGCAGTGGGCCAGAACACCGCCTTTGCAGAGTCAGGCCACCGAGGTCGCTGCTGGCCTTGTCGTGTTTTTTGGCCAGACGTATCATATTCGCTGTATTTGGCGCAGTTCCTCCAAAAATCGCACCTGCCATTCCCCCGGCCAACCCAATGCACGCAGACAGGCGTGCGATCACATAAGCGTGATCAAGTTAAGACTTGCTCCGCTCAACCGGACCGCAGGAAACAGAACCAAGCGGAAGAGCGGTCAGGGCCCCTAGCGATTCGGTGGTTGAGCGTCACAGACGGCACACAACAAGATCAGCACAAAGAGCACTCAGAAGAGCAAGACCGGCTTAAGCTGTCTGGCTGTCGCTCTGGTGCTACAACAGTCAAGCAGACGCATGGGCGATTATTTCTTGCCATTCGGGTTATTGGTGACCTTACTGCTTCTCTATCTTCTGGTAACCCGTCCGCAACAGCAGGAGCGACTTCAGCGTGCAGAGATGCTGAGAGAGCTCAAGAAGAACGACAAGGTCATCACCTCTGGCGGGATCATCGGCACGATCACCAACCTCAGTCAGGATGGCCTAGCAGTGACCATCCGTACCTCCGAGGAGACTCGGTTGCAGGTGCTGCGGGTGGACATCCGCGGGTTGTACGAGACGGTCATTGCGGACTTCGCCGCAGAACGCCCCGGAACCAAGGGGAAAGACGCCAAGGCCGAGAAGAGCAGCCCTGACAAAAGCGACTCGGAGAAGCCAACGGAGGCCGCCAGTTCCTAGCAGCTGCAGCTTGCCTGGCACCCTCCGAAGGTTGCGGGGTCGTCCGGGGCGTCGCAGAGGTTCCCACCGGCGGCCCTCACACGAAGATCGCTGCCCCTCCAAATCAACAACGCTGTGTGAAGTGGGTCAGCCCTTCGCCGGCAAGAAGTCGAGGCAATCGTCGAGACACAAGGCACTGATCAGATCAGACGAGCCCCCGCACGGACGAGCCCCCGCACAGACGAGGCAGGGGAGTCCCGCAGAGGTCTGATCGGGCTGAGGGGGCTGAGGGGGCGTTGCCCAAAAGACCCGGGAGTCAGTTCTGGGGTGCTGGCCCTGGCAATCAGAACAGTCTGGTGAGTCCAATCTCTCCGTTGAGCGGATCATTTCGGATCGTCTCAAACAGGACGAACTTCTAATGGATTTTCTTGGAACGTTAGGTGTCATCGCGGCGGTCTTTGCCATCCCAGGGGTGCTCTCCTGGTATTTGGGCAAACGGCTGCGGATGGAAGATTACAGCTGGAAACTGTTTGTGATTTTCTTTGCGGTCAGTGCCTCGACGATGATCATCGTCTTTGGCGAAGCCCGTTTGGGAATTGACCTGCGGGGTGGTGTCAATTTGGTCTACGGTGTGGAGCGTGTCGAGCGAGAGGATCAATCGCTCCCGACGTTGGGGAACTTGGAGGACCGCATGGTCGGTCCGGTTCGCAAGCGGATCGATCCCAGCGGTTTGCAGGAGATCACCATCCGCCCCTTCGGGGCCAACCAGTTGGAGATCATCATGCCGGCAGCCGATCAGGCGGATGCCGAAAGCGTGATGGATAAACTGCAAAACACCGGCTCGATGAGTTTTCAGATCGTCGCGACCAAACGGAAAAACAACGAACTGATCCAACAGGCCCGCGAGGCCAGGCAACGCGGGATTCGCAACATCCGCGACGAGGACACCGGGCGGATTATCGCCGAGTGGGTCCCCCTCTACGAAGGCGAGGATGGTGAGCCTGTTCGGCTTCCCTCAAACCCCATCTACGAGGTCGATGAATCCCTCTGGGAAGAAGAAACCGAAGAACGCACCATCCGAGAGGTCTTGCTTCTTGTTCCCGAGTCAGGATTCGAGGTCACCGGGAAGTACCTCACCCGATCTTGGCCCGGTGTCGGCGAAGGTGGCAACCCCATCGTCCAGTTTGCCTTCAACGCCGAAGGGGCTGCACGATTCGGTCAGCTTACCGGAGAATACGCTCCTAAAGAAGGCTTCGGGGAATTTCGATACCTGCTGGCCATTGTGCTCGATGGTGAAGTCTTCTCAGCTCCCACCATCAACAGCCGGATCGGTGGGCAGGGGCAGATCAGCGGTGACTTTACCCAGCAAGAAGTTCAAGACTTGGTTGATGTCCTCAACGCTGGAGGGATGCCCGCCCGACTGAGCAAGTTCCCCATTAAGTTGGAGGTGACCGGCCCTCTGCTGGGGGCAGACGTCATCTTCAGAGGGAGTGTCGCCATTGCTATTGCTATGGGTTTAGTGCTGGCCTTTATGATCTGGTATTATCGCTGGGCAGGGCTGCTGGCCACCATGGCCTTGGTGCTGAACTTATTATTCGTGGTGGCCATGATGTATGCGGTCAACGCGGTCTTTACACTGCCCGGGCTGGCTGGCTTGATCCTCACCGTGGGAATGTCCATCGATGCGAATGTGTTGATCTACGAACGGCTACGCGAGGAGCTGGACCGGGGGGCGACCCTGAGGATGGCCCTTCGCAACGGCTATCAAAGGGCGACCACGACGATTGTGGACGCGAACCTCACGACCATTATCGTGGCGACGGTCCTCTATGTCATTGGAACCGACCAGATCAAAGGCTTTGCCGTCACGTTATGGCTCGGGGTCGCCTTGAGTATGTTCACCGCCATTTTCTGTACCCGGGTGGCCTTCGACATCCTGGAACGGAAACGAGTGATCACCCATCTGCACATGATGCGGATGTTCTCGCGGACCAACTTCGATTTTCTCGGTGGCCGACGTCTGGCCTACGCAGTGAGTGCCACGGTGATCGGCATTGGCTTGGTGGCCACCGCCGCCCGAGCGGAGAACCTCCTGGATATCGATTTCCTAGGAGGTACCTCGGTGCGACTCCAATTCGAACAGGCCAAGCAACGAGGTGAGGTCGAACAGCGAGTTCGCTCGATCCAGATTCGTGTCACCGAGGATGGTCAGCCAGTCGTCCTGAAAGGCGACTCCGCTGCCGACGGAGTTCAGGCCTTCACCAGCGTGGATGTGAAAGTCGTCGGCGATTTTGAAAAGTCAGGCGTCTTAGGAATCTTTAGCCCGACCTCTCCTACCTTCGTGGTGGATGCTCTGCTGTCTCCCTCAGCCAAAACGCAGCTCGGCGTTATTCCGAGCCAGGACGACAAAGAGAGTGAAGGGACGCAACAGCAAAAGACGCTGGTCCGCCTTGTGGAGGACATCCTGGCTCAGGAGTTTGGCCCTGAACTCACTCGCAACAAAGTCGAGCGCATAACGCTTCAGGAAAGCAGCCAAGACAAGCCATCCGACGGCGCTGCTGAACAACCTGAGCCCCCTCCACCTTCTGATCCGACAGAAATCCCCCAGCAACCAACACAGTCACCCAAGCCTGAGAACACGGACCAGACGCCATCTTCCCCGTCCTCGGAGCCCACCAGCCAACCAACGCCCGCGGAAAAGCCGCCTCAGCCGGGACCGACAATCCCAGCCCCCACTGGTCCCAACGGCAACAAGCCACAAACCCCCGAGACGGATTCCGCCAAGCCGACAACCGTCAAGCCAGCAGGGCTCCAGGAAGAGAGTCCTCAACCGAAGACCAATCAGCCTCAAACCAGTAAGCCTGCCACAAGCGAGTCTGGCACAAGCGAGTCTGGCACAAGCGAGCCCGCTACAAGTGAGTCTGGCACAAGTGAGTCTGGCACAAGCGAGTCGGGCACAAGCGAGCCTGCCACAAGTGAGTCTGGCACAAGCGAGTCGGGCCCGAAAAAGTCGAAGCTCAGCCCAGAGCAGCCCGAGCAGCCTGAGACTGCCGGAGAAGAGCAATTGCTCTTTCACCCTCTCCAGAGCCATCGTTGGGCACTTCATCCCCGCGTGCTGTTCTTTGGGGCGCTGATGCAAGAGGGGTCGGCAGATGGTGATGCCCCGCCTCCCCAAGCATCCCCTTCCAGTTCTGCCTCAAACGAGGACACTCCCGAAGCGGGCTCGACAACGGAGTCCATTCCCACCGGCCCCATGTCGTTGACCCCTGGCGAAGATACCCCGGCGGCCCTGCCAGAGCAGTCGAGCCCCCCTTCCACCCAACCGAGCTCGCCCAAGCCTGAGACACCTGAGCCCGAGACACCCGATTCCGAGGCCTCTCAGGCTGAACCGGAGGCAACAGGTGATGTTGAAGCGACGCTGGAGTTTGCTGTGGCCATTGATGGGGATGACTTGCGAGTTTTGCTACGTAAGCACTATGCACAGGTCAGCGAGAACCCAGTCCAGGATCGTACAGTGGCCATCCTGCGGAATCAGGACGCCAACAAAGAGGATGATCAGGCCGGGAAGAAGTGGAATGTGACCCTGTTGAAAGTCAACCCGGCTCAGGCCCAGGACATCCTCGAACGAGTACAAGCAGAAGTCCAAACCATTCCCTACTTTCCCTATTCCAACGAAATCGGGGGCCAGGTTGCCACGAGTTCTCAGCGTACGGCCCTGCAAGCCTTGTTGGTCAGCCTGCTCTTTATCGTGGCCTATATTTGGTTTCGGTTTCACAGGATCAGCTACGGGCTAGCTGCCGTGGCCGCCCTCGTGCATGATGTGACCGTGATGCTTGGGGCACTGGCTTTGAGTTACTATCTCGCTCCTGCCCTCGGGATCGTGGGCGTTGAGGCCTTCAAGATCAATCTGTCGGTGGTGGCTGCCTTCTTGACGATCATCGGGTATTCCCTCAACGACACCATCGTGGTCTTCGACCGAGTCCGAGAGGTCAAAGGGAAGGCCCCGGATTTGACCATCGAGATGCTCAACACCGCCTTGAACCAAACCCTCAGCCGAACTCTGCTGACAGCCCTGACCACCCTGCTAGTCGTGGTCATCCTCTATGCTGCCAGTATTGCGACACTCAAGGCCTTTGCCTTCTCCTTGATCATCGGCGTGATCGTGGGAACCTACAGTTCTATCTACATCGCCTGTTCGGCTTTGATCTGGTTGGGTGAGGTCAAAATCGCTCCTTCCACCGGCAGCACCAACAAATCTGATTCCACCACCCCTGTCAAAGCGTCAGCTTAGCCTCACAAGTGCCCAGCTCCCGTTGCCAGACGTTGAGCTTGTCAGAGTGTTGAGCTTGCCAGACTCGTCAGTTCGTGCCCAGGCGGCCTCTGTGTTCTCCCCAAGCTCCGCAGATGCTCACCCGCCGCAAGCTCCTTGAAGGTCCCCTGCCAAACCTCTGGGTGAAGGGGGCCCTTTCGGGTGAGGAGTTTCCAGGGATTCCAAGGGTTTGTGGCACCCAGTCGGTTGACACTGGTCAGACCGCAGAGTCGCCGGAATCGTTCCGATCCGTTGGGATGGATTCTCGGGAAAGATCTAAGAGTTGAAAAAATCCGCTCCGGCTCGAATTTCGTCAAGGAAGTTATAGAGGACACCGATTTCAGATGGTGGATCACTCTCATACGAAACGGCAACAAACAGCAGCCAACGCCAACCGGCCATCTCGATGGTCCCTGCAACGCCACAAAGCCGAGGGGACGGACTTCACCCGGTTGAGCGTCGCTGCGTTGGCAGGACGGATAAGCCATGCATCCTCAAACCAAGTTCCTGGTGGCGGGGATCATCCTCGCCCTAGGTGTCGGTGGCGCAACGCTGCTACGCCCGGCAGCGTCATCCATCGATGAGATGGCCTCCTCGCAGGGCCACCATCGGCCCGCTCCGGCGGGGTTTCCGACCTTGCCAGGTGAGCGACCGCTCAAGCCGCCAACTTTGTCAAAAACCCCCGACTCTTCGGTCCCGGCCCAGCAGTCTTCCTCAGTGGCCCAGGTGGGGGCTCTCGGCCCAACTCAATCGACGCGGATGACCAGCCATGTCGACCTTGGCTCTGGGATCGAAGAGATCTTCAGGGCAGATCCTCGTTCCGGCGGCGTCGATTCTGCCTATCTTGGCACAGAGGAATTCCAACCACTAAGTCGCCAACCGCAAGAGACACGCCTCCAGAACCCTAGGGAGGGCAATCCTCGCTGGGGTGTGGGGCCCGATGGAGATCCGTTAGGACCGAGACGCTTTAAGGATGGGCGCTCTGCAGATCTGTGGCCGCAAGCTCAGGCGGGGTCCCAGAGTCGGTCCGTGTGGGGTGACCAACGACCGCTCGCCAAGGGCAACTCAGCTGGGGACTCTGTGAAAGAACGGCAAGCTGGGTGGCGGTCATCCACCTCAGACGATGCTGATCCGTCCCCGAATGGGCGAGTTACCTCGCTGACCAATGCGGTTCGTGAGCCGGTGCTCTATCCGCCCCGGCGAGGCAGTGAGGAGGGACGCCAGGTCGCCCCGGTGTCCCTCTGGTCAGCCCGGACCTCCCCAACGACGGCAAACCGTGCTGGGCCGGAGGGCCCAACAAGCTCCTCGCCTGAGATGATCGGTCACCGAGTACGCGACGGTGACACTCTGGAGGCATTAGCTGAGCACTACATGGGGGATTCGCAACGAGCTCTGGAAATCTACGAAGAAAACCGCCACCTCCTAGCCAGTCCGGCGTTGCTTCCCATCGGGGTGGTCTTGCAGATTCCCACCGGTCAAACTGCAGGGCAGTCTTCGCCAAGTATGAGGTCCCCCCGCTGAGGGCGAAGGGGGCTTCAGACCGATCTGGATTCTGGCCCTGCTTCCCCGAAGATCCTTTTCGTGAATACTCCCCCATTGGTCGAAGAGTCAGTCTGGCAACGCTGGCATGACTCCTGGAGTCTGGATCCGGAGGTGACCTATCTCAACCACGGCTCTTTTGGACCCTCTCCGACGGTCGTTCTCGAGGCGCTGACTCACTGGACTGAGAGACTCGAGCGGCAACCAATGAGGTTCTTCATCCGGCAGCTGCCGGATTTGCTGGAGCAAGCCTATCTCCCAATAGCAGAACTGTTGAACTGCTCGCCGGAAGAATTGGTTTTTGTGGACAATGCCACCGTTGGGATGAACATCGTGGCGGGGTCTGTGCCGCTGGCCGCAGGCGACGAGGTCCTGATGACCGACCATGACTACGGTGCGGTCATCCGCATCTGGCAACGGGTGTGTGATCGCGTTGGAGCTCGTCTGGTCGTCCACCCTTGGCCGATTTCCCCCGAGTCAGGACAAGAGCTCGTCGAGTCTTTACTGAGGAAGGTCAGTCCTAAAACGCGTCTGCTGGTGATTAGCCATATCACCTCGCCCACGGCTCTTAGGCTCCCGGTGGAGTTGATCACCCAGCGGGCCAAACAAGCCGGCTTGACTGTTTGTGTTGACGGGCCGCACGCTCCCGGGGCGGTTCCTGTGGACCTTGGCAGTCTCGCCTGCGACTTCTACACCGCCAGTTGCCACAAATGGCTCTGTGGCCCGTTTGGCAGTGGTTTCCTGTTTGTGCGGGATGAATGGCGCCACAGGCTGCAGCCGAGCGTATTGAGCTGGGGAAGACCGCTGACCGAGCGAGGGCGTTGTTGGAAGGACGAGTTGCACTGGATCGGCACACGAAATCCAGCTTCCTTTCTGGCCGTGCCCACTGCGTTGCAGTTCCTGCGGCAAGTCGGATGGCCGACCTTTCGGGAGTACGCTTCCAGCTTAGCAAACTACGCCCGCTGGCGATTGGGACGGGACTGCGGGTTATTGGCGAACTCCCAGGATTCGTCTGCGACCATGGTCGCCTTCCCTTTACCCACTGGTCTGGAGGAGTCCCTAGCAAGGAGGTTATGGGAGACTTCTCGGCTGGAGGTCCCAGTGATGACCTGTGGTTCTTCGAAGCTCTTGCGGGTCTCTTGCCATCTCTACAATCGTCTGGCCGATATCGACAAGCTGTCCATGGCTCTCCAGCAAGAACTCGGATAGTCTTTTTTGGTCGCATTTGGTGCGAAGCTTTGCAGGTCGCTTGCCAGCCCATCGGAGGGTGGGGCGTCGGCCTCGTCCGTCAGAGGGATTGCCGACGCTTAGGACTCGACCGCCTTTGGGGTGGACGAACTGCTAGACTCACGAGCTCAGGGACTGGCGAATCCGATTTCTCGGAAAGGAGGTTTTGACGTATAAGCCCAAGTTGGTGTTTGGGAATGCTGTGGTCGGTGTTGCACCTGGGCTGGGGCATCAGACGAGGGGGTCTTGCGGGCCAAGCCATCCTCGGGATCGAGTTGAGTCCTGGCTTGGGTATTGGGCACCACGACGGCACAGGGAGCGGTGCCACAGCACCTAGGCGCGCAACCAACCGGACCAATCATCCCAACAATGAACCCAAGAACCAGCCAAGTGGGCGGTGTCTGCCACTGCATAGTGCACCTCTGCGACGTTCGGCTGAGCAGGCCGCGCGAATGCGGGAAAGACAAGAGAAGTCTGAGGGCGAGCAGTGTCCCCAATGGCACGAGCCCGCCTTACAAAATATGCCTGGTGATTCGCTTGCAGGAGGCAAAAACCGAAGAGCACAAGACAAAAAGAAACCGCAAGCGTTCTATTCCTCCAGGCCTCCCACACTCGGTCAGGCCGATCCAGTTGGACCGATGTTTTCAGCAGCCAGCTTCCTTCGCAATTCTATTAGCGGTTTTCTTTTAACCAGTTCCATTACGAAGAACGGCCTCCCTGAGGTGACCGAACCATCAGATACACGTGCGATGGAGGGATGGTCCACCGTGGCGAGTACTTGCCGCTTGATCGAAGCGAGTGACCGCAAGCTTGGAATCCATTCCCGGCTTGATCAGTTTCCGAGCCACTTTGCGTTTGAACCGGTCGCTCTGGGTGGCGACCCACACATCGCCCATGCCCCCTTCGCTCGGTTGATTTCGCAGGTAACATCGGCTAGCGATCGTCAAGGCCGGTGCAAGCTGCGAGAGATCACCGCAGCTTGCACCTCGGGCCAGGCAACGCATTCTCGGTCAAGAAATGCAGCACGTTGGGTCTGAGGCGTTGATGGCAACTGCCGAGGCAGCGTCTCGGCGTTCATGAAATTCCCGAAGGACTTGCCAAGACGATATGGGGGCCAGGTCAGCTCGTCAGTTTTTTCCTGAGGCTGAGTCATCCCTGTTGAGCGGCTGGATGCGTGAGTGAAAGAGACAACGCTTTCCGGAGAGTGAATTTGTTCCTGCCAGAGGAAAAACGTCCTCCAGAAGCAGGAAATGTCCACACGTCCATCGCTGCCGATTTCAAGCGAGTCGGACTCTTCGGGAATCCGCAGCTTCCAGGAGGCCAGAGGGAACTTGGCTGAGAAACGCTTGCGCGGAAGAACCCTGATAGGAAGATGATGTGGTTGGGAATGCTTGTAACCGAAGGGGCGATGCCTTTGCCCACAGGCCGGCTTACTTGATCGGCCTCACTCGAAACCCACTGGGGCTGCGTCAATAGTCCTTTTGCCAACTGAGTGCACCGGTTTCATCGTAGCCGATCCACAAGCCCGTTTTCTCTCCGTAGTAATAGTACCCCTCGCGTTGTTTTTGTCCGTTGGGGTGCCAGCAGATCCAGTAACCGTGCTTGTGGCCATGGGCGTATTCTCCCTCCACGGCTCGCTTGCCGTTGGGATAATAAGTGGTCCAGCGACCATGCATTTGACCCGAGCTGTAAGCCCCTCGTTTCTTCGGCTGGCCGTTGTCGTGCCAGAACGTCCAAGGGCCAGACATCAGACCTTCGTCAAAGGCCCCATCGGTGATCAACTGCCCAGCTTCATTGTAGCGTACCCAACGACCAGATTTCTTGCCGAGCTTGTACTCACCAGATTTCTGCAATTGCCCGTTTTGATACCAAGACTGCCAGAGACCGTGTTTTTCCCCGTAATGATAAAGTCCTTGCACAGCCCGGGTGCCGGAGGGGTACCAGCTCGTCCAGGGCCCGTGCATGAGGCCTTTTTCGAAGCCGTTGGGCCAGATGGTCGTGTCGTCGAAGTGGACCTCTTCGACGTTGGCGTTGGTCAATTCTGCACCGGAGAGATCGGCACCTCGGAGGTCGGAGTCGGAGAGGTCGGCCCCGGTGAGTTTGACGCCTTGCAGGAGAGCCTCAGTCAAGTTCGCAAACCGGAGGTCGGCACCTGCGAGATTGGCTCCAGCAAGATCGGCGCCGGAGAGATCGGCCTCGACCAGGAACGCTCCCTCAAGGTTGGCGCCACGCAGATGGGCGCCCGTCAGGCAAGCCCGTGCCAGGCAAGCCTGAGCCAGGCTTCGGCCGTTGAGGTCGGCTTGGCGCAAGTTAGCACCGGTCAGTCGAGCCTTCTCCAGGCTATCGGCTGAGAGTTGGACCAGCGTGTCGCCGGATTCTCGGTGAGTAATGGTGGTTGTGGACATACGTGGGTGTGGATGGCGGAAACGGTGCCACAAACTGCCGGGACCCTCCATTTGCTGGAGGTGGGACAGTGGCCCGCACAACTGGCAAGACGGGAACACCGACCCGGCCTCAAACGCCGCCACGGCACAAGTTCAACCCAGCCCCTCAGGTGGGAACCAGATAGGGGAGGGCGGCTCCTCAATTTGATTCCATCGTACAGGACCCATGTCTTTTCAAGGAGTAGTTCCTGCAACCACATCCCTGTTGTGACACCGTAGCAGATTCCCCGATCACAGGCTTGCTCGGGTGGGAGGCAGTTCCTGGGAGGCCTGTCGGGGCAGCTTGGCAAAGGACTCGAACACAATTCGGGGAAATCAACCCAGCCGACTTGAGGCGTTTCCGGTCCCTGCGTTTCCAGTCCCTGGCCACTTCGGCCCTTGGGATTGCCAGTCCGTTTGGGATTGCCAGTCCGTGAGGGCTCCGGCTCACCAATCTGAGCGGTATCGGCTCACGACTCCACAACACTCTGGGTGATTTGGCTCCATAGGGTCACCGAAGAGTCATCGTGGTACGCGGCTCCGTTGTGGTCTCGGAGGAGATTGTTCGACTGTTGGTTGGTTCCGCCCTTTGTTAAGGATGCGAAAAATCCCTGTCTTGCAATGCTTGGCAAGACCGAAACGGCAGAGCAGCGAGTAGCGTCCACAGCACTTCCTTATCAGATCCCTCCTCTCGTCCGCCTGCAAGAGCTTTTTGGCCAGTTTCCTAGGTCCCTCCCCAAAAGAGGGCCATGACTACAACCTACAGTCGTCTCACCCATCCGTGCTGGGAAGTGCTGTTCCTAGAATCCCATTAATTAGTTGTTCTGGAAACCCTTTAAAAGCTTTTGCTGTATCAGGGTTTCCGCCCGGGGCGTCGTCCCCGCCGCATAGCCGGATCGATTGCCGCAGAGTTCAAACAGCACCGCAGATTCTCTGTGCTGGACCTTCCAAGCGTGTCTTCAAGAGGCTCTGAAGAGAACGACTGCCTTGGCGAATTCTGCCAGGGTGGCAGGCCACCATGGCATCGCCGACAACTTGACCGAGTTCAATATTGTGCCTCGGTTGGTCCGTGAAGCTCATGCCAACTCCGCCGGCCTATTCCAGCTGCCCACGTTGCTGTTGGGCACGTTGCTGTTGGGCATGTTGCTGTTGGTCACGTTGCTGTTGGTCACGTTGCTGTTGGGCAGGTTGAGTCACACTGGAGTTGTTCTTGCCCAGGGTGTGGCCTCAACCAACGCCGCAGAGCTGTCGCCTTGGCACGGGGCTTGCGTTGTGTTTTCCCCAACCAAAGCCGCAGCCGTTTTGGATGTGGCTTTGCCGAGTTTTCGGGCAAGGTCGTGGCCGATGGGATTGAAAACGGCCGACGCACGGACCTCGGAACACTTCAAGAACTGTTTGATCCGAAGAACTGTTTCCATTCAACAAAGGGAACTACCCATGGTTCGACCCTCCGCTTACCGTCTTCCCTTTCCGGCTGGATTGCACAGCTTGGAACGAGAATTTGAGCGATTGCTTGGTTCCAACGGCAAGGATCAGCAGCAGCAGCCAAACTGGCCCGCAGGTGTGGAGATTTGGGAGGATGAAACGCAAGTCTCCTTGGAGTTAGACCTGCCGGGTGTGACCGAAGACCATCTTGAGGTTGCGCTGCACAATGGTGAGTTGACTGTTCGAACCGAGCGAGAACTTCCAGCTGGAAACAGAAACTACTTGGTCCAAAACCGTCGGTATGGGCCATGGCAAGGAACTTTTCAGGTTCCCGAGACCATTGACCCGGACAACGTTTCGGCTGAACTGACCGCTGGCGTCCTCAAGATCAGGTTGAGCAAGCGCCCACAGGCCCAAACTCGCAAGATTCCTGTCAAAGCGAACTAAACCGCGGCAAGGAGGTTCTGACCCTTCATTGTTGGAGCCTTGGGGTCGTATGCGGAGGCGGCCTGCATTGTTTCATGTCCGCTTGTTGTTTCACGTCCGCTTGTTGTTTCCTGTCCGCTTTGGGTGATTGTCACAACCGTCGATTCTTTCCAGGCAGTCCCAAACCGTTTGGGGCTGCCTGTTTCGTTGGGTGACCACCAGAGCTGATGGGAAGCCCCTTGAGGCCGTTCTCACGGATCGACAGGCAACCTGACTCTCACACAAGAGGATGATTGCTCCCACTTGGTGTGAAGGCGGTGAGTTCAGAGGTGTCGCGCAGACAGTCACGGGCTGCCATTGTGTGTTCCCGCAACGGCAGCTCCGGGTGAGGGTTTTGGACCGAAGGGTAAGGTGAGATCTTCAGGACCGGTTGAGAATCAGGCTCGGCTGGCCCGGTCAAGTTCTAATTCCTGGTCCTTACGCTGCATCTCTTCCAGCACCACCGGGTGCCAATCTGGATCGCGTTGCTCAGTGGCAACGTAGTTCACACGAGCCCAGCGGCGGAACTTCAACTCAGAAATTAAGTCGAGGTTGGACACCTCGCCCAAAGGTGGTTGTGGGGGCTGCATCGATCTCACCTTGTCAAAGAACAGTTCCCAGGTTTTTCAGCAAAAACCTCAGAAAATGAGACTGGTAGTCTGACGCCCTCGGAGGGGGTTGACAAGGGCTCAACCCGGAAAAATCCACTCCTCTTTGGGCTTTTCCGCTTGCCTTACTCCCCCTACTGAACTGCTGCTTCGCTGCCACCCTTTTCAGAGAGATGTTCTCCTGGACTTCGCTGGTTCCGGAAAGGGCTGTTCGTGCCAGCTCTCTCTCAAGGTTGTTTCTGGTGAATATTCGCAGGGATGACCAGGCTACCTTCAGGTGTCCGCTGACGCGTGTTCCCGCTGAGACGCCCTGGCCAGGGAGGGCGTGTTAGGTCACTCTGGTTCACTCCAGACATCCATCAGGCCGTCATCATGATAGCGAACGTGGATGACATTGGGGCAACAGCAAACCGGGCAGTCCTCAACGTAGTCTTGGCAATACCCGGCTGAGGGGTCGAGGGGAATGACGATCTCCTCGCCACAGGAGTCGCAAGTGTAAGTGCCTTCGTCGTTCATGCCGATGGAAGTTTGCCAGAATGTTAGCCGACCGCTTCAACAGCACAAGCAGAGTAATCCGGTGAAGTGGCGGGCCTTACAATCCGCTCTCGGGCGTGAGATTCCTAAGAGCACTCCAACTTCACCAATCGCTGTTGTGGTGTTTGATCCCTCCGACCTGCGGGGGGACACCATGTTGCAGTCGGGATGTCGAACCTCAGAAGAAGATGAAGCCGGGAAGGGCCGAGATGGTTCCTGTCTAAGCTTCCTGGGCCGCTGGTGCTGAGGTTTCACGGATCAACGTGGGCCATGCTGGTTGCATGCGCAGCGGTTGGCTTGTCGACATCGTTGCCGAACTCAGCCGTCCGGCAAGCGGTCTGGATCGTTTTCGTCGGCCCATTTGTTGGAACGCTCTCAGAAGTGTCCCATGGTCCCGCGGGAGTTGTTTCAGTGGCCCGTTCCGGTGCCGACACAGTGAGCCTCTGCGCTCAACTGGAACAGTCGCGCTGGGAAATCCCTCCTGGATTGGCTGTGTCCAGAGACCGTTGGTGTTGTTTTTTGCTCATCGATCCTGAAGGTGCGACAGTCGAGTGCGTTTGCAAAGACCGGAGGCCCTGGGTCGAGCCGACTTGACAAGCTCAACGCTGCTGCCAGCCGGAGACGTGGCAGTTGCGGGATGGGCTGGTTTCCTTTAAGACCGGAGAGCAAGGATGAAATCTTAAAACAGCTTGAGCTCTATTCGGTTGAGCTGAAGGCACCAAAACCGCTCAACGCTGGCGAAATTGGGGGGACGAACGCTGCCGGGCACAAGGAGACCCGTTTCATTGGAGTCTGCTTCCCCGACTCTTTGGGCACCGATGAGCTGGCCATGACCATCTATCTGGAGACACTGACCAGTCGCCTGTTTTTAGGCGCCAGCCGCTTGCCAGCTGCCACGATGGAACGCCATCGACGCTATCTCTTGGCAGCACAGAATCCCGATGGAGGCTTCTCGGGACGCGAGGGTGAGAGCGATCTGTACTATTCCGGTTTTGCTCTGCGTGGATTGGCTTTGTTGGATGCTCTGAGCGAGGATGTCGCTCAACGGGGATCAAGTTACCTCCAAGGCCAAATGCAGGGACAGGCCTCTGTGGTCGACTTTCTGTCGTTGCTTTATGGAGCCCTGCTGCTTCAAACCTCAGCCGGGGTCGACCTTTTTGAGAACGTGGCAGAGGATTGGCCCCAGCGAGTGACCAACCGCCTCCAAGAACTCCGCCGGGATGACGGAGGATATGCCAAGGGGGACCGAGGTGCCAGCAGTAGCACTTATTACAGCTTCTTGGTTGTGCTCTGCTTTCAGCTGGTTGGCCAGAGCGTTCCCCAGTCGGATCGGTTGATTGAGTTCATCCGCTCACGCCAAAGAGAGGACGGAGGCTTTGTCGAGATGGAGGTGATGCGTCGGAGTGGGACCAACCCCACAAGTGCCGCCATTGCCCTCTTGCGGATTCTTGAGGCCCTGGATGACGAGGTGGCCGAGGCAGCAGCCAACTATCTCTGCGATCGACAGTCCGATGAGGGGGGCCTCCAAGCCAATACACAGATTCCTGTGGCCGACACACTGAGCACCTTCACAGGATTGTTAACTCTGGCAGACTTGGGCTGGGCTGAAGAGCTCAACCTGCAGGCGGTGCGGAAGTTCGTGCAGTCAATGGAGTTACCCGGGGGTGGGTTCCGTGGAGCCGTCCTTGATCCCTTCTGTGATGTCGAATACACCTTTTATGGGTTAGGAACTCTGGCGTTGTTGGAGGAACTGCAGAATTCTCCCACTTCGAGTTGAGCTGTCCTCCTCTACCAGAGTTTCCACAACCCCGCAGGGGACATGCTCGGCAGTGGCCTGAGATCCCTCAGGCTCTCCTCAACCGACCAACAGCCCCTTCAGACTGTTCAACACGCAAAGACTCTGCCAACCAACGATTGACCGGCCAGCGACATGCCCGTTCTTGAGGTCCACGGAGTCACTAAAGAATTCCCCACTCGTGGGCAGCCCCTGCGTGTCCTCGATGAGGTGTCGCTGGAACTGGACCCTGGGCAGAATCTTGCCATCGTAGGCCCCAGTGGGTGCGGAAAAAGCACTCTGCTCCACATTTTGGGAACACTCGATCACCCCACCTCCGGCACAGTGACCCTCCAGGGAGCCAATCCATTCTCCCTTTCCGAGCCTAAGTTAGCAGATTTTCGCAATAAAAATGTGGGGTTTGTCTTCCAGCAACACTATCTGCTGCCGGAGTGTTCGGCTTTAGAGAATGTGCTGCTGCCAACGATCGCTCAGGGCAATGCCACCGCTGAACAAGTCGAGCGAGCCCGGGAATTGCTTGGCCGAGTCGGCCTCGACCAGCGGCTGGACCATCGCCCTGCGGAGCTCTCCGGCGGCGAGCAGCAACGTACGGCGATCGCTCGTGCGTTGATTCTCAAGCCCACCCTGTTGCTTGCCGACGAACCGACTGGGAACCTCGATCAGGCCACCGCTGGGGGCATCGCTGAGCTCCTGTTGGAGCTCCAGAGGCAAGAAAACACCATACTTGTTGTGGTGACCCACAGCCCGGAGTTGGCCTCACGACTTGATCGACAGGTTCACCTTGAGTCAGGCAAGTTCGCTGACTCAAGCGGAGATTAGACTGCTGCAGCAGACGCTTGGGTGCGGGCATGCCGAGCCCGGCAGCCGTTGTGCAGGTCTTGTGGCCGACGTCCAGCATGATCCACCTGCAGCATGATCCACGTGAAGCATGATCCACGTGAAGCATGATCCACGTGAAGCATCATCCACGTGCAGCATCATCCAGGAAGGGTGGCATGGGCCGGAGGGGCTTTCAGACTGGTCTTGAGCAGTTCCAGATGGTCTCAGGCTGTCCGATTGTCGCCTTGATGAACAAGCCGTCTGGGACCTGAGACCATTGGGGGATTGCTGACTTGACGCTTATCGTCGGGCCAGGGGGTGTTTGGCGGGAAGCCATGTGCCCCCTTCATGGCTGCTGGCGACCGACTGTTGAATGAAGTACATGCCTTCGACCCCATCGTAGACGTTGGGATAAATCGTGTTTTTGGTTTCGAACGCCTGCCCCTGAGCTCGTTTGACCATGTTCTCGAAAGCGGAGCGGTAGACATTGGCGAAAGCTTCGAAGAAGGCCTCTGGGTGGCCTGAGGGGAGTCGAGCGGCCTCTCTGCCGCTCTCGTTGATAAAGGGAGCGTTCGGATCGCGGGTATAGATGGCATGCGGCTGGCCGTTCCGGCGAATGATCATCTCGTTGGGATTTTCTTGCCGCCACAGCAGAGAGGCTTTGGTTCCGTCGACCTCGACGACCAGATCGTTTTCCCGGCCGTGAGAGATCTGAGAGGCCGTGACTGTGCCAAGAGCACCATTTTCGTAGCGGATGATGCTGGTCCCGTAATCGTCGAGCTTTCGCCCTTCGACAAAGGTTTTCAGCTGGCAACAGATCTGCTCGGGCAACAACCCGCAGATGTACCGCTGCAAATTGAATGCATGGGTGCCAATGTCGCCGAAACACCCCGCGGCGCCGCTTTTGGCAGGATCCGTCCGCCAGCCGGCTTGTTTCAAGTCGGTGTCTTCGAGTTTCGTCCGCAGCCAGCCCTGGATGTAACAACTGCGGACTGCGTTGATCTCCCCTAACTCGCCGCTGAGGACCATTTCCCGGGCCATGCGGATTAAGGGGTAACCGGTGTAGTTATGGGTTACCGCAAAGACCACTCCGGTCTCTTCGACGATCTTGGCCAGTTGTTCTGCCTGACCCAAATCAAAAGTCAGCGGCTTATCGCAAACGACATTGAATCCGGCTTGGGCTGCGGCTTTGGCGATCTCGAAATGAGTGTGATTGGGAGTTGCCACCGTGACAAAGTCGATTCGCTGATCGGCCGGAAGCGATTGTTCCTTCTCCAACATTTCGGTGTACGAGCTGTATGCCCGTTCCGCTGGAATGCCGTATTCCGGAGCACTTTGCTTGGCCACTTCGGGGTTGCTGCTCAGCGCGCCGGCAACCAGCTCAGCCTGCAGATCCAGAACAGCAGCGGTCGCATGTACACGACCGATAAACGCGCCCCGCCCGCCGCCGGTCAAGGCCATGCGGAGTTTGCGATCCAGTGGTGCGTTGATGCCCATTTCCAGCTCTCCCTGGTCAAGTAGCTTGGTCGGTCGGGTTTTGCCAAGAATTTGACGTCTGAGGACGGTCTCTCCCGAGGGCTCGTCGGCCCAAGAAGCTCGGCCCAAGAAGCTCGGCCCAAGAAGCTCGGCAAGAGAAAGCAGCCAGCTGAGTGAAAGCAGCGAGCCAAGTTGGGGACCGCCATGCGTCTGATTTCATCGGCTGTGGGTTGGAGTGTGAAGCTTCCTTGTAGCAGATGCCCGCTGTGGTGCTAGACGCAAGGGGACGAATTCTCGCGGCCAGGGAAGATCGGCCCATCTGAGCCACTGTTTCTCTCCAGCACAGCGGCTATGCTCGATGTCCAGTCTGGGATGTTCCCAATCGTTGCCCTGCTCTGTCGGCTTGAACGAGATCCTTTGTTGCCCAGAAGCAGGCGACAGCCAGCAAACTCCTTCCCCATCAGGCCAAGCGATGGCCGCACCCCTCATTGAGGTTACCACCGGCAGCCGCCTCCATTTTGGGCTTCTGGCCCCCACAACGGTCACGCTTGCCGCCGCGGAGCAACCCTTCGCCAGTGACCGTCGTCAGTTCGGAGGAGTTGGCACCTTGGTGGATCGACCCGGTCTCAGGGTCCGGATGAGTCGGTCAACTCATTGGCAAGCCGAAGGCCCGCTCTCTCAACGAGCCTTGAGCGTCGCGCAACAGGTCGTCCAGCGGCTGCTCAATCCCTCTGAGCGATCGATGGCGGGATTCATGGAGGGCAGCCCACTAAAGAACCAACCACCAGAAAGCCAGACGCCCCCTGCAGAACTTCAAGACTCGCCCCAATTTTCGGTGCAGATCCTGAGTTGTCCTCCCGAGCACGTCGGGTTGGGCACCGGCACGCAGCTTTCGCTGGCAGTCGCCGCTGGGGTCGTTGCTTGTCTTTCTCACCAGTTGGAACTTCCCACCGCCGCAGAGCTAGCGAGCCTGACCCGCCGGGGTCAACGCTCAGCCATCGGCTTACACGGATTCACCACCGGCGGTCTGATCGTCGATGGCGGTCGTCAGGCCTCGGCCCCTGAGGAGCCCTCGCTTGCCCCGTTGGTTGCCAGAGCGGTTTGGCCGGAGGATTGGGTGTTCGTCCTCGTCCGACCCGAAAAAGATCGGGGTTTAAGTGGTGCCACGGAAGGAGCAGCCTTTCAAGCCCTGCCTGCGGTCTCCCGCGAGTTGACCGGACTGATTTGTCGTGAAGTGCTGTTGGGATTGCTGCCAGCCATCGCCGAAGAAAATTTTGAGGCGTTTGCGGCGAGCCTATTTCGCTACGGGCATCTTGCCGGCCAATGTTTTGCTCCGATTCAAGGGGGTATTTACGCAGGTGAAGGGGCCAATCGACTCATCGCCACGCTCCAGCGGTGGGGCGTGCGCGGAGTGGTGCAGAGCTCATGGGGTCCGACAGTCGCGGCCATCCTCCCGAACCCAACTCAGGCTGCCGAACTGCTCACTCGCCTGCAGACCGAGTTTCCCGAGCTTTGCCCGCAGGTGAGCCTGGCTCGTCCTCTCAACAGTCAGGCTCAGATCCGCTTGGTCGATCCCAAGACGAGTCCAGAGTTTGTCCAGCTCCAGAACTCCGCTGAGGCTCTTGACCGCTAGGCTCTGTCTGAAAACGCGCTGGTCGGCCAGAGGACGAAATAGGCGAGTTGCTGGCAAGGAGGGCGAAGCAGACCAATCCCATTCTCAGACGTATCTGACTGGTGATTCGTCGATGCAGCCGCACGAAGCCAGCCGCACGAAGCCAGCCGCACGAAGCCAGATTGGCGTTTTGAGACAGCGCCTCGTGCTTTGTGACGGCTAATAAGAGTTTGGGTTGGAGTGAGCGTGGTTTTGGTTGAAACGCCCACCAAACCCAAGTCCCGCTACCCGAAAACTAAGACCGAACAAAGCACTCGTGGTCCATTTTCCGTTGATTGGTCAGGTAGGATCTTGTTGAATCGGGGAATACTTTCCGTCGAACCGACGACCAAAGTCAACGGAAACAAGGCACTAGCGTGGCACCGAGATCAGCTCCCGGGCCTTGTTGATGACCAGTTCTCGCGCATCCTCCACAGGTCCATCCAGCATCGCCCCAGCAGCGTTTCTGTGGCCGCCACCGGAAAAGTGCTCGGCCAACTGACTGCAATCCAGAATGTCGTCGCGGCTGCGGAAACTCACCTTGACTCGCCCGTCGGGTTGTTCGACGAAAATCACCGCTGCCTCAACTGTCTCGATCTGCAGCATGCTGTTGACGATGCCCTCGGAATCTGAGCTGACCGCGCCGGTCTCGCAGACATCGGACTGCCCGATGGCTGTATGAGCCAGCCGGCCATTGACCTCCGTGGCGATTCGTGTCAGGGCCCGACCTACCAAATGCAGTCGGGCCAGACTGTCTTGTTCGTGCAGCCAGCGGTAAAGATCGTCGGGCGAGGCCCCAGCATCGAGCAACTGGCCGGCTGCCCGAAGAGTGTCCCCGGTTGTCGAGTTAAAGCGAAACCAACCTGTATCGGTCACCATCGCTGCAAACAGAGGACGGGCGATCTCTGGAGTCAGAGCGACACCCAGCGAGTTGGCTGTTTGGACAACCAGCCGACCTGTGCTTTCACACTCCACGTCTTTGAATAGTTCGGCCCCCAGATCGTCGCTGCTGCGGTGGTGGTCCAACACCGCTTTGTGGGCTTGGGATTTTCTGAGAACCTCTCCCATATCACCAAGTTGTTGCCAGGCGCTGGTATCCAACACCATCAGGAGCTCAACATCGGGAAGGGAACCTCCGGGATAGTCTTGACCCAACGTTTGAATCTTGTTGTCCGGGTCGATGAACCGGAGATTCTCCGGAGTTGGGTCAGCGTTGACGATCCACACCTTCTTGCCGAGGGACTCCAAGACCCCGGCAAGACCCAGCTCGCTGCCCAAAGAATCGCAATCCGGCCGGACATGGCTGGTTAAGAGGAACCGTTCGTGATTTCGTAACAACTCGACCAATCGAGACCAATCAACAGCCATGAGCCAGTTTTCCTAGATTGCCCTTCAAGAGCTTCTCGAGATCAAAGACGTGTGACGACAACTCAGATCGTGGTGAGTTGCGGTTATTGTTAACCTGGCCAAGCTCCAGGAAGACTCGTCACCAAAGATCATCTCGAGATGTTTATGGTTTTTTCAGGGAGTTCGTTGAAGTGACTGATCCCAAAACCCCAAACCGCAGATTCCCAAACCCTTGATCTTCGAAAGGGTTTTCGACTCAGTGGACCGGAAAACTAAAAAAGGTTTCGTTTCCCTTCAGGTCGCTTACAGTCGGATCCCTCTCCAAAACTCCTCAGTCAGATAGCACCTCGGAGATTCAAGAGTTGGACAGATCCGGATGTCGCCCTTTCGCCCAGGGACTTTGCGCCCTGGGACTTTGCGGGCTGAGACCTTGTTTCCTGCTGATGTTGTTGTCTTGGCTCTTGCCGGTGCCAACGGAGTGAATGTCCGCCACGATTGGGCATAGTTGGGACAACAACCTCAACGAGGAGCCTGATCAACAAGATCACAGGTGTTCACACAGATGGCGGCTTCATCAATCTTGGCAGATCAGGAACCCGCTGGCCAGCTGCGTTGGCGGGGTTGGGTTCTTGGAGGAGCGATTGCCGAGAGCCTCTCAGATGCCGCGGCCCGGTTTCTTGCCCCGTCTCGATCTGTGAGGCCGGCGCTTTCTTCGAGTCCAGTTTTCTTCTGGCCCGATACTCCGTTGGCCCGGTTCTGCGTTGGTCCGGTTCTTTCGTGGGAGATTTCTCTCGGCGTTAATAGATTATTGTCGCGCGAGGGTCCTGGCGGCATCCACGTCGCGGAGAAGCTGGCTTTTGAGGTCCTCGATGCCTGCGAAGGTGCGGATATCACGTAGACGGTGAGAAAAGACAATCTCCAGCTGGTGGTCGTAGAGATCCTGCTGGCAACCAATCAGATGTGCCTCCAGCTTGAGGGATTGGTCGCCAAATGTTGGATTGGGGCCGAGATTGATGGCAGCTGGCCAACTCAACACCGAGGCATCCATTTTCTGGACCTTCGATTGCTGCTGACCTCCAGCGGCACCGGTTGAGTGGCCCGGAGTGTCGCTCGGGTCGGTCTGGGATGGATTGAGCCGACCTCGTCCAGCGTAGACGCCGGGGCCTGGGAGCAAGGTAGCCACATCAGCAACATTGGCCGTCGGGAAACCCAGACCTGCGCCGCGGCCGGCCCCACGGACCACGCGTCCGCGGATGGTGTAGGGTCGTCCCAGCAGTCGAGCTGCTTGCTCGACGCGGCCGTCCTGCAACAGGCTGCGGATTACGGAGCTGGAAACGGTCATCCCATCTCGTTGGACGGGCTCGACGACCTCGAGATCGACCCCGACGGCCTCCGCCCACTGCCTCAGCAGGGCAACATCTCCAGTGCGGGCTTTGCCAAAACGGAAGTTCCAACCCTCCACTAAGGCTTGAGCTTGTAAAGAGCCGATAATGATCTGATCGAAGAATTCCCGTGCCGAGAGGTTCAACAACCTCCTGTCGGTGGGATAAACGATCACACCATCAACCCCAGCGGCCTCAAGCAGCCTCAGTCGATCGGCAATCGTCGTTAACGGGTCTGGAGCTGCCTCAGGACGCAGCAGCTGAATGGGAGAGGGATCAAAGGTAAACACCACCGCAGGTCGGCCCAATCGGTCGGCTTGGTCTCGCAAGCATTCAACCAGCCTTCGATGTCCCAAATGCAGTCCATCAAAATTGCCAATCGATACCGCCCCACCCCGACTCTCTGGCGGCAGTTCGTCGAGATCTCGCCAGACCTTCACGGGCAGTCTTCTCGAATGTTAGGGTAAGAACCGAGTGGTGTGCTGCTGATGACAACCGTCAGAAAAACCGAGGACTCCAGTCAGGCCAACGTTCGTTTCGGTCAAGACTTGACAAATCAGAGACCCCCAATCAACTCGATGGGGACATGGCCGATCTCAGGCCTCCGAACTTCGTGGCAAGCGATCTCCCCAAATAGTACGAAAATCACAAGCTTAGCCATTGAATCACCCTTCAAGCGATCCGCAGCAGAGGAATGTTCCCCGCTTTTTGGCAATCGGTCAACGGTCGCCTGGCGCGATGACCTCAGGCCAGCGAGTTTGGGCCAGCGAGTTTGGGCCAGCGAGTTTGGGCCAGCGAGTTTGGGCCAGCCGGTGACAAAGACCATGTTCGCTTGGACAATGAATTGTGGAGAAAGGTTTTCAGTTGGCAACCTGCTGGCACGACTGTTCGCACCACTGTTTGAGGGAGGTGATCATCGATAACCTGCAGCCGCTTCCCCAACATCAGACGTATTTGTCCCGAGAGCTTGCAAGTCCGCTTGGTGCTATCGACATCGGGACCAATAGTATTCGGTTGATCATCGCTGAGCCGCAGCCTGATGGCGGCTATCGAGTGCTGGATGATGAAAAGGAGGCCACGCGATTGGGGGCCCATCTGGCAGCAACCGGATTATTGGATCCCTTGGCTGTCGAGCGAACTCTGGAAACGCTGAGCCGCATGAAGTCCATCGCTGATGGTTTTCAGACAAGCGAGCTGCGAACCATCGCCACTTGTGCTGTGCGGGAGGCAGCCGATGGACAGCAGTTCTGCCAGCGGGTTGGTCAAGAGGTCGGCCTGAACGTGGAGGTGATCTCGGCCGTCGAGGAGGGCAGGCTCTCCTTTCTCAGCGTCCAGCGGAATTTCGACCTGAGGCCCCTGGATGTTGCGGTCGCCGACATCGGCGGAGGCAGCACAGAGGTGGTCATGGCCTCGGGAGCGATCATCGAGGAGATCTACTCAACCCCCTTGGGGGCTGTTCGCCTCACCGAAATTCTGGGCGGCAAGATCCCCGCTCTGGTCTCCGGGGGAGCTCTGTCGACAGCCGACTTAGGCGCTTTCTCCAAATGGATCGATGAGATCTTGGTCGAAAAAATCCCGCAGCCGCCTTTCCGACCTCATGTGCTCTTCGGAACCGGCGGAACCTTTACCACTCTGGCGGCGATCTTGCTTGCTCGGGAAGGGCAAGCAGATCTGCCTCTGAAGGGATACGTCGCTCGCCGTGCGGACGTCAGCCACCTGGTCGACTGGCTCGGCGGCCAGAGTCTGAAGCGACGACGAAACACGGCTGGTCTGAGCTCCGATCGGGCGGACATCATCGTCTCTGGGCTGACCATCGTCGACCGGCTGATGAAGCACCTGAGTGTCAACAGGCTGCAGGTGCATACAGGTGGTGTTCGAGATGGTCTCCTGCTCCAGATGGTTGACGACCGATTGGCCTCCGCGTCCGCTCCCTATCCCATGCGAAGCGGGACTTTAAGTCGGTTGGATGCGGCGCGTCGCTTTGCCCGAACCTGTGGTGTGGATCTTCGTCACAGCGAACATGTCGCGAAACTGGCAAGCGACATCTATCGGCAGATGGCCGAACTCGGATTGGTTGACCCCGCCGATACGCCTTTGTTGGAAGTGGCTGCCTTGCTGCAAGACGTGGGGTATCTGGTCAATTACGAAGATCACCACAAGCATAGCTACCACCTCATTCTCAACAGCAACTTGGCAGGCCTCCAGCCCCAGGAATTGCAGTTGGTTGCCCAGGTGGCCCGGTATCACCGCGGCAGTCAGCCCAAGACAAAACACGAGCCCTTCAAACAGCTTTCGGCCGCCGATCGAACTCGTGTCCGGCGTATGGCTGCGGTCCTCCGCGTGGCCATCGGCTTAGACCGAAGTCACACCCAACAGGTGCAAACGGTGACCATCCTGAAAAACGGAGGCGAACTAGATCTGGCCCTTTTCGCTAAAAGCGAGCCTGAAGTCGATCTGTGGGCAGTGCGGCGACGCGCCGAGCTCTTGGAATCCGTTTTCGAGGTGAATCTCCGACCTCGTTGGGCAGGTCCCCCCTCACTGCTGCCCAAAGGCGACTGAGTGACTGTCCGAAAAGTGTCCCGGCAAAACGAGGATTCGTTGCATTAAGACTTCTTAGCCACCAGTCGTTGTGCCTCCGCCACTAGTGCCTTGTTTCCTATGATTTTGGCAGTCGGTTGATTTTGGCAGGCGGTTGATTTTGGCAGTCGGTTGATTTTGGCAGGCGGTTGATTTTGGCAGTCGGTTGGACCTGAATCCCCCGATTCCACGAGAACCAACTGCCAAATCAGAAGGAAACCGACCACTATGTCGGACAGACTCTGAGATCGCTCGACAGGGGCCGTGGCCACCGGCCAAATTCAGCGCCAGCTGCCTACAACTCATGATTGCGGGGCCTGAGAACCTTGAACCAGGCAACTTTACTGATTGAGGCCATCCGCGCAGAAGCGGATGAGGTGGCCCCCAAACTCATTTATGCCGACTGGCTGAGCCGCCAACCGTCCTCAGCTTGTCTGGCTCAGGCAGAGTTCATCCGCCTGCAGTGCTCCCCGGCCACTCAAAGAAATCCCAAACTCGCGACGTTGCTCCGGCAATACGGGGCTACTTGGATTCCTGCTGGTCTGCAGCTCTTTCCCCAGCAGCTCCCAGGACACCAGAACAACGTCCACCTTACTGAGTTTTCCCGTCGATCACGTCGCTATGATAGCCAACAACTTGTCCAGTGGAGAGACGGGTTTCTACAGGGTGCTCGGTTGGATCGACCCGACGACGTGGTGTTGGGAGGACTGGAGCAGCTCCCGCTGTTTCGCCATCTGACCGCGTGGTTCCGGGACACAGAGGACTGCCGGTTTTTAGAACGCCTGCCGGCTCTTTCTCAGCTCATTCTCGCTGTCGACCCGACGGTTCTTCCCTGGGGAACCAGGCTGCGGTTCCTGGTCGTCGGCACCGCAGTGGAAAAGCTAGCGCTTTTTGGATCAGTGAGCCGAGCTGGTTATCACTACTTGGCCCAACTCAGTTCGCTGACAGACCTGCGAGTCAGCCGAATCGAACCAGAGATCCGCTTTTTGCCTCGTCTTCGTTGTCTGATTGCCAACTCGCTCTCACCCGAGTTGCCCTGGGGTGATTTGGCAGAACTCTGCTCGTTGGAAACCCTCCGCTTGCCCGGGACAACAATCTCCGCCGAAGCGCTGGCTCACCTCGCAAGTTGGGAGTCTCTTGAGCAGCTTGCCCTGCCCCACGCAACCAGCCACTGGCCCGGAATCGTGGCGGAAGAGTTTACTTTGATCCCTCCGTCATGGTGGTATGGTCAGCTTGATCGTGTGCTGACTCCTCCAACGTTGCTGCAAGCTGGCGGCGGGCAATGGGCGCAGCTGCGAAGTGTTTCGCTCAAGCGATTGGGAGTCCGAGTTTCAGGTTTGGCGGATTCGCATTTAGCGATGCTGGCCGGGCTGACGAATTTGCGACGCCTGAACTTGACTCAAAACGCTGTGACTGATGAGGGACTCCGGCATCTTTGTGGACTGACGCTGTTGCAAGAACTGCAGTTGGAGGGAACTCGGGTCACCACGTTGCAACCACTGCGAGGCCACCCCAACTTGAGGAGGGTCAACCTCTCGACAACGCTGGTCAACGACCGGTGTGTTGACGTTCTTCTCAGTTGGCCCCAACTGCAAGAGGTGGCCTTTGGCAACTCGGCGGTGTCTCCGGCAGCCCGAAAACGGGTGAAGGCTTACTGCCACGCCAACGGCGGCTGATCAGCCACCGACTGGGGCGACTTCGACTGGCCCCTTGCTTGGTCCCGCATGAGCCCTTTTGCTGAGTTGCCACCACAAGCTCAGAATGAGCACAATGCCTACCGCGCCGGCGATGCTCGTCACCGGCCACCCAAGCCATTGCGTGTAGCCTGCAGGGTAACTCTGCTCAAACTCGGCCAGCATCAGCACAAACGAATTGTTGGCCGCGTGAAAGGCAACGCACGGCCACAGCCTGTTGGACTGCACAGCGAGCCATCCCAGGAGCACCCCAGTGCAGAATGCTGTCAGCGACTGTTGCAAGAACATGTGAGAGAGCCCAAAGAGCAAGGCGGTGACAACAACCGCTCGCACCGGTGCTCCGTCGCGACGTAATCCGGACAAGACAAAGCCCCGGAAGGCCAGCTCTTCACAGAAAGCGGGGACCACCGCGATCAACAGGAGCAGTTGCCAAAACGGTAGGCTGTGAAATTGGGCTTCGAGCTCTTGCAGGGACTGAGCGATCTCTTCGTTGACAGGGACGAGCCACTGGACCAACGACCTCAGTGCCAACAGAACCGGCAGCCAGCAGGCCGCCAAGAGGACCGCCACCGGCAACCCTGCCCATCCCAGCCCACCCTGCGGCCGATGCAGCAGAAACGTCCTGCCAAGATCGCGAGCTGTCAGGGCTGCGAAAAATACCGCCAAGGCTAGCAGGCAGAGCTGCGGAACTAACAGCAACAGCACGAAGTTGAACTCTCCAGAAGCCCGGACTGAGCCAACCAAACCCCTGACCAGAAATGCCAGCAAAAATAGGAAGATAATCAGGGCCAAGCCGCCCGTCAGAGAGGCCCCAGCGGAAGGGACCTCACCTCGTCGCTTGTACAGACTGACCATCCAGGGGCCCAATTCCAACCGGTCTCCCGAGCGGAACAACACATCCTCGCGGCGAAACTGCGCCGCCACCCACTGCAGACACCAATAGATACAAGTCAGCGTGACCCCCAAAACCGGAAGCAGATAAGGCACTGCTTGCAGGACGTCGCCCTCAATGAGCATCCTGAGCACAAGCGTCATCCCGGCAATCGGAACCAGAGCCAAAGCCAACGAGGGCTCCACGCCCGGCGCAAGCGGCCACAGAACCAACGGAAGGACAATCAGAAACAAGGGCATCATGTAGTAATGTCCCTCGGTTGTGCTGCGAGCAAATGCGGAAATAGCCAGGCACAAAGTGCTAAAAAGAATAGCGACCGGAGGTAGCGCTACGGCCAACCAGACCGCCGAGGCCAGAGGCGGCGGGCCGAATTCGGGCAATTGAGCCAGCAGCAGAAAGCCCGTCAGCCCCATACTCACTAAGTTGAGGGTCACCGTGGCAATGCTGAAGACCAGCACCGTCAGAACCTTCCCGTAGACGATCTCCAAGCGACCGGCTGGACTGCACAGCAGGGTTTCCAGCGTACCGCGTTCTTTTTCCCCAGGACAAAGATCGACCGCCGGGTGAAACGCTCCAGTCAGCGCCCAGATCATCAGCAGCATTGGGAAGATGCGTGCCCAGATGGCCGACTGCTTGGTCCCTTCGGGTGCGACATCCTCAAAGAGGGTCTCCAATGGGCTTTGGGTCGCCGCTCGGGGAGTCCCCTGCTGACGAAGCGCCTCCCGCGATAGCTCCGACCCCCAGGCTTCCAAAATCAGTCTCACCCGGGAAAAGGCCGCCTGTGAGGTTTCTTTGGCAGAATTGTGGAACACCTGAGGTTGGGGAATCGGCGGCAAAGCCGGCGGGCGTTCATCGCGCTGATGGAAAAGTGCTCCCTGATAATCCTGTAATTGGCTAAAAAATTCAGGCGGGAAGTACACCACCACATCAGCCTCGGGAGGAAGTCCGTTTTGCTTCCAACTTGCTGGATTGACAGGAAGGTCTTGGGAGGGGTCGGCTGCGTCGGTGTCGGTGGCCAACCGGACCTTCAGCGGGGATGGCGACTGAAGGTATTCGGCGAAGCCGTCTTGGGTGATCAACGGGGGATGGGCCGGCAGTTGGTCGGCACCGACGATGAGAACGGTCAGTTCCGTGGATTGGTGAAACTGATTGACCTGGAAAGCGGTCCATCCGAGGATTGGATACAAGGCCAGAGGCAACACCGTATAAAGCAGAACCATCCGGCGATCGCGGAGTTGGTCCAACAATTCTCGCCGAAAGATTAAAAGGACCGTTGCCCAGTTCATGGTCGCTCTCACACGTTCGCCTTCTCGATACCGTTCAGATTCCCCAGGTCGTTGGCTTGCTTCCTGGGTGTGGGTAGCTAGGCCACCCGATGACTTTGCTTGCCTCAGCCTTTGCCTCGTTGTCCCTCAATGAAGATTTATCAACTGAGGGGTCGCCCTCTGCCTTCGAGAAGTGTTTCCCCTATCCGACAATCGGTTCTTGATCATTCACGAGGTCGGCAGCACAGCAAAGGAGCGACATCGACTTCCGGCTCGCAGTTTCTGTCGCTGAGCCGACGCAGAACGAACACAATCAACTCAGAGGATCGGAACGACTCTGCAATTGCAGGCCGTGCCGAGGGTGAGCTTGACGATTCCTCCTGTGAGGACAATCCCCACCTGGGAGGGAGGTTCGACACCTCAGTGCAACGGCGATTGCTTCTGAGAGGCCGTCGAGGGAGCGGTTCGGCTGAGTTGATGGCAGGACAATCCGCCCACCGGAACATTTTCCTCGGCTCTTGTCGTGGTGATCAGCCCAAAGCACACTGACCGGTTGTGATGGCACTTGAAGAACCCAATGCCCCTAAGGAACGCTCCGGTGGCCGATCAGAGACAAAACCACGCCCGACAGATCGATTGGCAGGACATAGGTCTGGGTTGTGCGACGTTGTTGGGCTTTGGTCGAACGACCCCGCTTTCGTCCGAGGAAATCGAAACTTGGCTGAGCCAGGCATTTGCTTTGGGCATTCCGCACATTGATGCGGCGATTCTCTATCGTGCTCATCGCCGAATCGGTCTTTCCTCGTTCTGGCAGCAGCTGCCTCCGGAGGCCCGCCGGGTCTACACCAAGTTCGTCCGCACCTTGATTCCTCGAACGGAACGAGATGAAGAACACGAGCCAGCGGGGGTTCTCAGTGGAGCCCAGCCGGAATATGCGGGCACCACGGACGATTTTGACTTCGGTCTGATCGGTTGTCGATCGCAGATTGAGGTCATCCGCTATGAGTTGGGCCTGACCGAGGTGCCCATTGAGGGGCTGGCCATCCATGACCTGGGCCACTACATCGTTCACACCTACGGAAAACAGCCCGGGTCTGCCTTGTGGTCCAGTGGCTTCAATTGGGAGTTGTTTGATTGGTCGATGTTGGAAGCCGGACCCATCAACGCGTTTCGCATCCATCATCCCGAGCATGTCATCGGCTGCGGGCTGGCTGAAAAGTTTGCCGATAGCGTCATTGAACCGGTGAAGCGGTTTCCGGTCCTCAACTATGCCATGACCACGCTGTGCAATCCGTTGCTTTCAGGTGGATTCATGGACTTGATCCAGTTCGCCGAGAGCTTGCAGGCTGATGGAAGGCCCTTTGCTCTGGATTTGGGAGGAATCTACAGCGGACGGCTGTTCGTCACCACGGAGGACCCGCGGATCCATTTGGACAAACCTCTGGATGAACGTCCGGTTTTCAACTACGACGCTGCCAGCGATGAGGTGCTCCACCTGGCCGGTCGGATGTACGACATCGCCAGCGAATTTCAGGTCACCATGCAGCAGCTCGCCTGCGTGTTCGCCGCAGTGGCCAAGGTGAGCTACCCAGCGGTGATCCGGCGGATTGTGCTAGCATCGAAATCCATCGACAGAATCCAGCAGACCGTCGAGATGATGCGGCAAGCTCAGGTCCCCTCAGCTTGCTGGGAGAAACTCATTGACCAATCCCTGATCGATCAACGCTGGGCTGCGGCACTCTGCTCTTGAGCACACTGGTCTTGAGTACTCTGGTCTTGAGTACTTCGCTTTCGGGCCGGTTGTTCTTGGCCCCTACACTGTCGAAAAGCCTGTGAAGAGTTCCTTGGTTTAGTAGTCAAACAGGGCAGGATTCCCAGGCCAAATTCGTGTTGCAGGGTTGTGATCACGGGCAATGTCAGCAGGCAGCAACAGGCGGATGTGTCCAAGCGTCTTCTCCACAGGCCGGTTTTGTGCGGTGTAGGCTTGCCAGGCTGTGATGTCGTCACCTAAGCGGCTGAGCTGGTGGACATTCAGCTGGCTGTTCGCGAGGCGGCGCGGTTGGTCGCCCAGCTCGGCGGGGTCAGTCGGTCTGGCTTGGGCTCGGCGTTTGAGAAAATCGAACCAACGTTTGTTTTTCAGATACTCACGGTTTGTCAGCCGTTCGCGTCCGGCGTCCAGTTCCAGCCACATGTTATCCAATGTGTTGATCACGCCGGGCTCTGACTGAGACTCTGTCCAGGGCCCCATGGAGAGCAGAGCGATCCCGGAGGGCCAGCGAATCGTGAGGTCGTTGATGTGTCCTTGTTCTCTCACGACTTCGCAGCGGCGGGTCACTTGGGCCCAGTCGAGGTTTCCCTGGTGGTAGCCGATCAAGGCAATGCTCGGGCGAACATAATCAAAATCATTGCGAAACAAATGGACTTCTTCGAAAACGCTGGCGAAGGTCCGCGCAATCCCCTGGAGCTGCTCTTGGGTGACCTGAAAGGCGGGGATCCATTGGCAATAGAGTCCACCCGGTCGTAGAGAGCGTTTGACCGAGGCAAAATGCTCTTGGGTATAGAGACGGCCGACGCCGGGGGAGTAAGGAAGGAACAGATCGCCCAGGACAACATCGAAACGCCCGGGGCTGGCAGCAATCAGAGTTCGTCCGTCCTCGACGATGACATGAGCTCGCTGGGACTGAAATAACTGACGATTGTCTTGGCCAAAATGGTCGCGGGCGGCGGAGACGACCAAGTCTGAGATCTCGATCGCGGTGACCGATTCCACTTGGTCATGATCTAAAGCGGCCGCTGGTGAATTTCCTGTGGCCACCCCAATGCAGCAGACATGGCGTGGCTCTGGGTGCAGGACCAATGCGAGGTGGGTCTGCCGTCTTTGACTGTCCGCAGCGGCACTGCTTCCTAAAAGGTACTGGTTACAGACTAGAATCGAGCGGCCCCGCGTCTCATTGCCGACCACCGTGACAGTCCCTTCTTGGCCAAAGTACTCGCCCAAGACAGTACGACCCCACTCCGGATTGGTATGGCGCAGCTTTGCCAGACCGGAGAAGCTCAAGAACAGGGTGATCCCCAAGGTCACGCCGGCTGGCCCAAGACGGCCCAATGGTTGATTGCGAGCCATCAGTACCAGCCAAAGCAGAGCCGCGGCGGCATAACAGCTTGCCAACACGCCAAAACCGAGATAAACACCAGAGGCTGGCAACAGAAGCTGGGAGGTTCCGAGTGCTCCACAGAGTCCCCCGAGTCCATTGATCGCCAAAAGCCGTCCCCAAAACCTTGTTGCTTGAGTGCCGGCGGCTTCCACCAAGGCGCCTGTGACAGCTGGAAAGACGATTCCCGCGGCTAGAAACGCCGGACCGAAGGCCGCCAGAACCAGCCCCGAAAGCCTCAGCGTGTAGAGCCAAAGATTCTCAGCAGGAGGAACTCCTTGCCGTCCTAGGTACAAAAACCAGTGAGGAAGTGTGACTAAGAGTAGTCCTGTCAGCATCAGGGAGGCTGGCACCAACTCGTCATAGGTGCGAAACCGGCGGATCAGCGGCACGATGACTGCAGAGGTACCCAGAACCAACAGCACGGTCACCAAAATGACCGCAGGCCCAAAAAACGAAAGAGTCACCACCAGGGCCAAGAGTTGGCTGGCAAGCACCTCAGCGGCCAAAATTCCTGCCCCAGAAAAAAACGCCGCCGCCAAGAGACCGATCCAGATCCCGCGGCCAACAGTCTGGTTACCTGCGGGCTTCTCAATTCCTGCAGTTTTCTCTTCTGGGTCGTGCTCGGGCCGCTGGGACGTTTCTCGAAGTGATCCGCGAGGGGAGGGAACCCCAAGTTGAAACCAGGACTGGGACCAACAACCGATCGCCATCAAGATGTTCAGCGCCGCGGCAAAGAGCATCGTCCCAAAAGCTCCAAGCCACTGGAGGAAAAAGGCCACCGCCAGCACAAGGCCCAAGACGCCCCCGAAGATGTTGGCCGCATACAGCCAGATGATCCGCTGCTGGTTCTGCTTGCCAACTGACGCAGCAGCAAGCACCGGTAGCACCATACCCATCGCGATGGCCGGTGGCAGAATGATCAGCAGAGAAATGGCCCACTTCAGCATCTGTCCCAATGGGCCGACCAAGGCCTCTGGCCCGATGGTCGGCCAAATCCAGCTTGTCCAAGAGGGCAACAGCAACGCCGGCAGGCTGAGTCCGGCAACGCACAACTCCGCAAAGGCACAAACCAACCAGGGCCGGGCTGCCTTTCTGGCAACATCAGTCCCCCACCATGAGCCGATCGCCAGCCCAAGGAAAAAGCACCCAAAGACCCGTGCAAAGGAATCCCCGGTTCCACCAATTAAATCAACCAAGCGACGTGTCCACAGCAACTCGTGCATCAACGCTGCGGCACCGCTGAGGGCCGAAAGCATCAAGGCCGCTACTAAGGCCGATGAATTTGGCGACTCAGGCCGGGGCTTTTTCCCACGCGCCTGGGATTGGCGGTTCTTCTTCTGGTTGTGTGGCAAAGCAATACCAGGAGAACGCAAGAATGTGTTCAGCTCAGAGTTTTTGAGGGATCCTCGGCATCGTCAGACCTAAGGATCGACTGACGACAAATGCAGTTGGGTTGCATTTGGACGACATGATTGGACACAAAAACCCAGAAGACGGCAAGTGTTCTGGGGGCAGCAATTGGTGGCGACGTCCTGGAAATGGCCTGACTGGGAGAGCTGGGCCGGGGATCGACCGGGTCGCGGATCTCGCTCTGCAGTACGGAGAGAAGGCTTGCTTGGTAGGGCTTAGTTCTGTCCTGCTTCTCCTTGCTGCTGTTGGTTGATCATCGTCCGGTAGATCAACACAAAGGGAGCGCTCATGACCAACGAAGCACCACCGTAAAAGAGCAGGACATACAGAACAGCGTTGCCCAGGGCATCGGAGGCCTGTGTTGCCGGGAACAGAGTTGCCTTGAGCATCAGACCCAAGTTGACATTACGAGCGGTCAACTCCATTCCCACCGCAAAGCGGTCGCGGACGCTCAAGCCCAACAGACGAAAGGGAACCATGCTGACCTGTTGGGCAACCAGCAGAAAGGCCGCAATCGCCGCTGGCACCATCCATCCATGATCCAGCGGGCGAATGCGTCCGCTTCCCAGACTTCCCACAACAACCACAGCGGTCACCAACATTCCCAGCCGCAAACTCCAGCGGGAGAGAACAAAAGCGGATTTGGGCACCATCCGCCGACAGGCCATGCCAGCAATCAACGGTACGAACAAAAAGACCAGCACCTGCAGGAGGACTTCCCCAGCAGGCATGGAGACTCCCCCAGAAACATCCGGCGGCACATATCGCTGAACAAGCGGTGGCAACAGTGCCGGGACCGTCACCAGCGAGCCCAAGGTCATTGTCGATGTCAGCGCAATCGAGAGCGGCACATTGCCGCGGCCCAGGTAGGTGAACAAGTTCGAGAGAGTGCCGCCGGGTAATACCGAAACCACCATCAAACCCGCAGCAATTTCGGGACGAAGACTAAACAGCGAGGCGACCAAAATGCCTACCAACGGACCAACCGTGACCAGGCCCACCAGACCCAGCACGATGGCCGTCGGGTTGCGCACCACCGCCAGAAAGTCATAGGGTTTGAGTGTGGCCCCCATCCCGAACATCAACAGGACCAGTTGAAAACAGGCCAGGGGGTACTCGTAATAGGGGTAGGCGCTGAACATAAGCGGGCGAAAGAGTGCACATGATCTTCGGACTGAACAGCATTCTCAGCAGACTTCGCAAGATTGTCTGTCATCGGCTGCCGCAAGCCTAGGTCAAGTTCGCTCGTCGAGCCCAGGATAGTCCAAAAACACAAAGCCACCGATGCCCGAGTTTTGCCGAATGCACCCGTTCTGCCAAACCGACTGCCTCTCCGCAATCCAGGGCACCGGTTGGTCACTGCACTCTGGCTGTGGCCTGTCCGGCCAGTCAGTCGTTCCAGATCGCATTGGTCGTTCGGGGGGGGCCGCCCTGGGCTTATTGCCCGATCAGCTCGCAACTGGCCAGTTGTCCAAAACACTCGTCGATCTGGATCGTGCAGATCTCCGGACGGGTGCCGGTGCGGTCTTGCAAGGCGTCCAGCAATTGGTGCCCGATATAGCGAGCCAGCATTTCGGTCGTTGTTTGTGGGATAGGCAGCAGCCGGCAGTCTCTGCTAGGAAAAACCCAGCGACGTTGCTGGAAGGTCACCTCGACTTCCTCTTCGCCCGCATCGACTCGAATCTGCGGGTGTTCCGTTGGCAGGAGCATGTAGTGGTCCAACTGCAAGACGATTTCTCGCAGAGCATCCCTTAAGGCAATGAAATCGATCACATATTGGTTCTCGTCAAGCGGCCCTTCGATGGTTGCCCAGACTCGATAGTTGTGACCGTGGAGGCGCTCGATTTGATCGCCATTGAAGGTGATAAAATGTCCTGCTGAGAACACCAGATAGTCTTTGGTGACCTGAACTTTGTATCGCTGTGACATCAATCGACTCAAGAAAGTGTTCGTTGGAGAGCAACTTGAGGAGGTCTCTGGCAGACATCCAGCAAAATGAGCATGCCTCACAGTCCATCACTCCGATCTGGTCGGGCTGGCGACCTGATCGTCACCGAGGCTCTTCCCGCTTGGGTAGGCTTTGTTCCGGTCGGCTTTCTCAGGAGTCTCCACCGGTCCAAAAAGGATAGTCAAACGGTCCGGTGAGCTGGCCGTCGCGTAGCAGACAGAACAAGGCCGCGGCAAGTAAATCGGCAGTAGTCCCCGGATTGCGCCGAGGGGCATCGCAGCGAAACCAGAAATCCAGATCGCTGAGTGCCTCCTCAACCGTTGTGCTTGTGGCAGGACCAGATTCCAGCACGCGTTGGGCCAAGCCCATCACGTGCGAGGCGAGCTCGGGCCCAATTTTTCGAGCGATCAGCGAGTCAGGGGTTGTGGCTAGCTGGCGAACGTGGGTTCGCACAATGGCCGTTTGCAGGGGTAAACCGGCCTCCAGCGCCTCAAGCAGCCAACCCCGGAGCGGACCAAGCACTTCTTGGAATCCGTTGGCATACTGAAGGGCGACCAGGTCCCATTCTGCGGCCAACTGCATCGCGGCCACCAAGTCCTCAGGTGGGGGACCAGAGAGGTCGCACTCAGAAACGTGTCCCAGACCACCAGCTTGGGCCTCATTGATGGCTCGATAGACATCACGTGCATCCTCGCAGGTGAGCTCTGCCAACACCGTGGAAATGCCTTCAGCAAGCGATCGTGTTCTCGGCACCGCTGCCAGAGGCGCAATGAGAAGGACTGTGCCTAAGTTCACATTGGTGCCAGCCAGCGCCCGTGTTCCCTGAACCGCCTGCAACACAGCAGCACCCAGGGACAGTTGGGCATGGCTGAGTTGCTCAAGAGCCGGAGCGATGGCGACCGCGCCTGCGGCAAATTGAAAGAATCCTAAGTTTTCGAAATCCGCCCCCCGATGGACGTTGCCCGGCTTTGGCGCGGTGACCTCCATCAGCACCGCCAAACTGGCACACTGTCCAATAGTTAAATCCATGTCCAGTTCTCGCACTTTGTAGATCCAGTCAGTAGATCCAGTCAGTAGATCCAGTCAGTAGATCCAGTCAGCAGATCTCGGGATGGTCTGTGAGAGGGTATCGGAGTGGTGCGTCATGCTCAGGTATCGAGAGCTTGTCGGAGGCGTTCGACGTGTCCCCTGAGCTCTTCGTGCTCTTGAGAGAGCAGTTCCAAGGACTCCTGGAGGGTCAGCAGCTGCGAGCGAGTCGCCGATAACTCCGCACGGAGAGTCTCAAGCTCCTCTCGGAGGGGTTGCACCACATCAGCTCCAGAGGGTGTTACCGGATCAGACCCGGTGAGGTCACCAGGAGAGGCCAGGGCGACCTGATCATGGCCCGGCGGAGGGGTTCCGGCATGAGTCGAGCTGCCCCCCGACGAAGGCCCCGCAGGATCTGAGGGACTGGCCGCAAGCACGTCACCAACTGGTGAGTCGACAGCCGACGAGGCCGCCGGATATTCCTGTTGAATCTTGATGAATTCCTCAGGCAAGAACAGGCCGTGGGTGACCATGTGGCCACGACCCTCAGGGGTGAGACCTAAGACGAGCTTTTTGGTTTTCAGCGAGTCGAGGATTCGTTTCAGCGTGCTCTGATCTGAGATCGGGCTCATCCGCGAGGCCCGAGATCGCAGGTCACCCACACTTTGGGTGCCCCGCAAGATTAACTCAGCCAGCACCGCCAGCTCAGAACCCTCGGTGCCGAACCATTCCGAGGCATAGTGGCGATACTTGGCCACACGGCCGGCAAAGACCTCAACGACTGCGCCGCAACCACGCAGTTTTTCCAGAGCGGACTCGACCTGCTCCTCATCGAGGTTCATCGTCGGCAGACGGTTACTCTTCTGGTTACAACCCGACCTCAACGCGTTGAGCGACATCGGGTAGCTGTCCGGCGTGGTTTTTGACTTCTCAATCAGCACCCCTAACACCCGACGCTGGATTGGTGGCAGCGGTATCCATTGAGGCTTTCGGGGATTAGTGTCCCCTGCGGTTTGCTGGCCAGCAGGCTGATCGGTCATGGGCGCTTCAAAGCTGGGAAAACAAATCCAACAATCGGTCCACAGAAATGCCAAAGAGCTCAAACGTAACGAAGCGTGACCCGGCGACAAGACATCAACGAAGGAACCGCCGAAGGGATGCTGAAGGATTTGAGGCCCCTCAACACAATTCAGAATGCTATGGTGATCGGTGACCCCAAGGGTTTTCTCTGAGAAGAGTCGAGCTGTTGGAGTTGTTCTGCTGGATTTGAGGTCGGTTTCGAAGAAGATCAGCCGAGAAGGGAGTCGCAGGATCGGTTCAACTTTTCTGCGACGCCAGAACGCGGTTCACGTACCCCCCAGTATCAGCGGCTCCTCAAGAATCGCGACCACCAACACACCATTGTGGGCCTTTGTTTACTAGTTTATGGGGTGGTGGTGACCGAATGAATCCGGGGAAAACCCAGTCAACCTCTGGCCAACTTCGGCAGCTGCAGATGCGGTCAATCAACTTTTGTCCGGGGAAAGAGCTGATCGAGTCCTACCGGGCATGAATCTGCCAACTGGGTCAGCTCATCATCGCCGGAGTTCCCCGGACGTCACTCAGGCTTGACGCTTGGGGCACCTGATCCTTCGCACCAACTCGGGACAGCTCGAAACCCGTCCCGAGTCAAATTCGGGTATCCCCGGAGATCAAGCCGTCCTCCCGACACCCAGACCAATTTGAAGGCAACAACTCGGAGAGCGATTGTGCGAACCCAACAGTTCTCGTTGCAGTCCTTGTTGGCGATTGTGCTGACAATAGCTTGTCTGGGCAATTTTGATTCCAGCAGAAGCTTGGGCCTAGCTGGTCAACCGAAGCAAGCCAACGGAGGTGCGGCGTGGGTTGAGCCAAGCAATATCGATCGGATTCTGAAGCTGGAGAACGTTGGTCGCTCGGTCGAACCCACTCCTGTGATTGATGACTTGGCCTTTCTGCGTCGCGTGACTGTGGATTTGGTAGGCCGGATTCCCACAGAAGCCGAGGTCCATGATTTTCTGAGTACTGCGGCCTCCCAGCGCCGGCAGTTGACCATCCAGCGTCTGATGGCCGACCACCGTTTTGTCGACCGGTGGACGGTGTTCTTTGCCGACATGCTCAGGATCCGCACGAATCGAACTGGGGGAAAGCAGTTTCTGGCCTTGATGCATCAGTCTCTCAATGAGGGCAAGCCCTACGATGTGCTGGTTCGTGAGCTCATCAGCGCTCAGGGTCGGGTTGGGCAGACCCCGGAAGTCGGTTTTATCCTGGCGGACAATGCCGACCCTATGGCTTTGGCAGGGGCGACCTCCCAGGTCTTTTTAGGGATTCGCATCGCCTGTGCGGAATGCCATGACCATCCCTTCGATGTTTGGCAGCGCAAGCAGTTTTATGAGTTGGCCGCCTACTTTGGCAGAACACGCCGGGTGGAGAGTCGGCTGACCAATGCGATTTATACGACCGAAGAGGACAAGACGCAGATTCTTTGGCCGCCTGAGGGGATGGGCGAAGACGACCAGCGGAAGCCGTTGACTCCGCAATTTCCTTTTGCCCTGGACCAGCACGACGGCCCACGGCGTCATCTGGCCAGGCTGAAGGCCAAGCGAGCTCGACTCAAGCAGCGGCAAGTCGCTGCCACCTCGCCCGAGGGTCCTTCCGTGGATGATCTCCTGGCTGAGGCTGATCGGACGTTGCAGAAGGCGACCTCAGGCCAAACCTTCGACGCATTGAATGTCGTCGAGGAGAACGCCCGTGATAAAGAGAAGATCAATATCCAGCAGGATCTCTACAAGCCGAGCGAGTATCGGCAGCAGTTGGCCGACTTGATCACCGACCCGCGGAACAAAGCTTTTGCCAGAAACTTCGTCAACCGGGTCTGGGCGGAGCTGATCGGCCGCGGGATTGTGCACCCGGTGGACGACTTCAGCGATTTGAATCCGCCAACTCACCCGAAGACCCTCGATTATCTGGCTGAGGAGTTCATCGCTTCCAATTACGATTTCCGTTGGCTGGTCCGCCAGATTGTCAGCAGCCAAGTGTACCAGCGTGGTCACTGGCAAGGCGACGAAGCGCAGCGAATGGAGGCTGAGGAAGCGTTTGTGGCCGCTCCTCTGCGGCGGATGCTTTCGGAGGCTCTTTACGACAGCATCATCCTGGCCGGCCATCTCTTTGAGCCGAAGCATCCTCAGGGAGCTAATCTCAAGACCGACTGGCGCTACCAGCGGGTGGCCGTCCGCATCGCCGGAAGCAAGAACGCGCCGAAGTTGGCCACGATCACCCCTGTCGCGGAAGGCAGCATGCGCATGCCAGCGAGCCTCGGCGGCGGACAGCCCGAGGCAATGGGGTCCGGCTATGACCTGGAGAAATCTCTGGATTTGGACTTTCAAAAGGCCTTAATGAAGCAGCCAGAGATCGAACTGACCTCCATGCAGAAGATGAGCAACGAAGAGATCGAGGCCATGCAAGTGCGGCAGGAGGCGAACACTCGTTATCTGGATCGGTACGTTCGTGTCTCCTTTGACGATAATCCCTCCTTCAACACCTCCTACCGGATGGCCACGCCCGCTCCCCCGGAACACTTTCTGCGGGTTTTTGGACAGCCCGCTCGGGAGTCGCTGGGCGATCACCGAGACGAGAGCGCCTCCATGCGGCAGGCCCTGATGATGCTCAACGGCAGGATGACCAACGAAGCCGCCCGAGTTGGTGAACTGGAGCCCATCCACCGCTTTTTGTCTGGCAAGCAACCCGATCTGAACCAGGCCATCAGCTTAGCCTACCGCGAGCTGCTCACCCGCGAGCCCTCTGCAGCGGAACTCGTTGAGGCCAAAGAGATCATTGCCGCCGGGACCAATACGCTCGAAGGAGTCGCCGACCTCCGCTGGGTGCTGTTTAACTGCCACGAATTCCGCTTTCTGCCCTGATCCGCATGGCTCTGGCTTCGCCTGGTGACAGTCTGATGACCCCATCATCGAGAAGTCGATGCTCCAAGACGAAGGGGTCAATGAGCAACCATTGATCCATGAACAAGAAGCGTTGCTTTGGGACTCTCGGCCAATCCGCGTCGCACAATCGATTTGATCCACCAACCACTCAGTTGCGGTCAACCCAAGCTGACTTCTCGTAAAAGGAACGATCTGTGATGCCTCTGTCCTACCTCGATGAGCGTCTCAGCCGAAGGGCCATGTTGGGGGCCACCACCGCCAGCATTCTTGGGTTGAGCATTCGCGACCTGCTGGCCTTTGAGGGAACGCATCATCCGGCTTCGGCGGAGCATGTGATCCTTTTCTGGAACGGGGGTGGCATGAGCCATCTGGACACCTGGGACCCCAAACCGGGGCGACCGACCCAGGGTGACTTCCAATCGATTCGCACCTCGGTGGCCGGAATTCAGATCTCTGAGATTTTCCCGGAGGTTGCCAAGCGGATAGAGGATATCGCCTTGGTCCGCTCCATCGCTGGTACTCAAGCGGATCACGGCCGGGCAAGCTACCAGCTCCAAACAAGCTACATGCCCAGTGGGAACCTTCGTCATCCGGGCATTGGCAGTGTGGTGGTCAGCCAAAAGGATAAGCTCGGCGATCTGCCCGCTTACATCTCCATCAGCGGTCGTGCTCCTCGCGCCGGCTACCTGGGGCAGACCTGCGAGGCGTACTTTGTGGGAACGCCCGGCGATAAGGACCCTTATTTGGCCTTCCCTGAGGGGATCTCTCAGGTTCGCGGGAACAAGCGGCTCGATGTGTTAGCACGCATCAATCAGCGTTATGCTCAGCAAGCCAACAGCCCTGCTTTGGACAACAATGACACCGCCATCAACGATGCGGTCAAGTTGATGCGTTCCCCTGCCTTAGAGGCTTTTGACCTGGACCGGGTCAGCACTGCAGAACTCAACCGTTACGGAGACAACACCTTCGGTCGTGGCTGCCTGTTAGCCAAGCGGCTGGTGGACCAAGGTGTGCGGTTTGTGCAGATTAACCGAGGCGGATTTGATGTCCACTCCAATGCCTTCCCTGCGATGCGAAACCACGGGGCTGTGATGGACCCAGCACTGGCCTCGCTGCTTGCGGACCTTTCCGATAGTGGCAAGCTGGAGAAAACGCTTATTCTGATGATCAGCGAATTCGGCCGAACTCCGCGGGTCAACGATAACGCCGGACGAGATCACCATGCAGCTGTCTTCAGCTGCCTGTTCGCAGGTGGGGGGATCCGCGGGGGTCAAGTCATTGGTGCCAGCGATCAAGATGGTTACCGACCGGCCGAACGACCGGTCAATCCCAGTGACATCCATGCATCGATCTGCCATGCCCTAGGGATTGATCCCAATCATGAAGTGATGACTCCGCTGCAACGGCCCATGAAGCTTGTTGACCAGGGGGCTGCCATCCAAGAACTCTTTGGCTGAGCGTTGGCTCTGGGATGGCAACCTTGGGCGGGCCGATCATCTGGCCCGCCGTGTGTTTTGCTCACCGAAGAACGCCACCGGAGCAGCTCAGAAGACTCTTCGCCTCACACTCAGTCCCGTCGTTGAAGTTCTCGCCAGGCTCCCGATGATTCTTTCCTACTGCCGGCTCTGGGTGCTCGCCCTGCTCGTGCTCCTGATGAGCAGTCACCTTCCCCCAGGGCAAGCCAGCACCGCAGCCTTTTGTGGCCAGGTCATTGAAGTCGCCGACTGCAAGGGCGACTGCCTGAGGAAGTTTGCCGTCAAAATCGATTATTTCGATTATGTGAGTTGGGGGAGATTCGGCAGAGCAAGTCGCTTGGGGGAGACTATCACGCGTCAGGTGAGAACCACCGGGACAGCCTGTTTGATCAATGGGCGTCTGGTCAACGCGCGGACCTTCGCCAAGGCCATCCGTCCAGGGACTTGGGGTTACTTTTACGAGGATACCTGGCTCGACCTCTACACAACTCCCAATTTTCGATGGGGAGAGATCGTCGCGTACCATCAGAGTCAGCAGCAGTTTACTCTGCGGGTGCATGGGACTCATAAGCAAATCCATTTGGAGACAAACCCACCTCAGCAGGTGTCGGTCTCCTACGATACGCAGACGGACTTTCGTATCGAAGAAAGCGGCTCAACCCCGGAGGAGGCTCTGGTGATCGGTTCATGGGCGCAAGTTCATGATCCCCGAGAGCAACTCATAGCGGTGTGGAGCAGCCAGGCGGCTTTCCAACCCGAGGAGCTGTTACCTGTTGAGGAAGGTCGACGCGGCTACGCCAACCGTCTGACGCAAACGGCGATCCTCAGGGGCTTCCAGAGCAACAACCCCTCTGGGGTGCTGGATGTCCGTGTTACCCTGCAAGCACAGTTGTCCGGCCGAAGTGGATCTCCGCAACAAATTGGTGCCAGGAGCGTCTCGTTTGTGTTGGATGGGAAATTGTGCCCGGTCCATGTGGCTGTCCGACCCGGACGGCAGGCTGTCCTGTGTTACTACCGAAAAGAAAAGTCACCCCATAAAGTGATGGTCAACTCCTACGACGACGCCGTGCGTGGCCGAATCTCCCGAAGAGGCGACGGCGAGATGACGGTCGACCTTAAAAGGGCCGATGGTCTCAAGAAAACAATCAAACTCCATCCCAACGCTCGGTATCAACTCAACGGCCTGCCCACTTCCGCCCATGAGGCGTTGCAGCCAGGGCGAGATGTGGTCGTTTACCCCAAACGGGGCCGTACGGTCATTGTCTTCCCAATCGTCACTAACAATGAGCGATGAGGCTTTCGAGAACTTTCTGACACCGGGGACGGCAGCCGAGCAGGGCCACAAGTCCCAACCAAAGGACTCCGCTGCCTCGAATGCGTTACGAAACGTTCCAAAAATCAAGAGAAGCTTGCAAGGCCCTTGAGCTTCTCACACTCTTTCCTCAGAAAACTCCTCAGCGATGATCGACCGATCCGTGGTCTTCCGGCCCCGAACCGTATTTGACGCTTCAGGCGGCTGGGCCCAAGCGATAGCAGCAAGCTCATTGTTCTGCGCGATCACCAGCAGCCTGCACTTGGATCACATCGCACTGGCTCAGCAGAAGCCAACGACCCCCGCACGAGGCTCGATTGTTGAGGACCGAGCCGCCCGAAAACTGCTAGAAGCCGGCGATGCACGCTTCGATGTCGACGAATTCCAAAAAGCCCAGGAAGTTTGGCAAAGTGTGATCGAACGCTATCCTCGGAGTCGTATTCGTTATGATGCGCATCTGCGTCTGGGGAACTACCTTCTCGAACGTGAACGAGCCTACGACCGCGCACGGGTTCACTTCGAAGCGGTGGCCGCGGAGACAAACCGCAACCCAGAGCAGCGGGCCGAGGGCACCCTCAAGATGGGCGTCTGCTTCTATGAGGCAGGGAACTTCGGCAAAACCTTTCAAGTCATGCGGGACGTCATCGAGCAATTCCCCGTCAGCGAGCAAGTGAACCTCGCCTATTACTACATCGGGCTGGGCCATTTTCAGCTGGGACACTACAGCAGGGCGATTGAGGCACTGGAAAAAGTCGGCACCGCACTGACCAACGATGATACCCGTCGTGAGAAAGCGGAAGCTGGCAAGCGGATCTTCGTGAAAGTGGAGGACCCCGACCTGGCCGCCTTGGATCTCGGTGAAACGGTCAAAGTCACCCTCTCCACGACCCAGGGTGACCAAGAACAGGTCGAGTGCCTGCCGGTCGGCCGCAACGTTCGTGTTGTTCTGGGTTCCATCGTCAGCCGTTTGGGCCGACCGCAACCTGGCAACGGGCGCCTGGAACTGCGAGGTGACGATCAGATTCATGTCACCTACATCGACGCTCACACAGCCGATCAACGTTTCGACCTGCCTCGCAAGAAAGCGATTCCCGTCGTCGGCGATGCCGTTGTGCAGATCACCGACGGTGCCTTCAGTGAAACCCTTGGTGGGGTGGTCCTGGGTCGCAATGTCAATGTCCAAATTACCGATGCCGATCGAGATCTCTCCGACAAAGCCGATACCGTCGAAGCGGTCCTGGGAGTTTATCGCGAGAAAACTCCCGCCCAGATTGAGCAAGAGCTTGCCAAACTTGCCACCAACCGCCAACCAAGCAACCCAACCAACCCTGAGGCACTGCTGTCAGAACAAGATGAGCCCGAGATCGACAAGTACCTGCTGGTTGACTCTGTGCAGGTGACCCTCACCGAATCGGAATCCGCGCGTCAAGTTCGCCTGCTTCCGCTGCCTGCTGCAGGCAGCACAGTACCAACGACTTCCCGCGGTTCTCAGTCTCCGGGAGGCCTCATTGCTGCAAGCGGAATGCCCGAGGATCCTGCACCTGGGAGCCTGAACCTTTCCTCAGAAGGTCAGGGTTTGTCAGCACTCGGCTCGGGCAGTCTGGGAGCTGCATCCGGAGGGCTTGCCGAGGACGGGACCGTTCACACAGGTGTTTTTCGAGCGATCGTCCCGATTTCCAAGTCGCAGAAGGTTGTTTCCGGCGACGACGTATTGCAGGCCCTGCCCAATGACCGAATCCGTCTGCGGTACACCGATTCGCGAAACACCGGGGAAGGTCCCGTCGAGGTGCAGGCATCGGCCCGGTCGCTGGAAGGTAATCTCGGTGGCGTGAAAGTCACCAAAGCAGATATTTCCGATGCCCAGCTGCGAATCCAGACCAAGCTCAAAACGGCCTCGGCACTGACGGCCATCGGCTCTCGCTACAAGGAGTTCGGCCTGAAGAAAAATGCTGATGTCAAATACAACGAGGCTTTGGAGGTCTGTGAGGAGATCTTGCCCGAAGCCCGCAAGTTGGGAGGTCGGTTGCTGGAAGAGACCTACGTCCAGCTTTGGCAGATCTACTTTTCCATGGAGCAGCTCAACTTGGCTGCAGCGATGTGTGAGCGGCTGCAGCGAGAATTTCCGGCCAGTGGTTTTGTTGACGATGCCCTGCTGCAACTTGCCGAGGTCAACCGAGCTCAAGGGGAGTTGCAACAAGCCATCGGCATCTTCAACAGGTTGGTGACCATGAAGACCAGCCTACTTCGCGGAGAGGCGCAGTTCGGAATCGCTGAGTGCTACGAGCAGATGGCCACCGATGCTGAGTCCGCCCAGAAGGCACAACTCTTTGACCGCTCTTTCCAGGAGTACAAGAAGGTCTATGAGCGGTTCCCCGAAAGTGGCCGTGTGGGTGAGGCCGTTGCCAAGATGGCCAATTATTATTATCAGCAGAAAGACTATGCACGAGCGATCGATGTCTTCGATTCTGTCCTGCAAGAACATCCTGATGCCAAGTTCCTTGATGTGATCCTCTTCAACTACGGTAGGTGCCTTTATCGCTTGGGACGCAAATCGGAAGCTCGCCGGCAATTCGACCAGCTCATTGCCGACTTCCCCGAGAGTCCATTAGCCCCCGAAAGCAAGAAGATCAGCGAGGCTCTCGCCCGTCGAGGTCTGTAAAGCGTGACCTGTTTGATTCTCAGAAAGTATGGTGATGGATCCAAGGCGAAGGGGCTTGGCCTTCCGAGCTCACGCTGGTCTCCCTGAGTTAACAGGCTTCTCTGAGCGTCCGGCACTGTGGAAAGGCTGCCAAATCACCGATGGTTGCCGCGGTTCCCGCGTTTTAGATGAGCAGAATTGTCCCAAGGCAGCAGTACGTGAATCTCTAAGAAGTGTCCCGGCACAACGAGGATTCGCTGCATCAAGACTCGTGAGGCACTAGTCGTGATGCCTCCGCCACTATGTCGGACAGACTCTCAGCTGCAACAGTCGAATTCGAGCCAACACGATTTGCGCGAGCATCGACCTTCACAGAGTTCAACACCTCAAGAGCAACAGCCGACTGACCATGATGATGATTCTGAGGATTTCTCTGCTCTTGGTTGTCTGTGCCGGGGCTTTTCAGCCGGCAAACGCTTGGCAATCGGAGGCGGATCCCGTCAGCCAGCAAGCCTCTCAATGGGAGGCTGATCTCGGCCAGCTTCAGGATCGCTCTGCTGAGGCGGCGGCGGTCATGCTGAACTTGGTCGAGCTGTATCACGACCATGGGCGGGTTCTGGGCCTGATCCGAATCGGCAACCGCTTTGTCCTGAGCCACCCCACGCACCCTCGCCATGCCGAGATCATGCTCAAGCTGATCGAGGGCCTCCAAGCTGGCAGTCGAAATGAAGACCTGCTGAACATGGGCAGGCAATTCCTCAGCAGGTATCCCGAGCACCAAGCCTGCGGGCAAGTCGAACTGACGGTGGCTCTCGTTTTAGAGGAGCTCAACAAGCGACCGGAAGCCGCTGAGGCCTATCGTGCCCTCTGGCAGCGTTTGGGAAAGACTCCCGAGGGCCGACAAGCCGGAGTTGATGCCATCAGGCGGTTTTCCTCGTTGAAAAACCGGGATGCGTATCTCAGCGCGGCGAAAACCGCTGAGGAGATGTTCCGCAGCATCGGACAAGGAGTCCTGGCGACCCAGTGTAGCCAACAGGCCATCTCCTTGTATGAACGAGCTGGCCGCTGGTCCGAGGCCAACGCGGTGGCCCGGGAGATGCTCCGACGAAAAGTCCGCCTCTCCCTCGAGGAGCTTCGGCGTCTCTACCTCGCGATGGCCGAAAACGAAGCTCGCTTGGGACAGCGAAGAAACAGTGTCGATCTCTTCAAAAAGTCGCTGGCAGTCAAACCAACCGCCCATGTCCTGGCCAGGCTGATCGGTGAACTGCATCACACGCAAGCTAAGCCTGCGGAGATCCAGGGTTACGTCGATCAGTTTTGGCAGAAGTATCCCCAGCACCCCGACCGGTTCGCTCTGAAGAGTTTGGTTGGGCATGCCTACGCAAGAAACAAGCAGCCCAAGCAAGCGGCCCAAATCTGGAAGCAGCTCCTGATCGAAGCTCCTCGCCCCCATGATGCGGGTCGCAACTTTGTCTTTTCCAGCGGGTCCAAGCCAGACGATCTCAAGCAAATCGAGCAAGCTCTCCTCGAGGCCATTGGCAAAAACCAGAATGACCGAGACTACCTGAGGTTCACCCTGGCCTTCGATGTTTATCGCGACCGGATGAAGGACCTCGCTCGTGCTCGGCAGACAGCCCTGGAGTTGGTCAGCCAGAGCCCCTCCGACGATTGGCCTTGTCGCGACGCGATGAAATGGCTCCTGTCGGAGGTTGGCCAAGATGAGCAAGCCGAATTCCAGCGGACTCTCCAAGCAGTTGTCCGCAGCCAACTGCAACACCCTTGGCTGACCAACTTCCAAAATGAACTCTCCAACTGGGGTCGGGACGCCAGCCGGAAAAAGGACACACGCGACCGCGGCCGGGCAGCTCGGGTTGCCTACGAACAGGTCATCAAGAACAACTTGGTCAGGCTTTGGCGGCAATCTCGGGATCGCAACCGCTCTCGGGCTCAAGCTGCCAGAACCAGCCTGGTCAACACTGCGGAGTTCTCCAAAGCGCCCGACTCACGGGCAATGGCGATTCTGAAGGATCAAGGCGAGTCTTTCCGGTATTACGGAAAGAACGAGCAACGCGCTCGGGCCATCCCCTTCTACGGGGCGATGGTCAAACGGTTTCCCAAAAATTTCCAGGCCGCCATTTGGTATCTCGAGGTCTGCTACGACTACGCCCCGCCGGAAGCCGCTCAGCAGGCGGCCGAACACCTGCTCTCCTTGGAGCCTCAATGGAACAGCCCTGACAGCTGGCGGCGAATGATGGGAGTCGCCGAGAAGCTCAAAGACCAGGGGTTTGCCGAAAGGGTTCTTCGCTACATCAGCAAAAGTGAACGAAAACACGGCCTCGAGATTGGCTACGCGCACGACATTGGGGGAACCTTAGACAAATTCGAGCCACTCAAAACGGCAGCCAGAAAATACTGGCAAGATCACTGGAAGCTCGACCGAGATCGCTATGACTCTCGCTACTGCGTGCAGCGAATGGTTGAACGGACCGAGGATCAGGCAGCTCGGTTGCAATTGCTCCAACAGGCTCTTGCCGAAGTCAGCGACTTTCATGGGTGGTACGCGCAGTGGATCGCCCATGAGTATCGTGAAGCAAAGCAACTCGAGAAGTGGGCCAAGGTGTTGGTTGAGGCCAGGGCCCGTCAGGACCAACGGCCCTTTGACAATTGGGGCATCGATCAATACTGGCTGCAGCGTTGGGTGGACGAAACTCGAGGCGACCAAAAGCTCAGTGACCAAGAGAAGCAAACGATCTTTGAGACCATTTTCAACCTCAGAGCGGGTTGGCCTAGCGGATCGGCTTTGTTGGCTTTGCTTGAGTTGCCGGTCGCCGCTGGAGAGAAACCGATGCAACGGTTGCTCCTCTATCAAAGGGCTTCCTCATTGATCGGCGACGGCTCCGCTGCGTTTGATCGGGCGATGTCTTTCGCTCAGGCCGCGATCAGCCGCGGGAACTACATTGAAGCGGCCACCCTGCTGACCGGGGTCATGGCCAACGTCGAAGGCGTCGACGCCACAAGACGCCAGCAAGCCCGCCAGCGGATCGCCCAGTGCTACAGTCGGTTGGGTGGGGTCGGACTGGCCATTGATGAGTCTAGCCCGCTGGCTCCTCTCTTGCGAGCAGCTTTGTATCTTCGCCTCGGTGATCGACGTCTGGCACTGGAAACCTCCAGCGCGCATCGGGCTCTCTTCGATGAGCATCGCCATGAGCTGCCGGTGGATTTGATTCTCTTTGTCGCGGAGAACCATATCGCCGCAGGTGGAGAAGACAATTTCAATCGAGCCGAGGATATCCTGAGGGGGTGGTTGATCAAGTTCAGTGAAGACGCGAACGTCCAGGATACAACCAAAGCCAAGGTGCAGCTTCTTTTGGGGCGGAACTACTTTCAAGCACAACGCTACGATGTCGCTCGCAGTGAGTACACGACTGTTTTGAATCTCTACGGTCAAACTCCCCAAGCCATTGAGGCAGAGTTCGGCATCGGGGAGTGTTATATGGCGCAGAAAGTTTACGATCAGGCCGAAGTGATCTTGACCAAGTTAGCCGGCAGTCAAAATCGAGATGTGGTGATCCGAGCTGAGTTCCTCCGTGGCGTGTTGGCCAACCGCCGAGGTGACCGAGACGAAGCCCGAACGATCTTCCGCAGCGTTCTGGAGATGGTTCCTGAGACTGGCTTGGCCAACAAGGCCCTCTTCAACTTGGCTGGCGTCTACGAGGCCGAGCAGCGTTACATCGACCAATTGGAATTGTTGCGAACGGTCGGTCGTCTCGGCCGGGCCAGCAAACGGTGGCACAGCCCCGGCCAACCACTCTCCATCGTTGTTCAGGATAGTGACCTGGGCATCAGCCGCGGACACACCAAAATCCCTGTTGAGGTGACCACCAAACCCGGCGGCGATTCCGAGACGCTGTTTCTCTACAGCGGCGGTGCCGGCAAAGGACTCTTCCGCAATGATCTGCAAACCCAACTTGGCGAGGTCACCGTCGGTGATGGGATCCTCCAAATCACCGGTGGGGATACCATTGCTTGCGATTATCCGGAGCAGTTTAAGAACGAGTTTCGCCATGTGCCCCTCGCCGATGCCGCCATCCGCATCGCCTCGGCAGGAGCGTTTGAGGCCGCCAGCAGTAAGATTATTGACCAACAGGAGGAAAGCCTGAGCGACCGACTGCAGCGCGAGGCCCTCCAACGCGAGCAGGCCGACTTACGGGTGAGCCAAAAGCGGCCTGCCAACCAAATTAAACCGGGGAATTTTATCTACCTGCGAGTCAAGGACGCTGATCGCGATCAAACCAGTCAGCCCGATGAGGTCATCGTCAAGTTGACGGCCACCAGCGGCGACAGCGTCCAGCTCAAGCTGCCCGAGACCGGCCCCCACACAGGTATCTTTGTGGGCCGCTGTCCGACCGGCGAGCTGCCTGCCGGCGCCCTGGCGACCGATACCGCCATCGACCACAGCCCGCTGATGGCCATCGACACCGATCCAGCCACGACCTGGTTGAGCGAGCCAGATGGAGCCACCCCGAAGTCGCTGACGGTGGATATGAAGGATCTGAAGCTCGTCAACCAAGTCACCTTGCAGACTCCGCAAGGGCGGGATCATTCACCGGTTCGCTTCGACCTATTGGCCAGCCTCGACGGCCAGTTCTGGTTCACCTTGGGGTCGAATCCCTCGCCCCAACAGATCAAACCGATCTCTGGCGACTTTGGTCTGATGACCAGACGGATCTACAGCGGCGACTTCACCAGTTACCGCACTTGGAATCAGGTCATCGAGTTGACCAACCGCCAACCCATTGAGCAAGAACCAGCCGAGACCCTCAACTACGCCCGGCCAGAAGAGACCGAAGGTGCCGATGAGCCGGTGGCGGTTGTGTGGCACGGCAAGCTCTTGCAGCCTCGTGAGGGCGCCGCGCGAATTCAACTGCAGGGAGACACCGTTGGTTTGGTCGTCGATGGCCGCCTGGAGATTCCCGTCGGACCCAACAGCCAGCAGACCTACGCCGATGTGTACCTCTCCCAGGGCTTGCACGAAGTCGTCGTCTTCTCGGCCGTCCAAGAAGCCAGCACGGGCTTGGGGGCGACCTGGGCCCGCGCGGATTACAACAGCGAACAAGTCAATCTCCGTCCTTTTCGGGCTGCCGATTTTGACCTAAAAGATCCGCTGGCTGTACCTGCAGAGTCTCTTCCCTGGGCGACCCTTAGTGATAACGCCCCCAAGCCGCCGGTCGCTGACAAGCAGCCCCAACAGGGACAGAACCAAGACAATCAGCCGAGGCCAACTCAACCGCCGACCGCTTGGACCTTCCGCTTTGAACCGCTGGAGCTGCGTTATGTCCGGCTGGTCATCCGGGAATACCGAGGCGAGGCAGTGGCCATCAGCAACTTGGAGATCAGCGGACCGGCCGCCGACGGAGCCGGGGAGGGCCAAGTCCGGCACGTTCCCACCGAGGCCGATGTGTTGGCCCTGGCGAAGAACGATATCCTGGAAATCGCCGCCGGTGACACCATCGAAGCCAGCTACAGCGACGAGCTTCACCCGGTCACCGGCGATCGTAGCCAGCTGTTATCGGTGAAGTTGACGGCGACCTATTTCAACGGCGAGGTTGCCCCCATCGCCTACGATTTCCAACGAAAAGGCGCCGCTTCCTTCGGGAAAGTCCGCAAGCGGCTGATGCGGATTGACCCGGGCGATCGGATCATCGTGGAGATCACCGATTACGACCGAGATCAAACCGACGCTCAAGATACCGTCGACTTCACCGTGGCGGTCAACCAGGGCACGCCGGTCCGCTTCACCGCCACTGAGACTCAACCCTACAGCGGTGTCTTCACCAAAGAAGTCGACACCGCTGCGGCAGGGTCCCAGGTCGACGGAGAGAACCCCCCAGGGAAGCTTAGCGTCAAGCAGGGCGATCGGGTGTCGATCACCTACATGGATCAGCAGAATACCTTCCCTGGGCATGCGGTCCCACGAGAGACGGTGGTCTACGTCAACAAACCGACCGATGGCAAAATCCGCATCGTGGGGACCCGTTTCATTCCGCCTCCTGCCGAGAGCCAAGGCAAGCCACAGATCATCTACTTGCCCCCAGTCCCGGCCATTGAGGTTCTCTTGACAGCCGAGGGGGCCCCGCAGGAGAGGGAATCGACTGTCAGCCCAATGGCCTTCGAAGTGCCGCTCACCGTGGAGGTCTTTGACCCCGATGCCGCTAAGGACGACCGCAGCACCATCCAGACAAAGCTGGTGACCACCGACGGTGCCCAGGCGGTCGTCGAGTGTGTCGTCAGCAGCTCCTTCTGGGAGGAGCAACCGCCCTCAGGGGTTGATTCCAAGCTGTGGGCACTGGAACGGGGGCGTTTTGTCGGTCAGATCATCTTGCAATTGGGCGGTCAGAACAGCCCCGGCGTGGTTCCCCTGACACAAGAGATGCCCCGGAATCTGGTGGGACGTGGCTTGCCTCCTGAAGAGAAGCAAGATCAAGCCGCCTCCGGCCAAACGCTCGTCGCCCGTGTGCTCAATATCACCGGCAAGGATCTCGTCACAGCCAGCTACCAGGACGCACGTCGTGCCACCGGTCAGCCAACCCAGCTCACAGGGCGTGGGCGGTTGATCGCCAATGGAGAGCTCGCGGTGGTCGACCGTGACTACCAGAAACCCGTTGAGCAACTCCGGGTGGGCGAGAAAATGTTCCTAGCTGTCAAGGATGCAGACGCTGATCGTTCCGACCAACGGGACATGCTGCAAGTCGAGGTCACCAGCCCGCGTGGTGAGCGGGAGCTGGTGGAATTGGTCGAAACGTTGGCTCACAGCGGTGAGTTCACCGCCAGTGTCACCCTGCGTCCCGCTGACCAGCCCACTCAAGGAAACCTCCAAGCTCCAGAACCGATCATCGAGACCTACTTCGGTGACACCTTGACTCTGAAGTATCTCGACAAGGCTGCCAGCACCGAAAGTGGCCAACGGGAAATTCAGCTGCAGATCCCAGTGGTTATCGGGACTGATGGGTTGGTCGCCGCCTTCAGCAAGACCTTCAATAACGAAAAGATCGCTGTGGATACTCAGTTCCACATTGCCGAAAGTTACTTTGAGCTGTTCAAAAGTCACCGCAAACTCGGGCGAGACGATGAACAGCAAGCCGATCTGGAGGCCGGACGACGGGTGTTGCGAGAGGTCATGGAGGATTACCCAGATCCCAAATACGTTCCGCGAATTGCGTACCTGCTCGGCCAGTTCGCTCAGGAACTGAAACACTGGGACGAGGCGATCAACAGCTATGAACTGATCACACGTCAGTATCCCGACCACATGTTGGCCGCGGATGCCCAGTTCAAGTTGGCCCAGTGTTACGAAGAGGCGGACGACTTCGACCAAGCCTTGGAGGCTTACGTGACCCTGGCAGCCACCTATCCCAACAGTCCGCTGATTGCCAATGTGATGGTCCGCATCAGTGAGTACTTTTGGAAGCGAGAAGAATATGATGTGGCTGCTCAAGTGGGAGAAAAGTTCCTGCAGAAATTCGAGGGCCACCAATGGGCGCCGCGTATGGCCTTTCGGATCGGACAGTGCTACCACAAGGCCCAAGTCTATCACCAGGCCGGAGCCGCCTTTGATCGTTTTGCCAAACTGTTCCCAGACGACCCACTCTGTGCCGAATCCCTCTTCTGGGCCGGAGAGGCCTATCGTCTGGCTGCTGACAATCCCCAGGCCTTCCAACGCTACAACCGTTGCCGCTGGGAACATCCCGAGAGTGACGCGGCCAAGTACGCCCGGGGACGCCTCCAGTCTGAGAGTATGCAAAGGGAGTTTGAACGAGCGGCCCAGGTGGAGCCCTAAACAGAGTCCAGGCAGGTCGGAGCGATTTGGGACAACCCCGAACACTCGAGGTTGACGAACCTCGGCGATCCTCTCCCATTGAGGACCCTCGTGAGACCACGACATCATCGGTGGAGTGATCGTTTATGAAACTCTTCATCTGTGTGCTTCTTTTCGCCCAAGCCTTAGAGTCGGAAGCCCCTGATCCGCTGGAGGCGATTGAAGATTCCTCTGAGGTAAAAACTCCGCAGAGGGAGCCGACTTCCACAAACGTTCAAGGACAACAGTCCAAGAGCAACACCGCCTCCACCCAGAAAGACCTGATCAAGCAGCAGCCTCGGAAGAATTCGGACGCAAACGGCCAGGAGGAAGCGACTGGTCCGTCGAGTGCTGAAAAGACTCTGTGGCAGCGGCTGGGCGAAGTCCAAGATTCCGGGGCCCTCTACTACATGAGGAAGGGGGGGATCTTTATGTGGCTGATTTTGGCTGTGGGGATTGTTGCCGCGGGAGTGACCATCGAAAGGACCCGGAGTTTGCGGATGTTGCGGACCGACAACAGCCAGCTTCGCCGGGAGGTCTTATCGCTGCTGCGGGAGGATCGTCCCGAAGAGGCACTCCAACTTTGTGATCGTGAGGAGGGCCCAGTTGCGGCAATTCTGGGCACCGGGTTGAGGAAATTCTTGGTGCTCTCGCGGCTGCAATACGATGCTGGCCGGATCGAAGAAGCCGTCGTCAAAGAAATGGATGACTACGGCGTGCACATCACAGCGGTCCTGGAAAGGCATCTGCCGATTTTGGCGACCGTTTCCAGCGTTGCTCCCATGCTGGGCTTTCTGGGCACCGTCGGCGGCATGATCATGGCCTTTGAAGAGATCGTCAGCCGCTTTGGGGAAACCAACATCGTCCTGTTGGCTGCCGGTGGGATCAGTGTCTCGCTGCTGACCACCGCCTTTGGACTGATTGTGGGAATCCCCGCTTTTGTGGCTTATAACTATTTTACCGGTGTGATCAACCGATTCGTCCTGGAAGTCGAGGCCTCCGCCACACAGCTGATTGAGGCAGTCACCTTGCAAATGGCCCTCCGCGAGGGACCAACCAGACGCCGGGCCAACGGCTCGGGCATCATTGGTGACCCAGAGGCCCGTGACCGACAGACCAGTGACCGACAGACCAGTGACCGACAGACTAGTGACCGACAGACTAGTGACCCAGGGGCCAGTGACCCAGGGAAAGGAGCTGTTGCGTTCAGGGGGTCAGCTGCCGAGGGTCCACTCGCAACCGAACCAAGAAGCCGTTGAACAATCTGGCTGAGCATGTGGACAGTTCTTGCGGTGGGCTGAGGATTTGGTTCTCTGCCTGCAGACTGACAGTCACTCCATAGCTGAGTCTTCGCCCATGTCGACTGAACGATCGCCGGATGACCGAACATCAGATCAAGCAGGTCGTGCCGAGGATCAACCGCCTCGTCCCTCGATTCCGCTGCATCATCTGGCCCGTTATATGACCAGCACACCGCTGCAGCGGAGGCGGATTGTGGAACGTCAGAAGAGTCCGTTTGCCTATGCGGACATCTTCTACGAATTTGCCGAGAATGCCATCGTTGGCTTTGTGATGGGCGGGTGTCAGGATGATGCCATCCTCTCCAACACCATCGAGGAGCTGTACTCGGAGACTCCAGAGAGCTCGCTGGACGATGTCCGCCTCCGGGCGAACGCCGAGGCGTTGGAGAAGTTTTGCGAGTCCTATGAACACCTCAATCTCGATGGGCTCGAGGTCTTGGAAGGTGATCGGGAGGCTCGTGCACTACCACTGGCCGGAGTTGACATTGTCGTCCGTCCTGACTTTGTGCTTCGAGGGGTTCACCGTGATCAGCCGATCGTGGGAGCGGTGAAGCTCTACTTTGATAAGAATGATCCTCTCGAAGAGGGGACAGCTGCCTATTTGACCAGCGTCGTTTCCACCTACACTGAGATGTTTTTAGCCGGTGGCAGCCCAACCGGAGGACCCAAAGCGGATGTTCGCAGCCGCCGAGTCAAGGTCTACGACATTTTCGCCAAGCAGGTCCACCATGCGCCTGAGGCGACCACACGAAGGATGCAGGAAGTCGAAGCGGCTTGCCTGGAAATCGGCCTCTGGTGGGCGGCACTTCCGTAAGAGGACCCGAGGCCTTCATTCGTTCGGCCAGGCTGAACTCCACCAAGGGCCAAACCAACTGGCGAGATGACCTACTGACCTTCGGAGAAGTTTTCGACCCAGGGCTTTCTGTCTGCCCTTGTTTGTGATGACCTCAA
>CAZYKP010000007.1:200157-202120 GCA_964648025.1 uncultured Pirellulales bacterium | reverse complement strand
ATGGTGCAACACGATCCAGGTGGATTCCGGTGCTTTTCGGACAGACTGTCAGTGCATTCCTGTTGGAGGTTGCAGTCGACTCAACGCGATGACATTCTCGCCGGGCTCCAGGCAGCCATGGTGCCTCGACAGGGCCCCAAACTGAACTTCAGGCCATGGGACCTCAGCCGGTGGGGAACGGATCGCCTGTTGGCTCGACTCGGGCAGCGACCCGCAATTTCGCGCTTCGAGCTCGTATATTGCGGCTGACCTCTTCCTCGCTGGCCCCAATCGGTTTCTTGGTCAGATTCTCCAGCCGTGGGTCGTTTCGAAAAGCCTCTTTGACAAGGCGGTCCTCCAGCGAGTGAAAGCTGATGACCGCGACGCGGCCGCCAAGGCTGAGGGAATCGGCAACACGAGCCAGGAGACTTTGCAGGCTTTGCAATTCTTGATTGACGGCGATACGCAATGCTTGAAAACTACGTGTGGCCGGGTCCAATCGGTTGGGATCGCGAGAACGGGAGTGGGCTTGGACGATCCTCCGGACCAACTCAGCAAACTGACGGGCGGTGCGAATCGGCTCGGTTTGCCGCCGCTGCACCACCGCCCTGGCGATGTGCCGACTGGCTCGCTCTTCTCCGAATTCCCGCAGCAGATCTGCCAACGATTCTGCTTTCAGCCGTTCGAGCAACTTCCAGGCTGGCTCGCCGCGATCCGGGTCGAACCGCATGTCCAACAGCCCGTCAGCCTCGTAACTAAAACCGCGTGCGTGATCGGCCAGCTGGTCGCTACTCATTCCGAGATCCAACAGGACTCCGTCGACCTTGTCAATCTGCACTTCCTTGAGCACCTCAGGAAGGTCCGCGAAGTTGGTCTGGGCCAACATCACCGGCAGCCCTTTCAACCGCCTCTCGGCCGAGGCAATCGCAGCCGGATCTCGATCCAGAGCAACCACAAGACCCTGAGGGCCAACCGCCTCGGCCAACGCTCGGGTGTGTCCTCCTGCCCCCAGTGTGCCGTCAACAAAGATTCCTCCAGGTCGTGGCTGGAGCCAATGCAAAACTTCCTGCGAAAGCACTGAGATATGTAGAGGAGCGGTTTCTGCCTCAGCTGAGTGATTGCTGATAGGTTTTGGCAGATCGATTTGCTCATCATCTGGAGCTAGATCGTCTTCAGGAGGGAGCTTCTCAGGTGTCTGGCTCATGAGAGGCAACCTCTCTTCATGGAGGCCGCTTTGGGAAGATGGCTCAGCCCGAGGTGCTGGCTGACCGCCTGAGCCTTGCTCGGACAACAGCCGGTCTTCCACCAAGGTTGGCCGAGACGTTGTGTCGAAGACCCGACCTGATCGGAAGAATGAGCAAATGGAACGAACCTATCAGCATCCTCCCGGCAGCGCTGATCCTGGGGTGCATCCATGCACCCCAGGATGACTGGCAGCGCTCGCGGATTCGCCGCGCTCATCCTCGGCGGCCCGCGTAGGGCGTCGTCCTGCGGCATCCGTGCCTGCCGACAACGCTGGTTTGGGGGGAATCGTCCGGCAGCCGCTCCTTTGCAGGCCACCGTCTCCCAGGTCTTCTTTGGTTGGTTGAGTCGAGCTCTCGGAATCCAGCCCAGCAGAACTGGTTTGCCAGAGGTCGATCTCAGGTCAGCCGCAGACAGAAAAAATGCGAAGTTGGGGAGGTCTTGGTTGACTACTGGTTTGAGGACGTCGCAATGCGGTGCCCTGGAGTCCAACGCTCGACTCGACGCGGGGCAGAACATAAGGATCCTCGGCTCGGCGTCAAGCCACATTCTTGCGATCATCTCTCCCGAGCAACAACTGAGGCAACCGTTTTGATCCCGAGAACAGTCGACCAGAAGAGAATCCGTTGTTGTGCTGGCCGAGTCCCTCAGCAAGTGGAATGCCGACAGAACTCGAGTATTCCAGCAAGCAAACATCTGGCAAGCAAACATCTGGCAAGCAAACATCTGGCAAGCAAACATC
>CAZYKP010000007.1:125906-200057 GCA_964648025.1 uncultured Pirellulales bacterium | reverse complement strand
AGCAAACATCTGGCAAGCAAACATCTGGCAAGCAAACATCTGGCAAGCAAACATCTGGCAAGCAAACATCCGGCAAGCAAACACCCGGCAAGCAAACACCCGGCAAGCAAACACCCAGGTCAGACCAACTCGAGTGAGCTTGACTGGCCAGGGAGTTTCCTATTCACCGCGGAGTTTCAGACCCAAAACGGAGAGTTTTTCACGGACTTCGTTCAAGCTGGTCACCCCAAAATTCTTACAGTCCAGCAACTCGTTCTCGGTATGCCGGATTAGCTCGCCAACGGTCTGGATGCCCAGACGAACCATACATTTGCGGGCTCGTACCGAGAGGTTGAGGTCTTCGACACGACGGTTGAGCACGGCTTGCTCGTCCGGCGACATGGTGCCCGCGTCGACGACCGGTTCAGGAGCACGTTTGGGGGCTGGCGCCTCCGGGGCCGCTCCTTGGCCAAGCCGCAACCCCTGGCTGGCCAGAATCTCCCGAATCTCTTGAAGGCTTGTCTCTCCAAAGTTCTTACTTGAGAGTAACTCCTGCTCGGTATAGCGGATGAGGTCGCCGAGGTGGCGGACGCCCATCTTTTGCAGACAATTGCGACTGCGGACGCTCAATTCGAAGTCAGTGACGGGCTTGTTGAGGATTTGGTTCAGTCGATCGCTACGGCGTTCGGCTTGCTCGTCGACGAGCATATTGAAGCTGGCCTCAGCATCCTTGAGGTACATCCGAGCTCGTGGATGGTCAGGCCAGGCGATCGTCACCCTGCGGTAGCACATTGCAGCGCGTTCGTATTGCTCTCGGTCTTCGTATAAGAGACCGAGGTTGACCAAAGTGCCCAGATAAGGCGGGAATTGTTGTGCTGATCGTTCGTAGAGGTCGATCGCCTCGTCGTCAAAGCCTTGCCGATCGGTCTCCATGGCCAAGGAGAACAACGCTCGGGCGTGCTGGCCATCGGCGTCCACGGCTTTTTCGTAGCAGGCGATGATGTCCTCGGTTTCGGCCCGGCGAGCACCTAGGGTTGCTCCACGCTGAAACCAGTATTCTGCCGACTCGGCATCCTCGCCCTGCATACTATCGAGCAGGCCCATCGCATCGCCGGTTTGGCCCATCTCGCGCAAGACCTCGACCTGGCCGAGCAGACACTCAGCCTTAAAATAGCCGGCCTTCGCGGCATCATCGAAGGCCTGGTAAGCCTCTTGGTACTGTTTCAGGCCGCAATGGCTTCGGGCGAGGTAATATCGAGCCATCGCGCCGCCATCAGCGCGACTGAGATAGGCAACCGCATCGTCATAGCTTCCTACCAAGAAGCACCCGACACCGAGGCGGACCTTGGTTGCCGGTGAAGGGTCTGGCCGTTTCTCCAACTCTTCGATCGCCTCTTTGAGGATGCGAAAATAGGAGAAGTCGTCAGTGATCGCTTGGCAGAGCTCAGCGACCTCTCGGGGCCCGAAAGCACGGGATCCCAGGAACATTCCCTTGACATCGAGTTGGACCGTTTCAGCTTGCGACATAGTCGGCGGGCTCCAGCATCTCCACAATCTGCTTTCTTCAAACTGTCCAAGATATCACGCAACCAACCCCCGTAACCGCCTCAAAGGGAGCCGACACGCACCAAGTCAGGGCTTTAGCCCAGCCGTGCGAGACCCGCTCATTTCCACAAGGCCTGTGAGAAGGGCTTATGCATATCAGTTGGACCCGGACACGTTTCAGACAGTCACGTTGTGAGGGGCCAACCTCGGTGGCATCTCATCGCAGGGAACATGGCTCGATTTGAGGCAGCTGTCCAAGGCACCCTCAAGAAAACGATTGCCAGTTTTTGAATTGACAAGCGATCAAGGGAGCCTTGCAGGCAGCAAACACCCCAGACAGTTCCACCAACGGACCATCACTCCTGATGGAGGGAGGGACTACAACCACAACACCCCGCAACCGCCGATGAGCAGCTCCGGGGTGGATGGTAATCAGCGTGTCCCGTCCCGATCACGGTGATGAGGACAATTTGGTATTCTTTCATAGAGGTGACGTCTCGACCAGTCCTACCTCGACTGCCAAGGAGTCCGGCAGAACACCAACTGCTGGGGACTGAGTCTGACTCCGACCACAACCGGCAGCTGAACACAGAACCAATCGGAGGACTTCTCAGCAAAACAGCAGTCATCGTCCTCTCTTGCAGGCCCTCCACATGACTGACAATGAAACCCCGCGAAGTCACCTCGGAAACTGGAGAGAAGATGAAACTCTGATGAAGTTTCTGCAAAAGACAGATGAACGGCTGACAGATGCTCGAATCGGCGGGAGAACCAGACCAAGTTGAACACCTCGGACTGGAGGGCTAACCTGACAAGCCCTGGAACCATTTCCGAGCCAAGCCAAAGCGAGAGCTGGTCGGCTCACCACAGCTTGGGGCGAATCGAGGCGTCCGCGCTGGACATCGGCCACCAACAAGCACCTGAGCAATCAATCAACGCTTCGCAGAAAGCGACCCCTTCGCCGGCACCTCTTGGCAAGACATTCTACCCATAAAAACTTGCCAAAGCAGACCATGCCAAGGATGTGCCCTTATACTTACCAATCATTGACCGTCCGGGAACACCCCAGCAGGGAATACTCTGTGAGCAGTCGGGCGGGACAAACCGGATTCTGAGTGAGGATGCAACGATGGCTCACTGCTTTTTCGGACTTGCCACGAAGCGATGGCTGCGTGGGTCGTTGACCGTTGTGGTGCTGTTGGGGGTCTGGTCTTGGGCTGTTTCCGAAGGCTTGGCACAAGGCACCCTGGCAGAGGAGAGGCCGGCCGGGGAGGATGCTCAGTCAAGCAGGGGGCAAAACGCTGGCCCCGATGCCAGCGAAGTCTCAGGCCGAGGCGAGTCGGAGGAAAGTGAAGCGGGTAGCTCGTCCAACGATTCGCTGGGACAGGTGGTTCTGAAAACGGGAACGGTGGGGCTGATCTTCTTCGGGGTTTTGGGGATCTTTTCGCTGGTCATGGTGACAGTCGCCTGTGGGCGGTTGCTCTATTTGGTCCGCTCTCGTGTGATGCCGCCGGAGTTCGTCGCTCGATTGCGTGAACTCGTCGAACGTCAAGAATCCGATGCCGAGGAATTCCGTCGCTTGTGTGATAGCTCCGAGGCCCCGATCTCCCAGGTGCTCCGAGGAGGCTTGATTCGCGCTGGCCGTCCTTTGCCCGAAGTGGAAAAATCGATGGAAGATGTGGCCGCTCGCGAAATGGCCACAATGCGTAGCCGCAACCGCCCTTTGAGCGTGGTGGGCAACGTCGCCCCGTTGGTGGGCCTGTTGGGGACGGTTGTGGGAATGATCATGGCCTTTCGCACAGCTAGCGAAGCAGGCCTGGGCAAAGGGGAATTGCTGGCCGAGGGAATCTACTTGGCCCTGATGACCACCGCCGCTGGGCTGACCATTGCCATCCCATCGATGCTCTTTGCCGCCTGGTTCAACGGTCGAGCCGAACGGCTTATGCGGGAGATGGATGTGCATTTACTCGAGACGCTTCCCTGTTTTGCCCGCATGGAACGTGAGGGTAAGACCGCCTCTGAGGCCACGTCCTCACCAGCCACTTAAAGCAAGTGCTGCCTGAGATGTGCTGCCGTCTCGACCCGGCTCCTGCTGCTGAATTGGCCGCTGGTGTTGAATTGTCTCGCTAGAAACACTGACTAAACAGGACATCGACCTTGCGGGAGAACCCGAGATGAGACTGCCGCCGGCCGAAGCGGAAAGTGAAGGGCCCAATCTCACCCCTGTGATTGATATTGTGTTCTTGCTTTTAATCTTCTTCCTGGTCGCGACACAATTCGACGAGGAAGAGCGAGAGATTGCGACTCGTTTGGCTGAGGTGGTGGACGCCCAACCGTTGACCAAGCCCCCGCAAGAGCTGATCGTTAATATCCTCCAGGAGGGAACGTACAAGGTTCACGGGAAGATCTACCAAGAGGAAGCCCTGGGCCAACTTCTTCACGACCTTTCTCTCAAGAACCCGCACCAATCCGTGCAGATCCGGGCTGATGAACGCGTTCCCTTTCGTTATCCCGCTCGCGTGATGAGCCTTTGCGAAGGCGAGCATCTCAACCACCGCTGTTCGGTCAAGCTCTCGGAGTAGGAAGGGTGGCCGGATGCCCAGCCACGCTCGCCGTTGCCGGTGATCTGCTCAACTGATCCACAGGACCCAAGGCGACCTGGGCCGATCACCCCCAGTTGGTCTCTCCTTGATCCATTGCCGAACTCAACCAATTGGACCGACTGGATCGGCCATTCTCTTGCAGGCCAACAGGGAGACACTGATGAGGTCCCAATCGGGCAAGCCACCGGCAGCACAAAGCCGCAAGTTCTCCTCGGGGTGGCTCGTCGCCTGTCTGGTTGCTGCCGCGGGTGTAGCCGCCTACTTGTTGGCTCCACGGCCGACCTTTCAAGTCGTGACCGTTGATGGCAAACGGATCGGTGGAGAAACACCGCGTCGTCAGGTGACCTGGCAACCTGCACAACGAGTGCTCGCCCGGCCTGCCAACCTTGGGCCCCGCGATAGTCTGATCGCCCCTCAACTGGTTGGCGGCGGTTCGATTCTGTACTTCACACTTCGTCGCCATGGGGGCCAGTACGACATTTACCGCTCTGAACTGGTGGAGGGGCAATGGCAGGAGGCAGAACTGGCCGAAGGGCTCAACAGCGAGGCTGACGACATCGGGCCGGTCTTTCGCAACGATGGCAGCCAGGTGTACTTCCAATCCAATCGTCCTGGTGGATTCGGCGGCTACGACATTTACCTCTCCGAATCGACCGACCAAGGATGGAGCGAACCCAAAAACCTCGGCCCCGGCATCAACACCCCCGCCAACGATTTTGATCCGGCGATCTCACCAGATGGACATGCTCTGTATTTCACCAGCGATCGATCCCCAAAACTTCAACAGTGGATCGAGCAAGGTCGCCTCATCAGCCCTGGAGACCCTTGGACAGCAACGCTGCGGGCTAATCCCCCGCGATTGAACTACGATATTTTTGTGGCTCATCTTCAGGAATCGGGCCAATGGTCTCTTCCTCGTTCGGTGGCATCGATCAACCGGCCCAATTCCCACGAAGGTGCTCCGTTTGTCTCGCAGAACGGCTCGTTTCTCTACTTTGCCTCTGATCGGGTTCAGAGCGACCAAACACAGCCGAACTACGATATCTATCGTGCCCGGATCCGCAGGCAGCAGCTCAGCAACATCGAGAACCTCGGCCCCGGCATCAACACGCCGCAGAACGAAACGGAGCCGTCCCTCTCACCAGAAGGTTTTCGCCTGTATTTCTCTAGAAGCCTCACCCAGGAAGAATTCTTCTCCCCGTTGAGCCAGATCGGCGAATCGAACGCGGCCCGGCCAGAGCTCAGCCCACAAGAAAACAGCCCACAAGAAAACAGCCCACAAGAAAACAGCCCACAAGCTAGGCCTCCGGCAGCCAGTCAGAGGCAACATGCCCAAGGAAAAGGCGATCAACGGGATGTCGCCCAGCTGGAGGTCATCGACTCAGAGATTTATGCGCTCTATACCAGCCAGGCAGTTGAGGTGGAGGATCAGCTCAGTTGGGATACGAGCAATTGGGACACCTTAGCGGCCTTGGTTCTCGAGTACTGGTGGCCGTTGGTGCTCTTGCTGCTGATGCTGGCTTTGTTGGCGGGGTTGGTGGCCCTCTTGCGACAGCCGACTTGGCGGCGACTGTTGGTCCCGACGCCATTGATGATTGCCCTGTTGCTGCACATTTTCGCGGGGGCAGGATCATTCTTCGTCTACTTCGGCGACGAAATCGCTTCAGGTTTCCGTCAGTTCTCTGAGTATCTCTCCCCCGGCGAGATTAGCCTGGAACCTTCGCGAGAGAACGGCGCTGCTGACTTTGAGCGGCTCGCTGAGCTTCGGCCAATCGAGGCAACGCAGACCCCAACGGTGACCCAGCAGACGACTCAGGTGGCCAGCCTCTCCATGGCGACCCCGCGATTCCGGCCGACCTTGCTGGCTCGTTTGGCCGAGACCCTCCCAACCGATCGTGTGATTCGTGTTCAGGTCAACCAACCGACGGTCACCTCGCCGGCTGCCGGTCCAACTGCTCTGGCCCGACGACCGACTCGCCTGTTGGCTGAGGCAGCCCCGCAGATAACGCTGCTGAAACCAAAGGCCCTCTCGAAACCCTCGGAACCATCTCTTGACCCGACCCAGATCACTCTTGCCCGCAACGAGCAACGTCCCCAGATCAACTCGACTCCTTCGGCCGACCTTGCTGGCCCGACTCTCCTGGACCGCTCGGTGACCTCGCCCGGCCCCCTCCCGTCCGAAGAAGTGCCTCCGGAAAGGTTAACGCCCCAGCAGACGCTGTGGCAGGTGGTTCCCAAGATCGAGCTTGCCTCCCAGCGTGGTCCCAATCGGATGGAATCGACCGAGGAACCGCCGGTCTTGTTGAACCGGTTGACTCTCCCTGCCGGGCAGCGAAAGCCCAAGGAGGATGGTATTGCTCAACCAGTGGCTGTTGAAGTTGCTCGGCTGAAGGCAGAGCAAGGAAACACCCAAGGCTTTCCGGAGCAAGTCACCGCCTTTCGTCTGCCGGTGGCGGTGGCTTCCTCGCCAGAGGTTGACCAGGAAGATCACCAGCCCCCGCAACCCTCCGCTGCGACAACCCGCCTCACTCGTGCTGAGCTATCGCGGACCTTGCCCAGATCAAGTTCCCAATCTCCCCAGGCTCTGACCGGGGATGCTGTCCCGACGGTTTCCCTTGCCCAACCACCCAGGCAAAGGCAACCAGCAGAAGGACGCATTGGCCTAGCACAAACCAGAGTGCCTCGGGTTCAGAACAGGCTCTTGGCTTTGCCAGCACGTCTGTTGGAGCAACGTGAGCACTCTGGCAACGATCAACTTCGGACTTCGCAGGAAGATCCTGCCGTACCACAGGAACCAACTGCGAGAAAGGAACTGGACGTCGGGGTCCACTTGGCGGGCCCGCTGTTGCCAAGCACATCGCTTGTGAACTCACGAACTCAGGCGGCATCCGTCAGGGATGAGGTCGATGTGGTGGATTTGCACCAGATGTTTGAAATTCGCCAAGCTGGGCCAGTCCGCGATGTGGTGCTCAAGGAGTTCGGCGGTAGTGACGAGACCGAGGCGGCTGTTGATCGCGGGTTGGCCTGGCTGGCAGAGCACCAATTCGAGGACGGCCACTGGGGCCTGCACGATTTTCACGCTTGCTGCCAAAAGCACCGTCGCTGTCGGGGGGCGGGTTCCTGCCGCAGTGATACTGCCGGGACAGGTTTCGGCCTGATGCCGTTTCTCGGAGCAGGCCATACCCATCAAGCCGGCAAGTATCAAAAGGTTGTCGCTGGAGGCCTGCGATGGCTGGTCAACCACCAGAAGAAAAACGGCGACCTCTTTTCGGGAGGGACTCATAACAGCCACATGTACAGCCATGGGATCGCTGCGATTGCTCTTTGCGAAGCCTACGGCATGACCAAGGACCCCAGCCTCCGCGGGCCAGCCGAGCGTGCCCTGGATTTCATCGTCCAAGCCCAACATTCAGCCAGCGGCGGATGGCGTTACCAACCCAACCAACATGCTGATACGTCCGTTGTTGGTTGGCAGGTGATGGCCCTCAAAAGCGGTCAGATGGCGGGACTTGATGTTCCCGAGGCCACCTGGGCGGGAGTGCGTCGATGGATTGACAGTGTCGAAGGCCGTGGCAGGAAAATCGGCCAATTTGGCTACCAGAATCGGGCCGACGGCAGGCCAGCAATGACCGCTGAGGCCCTCCTCTGCAAGCAATATCTTGGGAGCTCGCCCAGCGAGAAAAGCCTGCAGCAGGGGGCTGAGTTTCTGGTTGGCAAACTCCCCCGTCAAGGCAAGGAAACCAGCTATTATTGGTATTACGGTACCCAGGTCCTCTTCCATCTCCAAGGCGAACACTGGGAGCGATGGAACGAAGCCACCAAGCGGTTATTGCTGGAGACACAGATCCAGCAAGGCCCGCAAGCGGGGACCTGGGAACCTCAAGACAATTGGGAACGTCAAGGAGGAAGAATCTATGCCACCAGCCTGCGGTTGCTGATGTTGGAAGTCTACTACCGCCATCTGCCCTTGTACCGCCGCCTCCAAGTTCAAGAACCAGTCACGGCCCAGTAAAGACCCTTTTGCTGGAGGCCTCCGAGTTGGTTTGGGAAAAAAGTCCCAATTCTGACCGGGCTTGAGTGAACAATGTCTAAGGGCGGGTTTCTGGATCAAGCCGGTTGTGAAGACGATGGCGAAATTCCAACTCGTGCATCGTTAAGAGAACAGAGAAAAACACACCGACTCCTGAACACTTGACAAAGTGAACGTTTGATCATAAAACCACACTTGTCTGTCAACACAAATATGGCGAGACGAGTTGGCCGGTGAGTTGGCCAACAGTGAACTGAGGCCCCTGAATCGAGCTCTGGAAATGTAGCTCTGGAAATGTAGCTCTGGAAATTGCGTTTGGTTTCCACTGGGTTTGCGCGACGGCCGGAAAGCGCCGTGGCGACGCCCGCTTCCGGCAACGTCGATGGTTCAACGGCGAGGATTGTTGGCCAAGCAGCAGCGACTTATCCCAAACCTACCGCGCCTATGACAGCCGTCGTGACGACTTCCGAGAGAGAACTGCTCACGGCCATCTCCAATAATCCGGATGATGAGGCCCTCCGAGGGGTCTATGCAGACTGGCTCGAGCAGCACGGAGATTTCGACCGGGCCGAGATGATTCGTCTGCTCTGTCGGCTGAATTCTCCCCATTGGCCGGGCTCGATTGACGACAATCTGCTCCGCTTGTTGCTCATCCGCGTTCGCGAACTCCTGTTGGCCAATGGAAACCATTGGCTGGTCACCGACTGGCCCTGGAGTCAGCCTCCCTACGAATCCTGGGTTTCCCTCTGTCGGGGCCTAGCCCTGCCGGAATTGGCCGGCCACTACCCCAAACCGCAACAAGACGATCATGCTCAGACCACCCTCGGGGAGTCTTCTGCAACGTCCCTTGGGGAGCAGCTGCCAGAACCTGATCCTGCAGAAATTTCCGGCTGGAATCTCCAAGAGGCTGATTCCGCCGATCCGACGACAGGCAGTGAGGATCATGTTCTTGAAGCTTGTGTCCTGGACTTCGCCGCCGAAATCGAGACTGACCAGCCCAGCGACCTCCCCTCGGAGCTGGCCGATCCCACCGAGGATTTTCTGCTGGAGCCCACCGATAGCTGGCTCTTGCTCAGTGATTCCGAGAGCGGAGTCTCCGCCACAGAATCCACCCCACCTAGCCCACTCAGCGCATCCGAGGACAGCTATCTGGCGACTCCCCATCAGGGTCGCCTGGAAGTCACCAGCTTAGCTCTCTCGGAGTCACTCGGAGTTGCCGGCCCCAACGACGACAGCCCCAGAGGCAGGGCCGAGAGCCTCAGCGACGAAGTGCTCTTGGAGCCAACTGACGATTTTAACCTGGAAGAACTGACCCTGGAGGAACTAACCCTGGAAGAACTGACCCTGGAAGAACTCCACCTCGAAGAGCTGGGGCTGCAGGAATTCGAGTTTGAGGAACCTGATTTGGTGCTGACCCTCAACGATTCGCTCCTCGAGAGTTTACCACTGGAGAACTTATCACTGGAGGAACCTGAGCAAGCTGTCGCCCTGCTCAGCGCTTTGGACCCCGAACAAGACGCCGTCGTCGGCAGCGCGATGACAATCACCCCAGATTGGTATGGTTCCGACTGGCTCGGCTCAGGTTCGCCCAGCTCAGGCTGGCCTGGATCAGGCTGGCCTGGATCGGGCTGGCCCAGCTCAGGCTGGGAACGGACGGGTGAGAACGATTCGGGATGGGCTTCAGCAGAGGCCACTCAGGCACGCCGCTGGCGCGATGGCTCAGCAAGTGCAGCGACCATACGATGGGTCCGTGCCCTGCTGGAAGGCCAAGCCAAGCCATTGTGGAACCCAGAAAAGCTGCGACGCTTGGTGGCCTTGTTTCCCAACCTTCACATCCCGCGGCGGCATCGGCTTGAGCCCTCGCTGGCAAGCTGTCCCCGCACGACCGCCCAAGCAGCGACCTTGATCTCGGAAGTTCTCAGCGTTCGGAAACTCTGCTTGACAAACTGTCAGCTGGTCAGCGACGAAGGCGTGGGGGAGCTTGCTCCGTTATTTCAACTGCGAACTCTGGAGCTCTCCCAAGCGACAGGACTGACCGACGCAGCGTTGGCTCATCTGGCAGGCATCTGGTCTCTCCGACGTCTGGCCCTGCGAGGCTGTCCCCTGCTGACCGACGCGGGCGTGGCTCGCCTGGGCTCATTAACTGCGTTGGACTCGTTAGAGCTTTCCTCAGCAGTTCGATTGACCGATCGAGCGGCAGATCATCTGGCTGGCTTGCCGAAACTGGCCCACCTGTCTCTCGTAGGCTGCAACTTGCTGTCCGATGCCGCTCTGCAGGTGCTTGGCAACATGCCGCTCCGGGTGCTGAGCCTCGGAGGTTGTCAGCAGATCTCCGACCGAGGGTTGGAAGAACTCTCTCAAGCTGAGCAATTGCAGGTTTTGGATTTGACTCATCTTTATCGCCTGACTGCTCGTGGCCTCAGTTGTCTGCGTCAGCTTGGCAACCTGGAGAGCCTCAATCTGACCGCCTGTTTGGGGATCAACTCAAGCGGCGTCCGCTATTTGGCCGAGATTCCCAATCTGCGGAGGTTGGAGTTAGTTGGTTGCGAGTGGGTCAATCGACGTGCCTTGGCCATCTTTGCCCAACTGCCGAAATTGGACGCGCTGAACCTGTCGGACTGCTTGCAGGTCAGTGACTCTGCGCTAAAAACCCTCGCTGGTTCCCCAATGAGGATCCTGAGCCTAAGCCATTGTCGAAAAATCACAGACTCCGGCTTGGCCTTTCTGGCTGAGGTTCCGAACCTGCAGACCCTCGATATCTCAGGGTGCCCCCGAGTCACTGAGGCCGGGCTGCTCCACCTAGCCCATGCTGGCAATCTCCGCCACCTGATCGTGCGAGGGTGCAACGGCCTCCGCCTCTCTGGCCTCAACCGGCTGTCGCAACTGCGGCCCGATTTGTGGATTGCAGGCCCGCCTCACCCCACCCTGCAAGGAATTCCCTTATGAGTCGTCCCTTCCGCGAAAACCCAAACTGACAGGGTGTTGATGAATGCGTCGATGGACTCCGAAGAATCGGCCCTGGTCGCATCCATCTATGCAGATGCGGACAACGATGCACCACGGCTGGTGTATGCCGATTGGCTTGAGCAACAGGGTCGGTTGAACCGAGCCGAACTGATTCGCCTGCAGTGCCGGCTGGCTCAAGCACAACGCAGCGGGGTCAGCGATTCAGTCGATCAACGACTGCTGCACGCCCGTATGCAGGAACTGCTTTGGGAACTTTCCTGGATGCCGCCTAGCTGGCCCTGGGATGAGCGTCCAAACCTCCAATGGGTTCGGGGGATGCCCGAAGGGCTCCAACTCCCCGATTGGGACACCGACAAACTGCGGCAATTGCCCTCTCTGATGCCGCATCTGCGGTCCATCTCGGTGGACAGGCCTCCGGAGAGTTCTCAGGACTTGCAACTGCTGGCAGATCTGAAGAATCTTCGCCAGTTCCGGTTGTCGCGCTCCTTCGGTTCCAATGAGGCATGCTGGCAGGGTTTGGCCCAACTTCCCAAGCTGCAGTCGGTGGATTTGAGCTGGTGTTCCGGCGTCACCGACGAAGCGATCCAGGTGCTCTTACAACTGAAGGATCTTCAAGAACTCGACCTGAGCCAGACCCACATCAGCGACCCTGGTGCTCTGGCCAAGCTGACTGGGTTACGGACCCTCAAGCTGGCAGGTTGCACTGAGTTTACCGCTGAGACGCTGCCGGCACACCTGGACCGATTGGGCAAGGCTCTTGGACAGGTCAGCACGTTCAGCCTAGAGGACTGTCCTGCTCTGACCGATGATGCTCTGGTCGCACTGGTCCACGGTCAAAAGTCAAGCAGCACAAAGTCGCCGGCTGAATGCACAGCCGCTCCGCTCCGGAAATCGTCGGCCACATCGTCTCAGCGATCCTCGCAGCGGCTTGGTCAACTTCGAGAGCTGAACCTGAGCTACTGCAAGCGTCTCACTGACAGGGGGGTGGCGTTGCTTGCCGGCTTGCCAAGCCTACGGCTGCTGGACCTGCGATACTGTGTTGGCATCAACGGGACCGGTCTGGCAGGACTGGACGGCCTGGAGAGCCTGGAACTGGGGGATTGCGTGGGGCTGACTGACATTGGTCTCGCTCAACTCTGTGGGTTGACAAACCTCCGTCATCTGGGGCTGCGGTACCCTCGAGGGCTAACAACCGATGGCCTCCGACAGCTGTTTACCGACGGTTCGACCTTGACTCTTCCGAAACTCAGGTCCGTGGATCTACGAGGCTGTTGGCAAGCCACCAACGGGATTTTGCTGGCTTTGGGAAATCTGCCCGAACTCCGTCGTCTCGATCTCCAAGGCTGCCGTAAGCTGACCGATCGAGGTGTCGCTCAACTGGGGCGGCGGTGCCAGGCGGAGTCTCTTCTTCAGCAACTGGAATGGCTGAGCTTGGCAGGGACTGCCATCGGCCAGAAGGGCGTCGAGCAGCTCAGCGGACTTCCGAAGTTACGTTCCCTCTCGCTCAACGATACCAACATTGGGAACCGTGCTTTGGCTTCTCTCGCGGACTGCCGACAGCTTCGCTCCCTGTATTTGACTGCCTGTGCTGAGATCACTGACAAAGGTCTCAACCACTTGCAGAAGCTGGCAGGGCTGCGTTGGCTCAGCGTGCGAGAGTGCCCTTTGCTGACCAAAAGAGGCCTGGAGCGACTCCAACACAGCCTGCCGCAGCTCTCCGTCGTTGCTCCCTCATATTACTAAAGAAACTCTTAAGTTTTCGCTATTCCTTGGAAGGCCAGATTTCCGGACCCGTTCACAGACAATGGCCTCGCATTGAAATGAACCCATCCGAATCACTCCGAGGGCGGCGTAATCACTCAAATAGTGCCGGCAACGGCAGACCGAAGAACTCTTGCCGTAAGGTCTCTCGATTGGCATTTCCGTCAGGAAAGCGAGACGATTGCTTGAGCAGCAGCCTGGGGCACTTGCTTCAGGAGCGTGCACCCCTCCGCTCATACCCCCCGCGCGCTAGAGGTTGACGCTCTTGAGGTTGACGCTCTTGAGGCTGCAGGGATAGCCTGAGAAAAGTGCGGGCTGGGAAATCTGCCAGAGCGATCGGCCAAGACAGACCAAAGCCCCAGCGAGGCAACCAGGTAGACCAGTGCGAGACCTGCTGCGACGACTCCCACCCAGTCCTGGCCACCGTTGGCTACGCCCAAGGCCAACAAGGCCGCCGAAAGAATAGAAGCCAGGGGAATGAGCACCCCTAAACTCCATACTCGGGCCCTCTGACGAATTGACCCCGGAAACCGATTGACAATCATTTGAGACACGGGATTGCGAAGGCCGTACCGCAATTCCCCTTCCACAAATCGGGCAGCCACCGCTAAAGCAAGGCCCATGTGAAAAACCCCGCCGAAAGTCACGACAGTCACGATGCTGGCGTAAAGCAAATGTGTCCCTCCGACGCCCAACCAGGCAACCAGACGGCTGACAAGCAACAGTTGGGTGATCAGGGCAATCATCAGTGCAAGCTGCGCATACAGCCCTAAAAACGCCGCCAGCTCCGCCTCGCTGGAAAAGTGATCTTCAAAAACAACACTGTATCGGTAGGTCAACAACGCCCGGCATCCAAAGTAAACAAGCGTCGCCAGGGTCAGCCAGCGTAAGAGCGGCCATTCTCGCAGCAACTGAACGATCCCAGAGGGTGCTTCTGCCCCCGAGGTTTTTGCCCCCGGCGGGGTTGGACCCCCTGACGAGGTTTCAGCGGGCCGCTCTGCACAGGGATCAGGCTGAAGGCGGTGTGGATGGACGCGAGGATGGTGCCGGGACAACCATCCGACGACCAGCGAGCCGGCCATCATCAACACAGCGACCACTCCGGCCAGGGCAATCACCGGGATGTATGCGGGACCCCACATCAGCAGACCCCCTCCGAGAACTCCTCCAAAGCGTCCTCCGGCGTAGATCACAGGCATGACTCGATCCAGCTCCTCGCGGGTGAAGTAGTCGAGAAGGAAAGCCCCGAAGTGCAGCAGAATTAAGGCGAAGGCAACCTCTCGGGTGACCAGGAGAAGGGCGAGCCAGCCGAGATGCAAATGACCCAACGACAGGAGACTCCAGAGGGTCAGATAGGTCAGGCTCAGACCTGGTAGCAAGCCTAAAAAGATCACAGCAGCTGGAATCCGCACTGCCCAGCGGGAATACAAGGTCGTCGCGGCGAGAACACAGAGCGAAGCTACCGTCTGCGCAGCAGGAAGATAGGCAGCGCCCGCTTTGCTGACAAACAAGGTCAACGACAAACCGTCGGCAACAGTCAAAGCGGCAAAGACCAGACCATAGAGCAACAAAAAGGGTAGACATCGGCCTAATTGACCGGGATGCAGAAACAGCAGCCGGCTGATCATTACGCGGAATTCGCCATCGGGAAGTGTGTAGTCAGACGCACAAAGGGTGGATGGATCAGGCCGCCGAGAGGGCTACAGCGGAGCGTGGTTTGACCTGAGGCTGCGGGAGCCCGAACATCTCGGGGCGATCTTCGACTTGATCGACCACATGCCGAACGTAGCCTGTGCAGGTTTCGCTTAAGGCCAGCAGATCGTCCTCACTCAACCCCAACAGCTGGAGACTGTCCTGATTACACAGGGGAAGCATGAAATCGGTGCCGCACACCTTGGAGGTGTCGCCCGAGGCGGTAATGTTGTTAATCAACGAACGGCGTTGCTCGCCGCCGCAGTCCACCGGCTCACGGGCGATCTTGGCAATGGAGGGAAACGCACACAGAGAATCACCGTCGCGGTAGACCACCACCCGTAACTCATACTTATGATTCACCAGCGGGTGGTTGGGATCCTGGACGCGAGAGGCGTCCACAAACTCACACACCGTGTAAGGAAAGGCCCCACCTTCGAGACCGTAGTACCGTTGGGTTTGGGCAATCGAGCCATCGATACGGGCGTTGACCGCCTGGGGGTCCTCGTCAGGGCAGAGGAAAAACTCAATTCCGTGCCCTAGTCCGGTTCCGTGGGGTTTGATCACCACCTGGCGGCCCTGACCTAACCAGCGATGGACCGTGTGAGTGAGGTCCTCACGGGACTGAGCATGTTCGTAGTGGATCGCTGGAGGCAAGGAGGGGTGGGGTTCTTTGGCGACATATTCATTAAACAGCCCGTAAGCGACACCTTTATCGCTGCCTGCGAGAAAACACTGATTGAGAGTCCGCAAACGCCTGAGATCGACTCGCTCCCCGAAATGGTGCAACAAGTTGCGACAGAAGCGATCGTTGACCGCGCCGACGACGGGCCGACCATGCAACCACAGCCGGCCCTCAGCATCGAGATTGAGTTGGCCAAGAAGCTCTTTGATGTAACCCAGCACGACCCCAGGGCCGGCTGTGGTGCTTCGGGCGGGAGCAGCCTGCTGCGAAAGACTCTCGAGATTCCAAACCTTACAGGATCCGTGGCGGCGGTTGAGCCCCTGCCGGATGGCCTCCACAAAGAGCAATTTTTCGTGCATCAAGCGGTTTAACCGTGGCCGCTGCTGACATTCCTTGCCCGAAACTGCCACCAAGACGAGTCCGTCAGGCTGTGCAAAGGACTCGGCGGTTTCTTCCAGAGAGACCAAGGTGCCCTGCAGGATGTCATGCGGGAGGTTGGTCAGGCCTCCGATTCCTGTTCCGTTGAGTTCCAGGAGGTGGAACTTTTTGTAGCCATCATGGTCGCTGACCAGAATATCCAACGGTGCCACACAGAAGATGTCTCGCTGGCTGGGGCCACGCAAGGATCGCCTAGAAGCCTGTGTGGCCAGGCAAGCCAAATCCGCATCTTGGCGATCGCGAATGCCTCGGCGGTCCTCCAATGGATGACCCAGAAGCGGAGAGGCGGCTAAAACGGTCTCCAAGGAGACCTTCATGTCGGTTTTCAAGAACATGCAGCATCCTGCTGGGGTCAATGGCCCCGGGCCCACCTCAGGCCGCCGGGCCGAATTCCTTTCGGGGGCGAATCTTCTCAACCTTTTTCTGTGGCCAATCCTGCCACATCAAATCAGGCAGCGTTGTCACCGGCGTCAACTCACCAGCTACAACCAAACAAACGAAAACACTTCAATCGAGACGATCTGGCTGAAACAACCGAAGAACCGATCTGGCCAACGCCGTTACTTTCGTTGCGGGCACCAAAGATGTCCTGGCGGAGTTCCTTCCCGTTCTCTGCAGCAATCGGTGTGCCAGAGCGACGCTGAGAGCGATTTCCGATCTCGCTGGGTTGGAGTCGTGGATCTGGGGGAACTGTGAGGCGCCAGTGCTCATGGTTGTAGAAATTGTGCGGGTTCGAAGTTGAGATTCGATGCGCGTCGAAAGTGCCAAGGGCACCCAGGGGTTGCAAAATTTGACCTGAGCCTTGGGGAACTTTTGCCAGAGGTTGGCGTCCCTACAATCCAAGACTGTTTCGGGACCGACTCCGATCACTCCCTGGCCACCGTTGACGTTGAGCTAGCACCAATGCTTCAGTTTCCCTTCGCTGTTGTCGTGCTCTTGGCACAGAGCATTCTCTCTCTTTCCATTCAGCCCGCTCAAACACGCCGTTCCGATCAACCCATCCAAATCAACCGAACGACTCAATCTCATCAAGTCAGTTCAGCCAATCAGGCCGGCCAAGTGCAACGCATCGACAAAATCGATCCAGTCAGCCCAACTAGTCCGGTCACCTCAGGTGGCTTTCAAACTGCCCAGCAGGGCCAACTGATCCAGCAGAACCAAGGTTCGCAAAAGAGACAGGCTAGCCAAGAAGGAGGTTGGCAAGAGGTTTTCGCTAGCCAGGGCTGGTACAAGAATCTTGAAGGCCAGCAGAAAGAGTTTTCGGGAGTTCTCGAGCGTATCCCCCATGCTAACCAACCAAGCACTTTGCAACGGACTTCTTATTACCGTTTGGGCAAGAGGACAGTCTTCACACGTGGCAAAAAGGTGCCCCTGCTGGAAAAGATGGTCGCAAAAGGAGTCCAAATCCGGGGCAAGGTGTACAAAATTGAATTGGAAGGAAAGCAACTCAACGAAATCTGGCCAGCGGCTGTCCGTCTGAGCCCCAAAGACCTGCCCCGATGAAGGCTTGGCCAATCCTGCAGACGCTTTGAGTTGGACCGTCCCATACTCAGACGTATCTGACAGGGGGTTCATCGATGGCACCAGCGAATTGATTTGGCCCCTGAAGCCAGGGCAGATCGGAGCCAGACTGGTGTTTTCAGACGTAGCCTACCTCGACTGTTCTAGATTGTGGCAAAGGCCTCACCTGCGGGGCCCGCAACAGATGCATGCAACAACATTCTGTGGGCAATGGCCACATCTGGGACAGTTCAACGACTGAGGTTGAAGAGAATCTTCGCTCGTCCGGCACTGCGGAGAGGCTGGAAGATCAACAGCTGCTAGAGCACTGGTCGTTCCGGCGGCAGGCGAGTTTTTGAAGAGCAGGAATCTTCCGAGGGGAGCAGCAGGACCAGTTGAGCGAGAAACTTACGATTTCTTTCGGCGAATTGGGCCAGGGTGGTTCATCTTCTCAGCGCCGGCGGCAGCACCTGGCATCTCGCCTCTTCGAAAGTCCTTGCGGTTTTTCTTGGGCTGTCCTGGGGGAGCATCGCGATGGGGAGAGGGATTGGTGGGAATCGTGTCGCCTGTTTGTTCGGTCCAGGCGGTCAGCAGGTCTCGCAGTTCCTGGAGGGTCTGCTGGTGTTGCGGGTTCTCGGCCAAGTTGTGGAGCTGATGGGGATCCTCGGGCACATGGTAAAGTTCCTCAGCTGGGCAGGGATTCCAGAAGACATTCTGGCACGAATCGGGCAGCTCTCCTGAGCGATGGGCCTGCCAGAGTTCTGCCCCGGCGCCGCCGGTGTAGGCCTCGACACAAAGATTCTGTTGGTCTGGAAAATTGTTGCGGATATACAACCAGTCGCCAGCGCGAACCATTCTTTCGTGGTTCCGGTAGACATGCCAGTTATGCTCAGCAAAGACGACATCGCGTGTGGTGGCGGAGGGGTCCTTAAAGATGGGAGCGAAATTAACCCCTTGAATTCGCTGATCTTTTTTGAGACCGGCGACCTCCAGAACGGTCGGGGCGATGTCGATGGTACTGATCAAGCTCTGTGTGACGCGGCCCTGGATTTGGGCGGGCAGACCCGCAGGCCAATGAACCACAAACGGGGTTTTGATGCCGCTGTCGTAAAGGCGTGTCTTGCAGCGTGGAAACGGTCGGCCGTTATCAGAGAGAACCATCACCACGGTGTTCTGCAAAACTCCTTGGCGAGTAAGTTCTTGAATCACTTGGCCGACAAAGTGATCAAACCGGCTGACCTCATGGTAGTAGCCAGCGAGGTCCTTGCGGGTCTCCGGGCCGTCGATCAGAAACGGCGGCACCACAACATCTTCTGGTTGGTAGCTGGGGGCATCTTGATTGATCGTCCAAGCTCGGTGGGCATCGATTGAGGCGTACCAGCAGAAAAAGGGTTTCTCTTTAGGACGATCGCGTAGTAATTCAACCCAATCCGCTTCTCGTCCAGGGCCGCGGCCGGCGGAGATCTTTGAGAAGGCTTGCTTGACCGCATTGCCCATATGATTCTTGCCTGAAAGCACTGTGTAATAACCGGCCTGGCGAAGCAATTGCGGGAACATCACTTGATCGCCCGGCAGCCTGGTGTGAAGTTCTGCCGCTGCGGTGTTATGAGGGTACCGACCTGTGATCAAACTGCACCTGCTCGGGCTGCAACTACTGATCGTTAAATAGGCATTCGTCCAGCGAAGGCCCCCTGCGGCAAGTTTGTCGATGTGGGGGGTCTTCATGGTGGGATGGCCATAACACCCCAAATCGTTCCAAGAAATATCATCAGCAATCAACAGCACGAAATTTGGCCTAGCTTCTGGACTGGCTTGATCAGCCCAAGCAATGCCTGATGCCAGGGAAATCACACACCATGACAGCGCCAACAAGCCTACCAGCAGGCGTGTCTTAGGTTGACGAAATGGCATCACTTCTCCTTCTGTAGCTCTCAAGAGGAACCTTGACGCAGGTTGGCTGCGGTGTTGCGGGCAGCTCCAACTCACTGGCGGTTGACCGACAAGCGAAGCGACTGAGCTCGACTGTGTTAGATTGTGGTCCAGGCCCAACCTACAGGACCCAAAACGGAACACGCAAGAACATCTTGGTCAGCTGGGCCACATCTGGGACAGTCCAATTAGTGAGTCTTCTGAAAGACCAAGCTGAGCAGGGTGAGATCGTCATCCAGTTGTGGCTCGCCGCGGAACTCAGTCACAGCGGAGAGGATGCCATCAGCCACATCGGACCAGCGGCCAAGACGGCTGCCCACCGCGGCGGCCAGACGCTGGCGACCGAAGAGTTCTCCGGTCCCTCGGGCCTCGACCACTCCGTCGGTGTAAAAGAGGAGCAGGTCATTGTCGTGAAGGGTGCAGGTGGCCTCATCGCAAGGCAAATCTGCCAAGGCAGGCGCAACCAGTGGTCCGGTGGGTTCCAGCCAGATCTGCGAGCCGTCGTCACGGCAAAGCAGCGGCTGAGGATGCCCGGCATTAATGTAGGTCAGTTCGCCGCTGCCTGGCTGGATTCGGCAACAGCACAAAGTGAGAAATTGGCTATCTTCAAAGGGTCGCATCCCTTCTCGAATTCGCTCCAAAACCGCGCGTGGCAGAAACTCCTCCGCGACAGCCGATCGAAAGGCCGACTTGACGACGCTGGTCAGCATCGCCGCAGCGGCGCCATGACCGACAACATCGGCCACCACAGCAGCCACACAGCCGTCGTTGGTGACGATGTAATCATACAAATCGCCAGCCAGTTGATTGCATGGCTGATACCGCGCTGTGACCGACACCCCAGTAAACTCTTGGTAAGTAGGCGGTAACAAACTCATCTGAAACCGTCGGGCAGCCTCCAACTCTTCTTGAAGGACACGAAAACGTTGCTCTTCGGCCGCACGGAGCCGCTGAAGCTCCAAGCAGCGATCCACCAACGTCAAAAGCACACGACGGTCAAAAGGTTTTTGAATGAAGTAGAACGCCCCTTCGTCGATGGCTCGGATCAGCGTTTCGTCGATATCCTCGGCATTGCCGGTCATCAAGATCACATCGACGGGGTTTCCGCGTGCTTTGACAGCCCTGGTCAGCTCAAAACCGTTCATCTCGGGCATGCGGATATCAAAAATCGCAACGTGAGCCGGGAAGCTCTCGAGGATTTTCAGCCCCTCGCGTCCTGACTCGACCGCTTGGACCTCGTACCGCCGACTGAGAATCCGTTCGACGGTTCGCAACATCCCTGGTTCATCATCGACAACAAGAATGCGTGCTCTGGCTGGGCCGCTCATGGTTGCTCTCCGTCGCTTAAGGGCAAGACCACCCGAACGATTGTGCCCTGGCCGAGGTGGCTGTCGATGTGCAGTTTGCCGCGGTTTTGTGCCACGATGGAATGGCACAGAGCGAGGCCCAGGCCCGTCCCGGTTCGTTTGGTTGTGAAGAACGGCTCCTGGATTCTTCGCAGATTTTCGGGGCTAATTCCGCAGCCGGTGTCGGCCACCGCCAGCTGGACCGCTGCGGCAGTTTCGCAAGCGGTGATGGTCAGTTGATCGCCACTTGCCATGGCATCACGGGCGTTGCTGACCAAGTTGAGCACCAATTGCTCGATATCGGCCTGGACGGCCAAGATCGGCGGCAGACCGGGGGGCACATCGACGCTCACAGCGATGCCTGTGCGTTGCAGGGGACGTTGATAGATGGCCATCGCCGTCTCGATCACTTTGCCCAGGTGGACTTCACTGCGGTTTCTCTTGTGGGAGCGTGCAAACTGCAGCATGCCGGCAAAGACCCGTCGGCAGACGAGCATCGCACGTTCGATCTCATGAAGGTCTGCAACGGCCGTGGCGGCGTCAAAGGCGTCCTCCTCGAGGTCGGCCCGCAACTGCTGCACAAGAGGCACGACCGTCCCCAAGGCGTTGTTGATATCATGGGCGACGCCGCGAGCGAGATCCGCCATCGCGTTTCGCCGTTCGGCTTCTAAGATCTTTCCCTGCAGGGATTCGTTGTGTCGCAGATTTCGTAATGCCACCGCCGCTTGGGGTAAGAACTGCCAAACAAGGTCGGCCTCGTAGGGCCCTAAGGCTCCCGGGTGGACTGCGGCAACTTTCAGAACACCGAGGAGCCCTTCCTGCGTGACCAACGGGGCGCAAAGCATGGCGTTTTCGGCGACTGGCAACTGAGTTGAGGGGCGTTGCGGGTTGTAATCCAACAGCTCGGCCAGTTCCGTTGCTGCTCGTCCGGACCACTCGGACCAATGCCCTTCTTGGCGGTCAAAACCCAAGACCAAGTCGCTGTTGAGCACCTCCCGGATCCCAGCCGGCAGTGAGGACAACTTCAGCCCGACGTTGTAGCTTTTGGATTTGTGGTAGGAAATCTGCTCGGCGACGATCTCGAGGCTCTCATCGGTTTCATCCCAGATCAACAACGCCGCAGAATGATCATAATCGGTCAGCGACCGGATGCCATGCAGGAGCTTGTAGAAGAGGTTTTTGGGCTGAAGTTGGTCCAAGACCTTCCGATCAATTCGACTCCGCACATCCCGGACCTTGTGGTCGTCCAAGCCAACCAGCAGGTCGTTGACGACATCGCCGACCATGGAAAAGGCCTGTCGGATCCTCCAGGAAAATTCCTCATGGGGCGTGCGAATCGCCAAGGCCCCCCACATCCGTCCTCGACGCCGAATGCGACAGAGCATGGTGTCGCGGGGAACGCTCACATCGTAGCCCCGTAGAAAACCACCCAGGATGAGGGTGTCCCAGCAGCTTTGGCGAGGTTCGCTGAAGAGGATCTCTCCAAGGTCGGATCCGGGACGAACAAAGGCAAAGCACCCCTCCGAGGCCGAGAACACCTCCAAGCTCAGTTTGAGTGCCCCACGGAGGACTTTCTCGGGCTCCCGGGCCGTGCGAAACTTTCCACGAAAATGCCACAAGGCCTCCAGCAGTGCCGCGGGGGGATTCTCAGCGGCATGACCAGCTGCCGAGACGACTTGGGATGCCGATCGAATTCGTCGCTTGCGGCCCATCGGCTTGGCTCAAGTCAGGGAAGGGTTGACTGCTGGTTGCTTGTGAGCTTTGTCATGCGTTGGTTGCCTGCCACTCATCGCTTCCTGCTTGCCTCCGGCCGGTCGTTGTTGGCTGAGGCTTTTCGCGGTGAGCCCTTGGCGGAAAAGCCAAAGCCTACTGATTCCCTGAAAAGTCTTCGACGAAGCAGAGCGTTTCGTTCGGCAATCCGGGCTTGCTGTGGTGCCTCAGGCTGCCCCCTTGAGGTCATCACAAACAAGGGCAGACGGTCGCACTGGGTCGAAAACTTCTCCGAAGGTCAGTAGTGGTTGGTTTCCTTCTGATTTGGCAGTTGGTTCTCGTGGAATCGGGGGATTCACGTCCAACCGACTGCCCAAATCCTAGGAAACAAGGCACTAGGAATCGTTGCTGGGAAGTTGGAAATCGGCGATCCACAGCTGGCTGGTGCCACCTTGTGTCCGCGTGCTCGTCCACATCAGTTTTTTCCCGTCGGGACTGAAGACCGGCAGCACATCGGCAGCAGGATGGTCGGTGATTCGCTGGACTTTGCCGGGGATGAAGCGTCCGTCTTGGATTTCATAACGCATCAACCAGAGATCGTAGTTGGGACGCCCAGGTTTGGAGTGATCCGCTCCGGTCCAAATGAGGTAAGGCTTGGTGGGGTGCCAGTAGGGAGCCCAGTTCACGCCGTTGGTGTCGGTGATTTGCACTTCATGCTGACCATCGATGCCGATGACGTAAATCTGCAGGTAATGCTCTTTTTCACGATCGCTGCGGAAACAGACCCATTGGCCGTCTGGCGAGATGAACGGCCCGCCGTCGTAGCCCTTAGCATTGGTCAGCTGACGCACGTTGGTTCCGTCGGCGTCCATCACATACAGGTCGGGGTCACCATCACGAGTACTGCAAAAAGCGATTCTTTGGCCATCTTTGGAGAAAGCTCCTTCGGCGTCGTATCCGGGGGCCTCGGTAAGCCGCTTGAGGATCTCCCCATCACGATTGGCCAGGAAGATGTCCATGTGGGGATCAAACGGCCAACTGTAACGCCTGCGTCGGCCGGAACGTCGATCCTCCTCGGCCTGGCGACGGGCCTGGTCCTCCGTCTCGGTAAGCTGTGGATCCAAGTGGCTGGAGGCAAACAGAATCTGCTTGCCGTCAGGCGAGAAATAACTGCAGGTGGTGCGTCCGCGACCTGTGCTGATTCGGCGGGGCCGCTTGCCGGCCAGTGAGTCAGCCAATGTGGAGGTATAAATCTGGTAGAAGGGATAGCCCTTGGGGACCGCTTGGTAGACAATCTCCTGACCATCGCTGGAGAAATAACCTTCCCCAGCTTTGACGAAGACAGCCGAGTCGGTCACTCGCCGAAGATTGGTGAGAAAGGGTTTTTCACCCTGTGTCAAAGCCCCTGCTTGGGCTTGGGACTTCGGCCTCTCGGCAGATTTGTCCTGCTGAGGTGGCGATGTTGAAGTTGCCCCCATGAGCGGGCCTGTCAACCAGGCGAAAACGCCCAGAACAATCCCACCAAAGACAAGCCCTCTAAAGCAGAAGCCTGTCAAGCCGCTGATGCGACCAAACCCCGCTGAAAAAGCACCTGCGTCGGTGCACGACCAGTTTTCTGTGTGTTGGTGTTGTCCATCCATTGAGTGTTCTCGTGTGAAACTCGGGGCCTATGGCTTGCCCCAGTTGATGACCCGATGCTCTCAGCCAGAAATCCGTGGCTGGCTCGAGGCCAGAGCCGTCGTGAGCCGAGAGACTCAGGCTGCAAGGGGCTAACGCCATCTTACGACGCTTCAAAGGATCTCTGGTTCAGCAAAGGGATTTGGACTTGTGAAGAAGTCGAAACTGCCATCCTCGCCTGCTTGCCACAACCCGTGCCTGGTTGGCTTGAACTCAGTCCAAGCAGAGAGCCGCAACAGGCAGGGAGTCGTCATAGGCAGAACTTACGAAGCAACGCCGACAGACGATTGGGAGTTCCGACTCAGCGGAAGACAAGTGTATCCAGGTGGACAGTTTTCGTTTAGTGGCCTAGAACACTCCGGCTTGAGTTTGAACGATTCTTCCAGTTGAGTGAGGCCTCAAAGTCACCTATTGATCCGGGTTTGAGGAATACCACCAGCACAACTTGGATCTCGACGAACTGCCAATCGACAGGGATGGGCGATCGCAGGTCAGTTTGGGTCCGTTATTGTTGTCCGTTGCAGGCCCAAAGCTCCCTCGCCGCGAACATTTTGGCGATCAAGCAGTCGGGGCCAAGCGACTTTCTGGGCAAAATGGGTAGTTGAGTTGAAGCGTGAAGATCTACACAAAAACAGGCGACGACGGCACCACAGGTCTTCTCCGCGGACCGCGGGTGAGCAAAGATGACCCTCGCATTGAGGCTTATGGCACCGTCGACGAGCTCAACGCGGTTTTGGGACTCATCCGGGCTGAAGAGTTAGCCCCGGAAATCGACGGGATCCTCGAGACCATTCAGCATGCCTTGTTTGACATGGGTGCTGAGCTGGCGACCCCGGATCCCATCGAAGCAGGACTGGCTGTTCTTCAGCACAGCGACGTCAGGCACCTGGAAACTTACATTGACCGATTTGATGAAAGTCTGCCTCCGCTGAAGCAGTTTGTGCTGCCCGGAGGAACTCGGGTGGCGGCCGTGTTACACCTTGCTCGGACCGTTTGTCGCAGGGCTGAACGACGATTAGTTTCGATTGGCCGAGATGGTCAGGGCGTAGTCCGATTGGAGTTGATGCACTATTTGAACCGATTGAGCGACTTGTTCTTCGTCCTTTCGCGGTTTGTCAACGCCGCCAGTGGCCAGGAAGACATCTTGTGGCAAAAACGGTCCAGTGCTCAGCCCAGTTCGGATAGCTCAGTCGAGTCTCCTCCTGCGGAGGCCTAGTGGTCCGTTTCCTTCTGATTTGGCATTTGGGTTCTCGTTCACTCGGGCTATTCACCCGGCACCCACTGCCAAAATCCAAGGAAACAAGGCATGAACGCTAGGTGTCAACAGCGTGAGGGCCCACAACGGACCAGGGAAAGAAGGTTGCCTGGCGAGCGGGCCAAACTGCACCCGTGTCCATCGATTTTGAGGTCAACCCCCCCAGCAACTGGGGCCTTCAACGGCTTGAACCGGGCAATCGGATGACAAGTTCCCCTGAATGTTGGGTTGGGGGGCCGAGCGATCTCTTGCGTTCAACTGCGACAGAGGTGATCATAGAGTTTCAAATGGGGCAAAACCGTTTCGCTGAGAAAAAGAATCCTGGCACCTTAGTGTCTTTCCGCTTTGCAAAACGTCACCGCTTCTCGCAACAAGCGTTCCCTCTGAATGTGGCTTGGCAGCCTGCTGAGGTGGTGGCTTTGCATCGGGAGGGCCGAAGCGTCCAGCACCCGTCTTTGCGTTGGGGCGGGATCACCTTCAACAAGAACAGTTGTCGATAGGCTACGCTTGGGGCTGATCAAGCGAGCATCGATCATCACAACGGCCGACTGTCTTGGCTGGCTGTCTCAGCCGGCTGCGGTGAGAGTGTCGTTGGAGGATTCGAGTCGCTCCCGCCAGATCGTCAGTGATTCTTGTCAAACGGGACCTAGCGTAGACGGGGTATGCCTGTTCCGTTCCTTGTCGTGGCCTTATCAAGGCCACCAACTCAAGAGGATGCCGCATCATGAAGAAGATCGAGGCGATCATCCGCACGCACAAGGTCGAAGAAGTCAAAAACGGTCTCAGCGAGAGTGGCGTCTTGGGAATGACCATCACCGACGTTCGCGGCTTCGGACGCCAGCGTGGACACACTGAGACCTACCGTGGGACCGAATACACCCTCGACTTCGTCCCCAAGGTCAAAATCGAGATCGTTGTCGAGGACGACCTGGTGAAGTCGGCTATCGATACCATTGTTAAAACAGCCCAAACGGGCCAAATCGGCGACGGGAAGATCTTCGTCTCCGACCTCTCCGAAATTGTCCGAATCCGCACCGGCGAAACGGGACCCGAGGCTCTCTAGTACGTCCGTTCATACCCCATGGAATCGAATGTTCACCCTGAGGCCGTGGCCATCGCTTTTGGCTAGGGTGCTTTCAGCCTCCTGAGCTTCGAGCCAGCAATCACGAAGCTCGTAGGCTGACTTTGTTGGCACCTCGGCAGGAAATCGTGAACCGCCGTCGGGGACCTCGCAGGCAACATCTCAAGCTGCTGGCAACCGCCCGATCGAGTCCGCCGACTGAAACAACCCGGCGTCGACAGAGAGAATCTGCGCCGCACAGACAAGTTGGGCGATCTCGCATTGCAAGAGTCAATGCCCACATCCTGCTGGAAGGTTCTCTTGAGGAGGCTTTGCCTTGGCGGTCTTTTCAGGCAGAGCACCCAAAAGATCTATCTTTGTGATCTCACCTTGAATTTCACAAACAAAATCCACCAAGAACCGATCTTACACCTTCGCGGGCACGGCCGCCGGCGACTCGCAAATGGCCAGAGGAACGAAGGCCGTCAGGCACACTCTTCCGATCGGGTTTGGTCGACATGAGCGGTCTGAACTTACCTCATTACATTCTTGAGGCAAAGCACCGGCTTTCGTCGGATCGAGATGCATTGTGCGCGGCACAAGGCCAGCTCGCGGGTGACGCGTTGGCTCAGTCTCTAGCTGAGCTCTACGACGAGCTGGTCTGTGGGCTTTTTGACCGGGCCGTGCAAGAGGCCCCCCAAGAACATCAAGAGCCTCTGGCAACAACAATAGCGGTAGTCCCTATTGGGGGTTACGGGCGACGCAGTTCGTCGCCGCACTCGGATATCGATTTGATGTTGCTTTGCCGAGATCCCGAGGGCGAGGCGGTTCGTTGGTTGGCCGGCCGGTTGCTACGGGATATCGGCGATTTGGGCGTCTCGGTGGGTCACAGTCTGCGGAGTGTCAACCATGCTTGCCGGCTGGCCCTGGAAGATGCTGTCACCGCGACATCTCTGATGGAATCGCGATTGCTCGTCGGCAGCGAAACGCTCTTCCAGGAGTTCCAGGGCGAGTTCACCCGAGCCATGCGACGGAACGCCCGGCGGATGCTGGCGGCGGTGGTGGCGGCGCGTCAGCAAGAGCGGCAGAAGTACGGAGGGACCGTTTATGTCTTGGAGCCAAACATCAAACGCACCCCTGGCGGATTGCGTGACTTGCACCTGATCCGCTGGGTGAGCTTCTTGCAACATGGCACGCCGGACTTCACCCAAAGTGTCACCGATGGGCTTCTCTCCCAGGCAGACGCCGAGACTCTTGTGACCTCCCGAGAGTTTCTCCTGAGAGTCCGGCACCAAATGCATTTCCACGCCCGGCGGAGTCAAGACTCGTTCGATCGAGCCGAGCAGTGGAGGATCGCTGAGGCCTGGCAGATTCCGCAAGTCGGGAGCCTGCTGCCGGTGGAAGTGTTGATGCAAGACTACTTCCGCCACACCGCAGCGGTTGCCTGCTTGGCCGATCTGTTTGTCGAGCTTCCCAAGCGGCGGCGGTGGGTCGAGGTCGTCAGCGAGCGATTTCTCACGCAACGTCTGCCTGAAGGAGTCATCATCGGTCCGACGGCCATTTCGGTAGATCCGGGGCTGATCGACCAAACAGTCCGCTCTCCGGCTGGGCTGATCCGCTTGTCCAAAGTCAGTTGCCAACAGAACAAACCGATCTCCCGGGAAACCATTTGGGAAGTACGCCGCAGCCCAGGAAGTTCTGGGGGATTAACCCAACCAGCGGAAAGAACCGAACTGGATCCCCAAGCAATTGCTGATTTTGTCGAGATTCTTGATTGCACCGAGGGCTTGGAACGAACTCTTCGGCAATTGCACCAGTGGCATCTGCTGGAGTATTTGATTCCTGAGTTTGCTCCCCTGCGAGGGCTGCTGCAGTTTAATGCCAGCCATCAGTTTACTGTTGATGAGCATTCGCTGCTGGCGGTGAAAAAAGCTACTGACTTCGCCGGCTTGTCATCGGAGCTGGGTGATCTCTACCGTGGCTTGAAGTCCAAGTGGCTGCTGCATTTGGCCATCCTCATCCATGACATCGGCAAGGGTCACGAGGAAGACCACTGCCAACGTGGGGCGCGTTTCGCTCGTACGATTGCCCGGCGACTGATGCTGACCTCGCAAGAGACCGAGACTTTGGTCTTTCTTGTGGAGAATCAGCTGCTGATGGCTCACCTGGCGTTTCGCCGTGACATCGCTGATGAACGAGTCCGGCTGAATTTCGCGGTGCGTGTGGGCACCCCCGAACGGCTGAGTTTGTTGTTCTTGCTCACCGTGGCCGACCGCTCGGCGGTCGCCGCTGGGATGTGGAACCGCTGGCAAGAAGAAGTGCTGCTGCGTTTGTATCGTCGCGTGATGGTTCATCTCTCAGCAGATCGGGACCCGCTGGACCCGGAAAGCCACCTGGAACAAATCCGCGAAGAAATACGCACTCACCTCGGCAAGCCGCTGCCCCCATGGCTGCACCGCCAGGTCGATGCCTTGTCTGCGATCTATTTGCACTCAGCCAAGCCGGCGCAATTAGCCGAAGAGCTTCGCCAACTGGCCTCACGCCCGGCCGACAAAGTCAAAGCCGTTGGCCAAGCCGACCCAGCCACCGGCACCACCCTGTACACATTGTCCACAGATGAGAGCGTGATCTCCGGGATCTTCCATCGTTTAGTCGGCGCCTTGGCAGCCAAATCGCAGTCGGTCCTCAGTGCCGAGATTCACACATTGGACTTGCCCGACTGGCCGAGTCCCCAGGATCAAACCCCCTTCGATGAGCTCAGCTCTCCGAGCATCGCGACGGAGCCCTGTCCCGACTCGGCTCGCTCCAAGACCTTAGCTGACTGGCAAAATCTGGCCGGGGGAAATCTGGCCGGGCAAAGCACGACCGCTTCTGGGGATGGCCAGGAGAGGGTTGAAGACGCCGGGGGGCAGCCACCACGGCCCTTGGTGCTCGACCGGTTTCTGGTGCGTGACCTGAATTACCCTGCTGGTTCGCCTCCAGAGCGGATCGAGGCCGTCTGCAGGGCGTTAACCGAGGCGTTGTTGAATCCTCAACCCCTGAGTCTTTCTCAACCGAGGCGGTATGGCCAGTCCGCCGGCACCAAAGAACTGTCGACTTTGCCCACGGTTGTCCGCGTCGACAACTCGACCAGCGATCGCTACACCATCTTGGACATCTTCACTGGCGATCGGCCGGGGCTGCTCTATGCAGTGGGTCGGACGCTGATTGAGCTGGGTCTGGAGATCGCCCTGGCCAAGATCAGCACTTACATGGACCAGGTCGTTGATGTGTTCTACGTGACCGACCGGGACGGCTCCAAGATCCTTCAGACGCAGCGGCTTCAGGCGATCGAGGGGTACCTCCTTGAGCGTTTGGACGCTTTTAAGCAACAGCCTGTTGAGGTCTGGGCCTCGGAAGCCCCGCTGCCTCCGCCAGATGCCTTGGCTCCTCATCCGGGGCCGAACTGCTCGGCCACCCAAGCCGATTGCCCAGACCAGCTCTCGGCGAGGTCCTGAAATTCTGCCGATCTGGGGAGCTTCCTTGGAGCCTTGTTAAACGGGCAGTTCAATCCGCATCAATAAGTGAGACTGGCGTTCCCATTCTTGCTTGAGGGAGCGGACGGTGTTGATCCTCGCTTGGTGGTTCTTCCGCTCCAGCTGCGCATTCTCCAGGACGGCGAGGTCGCTCTCCAGCAAATCTTGAGCCAGGACCATCACACGGATTTTATTGATTTCCACTTGAGGATCTTTCTCGCAGGTGAATGCCAGAACAAACCATTTGGTATCCACCGACTTTCCGGCTGCTTTGCTGAGGATCCCGGCAGCGTGGGCCTCGGAGAGTTCGTTCAATGCAGCGTTGAGAACGATCCACGAATCCTGGTTTTCCATCTTCAAGATCGGCTGATCCAGAGTGGCTTGGTCGGCAGCCCTGAGCAATAAGCGTTGCCCATGTGCGTTGTTCAGCAGGATTCCCTCGATATCACGCTCCATGAGCGTTCGAATTCGAAGCCACCCATCTTCCACATAGGTAATGGAGAAATTGATTCGCCGAAGAAACCTCCGTCGCCACCATTGCCAGCGACTCCAGGCGACTCGGCCAAGCCAGGCCAACAGGATCCCCAGCAGGCTTAGCGTATCCCAATGATCCTCGATGAAGGTCCAAACCCCTAACCAGCCGTTTTGAAATTGAGACCACCAGGCCATCTTTCCCCTCCCCTGTTCGAGCCGAATTCACACCCGACAGCATACCCCACCCACAAGTCCACGCGAGCAGTCGATCCCCAAGTGTTGCATTGATCGCCTCGGATCGGTTTGCTCCGGAGCAGTTGCCGAAAAAGCACGCCGCTCAGACAATAGGTTCTCACTCGAAGTAGCTCGAAGTCGGCGCCGCCCACAGGGACCCTGCCGGCATTGAGTTCCACAGGACAAACCACCTCAGCCGCCCCAGCTCGTTGAGCGATTGAAATCAACAGCCAGTTTTCACAATTGCGGGTCAACACATTCGTTCTCGCGTCGAACTCCTCTTGACAGGGCACTGGCTTGTTTTCCACTAAATGACTGTCCGAAAAGTGTCCCGGCACAACGGGGATTGGTTGCATCAAGACTCGTGAGCCACCAGCCGTTGTGCCTCCGCCATGATTTCGGACAGACTCTCAGAGCACAGCCCACCACAGCCTCTCACACTTGGCAAGCTTTGTCTCATGTTTGTCGCCACTGTGCGAGTCCTGAAAAGCTCTGATGACATCGCCCGATGACACAGCCGGGCCATTGGGGTGTTGGCGGTTTTGCGAGAACTCACTTCGACGTTCGCAGCGGATGAACCACGTCCCGGCTTCCCGGAGACAAGCCATGACCAATTCCCAAGAGACCGACCTGCTGGCCGCCATTGCCTCAAATCCAGACGAGGACACTCCACGACAGCGTTACGCACAGTGGTTGCAGCAGCAGGAGGGCCAGGCGGCAAGGGCCCGAGCGGAGTTTATCCAGCTCCAGCTGGAACTGATCGGGCTAACCGAGAGCGACCCACGCAAGAGTGACCTGTTTCGACGCCAGCAAGAGCTCTGTGCAGCCCATGCTCCTGATTGGCTGCCGCCCGACTTCCCCTGGCCCCATGCGGTCGAATGGGTGCGGGGCATGCCCGAGGGGATGAACCTGGCAGTCTTTGAGATCTCCGACGACAGTTTGCGGCAGTTGGCCGAGAGCCTTCCTGGGCTGCGGTCGGTCAACCTCAGCGACTGTCGGGGCATCTCAGATCAAGGCGTGCAAAACCTGCAGACGCTGAAAGATTTGAGCAACTTGACGTTAACTCAATGCTTGCAGATCACCGACGACGGCCTGCGGCATGCCGCTGCCCTGCCCGCACTGCGTTCCCTTTCGGTCGCGCATTGCCCGCGGATCACCGATGAGGGCCTCCGGATGCTGCGTCAGGCAACTCGGCTGCTCGCCCTGGACCTGACAAGTTGCCGGGGGGTAACTGATCGAGGGGTTCAGTATTTGTCTGGTTTGTCAGAACTGGAATCGCTCAGACTGGGGACCACCGCGATCAGCAACGCCGCTTTGGTCCACGTAGCCGACCTCCAGAGGCTGACATACCTAGATTTGGGGGCTTGTATGCACATCTCCGACGAAGGCCTCGAACACCTCTCGGCCCTCTCCAATTTGCAGTCGCTGGATCTGTCTTCCTGCCGGTTGATCACCGACGAGGGACTCGGGCAGCTGACCAAACTCAAGGCCCTACGTTCTCTAGACCTGACCGATTGCGATCAGTTGACCGCGGCGGGACGACGCCGGCTCGATGTGCTTCCGCAACTGGAATCCCTGCGGTTTGAAACTTGGGACCCCCTCGAAACGATGGAATGAACTTCCAAGGGCTTCGGCGATGAACTCCCCAGAAGAGGCAACCCTGCTGGATGCCATTCTTGCGCAGCCTGCAGACAATCAGCTTCGGCTCGTCTATGCCGATTGGTTGGAACAACAAGCCAGCCCAGCAGCGATCGCTCGAGCTGCCCTCATCCGAATCCAAGTGCAACGAGAGCTGTTGGCCGAAGGCGACCCGCGGCGGATCGGGCTGGAGGTCAAAGCCTATGAGCTTCGACGAAGGTGGGCCGACCTCTGGCTGCCGCCTGCGTTCCCATGGCCCCAACGGGTGGAGTGGATCCGGGGGATGCCTGAGGTGGCCGACTTTTCCCGTTTGGCGGTCAACGGCGCGTCCTTGGCGAGGCTTTCTGAGGTCACCGGCTTGCGGGGACTCTCGCTGGAAGAAACCAGCGTGACGGATCACGCTTTGGAACCATTGGCTGAGGTGCCCTTGCTGGAGTGGCTCAATCTCTACAACTGCCATCTTCTCACCGACGCCGCCGCTGACCACCTGGCCAGGCTCAGCCACCTGCAAATGCTGATCCTGACACTCTGCAGACGCATCAGCCGTTCTGCAATCAACCAACTCCGCAGACAGCTTCCTCAGGCCACAATCGAGGCTGGCGGCCACAACCTGTCTGCCTAAGACGACAGCCTGATCCTGGAGGGTGCGACCGAGAAGCCGACCCGGACGGTCTTGCCTGCGTGGCCCTCGCCTCATCCGGCCCAGACGCCTGAGTACCCAGACGCCTGAACTTTCGGATGCCTAAGTTTTCAGATGGGTGTGCAATCTGGGAGGATGGGGCCTCACAACGTGACAACAGCCTGCAGAGCGTCTTGGCTGAGGGACATTGAGGCAACCCGAGCGTTGGGCAGTGGCTGACACCGACGGTCTGGGGCAGTAAAGTGCAATCTTGGCGAGAACAACAAACCGCCAAGGAACGGGAACTCCCGAGTGGACACCCTCCACGGCTGCCTTGTCGCTCACGTCGGACCTGTGCCGGGCAAGCAACCAAACTTGCCGAAAAGGCCCCTGGGACCGATCTTCGTCCCAGTCGCGGTGGCCGGGAGCCTTTTGGCAGTTCGAGAATCGCCCGTGTTGCTGACGCGGGCCTTCCCGGTCATGGGGGCCGTCGGATCCACCAGAACGATCTCGCTGAGACGACAAGGTTCTTACTGAGGATGGAGGGCGTTCCCCGGAGACGAATCAGCGTTGTCGAATCCTAACCATGAGGACGATCGGATGTCTCAACCGCAAACAACTCGACGTAGTTTTCTTAAAACGTCAGCGCTGGCCTCTGCCGGCGTTGGCGGATTGTACTTTCCGTGGACGCAGAAGGCGTTTGCCAACCTGTCCAAGAATGATCGGCCGATGATCGGTTGCATCGGCGTCGGCAGTATGGGCACTGGCGATGCCCGTGGTCACGCCAGTTTTGGTGATATTGTGGCTGTCTGTGATGTCGACGCCCGGCACGCTCGGCGAGCGCAAAACGATAAGCGGATTGGCAAAGGCAAGGCAGAAGCCTATGAGGACTACCGCCGCGTTCTTGAGCGCAACGATATCGATGTGGTCAGCGTGGTCACACCAGACCACTGGCACGTGAAGATCGCCATTGAGGCGTTGGAGGCAGGCAAGCACGTCTTCTGCCAAAAGCCGCTGACGTTGACCTTGGAGGAAAACCAACTGATTCGCAACGCCTGCAAGAAATACAACAAGCAGGTGTTCTTCATTGGGACTCAGCAGCGAGCTTCCCAGGGTCGATTCCTCCGTGCGATCAACATGGTCAAAAAGGGGCTGCTTGGGGAGATCAAAACGGTCACCGCCAGCATTGGCGGCGGCCCTCAAGGAGGCCCCTTCCCAGTGGTCGAGCCCCCTAAAGAGCTCAACTGGGATTTCTGGTTGGGCCAAGCACCCAAAGTTGAATACCGAGAAAAGCGGTGCCACTACCAGTTCCGTTGGTGGTACGAGTACTCAGGCGGCAAATTCACCGACTGGGGTGCTCACCACGTCGACATCGCCACCTGGGCCTTGGGGATGGACAAGGAAGGTCTTGGCCCAGTGGAGATCGACGGGACCGACGCGAAGCACCCTGTGCCCATGGAAAACGGGTACTCCACCGTGGAGGATCGCTACAACACCTCGCACGACTATGCCGTCAAGTGCAAGTTCAAAAACGGGGTGGAGATGATCGTCACCAGCCGGGGTCGAAATGGCGTCCTATTTGAGGGCACCAAAGGGCGGATTTTCGTCAGCCGAGGCACCATCACGGGCAAGCCCATCGAAGAAAACTGGGACAAGGATGAGTTTGGCCCTGAGCAGCTCACCGAGTTGTTCAAGGGCAAACCACCAGAAGGCCACAAGAACAACTTCTACCGCTGTATTCGCGAAGGCGGCCTGCCAGTTTCTGACGTCTTCAGCCACGTTCAGGCCATGAGCACCTGCCACCTCAGTGCGATCGCTGCCCGATTGGGACGAGTGATCTACTGGGATCCCCAAAGCGAAGAGATCCTCCGCGACGAAGAGGCTTCCGCATTCTTTGCCCGCACCCCACGTCAAGGATTCGAGATCCCTCGCGTGAGCGTTTAAGAATCCTCACAACCTGTCCAAACTGTTCTACCGAGCCTCAGAACAGTCTTCGACCCTCCGGGAGAACGCCTATACCTGTTTGTGATAACCGGAGGGAGGCAGCCAGAGGCAACACCTATAGGCCGGCTCGCTGGTCGTTGCTCAAGCCGGTCGTCTTTCAAGCCAGCGTTTCCAGGGGCGTCGTTGAGAACTGTTCGGGGAATCAAGAAGGAGATTCTCCAAGCTCGAGCCTTCTCATCACTGGCTGCCAGTGGGGTGTCGTGATCGACACCCCACTGTGCTTTTGCAGACCGGGCAGGCACCCTCGTTCTGCCGATCGTCTTGCCGATCGTTCTGCCAATCGTTCTGCCAATCTGAGGTGAGCAACCCAAATGCGGCACAGTCCAACTATAGGCAGAGGAGGTAGGCCACCAGGTCGTCCTTTTCCTCGCGGGTGAGTTTGAGCTCTAAGACGAGGTTGAAGAACTCCACTGCGTCGTGCAAGGTGGGACAGCGTCCGTCGTGCAGATAGGGTGGCGAGTCTTTGATGCCACGCAAAGGGAATGTCTTGATGGGCCCCTCGGGACGCCCGAGGTAGAACCGCTCGACCCGCAGGTCGTGCATATAGTCGTCGACAAACGCTGGCCCGGAGTGACACTTTGCACATTGGGCTTTGCCGTGGAAGAGTTTCTCGCCACGAAGTTCTTGCTCGGTGGCCAACTCGGGAATCAGCCGCATCAGCGGGTTGAGTTTGGGAGCCGGCGGGTAATCGATGATGGAGTTGAAGTCGCCCATCCGGTTGGTCACCTCACGTTTCACCGCACGGGGGCCGATTGATTGCTGCATGCCGGGATCGCCGTCGAAATACTCTTCCACCTCGGCAAAGTGATCCATGCTCCGGATCGAGCGTTTGGAGGAGAGTTGCATCAAGTTGTAGTTGCCGCGCATCGTCGGAGTATCGACGCGTAGACGACCCATGTTGGGTCGGGAGTCTGGCCCCAACTCAAAAGCTCCGTTGGTGTGGCCGTTGACATGACAGTCAAAGCAGGCCACCCCTTGAGAGGGATTTTCGGTCAGTCGATGGTCGGTGTGATTGAACCAGGTTGTTGGCGAAGGCCGCAATAGCTCCTTGAGCCCTTCCATCTGTTCGGGACTCAACAGGCCGTCGAAGATCTCATAGTAGTTGTCCAAAGTGATCTCACGACCACCGGTGACATCACCCAGCTCCTTGTGGGTTGTCAGGTACAATGGTGGAGGAAACTCTGGCAAGTAGGCTTCTGGGATATCCATATCCACATCGATCCGCTCATGCTCGGAGTGAGCCTTGATCCACGATCGCGGGAAGACCATGTGCGCGGTGGACTGAAGCGGGTGGGCCAGTGGCTTATAGGGGAAGATATCGCGTCTTCGGATCTCCCCTGGCGAAAGCTTGGCCAGTTCCTCGAAGTCGGTGACCCCATCGGAAAGCCTGGCCACCGGACCGACCATCACAGGCTTTCCGCCGGACATAAACACCCCATCAATCGCCTGCCCAGAAAAATCATAGCGACTCTTCATGTACTGCCGAACATCCTGCATCAGCTTGGGCTTTTGCTTGCGATGAAAGGCCAGCCATTGCTCAAACCGCATCGGAAGAATCGGAGAGCCAAAGGAAGAGACCCCACGTCCGTAGTAACGCCATAGATCAAAAGGCGTTCGCATGCCCTTTTTGATGGTGGGATAGAGACTCAACTTGTCGGCGATATACGGGGGCTTGGGCCGAGAAAACCGAGGGTCCGCGTGGCCCACTTCTCCGGCGTCGGAATTGACAGCAGCCGCTTGCAAAGGACGAGCGTCCCAAAGAGGAACACGACTCAAACCGGTGCCACGGTATTGCTCATAGGTCGCCATAACTCCGACGACCAACAGGAGAATCGTCAGGGCCAAGAAGATTTTTCCGGCATACAGCCTGAGTGTGGTGAGTTTCATGGGAAGGCGTTTCCATGGTTGAAGGGGTAGGGAAATGTATCAGCCGCCTGTTGAACTTGTCTTGTGCACCGGTCAGCCCAATTCCAAGTCGCCAAACCGATTCTCGTGCCACCGAATGCTCTCTTGCTGATGGAAGGCGTGTGAGCGAGGGCTTCTTCAGGCAGCAGGCGCAGGTTCGATCGAAGCCGCTCTGGTCTGGGAAGAGTGAGCTTGAGTTTGTGCGGCTGTCTTCGGCAACTTGCTGCCAAACAGATGCGGGAGGAGGACCGTCCAGCCTGCGGCGACAAAGACGATATTCTTGAGGATGTACTGCCCTTCGACATTGGGCGCCAGCGGGGCAATCTTGAACGTCAGTTCCGGAAAGACCACAAGTGGCATGAAGGTGCCCACCATGTGCAACAGAAATAATGCAAAGGTGAAGCGGGGCAGCACGTTAAAGATCAAGCCAATGCCAATCGAAACCTCCAGAATAGCCAACCAAAATAAGGCCCCCTGAGCATCCAACCAATGGCCCGTCACCGACATCACCGTCTGTGTGGCAATCAGCTCAGCTGGACTGAGGTCCGGAAAGAACTTCAACAGTCCAAAGTGGAAGTAAACAAAGCCGAGAGCCAAGCGGAGGAAAACTGGCGACCGACCCATGTCAGGGTTCTGAGCAGGCATGATGGTCAAGCGGGAGGTTGGAGGGAACTGCAGGATCGAATGTCAGTGTGTGCCCCCCCGCAGGCGTTGTCTGTCGTCTGGGCCTCCAACTTCTTGTAGCTCAATTCCGACAAATCCAACAATTGTCTCTTGCCCCACAGAAAGCTTGCCGCAGCCGGAAGTCCTCACAACAAAGAGAAATCCCTGCGTGGGGGATGACCGGGTCAGGACTTGTCAGCTTGGAGGGAGGAGCTCAGCCGACGATATCTTGTTCCAGGGCAAAGCGGATTAACTCGGCAGTGCTGGACAAGTTGAGCTTTTCCATAATCCGGCTGCGGTAGGTGGAGGCGGTACTGGGGCTGATTTTCATCTGACGGGCGGCCTCCTGCAGAGTTCGGCCGGCCCCGAGCAAGCGGAGAAAATCGAACTCGCGTTGGGAAAGGGACTCCAGGCCGACTCGCTGCCGTTTCGGCTGACGGAGATGCCTGAGCACCTCTTGGGCAACCTGCGGTGAGAGATAGATTCCCCCCTGATGGACTGTCTGGATTGCCTCGACGAGCTGCTCGACGGCTGCGGATTTGATCAAATAGCCATGAGCGCCTGCCTCCAGAATGCGAACGGCGTAATGGATGTTTTCGTGGACGGTCAGAATCAGAATCTTGATCTGGGGGGAGAGACGCAACAAACCCTCGATGACCAAGGCCGCGTCTTGGCCCGGCATGGAGTAATCGAGGACGACGACCTCGGGCTGAGAGGCCTGCACAACGTCAAGAGTGTGCGGACCGTCATGGGCCTGATCGACAACATCGACCACGCCGCTCTCTTGCAAGATTCGAGCCAGGGCCTGGCGGACCATCTCATGGTCGTCGGCCAACACCACCCGGATCGGCTTTTGAAGCAGAGACATCAGACTCTGAGGGATCCTGCCGCGGAGAGGGTGAATCTTGGTTCAAGGGAATTTCAACACGAATTTGCGTTCCTTCGCCTGGTTCTGACTTCAGGTGAAACTGGCCGCCGAGCAGCTCTGCCCTTTCTCGCATTCCGAGAATGCCCAGCCGTGTTGAGTTTGTTAATTGTGTGGGAGGAAAGCCGATTCCGCGATCCTGGACGAACAGGTGCAACATTTGATCCTTGACCTGGAGGATCACTTCGGCTTGGGTGACCTGAGCATGGCTGGCCACGTTTGTCAGAGCCTCCTGGAGAATGCGATACACATTCTCCCCGACGGCAGGAGCGATCTGCTGGCCGGACAAACTCAGACGTGAGAGGATGGCTAGGCCAGTGCGTTGTTGATAGTCATCCAAGAAGCTCTCCACAGCTTGTTGCAAGCCTAAATCGTCCAGCACGCTGGGCCGCACCCGAGCTGCAACCTCGTGCAAGCTTTTCAGAAGCTGACGAGTTCCACTTAAAGCCTGCAAGAGCAAGCCCTTTGAACGAGTGTCCAGATAGTCTTGCGAGATGGATTGTAAGTCCAGGCAGATGCAGGTGACCTGCTGTCCGAGCTCATCATGCAGGTCACGGGAGAGGTTGCGTCTCTCGGCTTCCTGAGCGGCCAGCAGCATTGCTGAGAGTTGGCGTAGCCGGAGTTCCGATTCGACGATCCGCTGTTCGTGATATCTGCGGATCTCTCGGGAGCGGGCCCAATAGAGCGAGAGAAAGGCCACCACGACCATAATGCCACCAAACATCACCATCAACTGGTTCAGCAAAGCTCGCGAATGGGCATTGGCCACCGCAGAGGAGATGTAGCCAACAAGGATCAAAAAGTTCGAGTCCAGCGGGTGAAGCTCCGTTGAGTTGCCGCCCTCAGCCGGCAATCTGCGTCCCAGTGGCACTCGCTGAAAGAGATACAGGTGGCCTCCCCTAGGGAGACGATCAACCGTCGGGTTCTTCAGTTGCTCCCAGACCAGCGGAAACCCGCTGCGAAAGCTATGAGGATGACCTAGCAGCCATCCCCATTGATGTGAAGGGTGAGGGGATTGAAGGTACTCGCCCTGAGTGTTGAGCAACATCGTCTGACCGCGAAAGCTAGCGGAGGTCTGCTTCAACTTGGCAAGCAAATGACTTCCCAGATAGTTAAGCGCCAGCAGTCCTCGTTTCTGGCCGAAGTGATCAAACGTCGGTGTCAGAAAGCGAATCACCGGCTTGATGGGCTGTTGGATGCGGCCATGCTCGACATTCAAATCAAAGGACGAAATCAACACCTCCCCCCGTTTCAGAGACAGCGCCTGCCGGTAATAGTAGCGGGTGGCCTTGGACTGCAGCTTGCCCTGCGGCACAGCCTGGGTCTTGCCCTGGCGGTAGTTGACGCGGACAGTCTCCTGGCCTGCTGCATCAAGGCAGCGAATCTGATCATAGACACCTTTATGAACCGCGAAACTGATATACTCGTGTTCTAACTCCGACCGCGCGGAACGATCGCCGGAGAGAAACCGCTGCAGGGTCTGCTGATTGGCCAGAAACAGCAAATCCGACTGGACCGCTTGCAACTCAAACGTCAGCAATTCGTGCTGGAGATTGAGCAAGTGCTGGGACTCTTGCTCAAGAAGCGTCCGCTGATGCCGAACATCCTGCTGATAGAGAATCGCTACAATCCCCAAGAACACCACACCCACCAACAGGAATGGTATCAAAAAACTCCGCACAACCCGAAGGCGGGAAAGCTGCTGCGGCTTGACTGGAGACATAGACTGCTTGCCACAAGATCTGCTTGAACGAGGTCCGGCTTGCAACAGGGACTGGCTCGCAACAGGGACTGGCTCGCAACAGGGACTGGCTCGCAACAGGGACTGGCTTGCAACAGGGATTGGCTCGAGAAGAGTCGGTTTGTAGTTTGTGGGCCCCTGACCCCAAGTGAGCTCCCCGCACGGATCTGAAACAGCCCAGAACGTGGCCTTGGTCTAACTGGCGAATGTGGAAACCCCTCTTCGGCACCATATCCTACTGCATCATGGAGGGGTCTTCAAGCATGGCAGCGGTTTCGAGCCCTCCCAGAGGGTCCGCTGGTCGGCTCAGAGGAGATCGGCTAGGGTTAGTGCTAAGAAACCTCCTCACTTGAAAGGCCAATGGCTGTTGAAGCTTGAGGTCGCTTGCTCTCAAACACGGAAACTGGACTTCCTGCCTTTGGTGTCACAGACTTCCTGGTTCGATTCTCGAAGACCTTGCCTCTGAGGGATCTTGCCTCTGGCAGATCTTTCTTGTGGGAGATCTTTCTGAGGGCTTAGTGAGGCTGCGGAAAATCTTGGCTCGTCCGGCCTCATCCAACTCAGCGGAGAGGCTGGTCGATCAACAGCTGGCAGATCACTGGTCGTTCCGGCGGCTCGTGTGTGTTGGACGAGCAAGAATTTTCTGAGGGGAGCAGTCAGAGACTTTTCCAAAACCGATTTCTTGTTTTTTCTTTCTGGAGTGCACCCATGCGACAGATCTCCCAGAACGACGTCGTTTTCGGACTTCTGATGGTGTTGATCGCTTCGGCGGCAACCCAAGTGGTGGTGGCTGCCGAGGTTGACACCTCTCGTCCGGTCAAGGTGTTCATCCTGGCTGGTCAATCGAACATGGAAGGTAAGGCCAAGATCTCCTTGTTGGAGCATCAGATCAATCAACCAGAGACGAAGCCACTTTTTCAACACCTTCGCAAGGAGGGCAAGTGGATTCTCCGCAAGGACGTGTGGATCAAGTACCTCGATCGCAAGGGGAACTTGACAGTGGGCTTTGGAAGTCGTGGATGCATCGGTCCAGAACTTGAGTTCGGCAATACTATTGGCGATTATTATGATCAACAGGTCCTCATTATTAAGACTGCCTGGGGTGGCAAAAGCCTTTACCGAGATTTTCGTCCACCCAGCTCTGGCCTCCCTCCTGCGGAAGTCCTCAACGCGATGGTGCAGCAGCTGAAGAAGCGCAACCCCCGGGTGACCATGGAGGAAGTCAAAGAGAGATTTGGTTTTTATTACCGCGCTATGGTGACTGAGGTGCGAGAAACCCTTGCTGATCTGAAATCACATTTTCCCGCATATCAAGGGCAAGGTTACGAGCTGGCTGGTTTGGTGTGGTTTCAAGGCTGGAACGATATGATCAATAGCGACTACACAGCTGAGTACTCCCAGAACATGGCCAACTTGATCCGGGATGTTCGCAAGGACCTCAAATCGCCCAAGCTTCCTGTGGTCATCGGCGTTCTCGGGGTTGGGGGAGATCGCGACAACCCGAAGCGAAAAGCCTTTCAAGACGCTCAGGCTGCTCCGGCCTCGCTGGAGGAATTTCGCGGAAATGTGGCCATCGTCCAGACCAAAAAGTTCTGGGATGAAACAGCCCAGGCCGTTTTTGACAAAGGCTGGAAGAAGCATTTGGATGAGTGGAATACCGTGGGCTCCGACTGGCCGTTTCACTACCTGGGTAGTGCCAAAACCTTCTGTGCCATCGGCAAGGCCTTTGGAGAGGCGATCCTGGAACTCAAGAAGAACCAATGATTGACGCTGATCCCTGAAAGTCCCCCCGAGGCCTGGACCTGTTGCGGCCTTTTGAAGCTTCCCTCACCAGAGAGTCACTGGATGAGTCGTGGCAAGCCCTCTCCTCTGGGTCTTTCAAACAAGTCCCTCAAACATGTTCCGAGAAAATGTCCCTCGGATTTGTGGCAATCTGGGCTCACGTTTCTGTGAGCATGGCGATCCTCTGTGTCTCTCCCTCGGTTTTCTTACTGACCTTCGGAGAAGTTTTCGACCTACTGACCTTCGGAGAAGTTTCCGACCCAGGGCTTTCCGTCTGCCCTTGTTTGTGATGACCTCAAGGGGGCAGCCTGAGGCACCACAGCAAGCCCGGATTGCCGGACCAAAGGTGCCCTCTTCGTCGAAGACTTTTCAGGGAATCAGTAAGAATCGACTTCTTGACCGACAACCCTATGAGTTCCCTTCTTATGCCCGCTCGAGTTTCTCCCCATCGCCTGTTCCATCGCGTTCTCGTGCTCACCTTGGGACTCCTATTGCCCGGGCTGCTTCTGACTGACCAATGCTGCCTCCAGGCCCATGGCCAACGGAAAGGCGACAAGCCCACTGAGGACGACTACTACCGGATGATGACCTTTCCGCTTCCAGAAGGACTCGTTCTGGAGGTCGGTGGAATGGACTGGCTGGATGCCAAGAAGGAACGTCTGGCCGTCTGCACCAGACGCGGCGAGTTGTGGGTCCTTGAGAATGTTTACTCCGACCAACCCTCGTTGCCCGATTCGAAAATCACGATCGAAAACGAGCAAGGCAAGACCGTTGAGGTCGAGCCTCAGCCTGAGGATATCGTCCGCTTTAAGCGGATGCTCTTTGGACTGCATGAACCTCTGGGGATGATCGTCAACCCTGGCCATGGCTTTCCCCAAGGCATCTACATGGCTCAGCGGGGCGAGTTAACGCGGGTGCAGGACACCAATGGAGACGATTTGATTGATGTCGTTGAGACATTCTGTGACAAGTGGGAGATCAGCGGCAGCTATCACGAGTACGCCTTTGGCCCCAAGATCGGCAAAAACGGCCAAATGTGGATTACCCTCAATCGTCCCTTTGGAGGCGGCCAAGAGGGCACAGCGTATTGGCGCGGCTGGGCTGTCAAAGTCGACCCCCGTGGCCGCATGAGCCCCGTTTGCCCCGGGCTCCGCTCGCCAGCGGGTCTGGGGGCCAATCCCGCCGGGGAGATGTTCTTTACCGATAACCAAGGCGATCATGTGGCAAGCGGAAAACTCGCTCACCTCAAACCCGGAGTCTTCCACGGAAATCCCGTGGGCCTGGCTTCCTGTGATCACCCCAAGTCGACCTTTCAAAAGCCCAGCAAAGACTACCCCAAGCTGGGGCTTCGCTGGGGTGAGGCTGTCAAGGTCAATCCTCATCTCCAAGCTCCCACGGTTTGGTTCCCTTACCCCCGGATGGGCCGTTCCCAAACCGATATCCTTTGGGACAGCACAGAGGGCAAATTCGGGCCCTTTGCCGGCCAGCTCTTTGTCGGAGACCTCACCAACGCCATTGTAATGCGGGTCTTTCTGGAGAAAGTCGACGGCGAATATCAAGGTGCTGTGTTCCCGTTCCGCCAGGGCTTTCGCCCGCCGATCTTGCGGATGGTCTGGGGCAAGGACGGCTCCCTGTTTGCAGGCGGCAGCAGCCGGGGCTGGGGCGGTGGTGCCCAGCCCTACGGATTGGCTCGGTTGGTCTGGACCGGCCAAACGCCCTTTGAGATCCATCAAATGCAGGCCACCCCCAACGGGTTTGACTTGACTTTCACCCAACCGGTGGATCGAGCAAGTGCCAGCAAGGTTGAGTCCTACGGCCTGGAATGCTGGACCTACAACTTCTACAGCCGCTACGGCGATGACCAGCAGGACAAACAAAAGGTGGCCATTGAGTCGGCTTCGGTCAGCGACGACGGCAAAACCGTCAGCCTGGTTGTGGAAAAACAACTCCCTTACTATGTCCATTCTCTGCGGACCCTCGGTGTGCGGTCCGCCGAAGGCCTGCCGGTCCTTCACCCAGAGGCCTATTACACCCTCAATCGCATCCCCAAAACCAGATCGCAGTCCTCCAAACGGTAAAAGGTCTCTCCAACCGCAATCTGCCAAAACCCGCGACAAGCCCCGCCTGTGAACCAGCTCGTCCTGTGAACCAACCCGCCAACGGTGCAGCCTCAGTCCACTACTACGCCGTCAGTCTACCGGTACGGCCACGCACAGCCTGCGGCCACAGGCGGAGGCAGAGTCCAGCTGGCGGGTGGAACATCCCAAGCTCAGCGCATTGGCTTGAGCTCACGCAAGCTGATCCTTGCGGGACCAAAGAGTGTTGCCTGCGGAGTCTGGTGTGTCACAATAAAGAGATTGCGCAGGGGATTCTGCAAGTTGCCAACTCTGCAGAAACTCGGCTGCCCCAACCGATGAACCAAGAACAGTTTGCGACGAATTGATGGGTGTCCTCCACCTCAGCGAAGACCAAGTCCGGCATCTGCTGGACATGAAGACAGCCCTTGACGCTGTGGAGGAGGGCTTTGCCAGCTTAGCCGCTGGCCAGGCCAAGAATGTCCCTCGAGAGCGGGTGCACGCTCCAGGCATCACGTTGCACACGATGAGCGCCTCGGCAGCGTATCTCGGGTTGGTGGGCTGGAAAAATTACACCACCACCAGCCAGGGCGCCCAGTTCTGGGTCGGCCTGCATAGCCAAGAGTCCGGCCAATTGGTGGCTTTGATCCAAGCCGACCACCTGGGCCGTCTGAGGACCGGCGCTGCCACTGGGGTGGCGGCCAGCTGGATGGCCCATCGCGAGGCTTCATCTTTGGGGATCTTTGGCACTGGACGCCAAGCGGAGACTCAACTTGAGGCGTTGTGCCTGGTCCGCAACATCAAACAAGCCTACGTCTACAGCCGGAATCCCCAAAAGCGGCTCGACTTCTGTCAACGAATGGCAGACCGTCTCGGAACCACCTTCATCCCCGTTGACCGCCCCCAGGAGGCTGTTGAAGGATTGCCGATTGTCGTCACGGCCACAACCAGCAATGAGCCAGTTTTTCATGGCGATTGGCTGGCAGAAGGTGCCTTTGTTGCGGCGGTGGGAAGCAACGCCCTCAACCGGGCAGAACTGGACTTTGTCACCGTCCGCCGAGCCGACACGGTCGTCTGTGACAGCGTCATGGCCTGTCGGAAAGAAGCCGGCGACTTTGTCGATGCTCTCCAGCGAGGGTATTTCGACTGGTCCAAAGCGGTGGACCTCGCCAGCGTCGTGGCCGGTACAGCCAGCAGCCGGTTTCAACCTGAAAGTATCTCCATCTTCAAAAGCGTCGGGCTGGCTCTCGAAGATGTTGCTTTAGCCGGACAGCTCTTCCGCATCGCCAAACTGCGCGGCGTCGGGACTCAAATCGAGTTGTAAGTGGCTTTTGCTGCCAACATCAACGACCCCTCAGCTCGCTTGGGCTGAAGCACTGCTCAACCTCGAACTTGACTTGGAACGGTTGTCGTTTCGGGCCGTTGTCCCCCCAAAAGATTCCCCAATCGAAGGGGGTATCGACCCGGGCATCAACGGATGTTCACATCCACGGAGACTCGCCGGAGGTCTCCAGACGTTCCCGAAATCCACGCCGGGTGGTAGCAGGAGTCTTCATCCTGGGTGTACAATCCGCACCGCCTATTGCAACAGTGGGAGACTTGACTTCTCAAATCAAAGTCCACCAGAGTCAACAATCCACCAGACCTTGCAACTGGCAAAAACCAACACCCAGATGCGATCAGTCAGTTCTTTTCCAGAGAGTTGATCCATTCTGGGCGTAGGTCTCCCTCGCATTCGTTCTGTGGGAGCTTCCGGAGAAGCGCAGCGTGTTCGATCCAAGGCCCCCGGCTTGGGGACTGGTGTTCTGAACACGCCAGGCGTCTTTGGGCTCTGTCTGAACCTCCTGTCAGTCAGCAGGGCGGAGGCCACCTGCCAATCCCCAGGGATACCCCGTCGACTCCAACACAGTCTCACAACAATCGCCACAGGCGAACACCTTTCTTCGGGAAATCGCCCCCACACATTCTGGGTGTGATACGGCCCGACCCATCAGGGAGCCGATTGAATTATGCGACAGCCACTGCTGATCATCGCGGGCGTATTAGCAGTTCTCTCAGCCGCTTACTGGAGTTACGTGATGCTCTCGGGAGAGGGAATGGACTCGCCCGAAGTCCTTGCCAAGCGAGCGCTTGAGGGCGACTCGCCGGAGATTCGCGAACAGGCCGCCCTGGACCTCGCTCGCAGCGGCGAGGAAGCCCGGCCTCACCTCCGCGAGGTTCTCCGCAAAACCAAGGACCCAGTTGTCAAAGCTGGTGTTATGGGAGGCCTGATGCGATTGCAGGACGTTCCCAGTCTTCCGCTGATGATCGAAGCTGTTCAAGACCCCGACCCCAATGTCAGGGGGCGAGCGGTCGCCGCGGTGGGGAAAATCATTGGTATCCGCTACCCCTTCAGTTCTGAGGCCACCACCCAAGACCGCATCAGCTTGATGGGACACATGCGGAAAGCCTATGAGAAACTCAAGGCCAATCTGCCCCCGGAGTATGAGAAGTTTCGGGAGGAACTCGCCCAGGAGGCCCCCGAATAACAAGAGATCTCCTTGACGAGCCGGTGGCTTCTGGGTGACTGCTTCCCAGTTCATCGCCTCGCGAGTCCCTGTCTGGGCTCACACGGTGCCGGAGATGTGGAGTCTTGTATTGCCTCGAAGTCGGGTGAGATACTTACTGATGCATGCGTCGGGATCACGATTGGGCTGTTCTGAATGGTTCGCTGGAAAAAACCCCGTTGTGTGAGCCAGCTGGCAGTTTTTGTGTGTTGGCCAATCAGATCGAGGGTCCTGACCAATTCGCCAGTGGCGCCCAGCGACCGGTTGCCTTGGATCGCTGGTTACTTTGGATCGCTGGTTACCTTGGATCGCTGGTTACCTTGGATCGCTGGTTACCTTGGATGCTTCGTAGAGTCTTGACACGGTTCCTGAGTCCCTTCTGGGCTGAACAACCCGAAACAATTCGACAATTCTGTCCGGGTGATCAGTTGTCGCATTTCCTCAAGCGTCGCAGAGCTTCAAGTGTCACTTTTCTTCGGGTGTCACATTTTTTCCAAGGCAGTTGGTGACCACAATAGCTCCTATTGGGAACACAGCTGTTTGGACAAACCCAGGTTCTCTGAGATGCGAAATCCACTGGGGTTCCAGAGGAGTGAGTTCGGTCGGGAACCGACTTAGCCCTCAGGAAACTTTCCGAGAATCGAAAGTGTCTGGTTAAGATCTGTCAACTCAAGTGATTCCCACTATCTCCAATCCGATTGTTCAAGGGTTACCATGAGAACCACAGATGTTCGAAGTCCGCGAGTGTTGGCAGCTTCTGCGACGGGACCCGCCCGTCGCGGAGGGTTCACACTCGTCGAGTTGCTGGTGGTCATCACCATTATTGGACTGCTGATGAGCTTGCTCATGCCAGCGGTCCAACAAATCCGGCAAGTTGCTTACCAAACGCAGTGCATGAGTCGGCTCCGCCAGATTGGCATTGGTGCCCGCAACTTTCTTGCTCAGAAGCGACAACTGGCAGTCCCAGGGATTTGGCCAGGCCAACTCAGGCCCTATGTGGAGAACGCTGGGGCGATTTACGCATGCCCGCTGGATGACTTCGACGAGCAGAATCAGCTGAGCGAGGTGAACGCCTTTTTGTACGTTCGCGACCAGGGATTCTCCGAATACGGCGGCCGTCATGCGATTCCTTTGAGCCCGGGAAGCCCACGAGTGCGTCACAGCCAGGCTGTGCAGGCACCTCCCGGGGGACTCGCTCTGGAATTTGAGGATGCAGGTGACGGAGACTACAACGACTTGCGGATCACTGCGACGCCCCAGCCTGATGGAACCGTTTTGGTCAGAGCAGTTTCCAAAGACGCTGGCTACACCTTCGACATGATTGGGCTGGATGGAGAACTTCTGGAAGGGGGACGGAACTTCCAACCACCCGCTGAGGTGATCGCGCCAGCCGGTCGGACAAGCTACGGGATGAACGCGCGGGGCAACCTGATGTCCACAGACTCCGCACGCGTCTATCTGGTGGAATATCATCGTCTCATGGCTGATGTCGTTGGGCTGAGCCCCTACGATTATTGGCCCGATGAAGTCGCCCCTCGTCACGTCGGCGTCTTGAACGTGTGCTTTTTCGACGGTCACATCGAGAAGCGGACTCCAGACGCGATCGACCCGCGGGTTGTGGAGATCCACGAAACACTTTGGCGTCCGACCAACGACCTGCAAAGCCGGCGTACGCAATAACCCGTGGATGGTCCTGGCTGAGGGAGTTTGGCTCAGCTTGAGACGATTTCCGGAATCATCTTCCCTGAAAACAAAGACCCCCGAGTCGGCTTGCCGGCTTCGGGGGTTTTCAGTTCGGGCGACCGGCAGGCATCACCGACACTGGCAGAGGAACAGCTCAGTGATCTGTGATGACCCAGAGCGCCGGTGGTCAGCTCACTGGTTCCGGTTTCCGCTGTTGCTCATCGGCTTCGGTCTCAGCTGAGTCGGTCTCAGCCTCTTCAGTCTGGGGTGAGCCGGTTGAAGAGCCATTGGTGAGAACGGGCATCAGCGAACTGGGTTCGGGAAATTCGGTCGCCGCAATGGCTGGTTGTGACTTGAGCTGACCGTCCCCCGCAGACAGCAGTGGTCGGCCCGCCTGCTCGCCTTGTTCGTCCTCGGCTTCGATCCGCGAAGCGAACGCGTGAACTGCAGGCATGGCCAGTGCGTACAAGCTGGGCACCAAAATCAGCACCAGGGCTGTCGCCAGCATCAAGCCAAACGCCAGACTGACGGCCATCGGGATAAGGATTTGGGCTTGGAAGGACCGTTCCCAAAGGATCGGCAGCAGGCCAGCAACCGTTGTGAGGGACGTCAGCAGCACAGGCCGCAGACGGCGAATGGAGCCTTCGCTGGCCGCCTGAGCGATCGGCACTCCTAGACGAACTCGGCTGTTGATATAGTCCACCAACACGATGGAGTCATTAACGACCACGCCAGTGAGGGCGACCAGCCCAAAGAAGCTAAACAAGGTCAATTCGAGGCCGAGAAATGTGTGGCCTAGAATCGCACCGATACAGCCAAAGGGAATAATCGCCAGAATCAATATTGGCTGAACGACCGAGCGAAACTGGATGGTCAACAGGAAGAACATCGCCAGCAACGCACAGGCCACCCCGATACCAAGGCTGCTCAGAGACTCCTGCGTTTGCTCAGCTCGTCCTTCATAGCGAATGGCGATGGCGGGAAACGCACTTTTCAGTTCTGGCTCAAAATTCTTGCGAAAGTCAGCGAGGACTTCCGCACCATTGGCCTTGGACTCATCGACATCAGCTGTGATGGTGATGCTGCGGAGTTGGTCCAGGCGATTGATTTCGGAATACCCACGCTTGGGACTAATGCTGGCCAGCTCAGGAAGGGGTCGCTCAGCCCCATCGCCAAGCCGAACTCGGATCTCCTCCAGACTGTCAAAAGCTTGCCGTTCCTCAGGCGGATAGCGGACCATCAGCTTGACCTCATGTCGCCCACGTTGCAGACGCATGACTTCTTCTCCGTAGAAGGAAGAGCGTACCGTCTCCATCACATCGGCAGTGCGGACACCCAAGGCCTTGGCATCTTCTTTGATCACCGGCCGCAGTTCGAACTTCCCTTCTTGACTGTCATCGGCCAGATCATAGACGCCGGGGTATCCGCGAAGACGAGCCTTGGCCTTCTCAACGGCTGCCTCCACCTGATCCCACTGGTCGGCCGGGCCGACGATCTTAAACTCAATCGCCCCACCCGGAGGCCCGAAATTTCGAGCAGCAAAGGTCAAGGTCTCGATTCCGGGAGAGTTTGCGTTGACTTTTTGCCATTCTTGCCGCCACAGAGCCAGGATCTGTTCACTGGAAACGCTGCGGGCGTCGCTGCCAGCCAACTGGACATCCACCACCCCCAGATGACTGCCAGACTCTTCAGAGCCAGCCGAGGCCGGACCGCCCTCTTCGCGTGCGACAAGACCGACAGAACGAGTGACCAGCTCAGTTAAGTTCTCTCCTTCTGGGGTCAATTGTTCCTCAGCCCGGTGATAGGCGGCCACCAGCTCGCGGGTGCTTGCATCGGTCACCCAAGAAGGTGTCCCATCAGCATAGGTGATGCGTGCGGTGATCGTCTCAGCATCGAGCTTCGGGAAGGCGTTCAGGGGAGCCCAACCAGCCAGCACCACCCCAACGGAAAGCAGCAGCATCGCAATCGCTGTGCTCAAAACAACAGCTGGGTAAGCCACACACTGACGGACCACCGGCCCATAGAGCTTGTGGACGAACTGATGCAGCAGTTCACTGACCAACTGGCTGGCCCAGTAGAACAACCACCCCACCCAGCGAAACGGCCAAAGCAGGACTTCCATCAACCGCATAAATGGCCCTCGCCTATGGCTGAGGTGGACAGGCAGGATGACCGCGCTTTCCACCAGCGAAATTAAGAGCATGGCAATCACAGCCGCTGGCATCACGGCGATGAACTTACCCATCACCCCACTGACAAACAGCAGGGGCATGAAGGCGATCACGGTCGTGAGCACCGAGCTGGTCACCGCAGGCAGCACCTCGCAGGTTCCGTCGATGGCTGCTTGCAGAGGTTTCTTGCCCATCTGGCGGTGCTCGTAGATGTTCTCACCGACGACAATGGCATCGTCCACGACGATCCCCAGAGCCATGATGAAAGCAAACATGCTAAGCATGTTGAGCGTTTGACCGTCGCTGAGCAGATAGCCTCCTGCTCCGAGCATCGCAACAGGAATCCCCAGAGCGACCCAAAAGGCCAGGCGAAGCTCCAAAAAGAGAGCCAAGATGACAAAGACCAACACCAAAGCCTGAATGCCGTTGCGAGTGAGCATGCTCAACCGGTCGGCAACCATCCGGCTTTCGTCGCCGTAGACCTCCAACTGATAACCAGGAGGCAGATCCGTTCTCTTGGTCTCCGCATACTTGCCAACAGCACTGGCGATATCCATCACATCTTCGCGGCGGGTCCGGTCAACGACCACCGTCAGGGCCGGGCGTCCGTTGATTTCGGTGATCGCGGTGGCGTCAACAAAACCATCGCGGACGGTTCCGAGCTCGCCGACGGTGTAGACGACGCCTTGTGCGTCGGTGACCAAGGGCAGTTCGGCGATTTGTTCGCCGGTTGTGCGTTTGTTCTTGCCTCGCAGAAGCACCTCGTATTCGTCGGTTTTGATTTTGCCACCGGGCAACTCGATGTTCTCCCGTCGGATCGCCCGGGCGACATCTTGAAGACTCAGGCCGTGCCGCCTGAGGGTCTCTTCGGGGATCTCCACATCGATTTGGTACTCGCGGGCAGCGGCGATGCGTGCCTGAGAGATCTCGGGCAGAGCGATGACCTCGCGTCGGATTTCCTCAGCCAGTTCACGCAGCTTCAGGTCGGCTTCCAGGCTGGAGTCGGAAGGCCCGGAAACGCCGAGTTTGATCGCAGCCTGCCGAAAGGTGATTTGCTTGACCTCGGGCTCCTCGGCCAGCTCAGGTGGGAATGCCGGAATGCGGTCAACTTCGCTGCGGACCTCGTTGAGCACCTTCTGCACATCGTCAACGGTGGACTCCAGTTCCAAAATCACCGAGCCCAGTCCTTCCTGAGCCACGCTGGTCATCTTCTTGATGCCATCAATACTACGGATGGACTCCTCGACTTTTTGGCAGATACCCTCTTCGATTTCCTCGGGTGTTGCCCCAGGGTAGGCAACATTCACGAGAACGACCTCCAACTCAAACTCGGGGAATTGCTCCCTTCTGAGGGTCAACAGGCTCCAACCGCCCAAGAGTAGAGCCCCGATCATCAGCGTGTTCATCGCCGCGGCATTGCGGACCGCCCAACTGACCAGCGTTCTCATCGGTCACCTCCTTGGCCGTCAATCGGCTGGCTGAAATCGGCTGCAATGCTCCCAGACCGCCGTTGGTCCTGGGACACAGGTGTGGGTTGGGAAAACGAGATGTCTTGAGCAGGAGCTTGGACCCTGTTGGTTTCGGCCCTGGCGGCTTGGCTTTTGTCGTTGGCAGAGAGTGTCAGGATGACCTCGGCTCCATCGGTGGCAGCTCCCAAGGGGCTGGTGACCAACCGCGAACCAGGCTCCAGGGGTGAACCCTCGGCATAAATCAGCACTGCCTCAGCGAGGGCATAAATCGGATCAATTGCCACACGGCGGATACGCGCCTGGACGCCCTGAGCTGTGGAAAGCTGATCCAAAGTCGACTCTTCTGGCGATTTCCCCTCAGCGTCTTCTAGCTCCCGGGCTAGCCAAACGGTGCTGTCGGGCTGGAGAGCCGCTCGAGGAATTGCCAGCAGTCGCACAGCCGGCTGAGCATGAATCGTGAGGTGGACATACATCCCCCTCACAAGAGCAGGCAACCCCTGACTCTCTGGGGAAGAGCTTGGTTGGCTTGCACGCTGTTTGTCGGAAGGCGGATTGGTTTTGGTAGTTTTGGACACCATCCGCGGCTTGTCGCGGTGAGGAACCACCACCCGGCAAGCAGCAGTGCGTGTCCGTTCGTCGACACCGATCCCCTCAAATCGCTTGAGGGTTCCTTCCCAGCGGAACTCTTTGCCGGCCAACTCGTAGCGGATGGTCACCGCTGTCGGCGGCAACTCATAGTCGCGATTCAGTTGAGCCAGTTCCTCGGGGCTCAGGCCAGGCATCTGCTGCGGCTGGGACCAGATCCAGTACAGTTGACTGAGCTTGAGCTTGGTGGCCACCTCGACCTCCGAGGTGTCCTCGATGGTGATCATCTCAGCGCCAGCTTTGACGTAAGTGTCCAGCTCACAACCGTCCGAGACAATCAAGCCATCACGTGGGGCATAAATCGTGCAGCGATCCAAGTCCGCTTGGGCTTGATCACGCTGCACGCGGGCCAGATCACGAGTGGCTGTTTGGCGACTGAGGCGTTTGCGGAGCAACGCCTTTTGGTTGAGCAGCTGCTGGAGGGCTGTTCTTGAGGAAAGCAAGGCCTGTGCTGCCTGCTCTAACTCGGACTGACTGATGACGTCTCGCTGGCGGAGCCGTTGTTGGCGTTGGTACTCCAACTCCTGCAGATACAGCTGCCTTTCGGCCACCGGGATCAATCCGGCGGTCAGATCAGGGTTTTTCAACGAGAGGAGATCTGCCTTGACAGCTCGTGCGCCTCGCAGTAGCCCTAAATTCTTGATTTCCTGATCGGTTTCCTCAAGGATCCGGTTGGCCTGTTCCAGTTCCTTGGTCCAGCGATCCACCGCCAACTGGTAGTCCGTTGGGTCGATTTCCAGCAACTTGGTGCCGTGCTCGATGAAGTGCCCGGCTCGACAGTCTTTGTGTTTAAAAACGACCCGTCCGGCCACTTCAGCTGAGAGGATCCACTCACGGCTGGGGACAACCGTTCCGTCCACCTCGATGTCGATGCCCGCTGTGTGGTACTGGACTGGTGCCACCTCAACACGCGGAAGGAATGTCTCAGGCGTCACCCTCTCGGTCGGGCTTCGGCTGGCCCGCAGGACGACTAAGCCCAGCACCCCGCCGCCGATGATGATCGCTGAGAGCGTGAACTGTATGGAAACTGATAAAACACCTGGCAATTTCGGCATGTGTATCACTTATTCACGGGCGATGGATGAGGAATTGCTGGAGACTACCGTCTTTTCATCCGAACTTCGGCCAGCCTGACCTGATTGGCTGGGAATCCCTTCCCCTGCCCTCTGGGCCTGCTCCTGGAAAAAGCCGGGGTCACTCTTCCTCGAATCAAACTGGTCGGCCAATCCCGACTCGGCCAGCTCACTTGGGTCTAAGGAGGTCTGTCGATCGCCAGAGTTCTCGGGATCGCCCGATACCTCTGGAGTATTCATGACTTCTGGATCACTGGGGACTTCGCGCCCCAGGGCCGCAAAGGTCAACTGTGTGATGTGTGCAGTCAGTTGCTCCACACTGAAGTCTTGCGACCACGACTGGGGATCGACCAACTGTGCGACAATCGGTCCACCGATCCGATAGTGCAGACACTGGCCGATGATGCTGAAGGTCCACTTTTGCAGAAGATGCTCTGGTGTGTCCTGAGGAAGAAGCTGCTGCAGAATTTGCACGCCTAGAATGAAATGCGGCCGGATGAACTCCTCAACGACCTCTTGGCAGGCCTGCGACGGAAAAGCACTCTCTCGCATCATCAGTCGGATATGCCAGGCAGCGGGTTTGCAACCGACCAACCGCCCCACAGTCATGCGGATGTAATCTCGCAGCATCACTTCCGCAGAGATTCCTGCTGGCCAATCCGGCAACGGGACAAGGCGGGCTGCCTCAGCATGAGCATGCTTGATTGTCTCGATGTACAGGCGGTCCTTACTGCGGAAGTAATAATTGATGCTGGCGATGTTCACACCAGCCGCCTCGCAAATGTCTCGCACTGTGGCGGCCTTGAGACCCTTATCGGCGAACACCAAGCCAGCCGCTTCCAAAATGCGACTCCGGGTGTCGGTTGTGTCCTCAGATGAAGTCATTCTCTGTGGTTCAACCCAGAAATCGGAGCATGAACACCGCCCCCAGATCACCATCGCCCTGGAGTGGCGTCGACATAAAACCCCAGTATTGAGGGGGATTGTGAGCCAACACCGTAGGACGCCAGCCGGAGGTATCACCCGTTCGGGAATGAACGGACATTTCAATCAAACATTTGTTTGAAACTATAAACTCGGGCTGGGATGGGACAACCGCGAAACCCTCTGCAAAGCCGGCCGAGCGGAAAATCAGATCGCTTGGGGGAGAAGCCTTCAGAACGATCCGCCTGCGTTGCCGGCTGGCGGCTGGGTCGGGAACCTCAGTGGGGTGCTGATCTTTGGTTGGCAGCGGTTGTTTCTTTGAGCAGTTGCTTTCGCGGTGATCGATCGGGGCGGCCATCTCGGTCCAAGCTCACCCGCTTTGGCCAGTGGGAACTTTCACACCGTCCGAGCCCGCGATCACTAGAGCTGTGTTCTCCTGCGCCGGTATGCTAAGCGAAGTCAAGCTGTGAAATCCTGACTGCCCGGTTGAAAGACAGCACTGTTTCGACAGGGCTTGCCAGCAAAGGCTTACCAGCAAAGGCTTACCAGCAAAGCCTCACCAGCAAAGGCTTACCAGCGAAGGCTGGCCGAAAGTTATCTACGCTGTGACCAGACGATCAACCTGCCCGTTTGCTGAGGACTTCGCCAGATGTTGCAGTTGACCTTTTCTGAAGAACAACTTCGTGACTACCGTGCAGACGGATTCCTCTGCGTTGCTCAGTTATTCGACTCCGAGGAAATCCAGATCATTCGGCAGACTGCCAAAGCCGACCGGGCCATCGAAGAGGATGTGCTGGAACGTGCCGACGGGGAGGGTGGAACGACTCGATTGCAGTTGTGGAATACCGCTGGCGACGATTTGTATGGTCGCATCGCTCGGCTCCCACGGATTGTGCGGCCGATGGAGCAGCTGCTTGACGGCGAGGTGTATTACTACCACTCCAAGATGAACTTCAAGGAGCCCCATACAGGCGGGGCCTGGGCCTGGCACCAGGATTATGGCTACTGGTACAACAATGGATGTCTCTACCCACTGATGGCCAGTTGTCTGATCGCCATCGACCAAGCCACACAGCAAAACGGCTGCCTGCAGGTCCTTGCTGGCTCGCACTTGATCGGGCGAATCGACCACACCAAAGTCGGCGATCAAACTGGCGCAGATCCCGAGCGTGTCGAGCAAGCCTGTGCCCATCACAAACTTGTGCATTGTGAGCTCGCCGCCGGTGATGCCATCTTCTTTCACTGCAACCTGTTACATCGATCGGACCAGAACACAAGCCCTCACCCTCGTTGGTCCTACATCTGCTGCTACAACGCGGCCCGCAACAACCCCTACAAAGAATCCAAGCATCCCCGTTATCATCCGCTCTCGGTGACCGGTGAAGATGCCATCCGCGAATGGGCTTCCTTGCAGGTCAAGTAACCAATTATCAGCAGCCCACTTCTGCCGAGGTTCCTCTCGTTGGCTGGAGCTCATCAATCGATTCGTCTGCGTCGAGCCGCCCGTTCGATTCAAATTTCCCGCGACGCCAGCGGCGTTGCTCGCATTCACGGGCAGAGCTGGGAGGACGCACTCTATGGCCTTGGCTACGCACAAGCTCTCGACCGTCGCACACAATTCCTCTTCGGACGAGAGGTTGCCCGTGGAAGAGCCAGTGAACGTCTCGCAGATACACCCGCCTTGCGGAGTCGCGACCGGCTGTTCCGCGACACCGGCCTGAGCCGACATACCACCCAAGAGACGACTCAGCTCTCGGATGAGACCCTGCGGCAGTTGGAGCTCTTCTGCGCGGGAGTCAACGACGGGTTGGCCCAAACGGGGCCGTCTCTGCCCATGCGGCTGGTCGGACTGCGGCCCGAACCCTGGCAACCTGCCGATGTCATTCTCATGGGGAAGTTGTTGTCCTTTGGGGCATTAGCTCTGGGACAGCAACGTGCGGAAACGCACATCCTGGAACTATTACGCTGTGGAACCGACCCCGATCTGCTGAAGGCCTTTTACGCCCCCCATCTGAACCATGTGGATTTTCCGCTTCTCAAGCAGGTCCACTTTGAGGAGGCCCTCAGCGACGCCGAGTTGGAACGCTTGGAGCAAGAAGGATTGCTCCCTCATCTGGCCGGCAGCAACGCCTGGGCGGTTGGACCAGGAAAATCACGCTCTGGCAATGCCCTATTGGCGAGCGACCCGCATCTGGACATTGGCCGGTTGCCGGCTGTGTGGTATGAGGCTGTCTTGGAATGGGGCGAGGGCAACTACCTGTTAGGCGCCACTCTGCCGGGGACCCCGCTGGTGGCGGTTGGGCGAACCCGAGCGCTCTCTTGGGGCCTGACCTATGCGATGGGGGAAATCTGTGATTACTTCATCGAAGACTGTCGTGTCCGTGGAACCACCGTTCAATACCGCAGGGCTGATCAATGGCACGACTTTCGGCAGCGAACCGAGACGATCTCTCATCGCCGGGGAGACCCCACGACGCTGCAGATTCGCTGGAACGAGCAAGGAGTATTACGTGGGGATCCGTTGAAAAAGGGGGACGGGCTCTACCTCTCAGCTGCTTGGACCGGACAGACACCGGGGGCTCATCAAAGCGTTGAGGTCTGGTTGGGACTTCTGCAATGCCAAGATGTGCAGCAGGCGATGGCGGTTGTGCGGGAGTGTCCAGAACCACCGCTCTGCTGGGTCTTTGCAGACCGCCAGGGTCACATCGGCCGTCAGGTCTGCGGGCGATTTCCCCGACGTCAGTCCAATCATAGCGGCCTGGCACCGGTGCCAGCCTGGGATGAAGGAAACCATTGGCAGGGTTTCGTCCCCACCGAGCAACTCCCAAGCGAGTACGATCCGCCTTGTGGTTTTGTCGTCTCGGCCAATGAAGACCTCAACCGGGAAGGCGGACCCTTGTTGACGACTCTGCCCGAACAGGGATATCGGCGACAGAGGCTGGCAGACCAGCTGGAAAACTCGTCTGTGGTGACGTTAAGCGACTGTCAGCAATGGCAATACGATGTCTACAGCTTACAGGCTGAGAGGATCCTGGAGGTCTTTCTCCCTGGGTTTCCACCAGGACCAATTCGCGATCGACTGGTCCGCTGGGATCGGCGGTTCACAGCCGACAGCACAACGGCGACGTTGTTTTGGGATTTTTACAAAGCGCTATTGTTAGAATTTTTTGGGAAGGAAGCTCCGCAAGGCTTTGGCCAACGCCGACTACGCTATTTGATGAGCGGACCCTCTTGGGCTCTGGTGGGCCTCAGCCACGCAGACGAATCGCTTTGTGACCTGAGAAGCCCCTGGTGGCAGGGACGCAAGCTGCCAGAGGTGGTCCAGAACGCTTTAACTCGGGTGGACGCCTCCCGGCTAGTTCCCTGGGGTGAAGAAAACTACGTCTTTCTGGGAAATCAGTTTCTGCCGGGGGCTTTTGGGTGGATGCTTCGAATGCATCCCGGTCAAATCCCCTTGATCGGAAGCTACGGCACACCTCATCAGGGGACAGTCTCACGCAGACGTCACAGTCAGGCCTCATTTGCCCCCAGCTACCATTTTGTCACCGACCTGGGTACCGATCAGGCTGAAACGAACATGCCCGGTGGTGCTAGCGAAAGCCGGTTTTCACGGCATTACCTCAGCGACTTAGCTCGCTGGCAGCAGGCCCAGTACAAAGTGATCCAACCCTCGGCAACAACCCCATCAAGCCCACCACCTGAGGTGGTTTCAGCGGAAAACCCTGGACGCTTGCTGAGGTAAAGGAAAATCTTGGCTCGTCCGGCACAGCGGAAAGGCTGGGGGCAGCCTGAGGCTGACCGGAAGCCCGGATTGCCGGACGAAAGGTACCCGCTTCGTCGAGGACTTTTCAGGCAATCAGTCACAGATCCATGCAACAACCTATCGGTGGGCAATGGCCACATCTGGGACAGTCGAATTAAGGAGAGGTGCGTACTTCGACCGGGACTTCAGTCCGCTCGCTTTCGACAGATTCAACGGTCAGCTCCTCAGACTGCAGCGGATCACGCCGAGCCACGGGGGCCTGAAGGTGAGATTCTCCTGATGCAGCCAAGGGAAGACCCAGAGCTAACGGCTGGTTATTGGTCTTTGGTGCCCATGATGATAGGAACGGAAACAGGGCGAGCGTCCAGAACAATGTCGCCAGAGAGGCGATACTCAGGCAAAGACCAAGATGCCAAGTCCCGGGATGGGTTGCACTGAGCAAACTGGCAAAGCCGATCAATGTGGCCAAAGCAGGCAGCAGAGTGCTTGACCGAAGAGTCCCCGGCGGAAGACTCTCCGGCGGAAGATTCTCCGGCGGAAGATTCTCCGGAGGAGATCCGGTGACCGGGCCAGGCCGAAGCAGGCCGTGAATTCCACTGCTGAGGCCCAGCCCAGCCAACAAGGGCAGGCAAGCCAGGCTCACGAGATTCAATGGCAGCCCCAACCACCCAAGCGTCGCCAGCATCCAGATCAACGCGCAGCCGACAGGAACCACAATCAGGAAACCCGCCCGCAATCGTCCGGTCCCCAAGCTAGCTAACAGGCCCAGGCTAACAAGGGTCAGCAAGATAGCTGGAATCAAGGGCTGTCCGCTGAGTTGAAGGCTCTCCAAATAGCGGAGCGGCTGACCAGTGGCCTGGGGATCCAGCCTTCGCACATCCTCGGCGAAGACCGATAACTGGGCAACATCAGCCACATCGGCCCGAGGGTGCAACATCGCCAGGAACCGAGGACCATCGGATTCTGCTGGCGGGTTCTGGTTGTTGAGCTCTGGTTGGTTGAGCTCTGGTTGGTTGAGGTCTGGTTGGTTGAGGTCTTGGTGCTTGGGCTTGTGTCCAGTGGGCTCGGGGGACCAGCAGGTGAACAGGCCGCATGCGGCTTGAGGCAAGACCGCTTGCAAGGGCAGTCGGTCACCTTGCAACATGATCTGAAAACGTAAAGCAGCCGTGCGAAAGTTCCGTGCCACACTCAGGCGAAACTCAGAGGCGTCCTCGTGGCTGAGGCATTCCAAGTGCTCAGCAGCGGCGTGGAGGCGGCGTCCGCAGGCGGAGACAGCTTGGTGATACGACCCCAGGTCTTTCTCACCGGCTTTTGCCAGAACCTGTAATGCCCTTCCTCCACGGCGGAGATCGACTGGAGACAGTTGCAGGGAATGATTGCTTAAGGATTCCTTTTGCGGCTTTGCCGTAGTCTCTTTGCAGTAACGGGGTAGTTCGGCCCGAAGCTGTTCTCGTCTCGGCGAAGGCGGTTGGATCACATCGAAGAGGCAATCGACTCGGCCTACCGAATCGAGGGCCTCAGCTCGTTTCACCAGATCGCACAGTTGCTGGGGATCCTCGGCGGTCACCGTCGCAAACCAGCTTCCCTGCTCGTCGGCAAGGAGCCGACGCTCACACTGCATGCTGGGCAAGTCCGACGGCTGGTTTGCTAGACTGTTGTTGCCCAACCGCAGCCAGCTCAGCCCGGGCAGCAGGAATGCTGTCACACAAACCGCCGAGAGCGAAAGCAGCCTTGGTCGGCTGCTGGACCAGGGCAGCGGCAAAGCGTTCAGAATCCGCGGCTTGACCACGCCGCGTATTTTGACGAGCCCTCCTCGATCGGCAAGAACTAATGCCGCCGGAAGCACCAGCAGATTGGCCAGCGTACACAAAAGCAGGCCGCAGCCCAGAATGAGTCCCAGCTCACGCACGCCGCGGTAATCGAACAGCCAAGCCGCCAAAATGGCCAGCACCGCCGCGAAGATCCCCAGCCCATGCCCCCAACCGACTGCCAAGACCGTTTCAGACAAGGTCTCCGCCAAATGGTCCCGTTGCCGCTGTTCTCGGAAAGCGAACACAAGGTGAACAGCCAATGCGATGCCCACTCCGATGAGAATCGGCCCAGCGACCACCGTAATCAAGTTGAGATGGCCAATCGTCAATGCTGTTAGACCAAACGTCCAAGAAACTCCGTAGCCTAAACTCGCCAGAACTAAACTTGGAAGAACGAAGCTTCGCAAGACCACAATCAGGAACAGCCCAACCAGCACCACAGCCAAGAGCGAGGCCCTGAGACAATCCCGGTGCCTTTGCTCCAACCGCTCGGCCATCATCACCGGGTATCCGGTGAGCTCGATCTCGACCTGAGGAAATTGCCTCCGCACGTCCTGGACCACTTGCCGAACCACCGGGAGGGCCGCTTCGATGCTCAAGCGGCCTTGGGGGTCTGCCTCCGGCAGGACACGAACCAAATAGCGTGAGCTGTCGGTGATGGAGAAGTACTTCGTTTCAAGACCCTTCACCAATTGATCGGCCCAACTTCCGACCTCGCCCAGGGCATCGGGTCCCTGCCAACTGCTCTGCTGTTGCTCAAAGGCCAGCTGCACTGAGGCGGCCACAACATGCAGCAGCACCACTCCACTGGCAGCAAGCTCGGTCTTGTTCCCTCCGATTCGGAAAATCCTGCTGGCGACCCCTCGTTGGATGAGGCGTGTCCCCTCTCGAAGTGCTCGATCAACCGGATCGATCAACTTCTCCGATGTCGTCCGTTCAGAAAACACATCCTGAGAAAACGCATCCTGAGAAACTGGCTCACCAGGCTTGGCATCCTGGCAAGCCGCCAGCATCACGGGGAAGGCATGCGCCGACTGGTGGAACTGCTCCAATTGCTGCTCGGTCATCCCCCGTGTGGCCATCCACAACTGTTCCTGCGGATTGACACCGGCGAAAACCTGCCCCACGGCCTCAGCAGCAGCCAGTTGTTCAGCCAAGGCGTCCACACAAGCGCCTTTGCGGCTCTCCGCAACAGGTCCACCGACGACGATGGCGAGAAAATCGCGATTTCCGAACTGCTCTTGGAATCGTTGTGCCAGTCGGCGCTGTGGGTGAGAGTCGGGCAATAACTCTTCGCGGTGGCTGTCAAGCCGTAACTGCAAGGTCGCCACCATCGCTGAGGCAACCGCCAAGACAGAGGCCACCAAAAAAGTGGCCCAAGGTCGATGCAGGGCGAACTGGGTCAATCCTGTCAGGAAGGCGAACATCGATATTGGGTAGGGAAGTGGGAGGGAGGTCGACAGTCCGGAGTTGCACCTTATTCGTTAGTCTCGGCCACTTCTTGCCCACAAGGCGGAACAACCGAGCCGATCCTTGGGGCAATTGGAGCCCAGGGTGTCGGATCAAGTCAGTTAAGCCAGTCGCTCAAGCCAGACTGTCGAGCCAGTCGCCCGGTCAGATCAGGCACGCGAACCCAGCAGGGACCCTGCCCCCTGACAGCCACGCTGACATTCAAGCCAGTACCGAAGCTTCAATGCTGGCAAACTCCACAAACACTGCCCAACAACTCTCAACAACATCCCGCAGGACCGCACCCGCAGTCCCCTGCTGCAGAATCCTCACCAGCTTGGTCAGCTGTCTGTTGCTGGCCAGACTGTTGCCCGGCTGGTTCGCTGCTGGCCGTCGGGCTCGTCGGAAGTGCTTGCCGCACAGGGATCGCCGGCGACTGCTCGAGTAGCTCGAATTGGCCTTGGTAGGGCGGAGATTGCAACAGGCCGAAGACCTGTGGGGAAACAGCCACACGAGCTCCCCGTTGGTAGCTGCCCCCCTTGTCATCCTCAACGGAGCGAAAGGGACCGCGGTAGATGACCGCCTGATTCAGGCCCCGATTTGAGATATCGTCCTGAGAGCTGGCTTTGTACGCCCGGACCGTGACGCTGCGGAATTCGATCCCCTCAACAACCTGCCAGGGCTGCTGGGCACGTTCCACCAATTCGATGCCATAAAACCCTGCCCGTTCACAGGCAAGGAGGAACTCGGTCTCTTGGAAAGCCCCGGAGATGCATCCGCTCCACAGCTCGGCATCCTCCCGCATGTGCTTGGGAACCGGCTGATCGCTGACGATATCGCTGATGGCCATCCGCCCACCAGGCTTGAGCACCCGAAAGATCTCGTCAAACAACGCTGTGCGATCCTCGGGACGAACCAAATTGAGCACGCAGTTGCTGATGACCACATCAACCGAATCGTCGGCAATCAGTGGTTGCTCAGCCCGAAGTTGATGTTCCAACTCTCGCATTCGTAACCAAGCTTGTTCATTATGAATCGGTGCTTCTGCCAGTTTTTGTCCGAGTAGATCAAGGTCTAATTGGAGATCTTGGATGCGGCCACAGTGGAACTCGACGTTGTCGTAGCCAAGTTTTTCAGCGACAGTCTGGCGATAACGTCGAGCCAGATTGAGCATCTCGGCGTTGCAGTCAACACCGATCACCCTCCCGGTTGGGCCCACAGCTTGAGCGGTGATGTAGCACGCCTTGCCTCCCCCTGAACCAAGATCCAAGACTGTCTCGCCTGGATTGACCCAACGAGTGGGGTCTCCACACCCGTAGTCCCGATCGATGATCTCTTGGGGCAGGATTTCTAAGAATTTCGAGTTATAACTCACCGCACAGCAGAGCTGCGACTCGCATTGGTCCGCTCCCTGGCTGTACCGCTGGCGGACTGCCTGCTCCACATTCAGTGAAGCACCACCCCCATGAACGCCGCTTACCATCGTGATACCCTCGGATTGGCTTGGATTGGGATTGCTTGGCTCAGTCTTGTTGGGCTGCGTCACGCTCAGCTGTTTCTCTGGATGCAGATTCGAGCGGAGGGGATTGGTTTTGGGACGTTGCCTCGTCGAGTCACCCAAGTTGCTCAACCAACGCGCTATCGGTCGGCTGGCTGATGGTGTTTCCGCCCGGTTTCTGAGCAGGTCGCCTCAGCACCACCATAGCCATCAAGTTGGCACAGGCCAGAGATCAGAGTTCTACCAGAAGTTGTTGGATTTCTGCACTCCGGGGCACTCCCTCGGTTTCTCTCGGCCCGATTCACAAAAGCGTTGGCCACGGGAAAGCTCAGTCCCAGGGGAGTATACTTTGGTCCGCTGTGAAGAAAGCTGTAAGCTATCTCTCAGTCTCGCTGCCTGGGCTGAGTTTCTGGAACCTCCAGCAGCAAATACCACCCCAGCAAACACAACCCCAGCAAACACAACCCCAGCAAACACAACCGGGCAGTCAGCAGAAAGAACTTCTGCCAACTCGACAAGGGGCAACTCAACTCGGGGCAACTCAACTCGGGCCAACGTGGCGGTGGGTTGCTTTCATCGCCGAGGCCCCCAGAAGAGCAACTCCATTGGTTCTCATCATGGGATCATCAAGTTCGGCCGGAGCGTCCACGAACCGTTCGTTGACCTTTCGTCAGTGCAGTTTTCGACTGTGAGGCCTTCAAGAGTAAGCCAAGAGGACCTGACCGGTTGCTGGCGTCTTGCCGCTGTCGAGGGCGAGGATTCTCAAGACGGGCTTTTTCAGGACAGACTTTTTCGACCCAAGCTCTGCCGACACGTTGTTCCGGTAGGGTTGCCAACGCAGAGGCCCAGCGATGCTTAAGCACACCATTGACGACGGGGTGATTGCCGTGGAGACCAGCAAGCTCCACGCTCGGATACGGACCCAGGGGTATGTCTCCGGGGTCGCGGCTGGCTCACTGGTGGACAAGGCAACGGGGGCTCTTCCGTTGGGCTTTGGACTACAAATTGCCGATTTTCTGCTGGAGCCTGGCAAAAAGGGGGAAGACATTCCCGAGGGACAATATCAGTACGGATCCAGTTTGCCAGCCCACGGGGAGATCCCCAAACGCTATGTCGAAGGGCCGCAAATCTGTACCAAAGCTGGCAAGCTGCCATTTGAAGTCATTGAGGGCGAAGGGTTCTTGGCCATCAAGCAGTGGTTTACCTTCACCCAAGGCTATGGCCAATACCGCCCAGGGTCTCAATGGGAGCAGTTACTGATTTTTCCTGAGGATACTCGTTACTACCTGGGCTCCGACCGCATCACCTCGGCCAATGACTGTCCAGCGTTGGTCTTTCGCCAAGACATCCCGGGGCACGTCAAACACGACCAGGGCAACAGTTTTGAGCACGTGCTGCTCAGCTACGAAGACGCCTGGCTGCCCTCGACCGAGTTTCTGCTGGACTTTGCTCCCGACGAAAAGTACCTCTATCAGCAAGGGCAGTCGAAGATGCCCAAACACTTCTTTCGGGCCTACCAACCACGTATCAAGGGCGAAGTGGGGCCCTGGCTGGGCGGCATCACCCTCAATCCCCCGGATGTGTATCAGGCTTGGTGCCACCAGCGGGGTTATGTGTGCATGATCCAGGAGATCGGCGGCCACCCCGTCCAGGCCGGGGACACCTTCGGAGCAGCCTATGCGATCGGCTGGTTCCAGAATGTTGCCGAGCTGAGCAGCGTGGCCCAGAAATACGCGGGCGTCAGCGGATTTGCTCTGGAAGGAACCGCCAAAGGACTCGCCGGTTTTCGAACGCTCAAGCAGGACTCGCTTCCGCCGGTCGATCGTCCCAAGCCTTCCAAAGCTGCACGAGACTCGTGACTATTTCCTTGGATTTTGGCAGTCGCTTCGAAGTGAATCCCCCGATTCAACGAGAACGCAACTGCCAATTCAGAAGGAAACGGACCACTCGGCTCTGTCTCAACACGCATCTCTCGGCCGGCAAACGCCATCGGCAAGTTGCTCGCCAGGCGAGCGAAGCAGGCAAATCCCATCCTCAGACGTATCCGACAGGAGATTCGTCGATGGCTCCGCCAGCGGCTCGATCCAGCAGTCTGCAGCGAAGGCTGTTCGAAGCCAGGTTCGTGTTTTCAGAGACAGCCGAGCACCCTGGCCGGTGAGTTCTTCTTGGTGGCTGATCAGGGCCTCGGCTGGGCATCATCACCATCGAGGCTGGTTGCCTGCTCGGTCTTGGAGGAAGTCCCGGGATTCTCCGACTCCGCCTGAGGTGGCCTCTCGCCGGGAGGTTCCGCCGAGCTGGCACGACTGCCTGCTGAGAGCTGGGAAGCTGTTTGAGCCTCCGGATCCAGGGCGATAAGGGCGGCGGCCAGGTCGCTGTCTTGGCTGGGTAGCACGCTTCTGAGATCGAACACCAGGCGGCCCTGATCAATGCGTCCGACGACCGGAGGTGTCCCTCGCAGCAGTCGATCGGCGAGTTGCTCAGGGGTCAGGCCGTCGGGCGTCAGGGCGACAACCCAACTTGGCATCCGCTCGGAGTCGACCTCGTATCCGGTGAGGGATGTCTCGGCACGCAGCGGATGCGCGTCCCGAACAAAACGGCTCTCTGCCAGCTGGGGTGCCAGCCGGTCAGCGCGGTTGCGGAGGTTCTCGACGGAGGTCGACAACAACTGCAAAACCGGAACCGTTTGCCGGGCGGCTTGTGTGTCGCCATACAGCTCCAGGGTTGCCGCCAAAGCGGCAGCCGTTGCTGGAGTAACATCCATCGTGCAACGCAAGGGGTGAGAACGCAGGAGCCCAACACTGCTACGGCGTCCCAACACCATGCAACAACGCGGCCCACCGAGCAAACCGTGCCCTTGAATGATGACCAAATCCGCGCCTGCTTTGAGGCTGCCCACCGCTGAGGGCAAATCCAACAGGCTCCCCTCACCATGAGCCCACCAGATCAGTGGTCCCAGACCAACATCGTGAACCAACGGTCGGGCAAACTCCCGAGAAAGCTCGACCAGCTCAGCCAAACTGGGGTGTTGGGTCCGACCAACGATTTGGACACCAGCGGTGGCCATCCGCGCGACCAGAATCGGATGATCGGTTTGTTGCTCAGAACCGAGAGATGGCGCGGCCAGCACCCTGCGGTAATCGCCCAACCGAGTCACGTTGGCGGTGCCGACTTCGCACACCGATGTCTGTGTCGTTCCGGTGACATCAAGCAGCCGCAGACCCTCGGTCAATTCGGTGACCTCAGAACGCGCCAGGACCACCGTACCGGCAGGAACCAGCGCCTGGCAGGCCAAGGTCCAAGCAGCTGCTTGGTTGTTGACCACCAAGGCAGCCTCGGCACCGGTGACATCACAGAGCAAGCGTTCGGCTGTCTCAATGGCCGAAGCAGTCGACCCGGCTTGTGGGTCGCCACCCAAAAGAAGGGCGTAGTCGCGGACCGCCGCCACCATGGCGTGCCAGGCTGACTCAGCCAGTGGAGGATCGCCAAGACAACTATGCAGGATGGCGCCGGTGGCATTGATCGCCGGACGTGGGCCAGAGGCCTGGTGAGCCAGCACACGACGAGCGATCCGCTCGGCCAGTTCACTGAGGGAGGGGATACCAAGCCGGCTTGCCGGGTCACGCCCTGCGGCCGCATCCCGAGAGGAGACAGTCGAACTGGCCCCCTGATCTGAGGAGCCCTCACCGCGTAGCTCATCCAACAACGCCTTCGCTTGGGCGACGATGGTTGTGCGGCTGACCCGATTGATCAGCGGCTTGAGCTGACTTTGCTCCAAGAGATCGTTGACACTGGGCAATTGGAAAAAGCTGTTGGAGGCCACTGCGTCTCTCCTGGAGTTGGACCCCATCTCAAGCACCCAAGAAGACGACATCTTCAGCGGCTTCGATGAGGGGGTGAGGATACTTCTGGAGACTCTGAGAAGTTCGGATTGATGCCGTGTTCACCCCGAGATCGGCCACTGCTTATTTGCCGCCTTCCCGCTGAGAGGACAGGTCCTCCCGCGACACCGGGGACCTCTGCGGAGAAGGTGCTCGGGAAGGGACTGAGGGCTGGACAGCTGGCGTGGTGGTCGCCGATGCCGTGTCCGTTTCCTTGGCTTTGGGCTCAGGAGCAATGGGATTGTTCTGCTGCAAGAAGGTGTCCAGGGCCGCCACAGCATCCCCAACAACGTTGATGTTGGGGTTTTTCTGCCCACGAAGGAACAACTCCACAAGCCGGCCGATCAAGGAGTCGATAGCTCCGGCAAACTGCTTCGTTTGGGCATCTTTTTGCACACAGGCGGGAATGACCCCCACCCCCTCGCGGGGCTGTTTCCCCCAATAAGCTGGTGGGGCAAAGAGTTGGTTTGCTTTTTCCCCGTAGGCCCCTTTCAGCCCGACCTCAGCAAAGGAGAGCACCACCTGAAAAGTAGAGATTTTCTGAGGAGCCCAGTTTTGGAGGCCTTGTTGCTTGGCTGCTATGGGAACCAGAACAGCAATCTGATAGGCCAGCTGCTTGGGTTGCACCCCAGGAGCCCTCAGGATGTTGAGAAAACCGAACGCTCGGGCTGCTTCTGCTCGGAGAAGAAGAGTCTCATCGGGGTTGCCCAGGATTTTTTGCAGAACCTTGACCACCTCCCCCTGTTGGCCAATCTGCCCGAGGTGCCCCACCGCCCGTAATGCACGCTTGCGGATCCACGGATGGGTGCCGGGGCCCTCGTTATTTTGGGGATCTTTGCTCGAGGCGGCCAGTTCCAACAAGACCGGGACTGTCCGGGCAACCAACGCCTGGCTGCGGACCTCGAAACGAGCGTGCCGGTCAATTCCATACAAAGCAGCCGCGATGACCGCCTCGGACTGATCCGGTTGCTCGATCAAATCCACAAGGAATTTCAAGGCGGGTTCATAGGGAGAGGGGACGTCGGTCGCCTTGTATCCTGGCTCGAGCTGGTTGAGCTCCCCGATCAGCAGGACAACATTCACCCTGGTGTAGGGGTGATACTTGGCGGTGGTCAATTGTTTCTCTGCGACAAACTTGAGCACCTCTTGGACCATCTCTTCGTGCATACGGGTATTTCCCTGCTCCTGGCCTTTGCGACCAGCAGTGAGCAAATCCCGCCGAACGAACGTTTCACGGAGCTTTCCGAATTCCTTGGCGTTGTCCAGATCCGTGAGCTGGGCGATTTTCCACCGCAACACCTTCAGCAACGGTTGCGAATTGTTGGTAATCCCGCTCCGGATCATGTTGGAGTACTCCTTCTCCTCATTTTGTGTGGGAGCAGGGACTTCCAAGGGAGTGTACTGGACTTGAGCTGGCTGCGCTGCCGGTCCACCCCTCGGGCCGGCAGGCTGCTGTGCGGTCACCGAACTCGCCAGAGCGATCGCCAGGCCCAAGCTCAAAGCCGCTGCAGCCTGGAGAGGACAAGGCACCAAATAGGAGAGGGGCCTTGGGAGCAGACAGCGCGATTGACAAGCGGCACTGATCATAGCCGATCCGTTGAGTTGAAGAGGGTTGGATCACTCGGGTTGACAGAAAGCAGCGGCACAGGCTCCCGCAGTCTCAATTATTGCAGTCCAGGTTCCCGCAGCGGCGCTGAAGTCGTTTTTTAGTCTGATTGATGATGGCAAAGAGGGCAACTCCTGCCTGCTGCACCTTTTGATGCCGGCAGATGCAATGCCGGCAGATGCAATGCGGGCAGATGCAATGCGGGCAGTTGTTTGTGAGAACTGCCGACGAGGACCATCGCAAGCGATCGTCGCAGGAAGCCATCGCGAGAAGTCGTCTGGTCTGAGGAGTTTGGTCGAGAAGCTCGGGTTGAACGCCCAGCGGGGCAGTCAGGAACCTTCTCGGCGGAGAATTGCGTTGCTCTGGTCACAAACCACAATTCGGGCTGAGATTCGTTCTTCGGAATGGGCGAACGCAAAAATGGTGACCCGTTCTCCCTCATGGATCAGATGGGCTGCTCCGCCGTTGATGACGATCTGGCGGGAGTGTGCCGCTCCTTGCTGGACATAGGTCTCCAGTCTTGTCCCGGTGGACACTGAGGCAACCAGCACCTTTTCGCGTTCCCAAAGATCCACCGCCTCCATCAGGTCAGCAGGGATCTCGATGCTCCCCTCGTAATCGGGGTCGGCTCTGGTGATCACGGCTCGGTGGATCTTGGATTTTAGTTGTTCGCGTAGCATCTCAGGAATCCATCCATCACCGCTTGAGAGTCAAGGCCAACCGGACACTCCGCTGTCGGTTGGTGCTTGACGGTTCCTGCCGACTGATGTCTGCGGCCACCCCAAGTGTGGGCTTTGGGCCCTGGCGCCGCTTAGTCATTCTCAGCCTCCCCGCTGATTTGTCAGCAGGCTGAGGTGGTTCTCTTGGTCGGCTTGTCTGACCCCGTGGCTATCTAGTTGGACTGTCCCAGATGTGTCCATTGCCCACCGAGGTTGTTGTATGGATCTGTCGAGGGACCGACAGGTTGGGCCTCTGCCACAATCTGGAACAGTCGAGCTAGGGATGTTCCTAGCAGACACCTGAGAAACATCCTCGACAGAACGCCACGCTTCCAGCCCGATCTCAACAGACCTTCAGCTCCCAACAAACCTTCAGCTCCCAACAGACTTTTAGCTCCCAAGAGACCTTCAGCGTTTTGCAATCAACGAGGACTTGCTGTCAACAAAAGCTTGTGATCAGCAGCTGGTTGAAGACAAGTTTCTTGAGACGAGATTGTGAGTTGGATGGATCCGCCGAAAAGAAACGAACTTACTCGGTCAGCCCCCAGTTTTTGAAAACCTGCTGAGCGCCCGGAGTGAGCTTGCGGACTTTGTCCTTGATGAGCTCGGTCTCACTGGGTTTGTTGTCCAGCCGTTCCTTCAACAACCGTATCTTCTTCTTTCGCTGCCGTCGGCGACGCAGCTCACGCCGCCGCTCCAACCCAGTGGCCATGTACGCTCCTCAATCAAACCAAGTGCACAACCCACAGCGTTTGCTAGGACTCAGCAGACAACCGCCAGCGGGACCCAAAACAAGAGCCCGCCGCAAAGTCGACGGGCCAGAGACTGAGTCGATGCTGAGGATATTACTGGTTCCACGTGTATTAGTGGTACCAAAGAGTGCCTTCGGTCGTCAACTCGTCGGAGAGAGCGTCGAGAACCCCATGTTCTGCTCCGAAGCGACCAGCTGGACGCATTCGGCAATCACGAAGCGTCGTCCACCTGGTCGAACTCTTCTTCAACCAACAGCCGCCTGGCGATTTGCAGCAGGGATCAGCGACCTCATGTTACCATCTCGAACTTGCAAGACCTGCCAGAACTGCCACAATTGATGCTCGCACCTGGGATCATCTGCAACACCTGTCAGACAAAACGAACAAATCCCTCCTTTCTTTCGTCGAGCTCAACCCCATTGGCTGGAAGACCGGGCTGTTTTCAAACCGGGTTGTCCTCAAAATTCTGACTGACCAGGGACACATTCTCCATGTTGGCCCCACGTTTTACACTTCGGTGGATTCTCGCACTCCTGTTAGTCAGTGCGGTCATCTCCCTGATCGGGGTGCAAGCTCGCCGCGAATTCCACTTCCTCAGGGACGCCTGGCTGCAGGGCGCTCCCTATTTTCCTGAGTCCTTCTCTGAGGTCCCGTGGGCCATCGGGGTGGTCTGTGCCTTGATGACCCTCGCAGCCACCTTGGGGGTCTTCGCCGTGCTCTTCGGGCTGACTTGGTCGCTGGGGGAGGTCGTCCAGTCCTTACGTCACGGTCCTCAGAAGCCACAGGCTGCGCCAGAGCAATCGAGGACCTCCGCTCTGGACTCCAAGACCTCTGCTGGGGGTATTTCTGCCGGCAGGACGGATTAAGTTGACAACAGCGAGGGGTGAGCTGAGTGAAGTTTGGGGGTTCAAGTCGGCCGATCGCCGGAGGGCAGCAGTGATGATCAGCGGGAACGACAGGGTGTCTGGCAATGGCTGGTGGCCACGGGGACTCGGGACTTGGTGGTGGAAAAGCCGCTGTCTTGGGGGAGTGAGCCGACGTTTGGGCGAGTTCCTCCAGGCCCCTGCAGGCAGATCGACCCCTCGGCCCAGCAGGTTCGCTAGCGTTGGCAGCTTCATGAAGGCGGTCGCCTGGGTGGTGTTGCTGAGCTCAGTCTTCAGCTCAAACAAGGCCCTTGCGGTCTCAGGAAATGCACGGGCTATAAGGGTTGGCCATGGTCTGCGGATGGCTGTGCAGTCGGAATGGTTTAACAATGGCGGCTACAGGCCTTTGCAGATTCAGCTCACCCCAACCAAAACCCTGGTCACGGATCGTCCTCTGGACTTGGAAGTTCTCGTCCAGTCGTGGCCGGGTCAGCCGTTGCTGTTTCAGCAATCCGTCACCATCCCTCGGGGCAACAGCCCCATCGAGGTGACCTTGAGGGTTCCCCAGCTGTCCCCTTGGACGAACTTTGTGCTGTTGGTCTACGAAGACGGCGAAGAGTTGCCTGCTCTGACCCTGCAAAACTCGGCAGGATTCCAATCCTCGTCTGCAGAGTGGCACGAGCACCTTCCCAGAATCCTTGTGGTGCAATCAGGGGGCTCCGTCGGCCGCCAGCAGGAAGCCCTCAAGGCCCTGCAGGCCGTCAATGCAGGACTGAGCAGCTCGGCCATGACCCTGACGGATCTCCAGCAGATGGACGCCTTCCACCCCAGTTCCGTGTTTTGGGGGGACGAGAACATCCTGGAACTGCCCTCTGCTGAGCTTCCCGAGAACTGGGTGGATTTCTCCTGCGTCGATTTGGTTGTTGTGGACTTGCAAGATGCCGTTTCGCTCCAAACGCAACACCCCAAGAAATGGCAGGCCTTGCGACGTTGGACCGCCACCGGCGGTAACTTGCTGGTTTTTGGACTGCGACAAGACAACAGCCAGCCCTCGCCAGATCCCTGGGGACAGTTACCTGTGTTGAACTCTCTGCTCAACTTGCCGATCACTTCGCATGGGACGCCGCGTGATCCCAAGCGTCTTGGCTGGAACAAACCCGACCTGGAAGTGCTCTTTTTAGCGCGTCACCGAGGTGAGATCGTCGGTCCCGTCTTTGGCCCCCCGAGCAGCCAAATCAACCTTGATTGGGAGAATTTCGAAAAAGAAGCCGCTCGGTATGGTCTCCAAACCGGCCAGCTCGGCCTGCAGCCCCCTCTCAACCCCAGTCCACGAGATCCCTTCAACTTCGGCCAACCCGGCAGTTCCTTCCCACCTCAGAATCGACTGCCAGGAGATCTCGTGCCTGAGGATGCCCTGTCTGGGGATGGGCAGGCCGGGAATAGGCAGGCTGGGAACCCGCAGGGGAGATTCGGCCAGGCCTCCGGTGGGCACGCCCCGGTGAACATGTCTCAGTGGCAGGGATATCATCCCCCCAACTGTCGACTGCACTTTGTCTGGCGTCCCCTGCAGATGGGACGAGTTGTTGCCATCAGCGAGCATTCAACAGCTGGCAAGCTGCAAGAGTCCACTCTGCACGACTGGTATTGGATCAATAACACGGCTTTGCGGAATCGCAGCCGATGGGTTGACCGTCACGGCTTTTCACTGGTCCGTGGCAACGAGGGTTTCATCTCGTTCTTATTGCCTGGGGTCGGCCAAGCTCCAGTGACAAGCTTTCGGGTGCTCATCAGCCTCTTCGTGATCCTCATTGGTCCGTTGAACTATTTGTGGTTGCGTCGTCTCGGGCGTGTGCATCTGATGATTATCACAGTGCCACTGGGCTCCTTGGCAGTGACGGTGGGCCTGTTCGCCTACGCTCTGCTGGCCGACGGCCTGGGCACCCGCGTTCGAGCTCGCAGCGTCACCTTCCTGAATCAGCAGCAAGGCGAAGCGTCCCAGTGGGCACGCTTATCCTACTATGCCGGGCTCCGCCCAGTCGCCGGGCTGGCCTTCTCCGAGCGAACAGCCGTTCTCCCTCTGCCATATGCTCCAGATCAAGAAGGATCCGATGGACCTCGTCGAATCATCGAATATGTCACCCGTGATGCTACCTCCCGTGATGCTGCCTCCCGTGATCAAGCCACAGGTGATCGAGCCACAGGTGATCGAGCCACAGGTGATGATTCAGCCTTGCCACAGAAATTCAAGCAAGGCTGGTTAGCCGCTCGACGGCCGATGCAGTTGCTGACCTTCAAAAACAAGACCACCCAAGCTCGACTTGAAGTGAACCAACAGCAAAATGCCAACGGCAAACTCTCAGTGAGAGTGACGAACCGATTGGGCTCGCGAATTCAACAGCTCCTTTTACGTGACCAAGCTGGCGGGCTCTACACTTGGCAGTCTCTTGACCAAGGTGATCAGGCAACCCTCACGCCGGTGCCCCAGGGATCGGGGCCTGGTGGAATCGATCGCGGCCAACTCAACCTCAAATGGCAGGAACTGTTTGTGCAGGCCAAACTCCGGCCACCTGAGGAATTGAACGGCCGCAAGAGCAGCCTCTTCGGCAGGAGACAGCGACCCTTTTACAGCGTGCAGATCGGCAGCCAGGGGCCTTCTCTGCAGGTCAACCAACACACAAGCCTTCTCGAAGAAAACCTAAAAAGGGGTTGGTTCGCCTTGGGGGCTGACCAAGGACTGCAACCCGGCCAATACGTTGCTGTGGTGGATCGTCCGCCAGAGCTTGAGCTTGGTGATCCCTCCTTGCAGCAAGAGCATAGCTTCCATGTGCTTTTCGGCAGCTGGTGATCGCCCTCTCAAGACTGCGCCCCTGGCTCAGTGGGAGGGTCCGCCTGGTGACGCAGATCAATGCGAACCTGGGAATCTCCTGGATTTTGCGAATCAATCTGGCTCTGTGGGTCAATCAGGGCGATACGACGGGCGTGGCGTCCCCCCTCAAAGGGCGTGGTCAACCAGAGGTCGACGAGCCTCAAGGCCAATGATTGGTCGATCGTCCTGGCACCGATGGAGATCATGTTGGCGTTGTTGTGGCTGCTGGCCCATCGAGCGGTGTCCTCGCTGAAGACGAGCGAACAACGAACACCGGGGACCCGATTGGCCACAATAGCCTCTCCATTGCCGCTTCCGCCAAGGACGATCCCTCGTTCAAAGAGACCCGCGGCGACAGCTTCAGCGACCGGCCGGATGTAAACGGGGTAGTCGACGCTCTGATCACTGTCGGTCCCAAAATCCTCAACGGAATGTCCTAGGCGACTGAGATATTCTTTGATGGCCTCTTTGTAGTGGAAGCCGGCATGATCAGAACCGATGGCGATATTCATGGCCGCTGACGTATTGAGTGTGTGCCGAATAAGACTCCGCCCTGTCGTGACTTTCTGCTGAGCTTTTGAGAATCCGGAGCCTCAGCCAGGTTTTGCGGCCCAAGGTTCCATGTCCCAGGTTCCATGTCCCAGGTTCCATGTCCCAGGTTCCATGTCCCAGGTTCCATGTCC
>CAZYKP010000007.1:0-125806 GCA_964648025.1 uncultured Pirellulales bacterium | reverse complement strand
TCCATGTCCCAGGTTCCATGTCCCAGGTTCCATGTCCCAGGTTCCATGTCCCAGGGTCAATTCCGCGGGACCGATTCGCCTGGTTCAATTTCCCGGAACCAATTCCCGGACTCAATTGTCAGAAAAATCAGTGACGACCTCGCGTTGTCCTACTCAAGGAGGGTGGATTTCCTGCCGCCAAGAAAACCTTTGGCCTTGGCAACGCTGCTTTGTGGGACCTGTGGCAAGGCACAAGGACCAAAGAACTATCATTCCCCCTCCCACGCCTGGGGGCAACCGGACCCAGCCAGCCTTCTGGCGTTGTGGTCTCCGTCAGCCACAAGGCCTCCCGAGAGCAACAGTGATGAACCGGCGCGGCGCTTAGGTACTTTCGCTGGAGCCTCTCACAGGGGGGTGTTCCTGCCGGCAGGACTGAGACAAGCTGACAACTACGGGGTGAACCGAGGAAGGTTGAACAATTCTGGTGGGTCCACGGCGGGGGAACAGCGCTGATGATCAGTCTTAGCCCGGGCAGCTCTGAGGAGGCCTGGTGGGAGTGGGAACCTGGAAGTGGCTGGTGGACCCGCTGCTGGCTTGGGAGAGTGAGCCAAGGTTTGCCAGGGTTTTTGCCGTTTGCTGTGGCACGCTCGATCGCTGGCGTCGTGTTACTGAGCTTGATGCTTGGCTCCAACCCAGCCTGGGCGATCTCAGAAGGTCCTGTCGTGGTGCAGGTCGGCCACGGCTTGCGGATGAGGCTGGATTATTCCTGGTTCGAGAACGGAGGCTATCGCCCCTTACAGGTTCGGCTGGCCCCGACCCGGGCATTGGTCACAGACCGTTGCTTGGATTTGGAAATTGAGGTTCAGTCACCGCCGAATCCGCCGCTACGCTATCGACAGTCTGTCACCGTCCCTCGCGGCAACAACCCCGTCGAGGTGACCATGTCGGTACCCCAGTTCGCTCCCTGCGTGAGCTTCACCTTCCGGGTTTACGAAGATGGTGAGCAACTGCCAGCCCTGAACAGTAGGAACAGAATTTGGTCCGACCAAATCGAATGGCCTGAGTGGATTCCCAGAATCCTCTACGTCGACCACAGAGGCCAGTCGCTCTCCGCAAGCGAATCGCTCTTGAAATTCACTGGGGTTAAAATTGGCGCAAACCGGCACGCGATGACCCAAAAAGACCTCGAGCAGAATCTCGGCGGTCCGTTGGCTTTTCAGGCAGCCATCAACCACGAGATTTTCGAGCTGTCTCGGAACGAGTTGCCAGACCATTGGCGAGACTACACGTGTGTCGACGTGGTCGTGCTGAACGTCGACGACGCTCTCCTGCTGCGGCAAAGGCATCCCCAGAAATGGCGAGCAATACGCCAGTGGACTGCGGCAGGAGGAAATCTGTTGATCTTCGGCCTCAAGCAGGATGCCACCGCAACGCACCCCCAGACAGATCCCTGGGGAAGGATGCCAACTGTCCATGCCTTGCTCAACTTCCCCACACCTCCACCGATGACACAGGTGGTTGCTGAGGCTTTTGGTTGGACCAGACCTGACATCGAGATCCTCTTTCAAGGCTATCAGCACGGAGAGGTCGTGCCCCCACGGACCGGAAACACTCCAAGGGACTTTCGGGATTGGTCGAGCTTTCTTCAGCAATGGGGCCGATACGAGCTTCAACGACGCCAGGGGTCATCATCAGGGCGTCAGGCTCGCAAGAACGGATCGATCAGCGATCAGGACACCGGCGATCAGGACACCGGCGATCAGGACACCGGCGATCAAGCTTCTGGACTTGGCCGGGCATCGGCAGGTGGGGGGGCGGGTTCTCCCGCTGGTGTGAACATGTCGCCATGGCAGGGTTATCATCCTCCCAATTGTCGGTTGCATTTTCTCTGGCGACCCCTGCAAATGGGCCGAGTCGTCGCCATCAGCGAGCCAAATACCGTCGCGGTGTTGGAGAGCACAACCTTGCACGACTGGTACTGGATCGACAACACCGCGTTGAAGAACCGGACCAGGTGGGTCGACCGTCATGGCTTCTCGCTGCAACAGGGAAATCCACACTTTGTTTCCTTCTTATTGCCTGGGGCCGGCCAAGCCCCGGTGACAAGCTTTCGTGTGCTCATCAGCCTCTTCGTGATCCTCATTGGTCCGGTGAACTACTTGTGGCTGCATCGGCTCGGCCGTGTGCATCTGATGATCCTCACAGTGCCTTTGGGCTCCCTAGCAGTCACGGTGGGACTGTTTGCCCACGGCTTGATGGGGGACGGATTGGGCACCCGAGTTCGAGCTCGGAGTGTCACCTACCTAGATCAGCAACAAGGTGAAGCAGCCCAGTGGACACGGTTGTCGTATTATGCCGGGCTTCGGCCACTGAAGGGGCTTTCCTTCTCAAACCAGACGGCCGTCCTGCCCCTGGACCATTTGTCCCTAGCCGAGCGTTCCTCCCAGGAGCCGATCCGCGACGTCCGACTCGAAACCACTTCCGCGTCTTCACCCCAGCAGAGATTCACCCAAGGCTGGCTGGCGGCTCGTCGCCCGATGCAGTTGGTCACCTACACGAGTCAGCCAACCCAAGCGCGGCTCGAGGTGACCGAAGAATCAACTGCCCGAGGGAGTCTTTCCATGCATGTCACCAATCGGCTGGGCTCGACCATTCGGCAGTTGGTCCTCCGAGACCGACTTGGAAAGCTTCACTTTCTGCACTCACTTCGCAACGGCCGACAGCAGCAGGCAACCGCAGCGTCCGACTCTGCCCAATGGAGAGAATGGAGTTCCCAGTGGCAAACGCTCTGCAATCAATCCCGCCTCTGGCAGGACCAGAGTGACTCCAGCGGGGCAAGACGACCGGTCAGCAGCCAACAACCTTCATTGCCCTATGTGCGGCTTCTTCAACGCCATGAACCCCCGGCGGTCAATCCACAAACAAGCCTCTTGGAGCAAGGAATCGAACGGGCTTTGGCCGCGGAGAGCCCTCATCACGGCTTAGAGGCAGGGGAATATGTGGCCGTGGTCGAGCGACCGCCTCACCTCGAGCTTGGGGGGCCCTCGTTGAAGCAAGAGCAAAGCTTCCATGTGGTCTTCGGCCGTTGGTGAACCTCACAGGTGCCTGAAAGACCAACCGATGAGCCGCCAACAGCTGAGTCACACCGAGCCAACCAATCCCTATGCTGCTCCTGCGGCGGAGTTGGGACACCGTTTGCTGGCCCGACCCTATCGGCCGTGGGGATGGCTGGTCCGCAATCACCGACTCCAGCGTCTGTGGGTCCGTCAACAACGGGTTCGATCCTCAGTGCACTACCTTCTCTGTGCAGTGGGAAGCGTGAGCGCTTTCTACGTCTTGCTACTCTGGCTGGCGGAATTTCTTCTCAAGCCAGGTTTTCTCGAGGACGGAGAAAGTTGGCGGTGGCTGCTCTTCTGGGGCCTCATCGGGCTGTACTCACTTCTCAATATCGCCGTCTGTCTTCTGTACAACGAGTTTGAGTTGCGGAGGTTTCTCCGTCGACACATTCTGGAGGGAACAACAACTCGGTGCTTGGAATGCGGGCAGCCGTTTCGCCCCCCCTACGCTGGCGAGTGTTCTCAGTGTGGGTTGCCAGTGCCCCTGGCCGAAGAAGAACTGCGGGCGTGAGTCCAAGGGTCGCTCCGGCAGAGGCCAACCCCTCCCGACGCTCGCCCTGTCAACTCTGGACTGAACGCCGTCGCGTTACCAAATCCCCACCCATCGCACTCGTGGTCCGTCAAGGGAGATTTGTCGGATGGGATAGCAGTCGCTTGATGTGGGAAATGCGTCATGCCATCCGACAATTTCTCCTTGACAATCTACTAGGCCTCTGCAGGAGGCGACTCGGCTGAGCTGGCCTCTTGGCTCTGGGGAACGTCTGTCGCTGGAGCCTCACTCTCGATCGGGGTTTGGCAAGCTGAAGGCTGGCTCGGCAGGTGCCAAGTACATCCGTTGCAACCATCCAGACGGCACTGGCCAATGGCTACTGGCAGGCCCAGTAACGTTGTGAGCATCGCTTGCTCGACTTGGCAGGCTTCTCGATCCGGTCCCACCATCGTGACAAAGGGACAGGTCTTTTCCCGGAGCGTCCATTGTCCCTGTTCTTGGAAGACTTCCACCAGCACACCATCTTCACGCAACGCTGCAGCCAGCTGTTCCAGCCGCGGGCCGAGCTGTTCGGCTGTCACTCGGCTGCGATAGAATCCAGCCATCCGGTCGCTGACCAGTTGGAGAATCTCAGCGGTCACCTCAGGTCCGCAGATCTCACGAACCGCTGAGAGCAAGGCTGGAACCAATCGCCCGCTTTGGTTGGGAAACAACTGAAGCGCTGCCTCGGTGGCCGAATAACGATGCTTCGGGCGTCCCCTTCCTCCCCGTTCGACCTGACGAGTGATCAAGCCGGCCTCCTGCAGCGCTGTCAGCTGCTCAGTAATGGCCGTCCGCGTGACCCCCCGAGCTTGAATCAGCTCGGCCATCGTCCGCGGCGGCTGGCCGACCAACAGCCGCAAGACTTGCATTCCCGCAGGTGAGACCTGCGGACCGGTGCTTGAGCCGTTGTCGCTTGGCGTTTCGTCGGTGAGCGGTTCTTCGTTGAGCGGTTCTTCGGTGAGCGGTTCTTCGGTGAGCGGTTTGTCGGTGAGGGTTGCCTCGGTGCGCGGTTTGTCGGTGAGCGGTTCACCGTTGAGGGTTGCCTTGGTGAGCGTAGCTTCCCTTGACGCAGCTTCGGCTGGTGGAGACCTTTCGGGGCCAGGGTGCAACGTTGGCAGAGCTGGCGAGGAGGAAGCTTCATAGACAGGGTCGGTGGTGGGTTCTGTTGTCATGGCTGGGCTCCGTCGGCAAAGCCGGTCGCGGGGAACCAGAGACGTGGAAGAAGAGAGGAGAGAGTTTTCTCTCTATTTAACTTACCATCCTTGGTTTCCGTCTTCGACCGTCGCTCTTGTGCGGCCAAGCCAGCAACGTGTTCAAGGACTCAGCAAGGATCACAGAGTCGAAAGCCCACTGACGACGACCTCGCCATGCCCTGGGAATCTTGATGTCAACAGGCTTCGATCGGCCTCTGATCATGGGCCGGTGCTTGATCATGGGCCGGTGCTTGATCATGAGACGAGGACCTCGGCAGCCTGCCGACAGAGTTCTTCGGCTTGGGGGCGGGTTTTGGCTTCGGCAAAGACTCGGACGATCGGCTCGGTGTTGCTCGGGCGGACAAGCAACCAGCGACTGCCACCAGTTTCTTGTGCTGGCCAATCCAAACGCAGGCCATCGGTTCGATCGACAGTTGCCTGGCCGAAGTGCTCAGCCAGACGATCCAACGCTTGTGTTAGCTCACTTCTAGCCAGGGGGACTTTGTGTTTGGCGATAGCATATTGGGGCAAGCGATCGGCAAGGACGCTCAGGGGCTCGCCGGTGGCCGCCAGATACTCCAAAATCAACGCCATACCGATGAAACTATCCCGAACATAGCCAATTCTGGGGTCGATGACCCCACCGTTGCCCTCGCCTCCCAAAACAGCCTGAAGCGAAACCATTTGGTCGACGACATTCGCCTCGCCCACTTTGCTTCGGGCGAAGGGAACGTTGTACTTGGCCGCCAAATCCTCGGTCATGCGGCTCGTTGAGCAGTTGGTGACCACAGGCCCGGGCCGCTGCCGCAGAACGTGATCGATACAAAGGGCCAACGTACACTCCTCGCCAATGTAACGGCCCGTCTCGTCGATCAACGCCAGCCGGTCGGCATCGGGATCCTGGCAAAAGCCCACTGCCGCGCCGCACTCTCGCACAGCCGAGAGCACCGTAGCCAGATTTTCCGCGGTGGGCTCAGGAGGATGTGAGAATTGCCCATCAGCAGTCTCGCCGAGAATCGTGACCCGACAGCCCAACCGTTCCAACAACGCTCGGCCCAGCTGGCCTCCGCTGCCGTGATTGGCATCAAGCAACACCGCAAACCGCTTGGCAACGATCGTCTCAACCTCGACCGACTCGGTGATTAATTTCAAGTGCGGCTGATAAGCCTCAGACCAAAGGGAAAAGTCTCCGACCTTGTCAAAAGCCGCATACTCTGGTTGCCCCGCCCGATATCGCTGCAACACCCTTTCCCCCTTTTCGGCAGTCAGCACCCGTCCGTCAGACCCAAACAATTTGAGTCCGTTCCATTCTGACGGATTATGGCTGGCAGAGATCTGCACGCCCCCGGCAGCCTGACGAGCACGGACGGCCACCCCGACCGTTGGCGTACTGGCGACGCCGACATCGATGACTGCTCGGCCGCAGGCTCGCAGGCCCGCGGCGACTGCCTGCGCCAGCATCGGCCCGGTGGTTCGTCCGTCGCGAGCGATGAGGACCGAGCCAGGGCCAAGTTGGGCAGCCAAGGCAGCGGTGAAACGGAGGGCAACTTCAGGGGTCAGCGTCCGACCGATGATGCCACGAAGTCCTGAGACGCTGATAATCGGCTCTTCCATAGCAAGCGGCTGGATTGGGGGGGTTGGAACCGTAGAAACTGAGCAGTGGTGGGGCCGAAGGATTCGTTTTGAGACGCAGGTAGATGGCAGGGCTGAGGGGCAATTCCCCCTCCAAGGCCTGAAGAACGGGTTCGACAAACAGCAGCTACCCTACCAGAGACTCCCTCCAGACGACCAGAAGAGCTCCAGCAGCTAGCTGGCAGCTGGTGCATTTTCTACAATCGCCGACGAATAGTTGACTCACTCCATCGAAGCGACTGCGGTGTCCAGCCATGTCCGAGCCAAGCGGTTCTCAACCAGCCCAACCGATCGCCGACGAGTTGAAGTTTGTCCAAGAGGCAGCCGCAGCCGGAAAACTGTCCGAAGGAGCGGTCACCAACCTCACCGCCTGGCTGACGGAACCACGGTATGCCGAATATGTTCCCCAGGTGACCTCGCTGATCCAGAATGGAAAGTGGCAAGAGCTGGACGACGTCTTTTGGACCGAAATCCCTTTTGGCACCGGCGGGCGACGCGGAAAAATGTATCCCATCGGCAGCAACGCGATCAACGATCGCACCATCGGCGAGAGCGCCCAGGGATTGGCCGATTACGTCAAGGAAGTTGCGGCCAAGACTGGGCCCGAGCAAACCGAGCTAAGCTGTGCGATTGCCTACGACACGCGTCACCGAAGCCGCGAGTTTGCCGAACTGTGCGCTGGCATCATGGCGGCCAATGGGTTTGTTGTTTGGTTTCTCGATGGGCACCGGAGCACGCCGGAACTCTCCTTTGCGGTCCGACGCCAGGGGTGCAGCTGCGGGATCATGATTACCGCCAGCCATAATCCGCCCAGTGACAATGCGGTGAAGGTTTACTGGTCCACCGGCGGGCAGTTGTTGCATCCGCATGACCGAGGGGTCATTGAGAAAGTCAAGCAAGTCGACGAGATCCAGCGAATGCCGTTTCAGGAGGCACTTGAGGCGGGCAAGGTTGTTTATTGCCAAGAGGAGGTCGATGCGGCTTTTCTGGATGCGGTCGCGGCCCAGGTCTTGCCTGGACCTCGAAAGGTGAAAGTCTTGTACAGCCCGCTGCATGGCGTTGGCTCGACAGCTGTGCTGCCTGTGTTGGCCAAAGCAGGGTTCGAGACTGTCGACCAATACGGCCCTCATGCCGAACCCAGTGGGGATTTTCCGAATGTGCCAGGCCACGTTGCCAACCCGGAAAACGCAGCGGTGTTCCTGGAGCCGATCAAATACGCACAGGCACATGGTTACGATTTGATTTTGGCGACCGACCCGGACTGCGATCGGCTCGGTTGTGCTGCCCCTCAGACTCAGGACACCAGCGGCCCTTGGCAGGTGCTCACCGGCAATCAGATCGGTGCATTGCTCACCGAGTACATCCTGGCCGCTCGCAAGCAGGCCGGGACGCTCTCGCGCGATCACTATGTCGTCAAGACACTGGTGACCACCGAACTCATCCGACGCATCGCCGATAGCTACCAAGTCAAGACTGTGGGTGATTTGTTGGTGGGCTTTAAGTACATCGGCGGGGTCATGGACGATCTTGGAACCGAAGAGTTCCTCTTGGGCACCGAGGAATCCCATGGCTACCTGGTCGGCGATTACGCCCGTGACAAAGACGGCAGTGTGGCCGCTTTATTGCTGACGGCTCTGGCCGCTCGCTGTCAAGCAGAAAAGAAAACGCTCGGTGAGCAACTCGACGCCCTGTTTTGGCAATACGGCTGCCATGCCGAACGGACTGTCAGTGTCACCATGCCTGGCAGTGAGGGCATGTCTCGGATGCAGGAGGTGATGGCCTCCTGTCGGACAAAGCCGCCCCTAGCACTCGGGGGGATGCAAGTCGCCAAAGTTCGCGACTACCAATCTCAAACTCTCACCGTTGTCGGGCGGACGCCAGAACCGTTGGCTGGGCCCAAGGGCGACTTGGTGATTTTCGACTTGGCAGAAGAAGGCAACTCTGTGGCTGTGCGGCCCAGCGGCACCGAGCCCAAAATCAAGTTCTACACCTTCGCTTTTGAGCCTGCCGAACAGTTAGCCAACCTGGAAGACGCCAAGGACCAACTCAATCAACGATTGGATGCCCTGGAGAAAGATCTGAAGGCCTTCGCTGGAGTTTCTTGACACTCGGGCACCGTTTCCCGCCATGCCAACTCCCCAAGGCACCGTTGGGCTGAGCCCAGCAGCGGATCGCCCGACTGAATCATTTGCTGTGCGGATCGATTCGGCAGAATCGCCCTGAAAGGAATTGCAGCTTTCGGGTGCATTTGGGCATCGATCCGCCTCCTCAAGCGAGTATCATAAAAGCCTCCGACTGATTGTGGGAACTTTTCCTCCAAGTCCCCGCTTCTTGTGCTGATGGCTTCTGGCCTGATGGACTCTGGCCTGATGGACTCTGGCCTGATGGACTTTGACGCTGATCGCCCGGACTTGAGGAGCCTGAGATGTCATTTTCCCGAGCGAAGGTTTCCACACTGTCAGTCATTTGAGTCCCAAGGTTGTCGCATCAGGTCGTCTGGAGGCGTTTCACTCATTTGCCCAGGCGACCTCTGAGATCGATCGGGGAACATCCCAACGACGAACGCTCAGCTTTTGTCTGGCCCAAGATTGCCTCTTCGAGGGGTGCCGAGCAAGGTCCCGTTTTTCGAGGAACGACCTCATGACTGACGCACCTGTACTCTGGCGGTTCGACACGGACGACGAAGCTTTTGGGATCTTCATCGACGAGGATCACTGCTGGCTGGGAAACCAGGATGGCGAGGTTTTTGCGTTGGAGCATGATGGCACCGTGTGGCGTCATTACCAACTTCCTGAGGGCGTCAGGTGTCTCATCTGTGATGCCCAGTGGCTGTATGCCGGATGTGACGACGGGAACGTTTACGATCTCAGCCGAAGGGCGCCGTTTGTTGCCTACGAGATCTCCAAGACTGGTGCGGACATCCTGTGGATGGACATTCGCGATGGCAACTTGTGTGTCTCGGATCAGCGGGGTGGCTTAACGTTCATCAACCACGAAGGGGAACAACTCTGGAAAGTCAAAAGCGGCGGGTCGCAAGGCTGGATGGTCCGCTTCGACGGTGAGTCGACTTACCATGGTCACACTTACGGGGTCACCGCTTACGACCGGCACGGGAAGCGGCGATGGCACGCTGGGACTGACGGTAGCGTGCTTTTTGGCTGGCAAGAAGAACAGCAAGTCTATGCAGCCACCGCAGGCCGCTTGGTGCAAATCGTCAACAAGCAGGACGGCCAAGTCGTCCACAACCTTCGTTGTGACGGCTCGGTTTTCTCCTGTGCGGCTTCGCCAGGGGGCCGCTATGTCTTTGCTGCCGACCACCAAGACTGCGTCTACTGCTTTGATCACCAGGGAAACCGCCTCTGGAAACTGCAAACCGGATGCGGTGCTGCCTACTCCATGCAGTTTCACCAGGAGAAGCTGTTTCTGGTCACCGATGAAGGCTGCCTGGCCTCAGTGGATGTCAGTGAGGCAGCCATCGCCGCCGCCCAGGCGGGATCTCTCCCGGCAACCCAGAGGATCGGCCGACCGGCAGCCCTCGAAACAGCTCGCATTGAAGATGAGGTTGAAACAACGTCGGAGGTCTCCGACGGCATCGTCGTCCAGTGCTTTGCCGAAGGCAGCCGCCTCCGCGTTCGTGCGATCTCCCAGGGCTATCACTCCGATTGGAACGTCCAGTTCCCCAAGAACATCCGCCAAGAGAACGCTCGTTTCGTCGTCGAGCGGCTGGTGGAGAGCCGCGGAGGCGACTTTTATCGTGCCGCCGGTGAAATCCGACGTTTGGTTGGTGATCAGGCTGGTCCCCCAACAAAAAAGACAAGCCCCAAAAAGGCCAGTTCTCCCAAGAAACGCTCCACTCAGCCAAGCTCAGCAAAGAAAAACCCAGCCCCAAAAAGCTCGGACTCCCCAACAACCAAAAAAACCCAAGCTGCCAAGCGTCCCACCAGCAAGATCGCTCCCAACAAGAAAGCTACCAGCAAAAAAGCTACCAGCAAGAAAAGTGTGAGCCAAAAAGCTGTAACGAAAAAGGCTAGCACTCAACAAGCTGCCGGTCACAAAGCCCTTTCTAAGAGAACGGTCAGCACCAAATCTGCCCGGTCCGCAAGCGACAATTCCTCCAGAACGACCGCCCGGCAGGGAGAAACGGCTGCACAAAAAGCCTCGGCCAAGAAGACACCAGCGAAGAACCAAGGGACCAAGAAGCAAGCTACCAAAAAACCTTCAGCTCAATCGTTGGCTCACAAAGCTGGCAGGAAGAAGGCAAGCCTGGGAAGTCCCGACACCAACGGCCGACTCACATCACCAACAAAGACCTCGCCCAAGAACAGCTCCAGCAAGAAAGCATCCAGCAAGAAAGCATCCAGCAAAAAGTCCGCCGCCGCGAAAGGTCCCACCAACAACAAAGCCGCCAAGAACCCACCGGCAGGCACGGCAGCTGACAAGACAACCTCCGACAAGAAGACAGCTGCCAAGAAGACAGCCCCCACCAAAGGCGGTCGGACAGGGACAACCGTCGGCAAGAAGAAAGCACCCTCAAAGACGGCTGCGAGCAAGAAGTCAACAAAGAAGGTCTCAGCCCGAAAAGCCAATTCGAAAAAAGTCCAATAGGTCGCATCAAGGACGCAGCGGGGCAAGCAGACCACCAAGGGAGCGAATGAGTCGGTTTAGCGCGAAGTCGTCTGCCGTCCGTTAGAACGAGAACCAGATCCCCCCTTGGACCATCTCGAGCAACCGATCCACAATGCGTTCTCCATCGGCCCTTAGGCCGTCGTGCTCGTATTCATTGGTCACCCAGATCTTCATGTTTCCAATTCCCTGCGCAGCCTGTTCGGAAAACTCCCGTACGACGCACATGTCTTCGTAGTAGACGATCGCTGCGCAGGGCACTCGGTTATGGCGAAGTCGTTCCAGGTCATACAACGGGCTCCAGCGATCATCTTCGGCCAAGAGATGAGCAACTTCGCTGAAGGGCCGCAGCCCCCGATAATCCTCGAACATCCAAGGGTTGATCATCTCTCCGGTCAAAAGGACCCGTCCGGGACCAGAAGCATCGAACTGCGGGAACTCTCTGCCGACCCGTTCAGCGGCCCATCGTGTTGGTGGGCCTGCCGCGTAGATCGCCTCATGAAGCACTGAGAACAAGGGATGTGCCGGCAGCGGGGTGGCCGCTTCGACCGCATAGAGAAAGGCATCCCCAAAGCGACGTCCCGACTGCGTCTGCACAAAGGCCCCCTCAAACAACTCGTGCAACGCCTCAGACCCGGTGCTTCGATAAAGCAACAAACCCAACTGCTGAAATCGTCGTGCCGTCAGCCGATCACCACCTGGAAGAAGTACGTTTCGGCTCAGCAATTGGTCGACGATCTCCCGAATCAACGGCTCGTCTTCCGGAAACCGCTCGTAATACCGATGATTCTTCTTCTCAACGATTTGATACGTGGCTCGATAGACTTCCTCGGCTGTTTGATGGATCGGGGGGATTCCGCCGGTGAATAATGCTGCCTCAAGTCCTTCCGGGGCAAGCGAGAGATACGTTGTTAAGCACCAACCTCCGAAACTCTGCCCCAATCCAGTCCACTTTCGCTCAGGCCCCAGCAGCTGACAGCGGATCAACTCTGCGTCTCGAATGATCGAGTCGGCTCGGAAGTGCCTCAAGTACTCCGCCTGCTGGTAGGGCGTGGGAAATTGCTCAAGAGTATGCGATCCAATAGGCGTGCTGCGGCCGGTCCCTCGTTGATCGAGTAACAAGAGCCGGTATTCTTCCAGGACTCGATTCATCCAGCCAATTCTTGGCGACGGACGCGGGGCCGCAAAACCAGGTCCCCCCTGAAAAAATACCAGCCAGGGGAGATTCTCCGCCTCCACTTGGCGGTCGACCACCTCTCGGGCAAAGACCCGGATGGTTTCACCATCCGGCTGGGCATGATCAAGCGGCACGGCGAACTCGTGCTCCCGGATCGCCAGGCCAGCAATTCCATAGCGAATCGGGCTAGACGAGAGCAACATGGCAGGCCCCGTAAAATCCAAGGTGATCAAGACTCTTCGATGGAGCCGCACATCGTAACGTCGGCATCCTCAACTGGGCAATCCAAGCCCCCCTCAGACTCCTAGACTTCTTAGACTCCTAGACTTCTTAGACTCCTAGACTTCTTAGACTCCTAGACACGCCAAGCTCCCAGGCACTCCAAGCTCTCAGGCAATAGCCCGCCGTTTGACGAGCCAGCCGAGATCGCCGAGAGCGACCACTTTGCCTGATGCTCCTAGGCTGATGTTTTTGGGTTGCGTGTCATCTTCCGGCTCCGTTCTGCCGTTTGATTCGACTGCCGGGCGGCGCAGCTCCGGTGGGTCGACCACACTTCTTTCCCTTGGAGGAGCACAGACGATGGAGTCGATTGCCCCCATCCTGCGGATGACCGACTACGACCTGGCCAAGGAGTTTTATGTCGAGGCACTGGGCTTCTCGATTGATTTTCAGTGGCCTCACCAATCGGACGGTCCGGTGTTTTTGGGCCTCTCCCGCGGCCCACTGAGGCTCTGGCTTTCCGAACACCCCGACGATTGCAAGCTCGGTGGTGCCATCAGCATCGCCGTTGATAACGTCGATCAGTGGTACGCCCGGCTCATGGCCGCAGGTCTCCACATCCAGCGGGAGCCGGAGACCCAACCTTGGGGCACCCGGGAGATGTACCTGCAAGACCCCTTCACCAATGGCATCACCATTGCCTCGCCTGTGCCGACACTCCAAACCAACTGACGTTGGGGCCAATCTTGGCTCGTCCGGTTTGCTGGAAAGGCTGCGAGATCAGTGGTGACTCCTGTTTTTCCGGGATTTTGGACGAGCAAGAATTTTCGCCAAGGGTCGTGGCTGGCTCTGATCGGGCCAGCCTTGGATTCCTCGAAGACCCAGGCCTGCGGAAACCGATAAGAGATCAGACTAACCGAGCACGACATGTTTCTGGATCGGCCATGAGCGAAGCAGCAGAGCTGAATGACCCAACGTCTGCCGCGACTGCAGAACCCCTCTCGGCCGGAAGCCGAACCGCCGTTGGACCTGAAGGGTTTGACACGGCGCCTCCAGCTGCCCGGGTTGTCGCCGATACAGGCCGACTCCACCAAGAACTTCGCTGCTTGGCCAGTCGTGCTGCTTCTGCTGGCAGCAAGCAAGCACTCAACTCCAACGAATCAGATCAGAGCCTGTAAGAGCTGCCAGCGTTGATCTCTTGCAGGTTGCTCGTTCTCTGCTCGAATCGGAGGCTGCCATGGTTGCGGATCAGCCTCAAGGGGCCAGTTCAATGGTCGAACCCGGACAGGTTCGCCAGCTTGTGGCCGAAACCTTGACTCATCACGGGCTTGCCCAAGATCAACTTGGCCACATTCAAGAGACGCTCCTCTTGCGCGAAGGGCGTTATCTGGGCCGATCCTTTCGTGTCGACGGGTGGTTGGCCGTGTGGCTTCCAAAAGTCAACTTGATGAGTGTGTATGCCCCCGACGGGGAGTTGTTGGAAGCAATCGACTTGAAGACCCTTTCCTCACAGCAGTCGGGAACTCTCCCGCTGCAGCAGCAACCCGAGGCGGAGACCCCTGCACGACGCCACGCTGCCTAACGGTGCTGTTTCAGACCGCCTCACTGCCGAAACATGCCAGTCGCAGATCTGCAACAGCTGGGGAGTGTTGGGGGTGTTGAAGGAAGGATGTTGAGGTGGTCGGTCTTGTGCCAACCGCCCTCGTGGTCCATCAAGGAAGATTTGTTGGATGGGCGAGCAGGCTCCTCGTGCAGGAAATGCGTCATGCCATCCAACAATCTACTACTGAGGTTGGGGAAAATCTTGGCTCGTCCGGTTGGTGGAACGGCTGCAGAATCAGCAGTTGGTGTGCCTATCCAGCGTTTGGGACGAGCAAGAATTTTCCCCAAAAGCAGTAGGGCGAGTCCGAACGACAGGTCTTCTGAGGCAGGGATGAGCTGAGGTCATGATACTACTCAGCAACAATTCTCTGTGATTTCCCTGACCAAGAGTTTACCCTTCGCCCCAGCTTGCTGGCAAAGCGGCGAGGATGAGGGCACGCAGATCGGCAGCGGACATGGTGCTCGCAAGGGTCAATCCGGTGCGCCAATCCACAGTGGCCTCCCGGCCGGGGGTGGTGGCAGTTATTCGCAACACCGGGCCCAGTGGAAAGGGATCGTCTGGCAGAAAAGACTTTCCAGCAGCCAAGTCGTTGATCCACTCTGCGCGTTGGCGTTCAAATCGCGCGGCGACATCCCGCAAGGACTCCCCGTCGATCCGGGGGAGTAAGATGATCTGGATGGGCACAAGCCGATCGTCAGCCAAGCAGTCTACATGTGTCCCACAGCAGACTTCGCCCAGCGGCCAACTCAGCGGACCAGCGATCCCCAACAGCCCCAAGGGTGGCGAACCGGGACCGCTTGCTCGGAGCTCACGTTCACAGTCGATCCCGAACTCCTCGAAAACCTCACGGTGTTTCTGCAAGAGGGACACCATCAGCGGCTCTTCTCCAGAGTTTGGAGGCTGCAAAGCGCGAAACAACAACGCTGATCGCTGGGGTTTGTCTTGGGCGGCGGTCAGCGCTTGCAGCAAGGCCAACTCCCGGCGGACTGCTAACAGCTGCTCAGAGGTTTCGTTGTCAGTCACCGATCCGCTGGCCAACTCGTGGATGAATTCCTGCATTCGGTCGGCTGATTGAATGAGCTGTCGCGCCGGCTCGTCGTCGTCTCTGAGCTTCCCGACTCGAGTTCGCCGGTGAGGAGTTGCCGTGCGAATCGCTGGAAGCCCGGGTTCATCGGATCCACCGGCAAGAGCCTCCAGAAGGACACCGGCGGCCTCGTGAGCTCGATAGGCTTGCTCTTTGACTTGGAAATAATATTCATGCTCTGGCGAAATCGTATCTGCGGTCAATTCACCAGCCGGCTTGCGAGACTCGGCGTCCTGCTCGATACGCCGCACCTCATGAACAAGCGCCTTGAGTTGCTGGCGTTGGCGTTCTCGAGCCGCGGAATCTCCCCCGCTTTCCAGGGCTGTTTGGGAAAGCCGAGGAGCGTTAGTCAACTCCTGAAGACCAACGGCGATTCCCTCTGCTGAGGCATACAAGCTCACCACTGCCGGCAACCCCGGCGGCCGTTCGGCCAAACGGGCCGCCACAGGGCGAGTTAAGCATCGCTCCACAGCCCGCTTCATCGCTCGAGCGCCCATCTCGGGGTGGTACCCCTCGGCGACAACTTTTTGCAAAGCACCTGGATCGACTTCCAAGACACAACGCCTGCGGACAAGCCCTTCGCGACTGAAGACATCTTGCATCAGATGATCAGCGACCCGAGAGACCGCCTCATGGCTGAGCCGGTCAAAGGGCACCACTCGATCCAGGCGGTTGAAGAACTCCGGTCGGAAAAAGCCCTCGGCAGCACGAACGTATGTGCGAGCGCGATTGTCATCCGAGGACCCAAAGCCCAGCGACTTCGACGCCTCCCGGCTTCCAAGGTTGCTGGTTAAAATCAGTATGGTATTGCTGAAATCGGTCGTCCTTCCCAAGGCGTCCGTTAGCCGAGCCTCCCCGGTGACCTGCAACAACAAATCGAACACATCAGGATCGGCCTTTTCAATTTCATCAAAGAGCACAACTGAAAAAGGCTCTCGGCGAACCGCGCCTGTCAGCAGCCCTTCTGGCTCACTGAAGGTCCCCACCAACCGACGGACCGCTGCGGCGGAGACAAACTCGTTCATATCAAAACGCAGCACTCGTTCTGGCCGGCCAAACAGATACTCGGCAAGCGCCTTGGCGCACTGTGTCTTGCCCACCCCAGTTGGACCGAGAAACAGGAGCGAGGCCAGCGGACGTTGGGGATCGTTCAGCCGCGACTTGGCAATCGAGACAACGTCGGCAGCCGCCTGCAGGGCAGCATCCTGACCGACGATTCGCTGCCGCAGGGCCTGCAGAATCTCAGTGCGAGTCAGTTTCCGGTTATCGTCCAACAGTTGAAGCGACAGCCCTGTCTGAGCGTGAAACTCCTGATAGGCGATTTGAGGGGGCAGGTGGTTGCGTTTGTACTTGTTGGCCAACCGTCGTAAAAAGGCGACGACATTGCCCGGCGCGGCGGTATCACCCGCGTAGCGTCGCTGAATCTCCAGAACAACAGGAAGGCAATCGAGACTAAAGTTCGATTGAGTTTGGCCTTCCAGCTCCCGCTGGACGGCGACGGCAATCCGCAGCGTTTGTTGCTCATTGGTTTCTTTGAGGCGGACAACCTGGAACTCATCGGCAAAGCCGCGATCACGTTCTGCAAACGCGTTGAACTGTTCTGGACTGAGTTCCCCTAACATGCGGACTTGCCGCTTTTGCACATAAGTGCGGATGACATCGGCAACCGACAGATTGGAGCTACTTGATTGACCAGCGCGATAAAGGCCGATGATGTCGTCGAAATACAGGGTGTGTCCTCGTTTGGCAGCGGTTTTTAAGATCGCCAGCAAACGATCTTCCCACTGACCGACAAAGCTCATCCCCGAGATCAGCCGCTGAGGTGAGAGCAGCCAGATGTTCTGGCGGTTGCTGTGAGGATTTCCGCGGCGTCGAACTCGGCGGAAGACAACCTCATGCAAAAGAGCAGTCTTGCCGACTTTGCGTTTCCCGACCACCAGGACTGGTCGGTTCCCAGGCTCGGCTAAGAGCTGGTCGAGCTCATCGGCCTCACGATCACGGAGGATCGCTCGCTGCAGGGCATCGGGATAAAGCCAATCTAAACAGCGACCAACCCGCAGCAGCTCGGTGTCCCCATCCATCGGCCCGCCGCCAAAGAGCGAGGCCATCGATCCTTGCTCTTTCATCGACGGCTGTTTGGTCGGTAGCGGCAAATCGATGGTGGTGATCCACGCATTGGCACCTTGCGAAATGTAGTCAATGATACCGCCGGCAGACTCCCCCTCGCGTTCCAATTTGCGAAAATGGTCCGTGTAAACCTCGGCAGCCCGTGATTCGATTTTGGCGGGGTCCTCGACTTCAAACCAAAGCTCGGGCATGCGGGGACAAAAGGCCAACGTCCGGCCCAATCCCTGAAAGCTCACACAATAGAATTTCGCTCGTTGGGGCTTGCTCTTCAAGTCGATCAACAACCGCAAACGATGCTCGCTCAACTCAGGATTGAAGGTACAGTGCATCAGCGGCTCATGGCGTGGCTCTCGACTGAGACGATCCAAGATCCGCCGAAGATGCTTCGAAAGTTGCCCAAGAGCCAGCGACAGCTGTTCGTCCTGGCCAGCCTCGCAGTCAAAGAACAACGGTTCGCACCGATAGCGGTCGGCTCCCCCGTAGCCCTTGGAGATCTCAACATAAATCGGAATCGTAGCGTCCACGGGCGTCGATCAGCTTCTCAGGCAGTCCAGTTTGAGTTTGGCCAAGCGAAACGTTCAGATCCTCTCCCGAACCGGCAGCAAGTGGCGGGTCTTTAAGACCCCGATCCCTCGCCCTCTGCCTGGCCCCGGCGGTGCCTCACCTTGCAGCGGTGGCTTGTCTTGCAGTGGTGGCTTGTCTTGCAGCGGTGGCTTGTCTTGCAGTTGATCTATTGTCTTGGCTGACACACACGTCGCCAGAGGAGCCAGAAGGCGGCCACCCAAACTCCCCCTAGGGCCCAGCCACCGAGCACATCGGTGAGGTAATGCACGCCCAGAAGGATGCGGCTGAGACCAATCAGAGCCACCACCACGATTAGCCACCCCAGCACGTACCAGCGAACAACTCCAGGGCTTCGCTGGGTCAGCAGCCATCCCAACAGCAGGTAAACGACCGTGGCCAACATGGCGTGGCCGCTGGGGAAGCTTCCGCTGCTCAGGTCCAAAGTCGGGTCCTCAAACTGCGGCCGCGGACGACCCACCCACGCTTTCAAGGGAAAGAGCACCACCGTTGCGGTCACCAGCGACGCGGCGACCAAACTCATCTGCCGATACTGTCGCTGCAACGCCAGCAACCCCCCCACAATGACAGCAAAGATTGGTAGCAACACCTCGCTACCAAGCCCAGTCATGTCACGGCTAAGCTCTCGCAGCCATGCTGGCATGGCTTGCCATGCAACAAGCACCTGGTCGTCCAAGGGCTGTGTCTGCTGAGTCATCACCCCAGCTGTGATCATTATAAAACAAGTCCCTAAAAGGAACATCACGACCCACGGTGTCCAGGAACCTGTTGTTTGCTGGAGTCGCTCCATCAGTTGCTTCTTGTCGCCTCGATCGGTGCTTTCCCCTAGAAAACTTGTTTTATCCGTTGTTGTGGAATCGAACAGGGCTGACCGGAGGTGTCACGCCTCGATGCGTTGATCCCTTTGAAGGAAGGAGATTGGCTCCTCCACATTTGAAAAAAACACGCTTCAGAAAGGGATCAAGTCATGTATCGCCATGGAGATGTGATGATCGCCCCGGTTGCGGCGATTCCTCACCAGGCAAAGCCTAGTGAGGATCTCACCTTAGCCGAGGGGGAGCTGACCGGTCATAGCCATCGTATCGAGGACCCCACAACGGCCGAGGCCTATTCGGTTGGTCAACAGCTCTTCCTCCGCGTGATTGGCCAGCACGCCCGGGTCGTCCACGAGGAACACAACCCCATCGACTTACCACGCGGAGTCTACCGTGTCTGGCGTCAACGGGAATACACCCCTCAATCAGTGGAGGAATTTCAATACGTGATGGATTGAGCCTTCTCGGGTTCAACCTCTCTCGCCTGAAGGCCGGTTTCCAGTGAGTGTCGCCAACCAACGGGCTCTTCAGCGGCACCCACCCCTTGTTCGTTGGGCGGCTCTGTTCGTTGGGCGGCTCTGTTCGTTGGGCAACCCTGTACAACCCACATCCGCCCACTGCCAACCGAAACCTGCTAAAAACCCATTAAAACAATCTAATACTTACTGAAAACTTTCTGCTCAACTCACAAAACCCACATTCTCCCGATGACGACCGCCACCTCATTCCATCTCAACACCGTCGACGCCCACGCTCTGCTCCTTACTGGCCAAGCGCCTGAGGACATGCGGGTGTATGATCGCCTCAACCTTCAGGACACCGACATCACTCACCTGCCACGAGGGTTAAAGGCACACTCCGTTGACGTCAGCGGTTGTCATCAGCTTGAGGCGTTGCCTGAGCACCTCGAAGCCTCCAGAATCAACGCCTCGGGCTGCCCCAAACTTCAAGGGGTTCCAGCCAGCATCAAAGCTCGTGAACTCAACCTCAGAGGCACAGCGATCACGAGTCTGCCGCCGGGGCTGCGTGTCTCCCGGCGGCTGGATTTGAGAGACTGCCGAGAACTGACGTCACTCCCTGAGAAGCTCGCCAGCAGGGAGATCATCCTGGCAGGTTGCACCAAACTGCGGTCGCTGCCGGCTCAACTGAGTTGTACGGAATTGAACCTCGCCGACTGCACCAACCTCGAAGACTGGCCCGAGGGCGGCACGCTGATCGCAGGAACCGTCAACGCCAGCGGGTGTGCCCGCCTCAAGCGGATTCCTGGGACTTTACAAGGGTGTACACATGTCAACATTCACGGCTGTGCCTCACTCACAGAACTGGGCGAAGGACTCAGTGGTGTGGAGACCATTGAGATGGGCGGAGCGGGGCTGACGGAGTTGCCAGCCTCTCTCAAAGGTGTCCAGCTTCTGCTGGGAGGTTTGCCGGTTTCCCATCAGGTTGCCCTCCAAGCGGGAAGCATCACGGCGGCAGATATCTTCAATCAGCGCAACGCCGAGGTTCGACGTGTGATGCTTTCGCAGTTTGGTTTGGACCGCTTCTTTGCAACAGTGGGGGGCGATCTTTTGGATATCGACCGTGACGCCGGAGGGTTGCGTCGGTTGCTGCGCGTTCGGCTCCCTGACGATGAGGACCTTGTTTGCGTTTCGGTGGTCTGCCCCTCCACAGGTCATCAGCATCTTTTGCGGGTTCCACCTGAGATCCGCACTTGCCACCAAGCGATCGCCTGGACCTTTGGCTTTGAAAACCCTCAGCAATACCAGCCCCTCATCGAGGCATGAATAGCCAGCATGACCAGTCGGTAGGAGAGCAGAGAACGGGCGAGTCCGCTCATTCCCCCACAATGCGGCAACCTCCGAGCGCCCGTCCCCAAGTTCCCAGATCCCTGAGAGTCAGCGGCCCGGCCAACGATCCTCACCTTTTCCCTTCTTCCAATTCTGTTTGGTGCGAGGATAACGAGAACCTCAGGGGAAGGAATTGTCTCTAGTGGTGGGTTTCCTTCTGATTTGGCAGTTGGTTCTTGTGGAATCGGGGGAGTTCACGTCCAACCGACTGCCAAAGTCACAGGAAACAAGGCACTAGGGAGGAGATCATTCTTCGCACCAGCAGACCCCCACACAAGAACTGGCAGCGTTTTGACGTATAGTGACCCACTTGGTTTCTCGACCCCTTGGTTTGCTCTCGGACTGGTCAACAACGCTACGTATCTGTCACTCCGGGCCGAGTGGGCAACTGACCCTAACCCCGAACACTACCGTTATGGGGTTTTCCGGTGTTTTCTGCGATCGCAGCGACCACTCCCTCACAACTTGGCCAGAGCCTTATACGATTTGGGGGCTCGTGACCCCGACACAGAGACGGGGGGAGCGATGATGGCGGAGATCCTCAGACTGGCCGAGTGTCCACCAGATCTCATTCAGTCCGCCCTGATGAGCGACAAGCCATGGCTTGTTCGACTTGCGAGACGTTTGGGCAGACCAGACGACCCCCAGAGTGACTGAGCTTCCAGAGCACTTCCAACGGTCTTTGGGAGGCGGAGTGCATCCACTGACCCCATTGCGGAGCAACAGGCCAGCAGCGGGCTCTGCCTGACCAACCAAACAGGACGGGTCCTCCCAAGGCTTTCTGTTCGTTAAATCCTTGCTGGTTTTTGTTGACATGGCGAAGATCCCCACGAACTCGACCCCAGACGAGGTTGAAAGACGTCATGGCCGAAGAGCACTGGCTGGCTGACCCCATCTTTGTTGTGGAGAACTTCTTTTCTCCGGCAGAATGCACCAAGTACATCCGCATTGGCGAAGATCTTGGCTATGAGGATGCCCTGGTTTCGAGCCCGCAAGGTCAAGTTTTGCACAGGGGTCTTCGCAACAATCAGCGTGTGATGTTGAAAAACGAAGAAATCGCTCTCTGGCTCTGGAGGCGAGCTCGTGAGTTCGTCCCGCAGGAATACGACGGACGGCCTGCGGTCGGGGTCAACGAATTGTTAAGGTTTTACCGTTATGATACTGGCGGCCAGTTCGATTGGCATCAGGACTTTCCGTTCGAACGCGAAAACGGCGAGCAGAGCTATTTGACGTTTATGATTTACTTGAATGATGATTTTGAAGGTGGGCAGACACTGTTTGAAGATTCCTATTCGGATTGTTCATTCGACGACTTGCAAGTGACTCCAAAGCAAGGAATGGCGCTGTTTTTCGAGCATGAGACTCACCACAAGGGTGAGCTCGTGACAGAAGGGCGCAAATATGTGTTGCGTACTGATGTGATGTATGCGTCAGAAGACGAGCTCGAGGGATACGACGGTGACGTTGAGCTGGGGTAAGTGTCAACGATGTCATTTGGGGCGGTCGTTTTCCGTTGCCCAAGGAAGTCGGTAGAGAAAGACAGCCATTTGTTTCGGCCCTGTGGACAGCCGGTTGGTAGTTCCTGAAAAAACAAATGGCCATTTGTTGACCAGCTTCCAATCTTCAATCACATCATCTCCCAGAACAAACACTGCCTGCTGACGGAGGGTGCTGCCTTCAAGCTGGGCGTGATTGACCAAATAGCTCAGCCCCCTCTCGCGTAACCAGGCTTGGCGAATGTTGGCATCCTGAGCGCGGAGAACACGGAGATAGTCTGCGGAGTTGACGAAGCCATCTAGGTTGATGACCTTCTGTCGACAAAAGTAACCCAAAACCCCAGCATCCCAACTCCCAAGAACTGTGTCCTCGGGCAAGTGCTCGGAGATCCATTCAGCTGCAGCTCGGTTCGCACGACGCATCGCAAGCATTCCGCTGCCGGCAGCCTGTTGCACTTGGATTCCGGCAGTGAAAAGTGCAATCGCGATGGCCCCAATGGTCACCCCCTTCAGTTTCCCAGTTGGAGAAGTCTCCGCTTGGGCTTCTTCAAGAATGCCATCGAGCAAATCAACAAACGCAATCAGAAACACCAACAGGCCATAAATCACAGCAGGCCCAAAATACCATAGTCGAGGATACGTTTGAAAACCCAAGTAGTAGCCAAAGGTCAGGCAGAGAAAGATGCCGAACCAGCCGGTCTGGTGCACAAATCGCTTGACTCGCGGGAACTTTCGGCCAAACTCTCCACGAAGGATCAGCCCAATCACGCCTCCAATTGCAAGGCTTCCGACGATCACCAGAAGGGGGCCCCATCCCAAAGGCAAACGCTTCACCTCTCCACTGACCTGCATTGGCAAGCCAAACAGCAATTGATTGGTGACCAAAAAGCCAACAATCGCCAAGCCAGGCAGGAGGAACATCTGCGCAAGCCGCCACAGGCCGACGAACCTCAGACCAAACGCAGCTGGAAGACACCACAACCCCAAACACAACAGCATCAAACCTGCATCCGTGCGAGCGAAAAAACACAGGGTGCCCAGCAGAGCAACTTGCCATCGCTGAAACGGGGATGTGTTGGCAACAAGGTCGCCGGTGGCCGATTGCGCCCGAAGCAGCAACAGCACGTACAGCGGCACGTAAACGCCCGACTCCATGCCATTGACAAATATTTTGATGAAGCTGGGTGATGTCGCCAGAACCGCCAGCGTGAGGGTCAGCCCCCAGTGCAGACAACCTCGAGCCAATACGGCCTGCTCGGCCGAGTGGGAACGGCGAGGAAACGTGCCGATGGCCGTCCGGAGCATGGCAGCGACCAGAACCAGAGCGAAGGCGAAAGCCACACCCTGGAGGCTCACCAACACTTGGACCGCCTGCAGCTTATCGAAACCCAGCCAGTAGACGACCGTGCAGATCCACAACCACAGCGGGTGGTATCCATTGGTGGGGTTGATCTGATCGAAGGTTGAGCCGTAACCGGAGGCCAGGTTACGAGCGATCTCGAAGTAGTAGAAGGAATCGTCGTAGCAAAGCCAGAACAACAGATCGGGCCAGATCCACACGGCCAGAATCCAACTCAGCACGAGCAAGACAACACATCCCTCGAGCCAGCGTCCTGGAAACATCGCCAGTCCTGTCAACAATGACACACACCGGAAGATTTCTAGATTCTCGGAAAGCTTCTGGACGCACCCGAGTCTGACAACCGTGACCGCCCGGGCTCCCGTTGGTCACCTTTGGTTCAGCACTTTTGTGGGCCGTACCAGGCGAGGGATCGCTCCTGCAAGGACAATCCGAGGTAGCATCACTGATCCTGTCTCACGCCATCGGTGCGGAAGGCTGAGACCGGAAAACCTGCTTTGTTCATCAGATTTGGCTCGGCGGCCTGATCCCAGGCAAAGCGAACGGCAACCGGCTTCTCCACTTTCTCACTGGAGACCACCACCGCGGAGCCTTCGATCTGTGCATCCGCCGGAACGAAGCGACGATCTTCTCCGGCGATCGTAAACCAGCTCAGTGGCTTGCCGTCTCGCGAGGCCAAACCGCCATAGGTGTTGTCGAACTCAACGCGGATTGTGCGGCCCTGGACGGTCATCTTGCGGTAGATCGGCCCGCAGTGCGGCAGGTCGTTTTTGCCATAGGTTTTCGCCAAAGCCCAGAGGGACAGTCGCCGACCGACTTCTTGTTTGTTGCGTGGATGCGCGTTGCCGGGATTTCCGATGTCGTTGGTCACTACCATTCCGGTGTGAGGGATTTTGAGGGCCCGAGTTTGGGCTTCCCACAGTTTCGGATGCTCGTCGCGCGGCTTGCCGCCCCAGTTCAGCGGGGCGATTTGCACATAATAAAACGGAAGATCCTTGATGCCCCAGGCCTGCCGCCAGCCGCCGACAAGCGCCCGCATTCGGTGGTAATACGTGATTCCATCGCCGACGTTTCCCTCGCCCTGGTACCAGATGACTCCCCGGATGGCAAACGGCGTGAAGGGATGAACCATGCCATGGTAGAGTTCGCCGGCGTGGTTGTTGGTCTCTGGAGCCAGCTCCGCAACAGCCTTGATCCCCTGAGGCGGCGTCCAGGGTTCAATTCGTGTCCCGTTGACCGCCGAGACAACAAGCCCAACTGGGACATCCAGTTGCTGATGAATCTCTCGGCCAAAGTAATAAGCTGTCGCAGAAAAGTAAGAGACAGTGCGGGGTGAGCAAATCGTCCAGTTGACATCAGCATCGTCAGCTGGTGTGTCACTGGCCCGTTGTGGGCAGTGGACCCAACGGATCCGCGGATAGTCAGCCTCCCGAATCTCCTGAGCGTGGTTGAGCGATTTGACGACCCCAAGGGCCATGTTGGACTGGCCGGAACAAAACCAGACCTCGCCAATCCAGAGGTCCGAGAGTGTTAGGGTATTCTCCCCTGCGACGGTCAACTCATACGGCCCGCCGGCTTTTCGAGCCGGCAGAGTCACTGACCATCGCCCATCCTGGCCCGTCTGGGTAGCGGACTTCTGAGTGCCCAAGCTGACAGTCACCTGTTCACCCGGTCCGGCCCAACCCCAAATCCGGATGGGGACATCACGCTGGATCACCATAGAATCGCCAAGTATTTTTGGCAGTCGCACTTTGGCAGCACTTTTTGCCGGAAAGAATCCGAAAGATCCTAGCAGGGCCAGCGCGGAGATGAAGACAAACCAACTCGAGTGACCTGGCAGCAACATGCTTACCTCACGTCGGAATAACCGTCTGTGGTGGGTGATCGTCGGCCTATCTCAGCACGACACTTTCGCGGGAACTGATGTCCCTAAGTCGGACGTGTGAGTCGGACGTGTGAGTCGGACGTTGGCTGGCGGAGACTTTGCGTTAAGGCTGGGTGCTGTTGCTTCGCGGGGTGGGCATCTTGGCGTTGGTATCTTGACGCCACTGCAATAGCTTTTTGTGGAGAAAGTCCCGCTTTTCGGGTTTCATACTGGCGAGGTTGTTCGTTTCGCCCAGGTCGTTTTTGAGGTGATACAATTCCAAGCTGCCGTCTTCATACCATTCGATCAGCTTCCAATCACCCTGCCGAATCGCACCCCCAGGCGGACCTCCCTGATTACTGTAGTGTGGATAGTGCCAGAACATGGGACCCCGCTGCTGCTGTTCTCCTCGCAATAGCGGTACAAAGCTCACCCCATCGCAGTGCTGCTTCGGGCGTGATGGCAGTCCAGCGATTTCGAGGATGGTGGGATAGAAGTCGGTGCTGATGATTGGAGATGCGCACTGGCTGCCTGGCTGTGTGACGCCCGGCCAGCGGACGATCATTGGCTCACGGATTCCGCCTTCGTAGAGCCACCCCTTGCCTGCCCGCAAGGGGAGGTTGCTGGTTGGGTGCCCCTCCGAGGTGCACAAGCCGCCGTTGTCAGACATCAAAAACACCACCGTTCTATCGGCCAAATCCAGACGCTGCAGGGCATTGAGGACCTTGCCGACGGCCTGGTCCATCGCCTCGACCATTCCGGCGTAAATGGCATGGTCTTGCACCATACGAAGTTTTCGAGACCCTTCTTGACCCCAGACTTTCCGCTCGGGAAGGGTTTTTCGCTTTTTCTCGTATTTGTTGCGGAGGTCTGGCCGGGCCATGAGCGGCGTATGGACCGAGTAGAAGGAAAGATAGGCCAGAAACGGTCGATCTTGGTGGTCCTTGATAAACTGCACCGTCTCGCCGGCCAATCTGTCCGGAAGGTGTTCCCCAGGCGGGCCATCCTTGAGTCTGGGGTTTCCATAAGGAGAAAAGTACCTTTTGCCGCCATAAGGACCACCCCGCTCAATCCCGCCTTTGTTGACATCAAAGCCTTGAGTCTCGGGCCAAAATCCTTCTGGCCCGAGATGCCACTTGCCTGCAAAGAAGGTTGCATATCCTCCTTGCTTGAGCGCCTCGGCCAGAGTCAGCTCAGCGTGAGCCAGCCGGTCCTTGTAAGGTGCCGGCAGCAATTTGGTCGGCCGCCGCCACTTGTCGGGTTGGTTTCGCCCTGCAGGGTTGATGTAGTCGGTGATCTGCAAACGAGTGGGATACTTCCCCGTCAAAATGCTCCCTCGAGTGGGACTGCAAACCGGACAGGCCGCGTAGCCGGCGGTGAACTTCATCCCACTGGCCGCCAACCGGTCGCAGTGTGGAGTTTCATAGAACGAGCTGCCAAAACAGCCTAAGTCCCGCCATCCCAAGTCATCAACCAAGAAGAACACAATATTGGGCGGACGCTTATTGCCAGCCTCGTCTTGGCCAGCCCCCAGGGACTCCACAATCCCAGCCCAGCTGATCAGCACCAGAGCCAGACAACGCAGCCAGCGAAAGCTTGCAAAGGGGGAGCAGTGGATCATCGGTATCAGTGGGGGAGGTGTTCTTCGGAAAGGTCTCAATCGGAAAGGTCTCAATCAGAAAGGTCTCAATCAGAAAGGTCTCAATCGGAGAGGATTCGATGCCTCCATCGCCTCAGCGGGTCCACGGGGCTGATAGTAGACACCTCGGCTGAGGAGCTGTCTACAGCCGGTGATGGTGTTGTGGGTCAGCTGCGGCTCCCCTCGGGATATTCTTGCTCGTCCAAAACACGAAAGCCGCCGGAACTCCCAGTGATCTGGCAGCTGTTGATCGACCAGCCTTTCCGCTGTGCCGGACGAAGCCGGACGAGCCAAGATTTTCCTCGACCTCAGTAGTTGGACTGTCGAGGATGTGGCTCGACCCAGCCCTATGTTGCTGCATGGAACTGTTGAGGGCCCGACAGGTTGGGCCTCGGCCACAATCTGGAACAGTCGAAGTGGGACCGGACGCCGCGCTGAGGGCCGCAGCTTGAGGGGAATTCTCCTGATCAGAGCGGCTTGCAGTGGCCAAGTCGGGACCAACCGGAGGAGCTTGACAGGCCACGGCAGAGGGCGAAGAAGCGATTCTGGTCGTAGAGGCCGTCAAAGCAGCGGTCGCGCAAGTAATCCAGCCGTCTGAGTTGGAATTCGCCGAGGTCCCCAACCAGGACGACTTGTTCATCGGCTCGCAAGGCCCTGAGTTGGTTGGGGGAGTGATCCAGATGGTCTGCCCACTTGTTGGCAGTACTCCGGGTGTTCAGCCCAAAGGTCTGCAGGACTCCACAGTTATTCAACAGAGTCTCCCAACTGCTTGGGTAACACTTTTGCAACTGCGACAGGTCCTGCCAGAAAGTCCAGCACTGCACTCCGTACCCGCGGCAGAGGGTGATCACGCGCTCCAGAAACGGAAAGTTGCCCAACTGGCCGCACTCGTCGAGGAGAAAGAGCGTTCGCTGCCGGGGGATCTGCCGTCGACTGGTGATTGCCTTGAGTAAGGTCCCTACCCACAAGCGCAACAACGCGGCATGGCTTGCCAATTTGTCCGGCGGCAGAATCATATAGATCGACAGAGGGCCTCCGTCGACGAACTCGGAGAGCTCGAAGGTCGATTTCTCAAGGGTGTTGGCCACCCGCTGACTCAGAAAGGCTTTGATATAAGACCCGGCTGTTGCCTGAACCCCACCCCGGGTCGCCTCCGGCAATTGCAGGAACGAGGAAATCTCTCGGTGTGACATCTCGTTCATCGTTTTGCCGAACACCTCGACAACAGCCGCCAGACTGTAAGCAACATCATCACTGGTCAACAGTCTGCAGACGGTGTTCAAGTTGACCTCCGCCGGCTCGTTTCGGCGGTCATGAGCCACATGGGCGATCACACCGGTATGCAGGCCGCAGCCGGTAAGATCCCAAAACGGCTCCTTCAATCCCCGGTTGGACGTCGAGAGCAGCTCAGCAAGCATCTGTGCGTCCGACTCCAAATCGGCACCTTGCAGCTGAAAAACATCCATCGGATTCAGCCCGTCACTCTGCTGATCGACAACTCCAAAGGGATCCAACTTAATCACCCTTTGGCCCATCTCGCGCCGCCGACGAGCCGTCGTCAGGTAGTTCTCCCCCTTGGGGTCAAAGACGACAAGCGGTCCCTGGTAGGTGAGCAGATTCGGGATAATCACCCCACGACCTTTGCCAGCCCCTGTGGGGGCGACTGTCAATAAATGTGAGTCACCCTCATACAAAAAAGGCTGACCCCGGTGGCTGGCGCCTGTCTGGGTGCAATCCGTCTGGGTGCAATCCGTCTGGGTGAAAATCCGCTGGCTTGAACTGCTGCGGGGAGAGCTGACTGCAGAGTTGAGAAAGCCCAAGGCGGAGTTTTCTTTTCCGCTCTGCCAACCCAAGACGATCTGGCACTTGTCCCCAAACGGATGCCGGCAAGCTCGATGCGTCGCTTGGCAAGCTGACTCCGTGGCTGCCTCCTCGGCCAAGGCGTCGCTTGGGTGCTGAGACAGTCGGTCCGCTGAGCCAAAGGACCACTCGTCCAGTTGTCTGAGCTCTGATGTGGCATGCCTGCGGCGACCAATCATGGTTAATTCCGACCCTCATCTCAACAAAGCCTGCGTGACGAACCACTGATTTCTGCAGCATTGCTGCGCACCGAACGGGCCAAGACTTCCCTCAATCGCAAGGGTCCCCTGCCGCAAAGATTGGCTGTGGGTAATCTGAGGTTGCCTGGCAGAATAGGCACTGCCACATGGGGAAGTCCGGAAAAGGACCATCATCTCGGCAGAATCGGAGTCACCCAGGGCCGAACCGCCCTTCTCTGTAACGCTCCGACTGCCCCGAATTTTCCGCAGACTTCCACTCCCACAAGACCGATCGGGGAGCCACAGTCAGAACCCCGACGCACAAGAGCACGGACCTGCGAGAGCTTTTTGCCGGCGAAGAACCGTGGTCAGGGGTTTTAGGTGATCTCAAGGGGAGATTCTGGCCACCAAGTGGGTGGAACCGTTTCTCGAATGACATCTCGCAGACACTGGCAGAATTGCTGCTCAGCCGCAGTGAGGTCGGGATCTCCCGAGGTCCCTTGTTGAAACCGAGCGATCAGCCGAACGGCTGCAGGAGGGAATTTCTGGGTATCCAAAGGCGCTGAGTAGAGGATGCCCTTGCTTTTGAAACGACGACAGGCATCCGCGCCCACCAGACCAACGCCGACGCCGGCACGGACGTATTCCAAAATCGTGGGCCATCCGCCGCCCTCCAGCTGCTTGTCGATGGCGTGGGTCAGGCCTTCCTCGGCAAGCAACTTGTTCAAGGATTGGCGGACGCTGGCATCCTCTCCGGGCAGGAGTAAGGGAAAGTCAGCCAACCGTTCAACCGGCACCCGCTGGTCGGATTCGGCTGAGGGCAACGTGGCAAAGTGTTGCCGGATTTCGAGGGGCGCTTTCTGACCAACGGCCAGCACAAGCGGGTCAACAAGCAGCTGTTCCACGTAAAGCTTTCGGCGAGCTTGCTCCTCGATCTGCTCCAAAGGATTCAAGACGATCGCCAGGTCTAAAGCGTCGGTGGCGACATGTTTGATCCGATCAGCACCTCGATCGGTCAGAATGTGCAGTCGGGCTTGGGGATGAATCCGCCGAAAGCGGACGACCGCCTCCAGCACCATGCCCCGAGCAGCTTCTTGGCCACATCCCAACCGCACATCCGGAAGACGGGCGGAGCCTTCAGCCAAATAGTCGTTGAGCCGCTGATACTGCTGAAGCATGCCGCGGATAACCGGCAGGACTGCCTGGCCCTCGGCTGTCAGGGTCCAGCGTTTGCCTTCCCGAACAAGAAGTGGCCTGGTGAGACCCTTCTCGGGGTGCTGGAGATGACTCAACCGCTTGGACATGCTTGGCTGGTTGATCTGCAGGGCCTCGGCCGCCTCAATGGCGTTTCCCCCGTAATCCATCAACACGACGAAAGTCTGCAGAAGCTCAATGCTCAACTGCGGAGTTCTTGGCATCAATACGACCTTCGCTCTCACTCTGCCGCTTCATCGGAGGAGGAAGTTCCTGTTCTAGCCTTTGCCATCACAAGCCAAGAATTCCCCAATAGCCAGCAAGCCAATTGTGTTCGCCGAAGCCAACGGTGTTTGTTGGCCGGGACCGAACCATCAAGCAGCCCGAGAAGACCATTCTATGAGGTTAAGAGCTGGATGTGGGTGGGAATCCGCACACCATCGCAGGAAAGCACTCTACAAGCCAAACCCAGTGGCTGATGGAGAAAGGTTGACGGCAAGACCTCACCTCAAGAGACCGGCATGCCAGCTTGGCCTTTGCCTTCAAGAGCGTCGACCAACAGGGGAATTGGCCGAGTCCGCTGGAGATTCAGCTGCTGACGTTGCGAATCTGCAGCAGTTTTCGAAGCCGCGCTTGCAGAGGAACCCAGGAACTGGACGCAGGGGCTTGAACTGAGAGGCTGTCCGGCAAGGGTGCTAGACGACCCGACCCGTCCAACTGGGCAAATCCAAACAGGCCGTCCATCCAGGGCTGCTCAGTCGGCGGAAAGGGGCTGCCGAGGAGTCCCACTACCAGGTAAGCACGGCTGCGGTACAACACAGCTCCTTGAATCTCCGCCAGGGTCCCCACCGGGACCGGTCGATAGCACTCCAGTGAGAGAACGCGTCTGAGCACTAGGTTCGCTTGGGGACCAACCGCCTTACATCCAGCAACATAGGCAGCTTCCAAGGCCAATTGGCACAGTTGCCCTGCGTAAAGCGTGCCGTGATGGTTGCTGTCAGCCGGCAAGACCAAGCGATGAGTGGTCGTGACGCAACTGGAGGGACTATCAGCGGGCTGGTGAGCCTCCCCCCAGATCTCACCGCCGGAGCTGCCAGGGATCCCCTGACCGGCTGTAGTACCACGGTGCGGGCCCTGCGGGGTTGTTCCATTGCATTCGGCGGAATCGTTGGCAGTCTGCCCACCAGAAACTCGAGACGAAGCCCGATTGGTTGCGGAGGTGTTACTCATCGACTGGTCCGTCACGCTTCATCAAGCCAGTTGACTGGCAGGTTGACTGGCAGAAGGAGACCACAGAGCCGCTGCAGGCCCCCGAAAGGACCCTCCCGGCCAATGGCCCAAACCGTTGGATCTCAGGCCAGAGACCTTAAGACCTGCCAACAGCGTCAGAACGTGCAATCCCACTGACTGTGCAATCCCACTGACTGTGCAATCCCGCTGACTGTGCAATCCCACTGACTGTGCAATCCTGCGAGATGTCCGTTCGGCCAAGCCACTTCGGTTCAACCGAATCGGTCAACCGGTGGTGTTGAACGCCCACCAACGCTGTGTTGGCAGAGATGTTGGCAGCGGGGAGGCAAGCTAGCAATCCCAGATGGATCCGACCAGACCGATTGCCAAATCGATGGATGCTCTGGCTCAGTCGAACCACTCAACCGATGGGATCTCGATGAAAGCTGGATTGTCTGCGTCTCTTTGCTATTTTACTCAAAGCACGCAAAGAGAAACGAACCAACTGCAGGGATTCTTCAAGGCCGGTTGCTCAGTCAACCGCACCAGCCGACCTGTGGGGGAGATCTGGATCCATTCTCAGACAACTCTTGCGGAAGATCCGGCGTTGGCCAACCGGCAGCGACAGGTCACCAACGAGCCTGAATCTGAAGCCACTCGTGCGGTTCGATCGGCAACTGCAAGGCGTCGCCCTCCAGGGCAACGCTCCCAACGGTGTTGCCCAGAAAATCCGTCTGACTGGCGGTCGTTGGCGGGATCGGACAGCGAAGACGAACCGTCCCGCCTCGGCCTTCGGTTTCCAACAGGCGTACGGTAAAGCCGGCCGCCCGCTGGGGGGCCGAGGGTTCCGCCGGTGTGGAGTCCGTTTCTTCGGCAACAAGGTCCCACCCAGTCACCAGGACATTCTTTCGATCTAAATGAAAGAACCAGCCTGCGGGGCCGGCCGCAGGCTGGGGTCCCCCCTCGGGCACACCAGCAACCGGATGGGTCAGGCCAAGGGCGGCTTGCAGAGGATGAGGGTGATCCAAGCTGACACCAAGACGAAACTCCCTCTGAGTGTCTCCTCGACTGGCAAGTAACACGTCGACTCGATCTGGAGCGACCAGTCGGTGCCAAGGCAAACCACCGGTCAGAATCGCTGTACGCATTTCTTCGCTGGCTGTCTCCAAAAAATACGGCGACTCAAGACGCTTGGCCTCGGTGCGAAACCGGCCTTGAGAGACCGAGCGATACAACTCGCTGGACTCTTCTCCCCAGGCAAAACGCGCAGCGTAATAAGAATTCCACGGATCGGCCTTGGCAGGCTCCTGCTGAGTGAGAGTGACCTCCAAGACGAGCACTCTGCTGGAACGCCAGGCTTGAATCCGCTGTTGAAACTGGGCAACCGGCTTGGCATCTGCATCCAACAACCGTCCGCAAGCGGTGACTTCGCCCAGCGCTGGTCCGTTTGCGGTCACCTCCACCGAGTCTGCCTTCATCGTGGAGTACAAGGCCGTCTCGTCGGGATCCTGCCAGAGATCCCCAGCACGCGGTCGGGCGCTGCCGACCCGGTAGGCCAACTGCTGGGATAAGCGATTCCCGCGGCGTTTGTACTCGCGTGTGGTGCTGATGCCACCTGTGCGACCATCAATGGTGACTTCGAAATACTCATTGCGAACCACACACGTCCCATCGGGTCGAGCTTCGGCTAACGGCTGGCGGAGGTTTTCCGGTTCAGCGGCCGGACCTTCCCGAGCGATCCAGGCATAACCAAAAGCGGGCACGTCAACCACCGCAGAGACATCACCGTTGTCCAATCGCTGAGCAGCCCGAACAGGCCCCTTGACCGGATCATCCGTTGCAGGGACCCGCGGCCACTGAGGTAAAGTCACACTGGTGCGACGGGTGAAGCTTAAGGGGTTGAAGACCAAATACCCCCGCGAGCTCTCTGAGTCGCTGCCACTGCGAGAATCTTGCTGTCGAGGGATCACCCCGGCAAGCGTTTTCAAGCAAGTTGTCCAATGCTGCTCCACTTGGCGGACTTGATCCGACCGCCAGACCTGTTCCTCCGGTCGTTCCAACACAGGTCGTTCCAACACAGGTTGTTCCAGCACAGGCCGTTCTAGTTCCGGTTGTTCCAGTGCGGGAGGATTCAGCAAAGGGCTGGCATGATCGTCCTGCTGATTGAGGAGTTGTTGGCCTGCCTGCCACACCGCTTGTGAGAAGCCACGGCTCAAGCAGGCCGCAACCGCCAGCAGAGTTTGTCCGGCCTCTAATTTCTGGCGGCCAAGCAGATAGGCCGCATAAGCGGTCACCGGTTCGGGACGCTTGCGGATGACCGCCTGCTTGAGGTAGGGGGTGCGAAACTGGTCGGCGTCGTACCGTCCAGCCTGACCGACATTGCCAGCGTCTCGAAGGAAGTCGTTGACAAGGCAGAACTTTCCCAAAACCGGCGCATAGCGGTTGGTCCGCTTAAGGTCATCGTAGAAGGGCTGAGATTCCCCCGGCCAATGGGCGAAGAGGGCAACGGCCAGGTGGTCTAGGTCCATGGCTTCGCCGAGTTTTTCCGGCAACGTCAAAAACGAGGCGGGGTCGTTGGCATCGAGCGGCACACGACCAACGGCCTCAATCAAACCGCCATCGGGACCTTCCCACTCGACTTTGCTCTGGTCCCCGCGTGGAAAGGTTCCATCATCCAGCGTGAAGAGCAACCCACCGGAGATCCCAGCCCGGCTGACAATCTGGGGGATGATCGGAGTTAATCCGTTGCGGCGGCGACCGTAGATGGTCACCGGTTGCCCTAAGTGTCGCTGGTAAAGTTCTTGTCCACGAAGAATGCTTTGTAAAATGGCTTCCGGCGGTAGCAACGGCAAATCCCGCTCCCGATCTTCTCCGCCGATGACAGCGAGAGTACCCTCGCTCGTTTTGGTCTTGAGGATTGCCAGAAGGTCGTCGCGTTGCGAGGCCAGCCGGGCCACCAGCTCCCCAGTGATCAGGAGATTCAACGGACTATTGCCCTGCAATTCACGTTGCAGTCCGTCGTCCAGGGTGGTCTCGGCGACTAAGGTGAGATCAATCAGGTAGGAGTCCGCCGGGTAGCACTGCTCGCGGGCCTCCAAGAGGGTCTCAAAGGACGTCTGGAGATGACCCCGGGCCTCGTCAGCCTGCCCTGCTAGAGCTGCGTGGGCGCCGGCGACTGCTTCGTTTTTCAGGTGCACCTCATCCAGGTTGCCATAGTGATGAAGTTGGCGGGTCAATAGCTCCAGTTGGAGGTAACAAAAGCCCAGGGCCAGAAAATCGCCGGCCAGGTCGGGATCCACTCCCCCATAACCCCCTTCCAGGTCTGCAACCGCTTGGGCGAGGATGTCGTTGCGATGAGGCGTTTTGCGGACAACACAAGCTCCCTCTTTGCGGGCACGAGCCGGCCAACCGGCCAAGAGCATCGAGTCGGCCACCGTCGGCACAACAAACAGCCGACCGCCCAGTTCTTCAGGCGGCTCATCAGCCCGGGCCCAAGTTGGCAAAGACTCAGCGCTGGCGAGCAGAGCCGGATGCCAAAGGGCCGACCAGCCTGCCAAAAGCCCTTCGGCATCCTCACCATCATGGTAAAGCGGAAAGTCTTCCAAGCTATGACAGGGCAGCAGCAAGACAAGTTCTTGATACTTCATCGCAACCGGCAGTGGCCTCGAGGCCAAGGAACAACACAGGAACAAACCACTTCCGCACCAGCAACTCCATCCCTGCCCATTTCAGCCTAAGCACCTAACGGATCAAGCGAGCTGGAACCCTTGGCAGCTGGAGTGGCTGGATGCTCGACCGTCTGGCGGACCAAGCAGGCCGGAGCAACGATTTGCTGGTGACTCACTCGGAACGCAGGACAAGAGGAGCCACTGGAACCGCACCCACCATAGTAGGACACAGCGAAGTGGTCGAGCGCCTCGCTGACTCTGCCCTTGGCCCCGAGAGATTCTGAAGATCCCATGGAGATCGCTGTCCAGCGTTGTTGAATGACCAGGCGTTGTGGGATTGGCCAGGCGTTGTTGGATTCGCCAGGCGCAGTCGAGCCAAGCGACACCTGACAGTGGTTGATGGCTCCGGCCTTCCCGAAAACCGGCAGGCCGTTTGCGGGAATCGACTCTTCTCTCAGCGCTGCCGAGTCAGGCGATTTAGGCACTTTCCGTCCAAAAAGGCCATCCCAACTCCTCCCGAGCCAGGCGGCAGGAGGCCATCTGATTCCTCTGGCACATCACTTGCATAGGTCGCGGCTGACTGGAAACACTCCGCCTTAAACACCTTGCGAGGACTGTCATGCCGAGACGATCTCACCGCTCAGCTCCATCCGCTTTTACCCTGGTCGAGCTGCTTGTTGTCATTGGAATCATCTTGCTGTTGATGGGCTTGTTGCTGCCAGCGGTGGCCACTGTCCAAAGCACGGCTCGGAGCCTGCAATGCCAGAGCAACTTACGTCAGATCTTGCTTGCCTCTTTGCAATACACCCAAGTCTGGAATGGCGTGTTGCCACCACACAAGTGGTCCGAAGACGGACACCTGGTGACCCTCCGAGTCGGCGACGATGCCGACGCCGTTGAGGTGGAAAAGCCTCGTTGGCCCACCCTGTTGGCCAATTATCTCGAAGGCGTGTTCGACCTGGACGAGTTCCGCGCGATCCGCGCAGCCACCGGACGAACCGACGACCGGTTTGCCGAGGTCAACAACGCTGTGTTCGTCTGTCCCGACGCCCCAGAGCGAACCACCGTCCGTAACCTCGGCTATGGTTATAACTACCAATTCCTAGGAATGAGTCGACCGAAACACTTCGACAGCCCCTCAACGCTGCCGGGCGCGCAGTTTTCCAAGTTTCCGGTGGCGATTTCGACGATCGCCAGCACCAGCAAGACAGTAGCCTTTGCTGACGCGATGGGGTCAGCTGGGGAACTGCCCAGCGATCAGCGGTTGCCCTACAGCGGATCGGAGCAGCTGCTCGATTCGCTGGGCAACCACGGCTACACGTTGGACCCGCCTCGGAGTTATACCCCTGATGGAACGGATTTTGGCAATGCTCATTATGGCCCCGCGCAATGTACGCCGGACACTCGCATGTGTCCTGTGGAACCCCGGCATAACGGACGGGTCAACGTTGTTTTTCTCGATGGGCACACAGGCTCCCTCACCCCAGAAGCCTTGGGTTATTCGGTGAACCTCAACGGAGCGTTCAACCGCAATGGCCTTACCAACAAGTGGTTTAGCGGCACCACCACCGATCGAAATCCGCCTCCCTGTGATCCCAGCCGTTAACTGGCCTCTCTCTGCAACCTCTGGCGTGTTATTTCCTTACCACCGGGGCACCCGGCTGCCTTCGCCTGGTGCCTCGAATTGAACTGGCCCCAATGTGGCCCCAGCGGACCCAGATATCGTTGCCTTGGCTCCTTCCGATCCCAATCAAACAAGCCTCCGACACAATTGGGAACAGCCGAGCGAGTCAGTCGACACCTCAACAGCAAGCCTCCAGCAGCCTGAGGATCCATTGGGTGCCTGGCCGCTCGAGAAAGACCGGCCGCTGGCGACTCGGTTTCCCGGAAATCGGCCACTCGCCAGAGTGGGCAGCTGGTGTGTGCAGTTGCCCCCAAGGTCAACACCAGTACCAAATGAGACAGGCTTGTGAACTCGGACGACCTCATCAGTGTCAGGCTGGCCTGCCCCCATTGTGGAGCCAGCGGAAACGTTCAAGTCGATCAACTCAACCACGTATATCAGTGCGGGCAATGCACCACCCAGTTTTGGCTGGCTAAAGATGGGACAGTTCGTACCGATCGCAGCAGCCGCAAACGGGTGATCAGTTGCCCGAGATGTCTTGAGAGAGAGTCGGTCTCTGGGGAGCTGTTGTCTGGTTGCGGACAGTCGGGGTGGGCCTGCCGCTGTTGTGGCCATCGCTATCGGGTCAACGGTTCCTCGGAGGCGAAGGGCCAGGCAGGCTCGAATCGGACGACTGCCACCCAATCTCTCGGTGCAAAGTCCTCTCTGCAGGGGTCAGCCTCTCTCGGAAGCGGCCTGACGAGAAAGGCGATTGTTGGAGGGATCACTCTGTCGGTGCTTGTCGCTCTGTCGGTGCTTGTCGGACTGGGGCTGGGAACTGGGAGTGTGCCGAGCTGGGGATTGGGCTGGTTGGTCGGCGGAGGCAGCTCAGGCGACTTGAGATCGAGCGTGGTGGCCTTCACTCGCAGTTGTTTCACCGGTGAGCACGAGTCGGCTCAGAAATGGGTACGCTCGCCGTCAAGCGAGCACTGGCTGCAATGGCGGCTGCTGCGGTTCCCCCCGTCGACAGACCTGGAAAACTCCCTCAACAAGATCCCGGGCGATTTCTCCATTCAGGTTACCCGCCTCCAACGGCGTGGAGATACCGCCACAGTGAGGGTGATCGTCCTCAGCCAACGTCAGCGTCAATTGCATACGCAAGTCTGGCGTCGGCAACCAGCTGGCTGGCGTTTTGCGCCTGAGGCGACTCTTGTCCATCTTCGAGCAAGCCTCACCGACGATTAGGAAAACCATTCTCCTCTGAGGCTCCCACCCGAACTCTCCGCGGAAGTGTTCTTTCTGAACAACTCTGAGCCTGACTCGCTTGCTTCCCGTTGCAGAACTTGAAGCCTTCAGAACAACAGGGGGCCATTGTGGGCTTGGTCCACCAAGCAACCACCCGAGACCGGAAAATCGGTGAAGCGTCCCCCTCAATCAAGGACGCATCGACGGTGAGGTTCTTGACGGACGATTCCCAAGCACCCGAAAACAGAAGGCAAGGCAGCTCAACAGCCGACGGTCGGCTGGAGAGCGGTTGCCAGGGGGGCAGAATCCCGCCGGGGGTGGTATGCAGGCTGAAGTTCTCTCTGCTTTGCTGGCGTTCTTTGCAGCGGTTAGTCTCTTCCTGTGGCAGCGGCTGATTGAGCAGTGGACGGTCAACAAAGCTGTTTTGGCTGAGATTCAGGTGTTAATGAAGGTCATCTCCGACCATCACCGCTTCTGGAAACGGTGTCTGGAGCGGGGCGACACCGACATTCCACTGATCCCTTTTGCCACAACTGTCTTCGATGAGCAGGCCCAGCATGTCGGCGCACTCCGCAGCCACCTGGTGGCCAAAGTGGTCAGGTTCTATAGCTCCGTCAAATTTCTCAACTCGCTGCAATCAGGCCGAGACCACTACGTCGCCAGTGGAAAAACCCGAGCCTTTGATCATACTTACAATAAAGCGCTGGAAAATATCTGTAAACGATTTGAAGGAGTGTTTGATCCGGACTTCGCGCGTTATGGCATGGTCCTCACACAGGACGAATCTGCTCGAAAACCTGAGCCCCAGCCTGAACCCGCCTCCGAAACCCCCGACCAGCCAGAAATTCCCTTTGAAGAACAAGAGCACGCAGACCACAAGTCGCCTGTGCCTGAGGGTTTGGCTTCCAGCCAGAGTCAGCCCGCCACGAACCAGCCAACGGAACACCTCTCAGGTGAACACCAGGCAACTCAGCACCAGTTGAGTGCGCACCAGTTGAGTGCGCACCAGGCAAGTGAACAACAGGCAAGTGAACAACAGGCAGATGGACGCCAGATGGCGACTGACCAAACCGCCCCGAGGAGTTTAGGTGCTCAGACCAATCAGGAGACGAAGGATGTCGTCGCCTCCTGAGGAGATTCACGAACAATCAGCTGGGTGTGTGTTGGTCCGGCTGGTCGATGATCAGGCCCTGCCGCATTGGGAGGCCTTGGTGATTCGTTTTCGTCGCGAAGGTTACGAGCTTCCGAAGGGACACGTCGACACCGGTGAGACGCTGAGCCAGGCAGCCGCCCGTGAGTTGCATGAAGAAACCGGTCTGGCCTCTCCGATCCAGGTCGGTCGCCATCTGGCCACTTTGGAGTACGACTTCCTCAGAGGTGGCACGCGGATTCGCAAGACGGTCAGTTATTATCTGGCCACGCCGGATGGTACTGATCTGACCTTTGGCGACTTGCCGGATGGGACTCGTGAGCGACGATGGGTCTCTGCCTCCGAGGCGGCCTCGATTCCCTTACTCAAAGAGCAGCTGCGTCCGGTCTTGCTTTCGGCCTTCCCCAACGAACCCTGAGGATTCCGGCTCCTCTGGCCAGGGGATCCCCCAAGGGATTTCTTCCCACTGCAGCTGAGAGTTCTCGGCAAGCGATTGTTGGGCTGCTCACCGGCAAGTGCTGGAACTCGCCTCCCTCGCTTTTTGAGGATCGGCTACGATGCTGGCCGCGTTGTGGCATGCAGACGTCAATGAAGCTGGCTCTCCAGCGAGGTTGCCCTCAACCACACCTGCCACTTCACAACTGCCACCACACTACTGCCACCACACTACTGCCAGACAAGGAGGACTCGGCTGTGGCGAAATCAACCGGCATCGTGGCGCTATTGAACAGCTTTTGGTTGGTGACCTTTCTCGCTTGCCTTGGGGGGCTCGTTCTCCTCGGATGGGGAGCGTTGGAAAATCCACCCCAGCAACCAGCCTCTCACCCTCAGGCCAACCCCCATCGAGCCTTGCATCCTCAGCAAGCTCCACTCTTTCAGGCCCCCTCGAGTGAAGCAAACCAACCCTACCCAAGCATAGGGGCTTCTGGAAGTCTGGGACAGACAAGTTCGCCAACACCCCAAGCTGTGCCCCAGGGTCAAACGGTCAGCCCTCCTGGGTTGATCAACCGCATACCGGCTCAACAAGTGAGTGTGGCGACCTCTCCAAGGCAAGCTCTTCCGGGGGCCGGCCGCTTGAGGCCTTCTGAGGAAGTCACAGGGCGGATGGTTTTGATCGCCGGAGGGGAATTTCTGATGGGCAGCGATCGCTCGCCGTACGCCTCGGAACGCCCTGCGCACCGAGTTCGGGTCTCGAGTTTCTGGATGGATCAAACGGAGGTCACCAACAGGCAGTTTGCTGCTTTTGTGGAAGCAACCAATTACCAAACCACTGCAGAGCGTCAGGGTTGGTCGTATGTGTTCAACCTACAATCCAACCAATGGGCCATCGCCGATGGTGCCAGCTGGCGGAGCCCCGAGGGACCTCCCAGCCATTGGCGTGGTCGCGAGAATCAGCCAGTTGTGCACATCAGTTTCGAAGATGCCACGGCTTTTGCTGATTGGGCTGGAAAGCGGTTGCCGACAGAAGCCGAATGGGAATACGCCGCCCGAGGCGGCATTGCCGGAGCCGACTACCCCTGGGGAAGACGTCAGCTGGTCGGGGGCCGGCATTCGGCCAACTACTGGCAAGGACCGTTTCCCAAAACCGACTGGGCTCAGGACGGATTCCACGGAGTCGCCCCAGTGATGTCCTTCTCACCGAACCCCTTTGGGCTGTACGACGTCTCCGGCAACGTCTGGGAATGGTGTGCCGACTGGTACGACGAACAAGCGTACCAGAAACGCTCCTCGCTGACGGTCAATCCCCCCGGACCAAGCTCGGGTCTGCAGCGTCTCTGGCGAGGAGGATCGTGGTTGTCCTCGGATGACTCCGGCGGCGGCTATCAAGTTTTCAGCCGGATGGGCGGAACTCCCGATGTGCCTTTTCAGCACCTTGGCTTTCGTTGTGCTCGCGATGGCACACCAACGGAAACCAACAACGGACAGCCTCACGCAAGCTCCCCAATCAGCCAAACTCCAACCAGCCAAACTCCAACCAGCCAACCCCAGAACAGCCAGCCCCAGAAAAACCAGCCCCAGAACAGCCAGCCTGTGCAGCGTTTGATCAAACGGGGTCTCCGCAGCATCTTTGGCGACTGAGTCTCTTGGTGCCTGGGTCTCTTGGTCCCTGGGTTTCTTTGTCCCTGGGTCGGTTGGTCCCTGGGTCGGTTGGTCCCTGAGCCGGTTGTTTCCAGGGACGCTCGAAAAACGGCCGCAAAGAACCAACAGCTCAAGACGAGTTGTTGGTGACCGGCCTGACCGGGGGAGATCGGTGGGTGAATGCCACCGGACGAGGTCGGGGCTTTTGTCAGCGGCTGAGTGGGTCTCTATCATGACAAGCATGATGTTGAGCACCCCCGAAGAACGGCATGAACTGGCGAGACTCAACCGGTCAGCCCTGCAGGAGTATCAACTGCTTCGGCTGAACCGGTTGTTGTCTGAGATCCTTCCAAGCAATCAGCTGTATCGCCAAAAGTTGGCAGCTGACCCCGCCTTTCAATCAACCGACCAGGTGAAACTGGACTCGCTGGATGAGCTGCGTCGCTTGCCCTTCACTTGCAAGGACGAACTCCAACCTCCTCAGGAAGCTGGCCATGCACCTGGGCCCAACTTGACCTACCCCTGGGAGCGTTACGTCCGTTTTCATCAGACCTCCGGAACGCGAGGTCGGCCCTTGATGGTCCTGGATACCGCCGAAGACTGGGCCGGTTGGATCGACTGCTGGCAATGGGTCTTGGATTCTGCTGGGGTGACCGCCAACGATCGGGTGATGATGGCTTTCTCCTTTGGCCCCTTCATCGGCTTCTGGTCAGCCCACGACGCTGCAGTGGCAAGGGGCTGCTTGGTATTGCCAGGCGGTGGCATGAGTTCTCTCAGCCGTCTGCAGATGATCCGGCACCTGCAGGCGACAGTGATTCTCTGCACACCCAGCTATGCGTTGCACCTAGCGGAGGTCGCCGCCAGCCATGAGCTGCCCATCCACAGTTGGGATGTTCGTTGTTTGATCTTGGCCGGTGAACCCGGCGGAAGTATCCCTGCAATCCGCCAGAAGATCGAATCCGCCTGGGAGGCTCAGGCGATCGACCACAGTGGAGCCAGCGAGGTAGGCGCGTGGGGATTTTCCGACCGCGACCGGCTGGGCCTCCACTTGAACGAAGGCTGGTTTATCCCAGAGTTCTTCAACCCGCAGGATCAGAGTCCTGCCCGAGAGGGCGAACTTGCCGAATTGGTGATCACCTCCCTCGGTCGAGCGGGATTTCCAGTGATCCGCTACCGAACAGGAGATCTCGTCAAACCCATCTTCGCACACGATCAGCCCTGTCGCTTTACTTTGTTGGAAGGAGGCATCCTCGGTCGCACCGACGATATGATGATCATCCGCGGCGTGAATATCTTTCCTACTGCGATTGAAGCGATTTTACGGTCCTTTCCGGAGATCCGGGAATACCGCATGATCGCCACACGCGTTGCGGAGATGGACCAGCTGACCATCGAGATTGAAGACTCGCGGGGAGAACCGAATCGGGTGGCCGAGGAATTGCGCACACGCCTGGGGCTACGGGTGGATGTTCACTGTGTCCCTGCGGACTCATTACCGAGGTTCGAGGCCAAGGGCCGGCGTTTCATCGACCAGCGGAGATCTTGATTTGGCCAACTCTTCACCTGACCTGTTCATCCTGCCAGCTGTTGATCCGAAGATGCAGCCCACGTCCACGCAACCAAGGGAATCCAGCAAGGGCCCGAACGACCTGTCACCAACAGACCCGTCTCCAGCAGACCCGTCTCCAGCAGACCCGTCACCAGCAGACCAGTCTCCGTGGGCACTCCGCCAGAGGATGCGATGCGGCTTGTGGACTGGGCCGACCGCTGGCTTGGCACCTGGGTTTGTGCAGGCCAACTTAGTTGTTGTGCCTGGTGAAGCTGCTGATGAATTTGAGGAATTCTGTCGGCGTAATCCGCGTGCCTGCCCACTCTTGGAGCGAACGGAACCGGGCAGCCCGATTCCCCAGATGTCCGCAACCGGGGCCGATCTACGTACTGATTTGCCTCGTTACCGTGTCTTCGAGCAAGGGCGTGATTCAGGAACCGATCCCACGGACATTTTGGATCTGTGGCAATCCGACTTGGTTGCTTTTTTGTTGGGTTGTTCCTTTACTTTTGAGTCGGCCTTGCTTCGTGCTGGCGTTCCCCTCCGGCACGTGGAGCTGGGGCGAAATGTGCCAATGTTTTGCACCCAATATCCCTGTGAATCGGTGGGACGATTCCGAGGGACCCTGGTGGTGAGCATGCGTCCTATACCAGCATCACTGGTATCCAGGGCTATTGAGGTCAGCGGACGCTTTCCGCAGATGCATGGTGCTCCCGTCCACGTCGGGAATCCTCAGGCTTTGGGAATCTCGGAAATCAGCCGACCCGACTTTGGGGACTCTGTCTCTGTTTGCGTCGGGGAAGTGCCTGTATTCTGGGCCTGTGGAGTGACCCCCCAGGTCGCGCTGACCAAGGCAGGACTTCCGCTGGCGATCACTCATAGCCCTGGTTGTATGTTTCTGACGGATCTCCCTGAGGCCCAGTTCCTAGTGCCCAACAGACCTGAGTAGTTCTTGGCGCTGCCCACAATCGCTGAATCGATACGTGATGAGTGACGATTCCATTCCGACCGAAATTTCCCTCCCTGATCCATCCACCCTGGTGATCGAGTGGTCCGACGGAGAGACGCGAGCTTACCAGCTGGAACAGCTGCAGGAGCAATGCCCTTGTGCTGGTTGCCGAGAAAAGCGGCGTCAAGAAGCTCAGGCTCCGGCCAAACTGCTGCCGGTTATCAGTGGAGACGAGGCCAAACCTCTCCAACTGATCGGCATGACTCCGGTAGGGCGCTATGCCTACTCGCTGATGTTCAACCGAGGCTGCAACCAAGGAATCTGGACCTTGGAAAACCTCCGGCAGTTGGGCAAGCCCCAATGATCGATTGTTCATCCGAAAGTCCGGTCTTCAAAATCACCTCTCTGGGATCCCCTCTGAAACGCCCAGGGCGGTCTCGACGACCTTGAGGGCGCCTTGAAGTTGCCCTAGGCACATCCGGCCTTTCCGCGCTAAAATTGCGGCCGCTTGAAAATGGTCTCAAGTTGGCGTCTGCAGCCAGCACCTGGCAGCTCATTCGAGCCGATCCGCGGTGCTGGGCCGATGAGCGCCAGCTGAAATCGGGGCCCACAGGTTGATCTAATCCGCGAGCGTTGGGCAAGACGCCCGGCAAAGGAGGGCGGGGTGCGTACCATTGCCGTGTTGAACCAGAAAGGCGGGGTTGGCAAGACCAGCTCGACGGTCAACCTCAGTGCTGCTTTGGCGGCTGCAGGAAAGAGAGTCTGCGTGTTCGATATGGATCCGCAGGCCCACGCCACTTTGCACTTGGGGGTCAGTCCGGTTCCAGGAGAACTGAGCATCTACAACGTCCTGACCGGAACTGCCTCGCTCTCGGACGTCCGCCGTCAAGTCGGGGAAAACCTCTGGGTGGTAGGCAGTGATATCGATCTGGCCGCTGCGGAAGTGGAACTGGCGGGCATGGTCGGTCGAGAGCTGATCCTCCGCGACCAAATGGAAATGGATGGGATGCTGTCCCCACAATCCAACGGACCAGCTTCCGACGGTTCAGCTTTCAATGGCTCAGCTAACGACGGGCAGGGTTCAGAGGAGGACGCCTTTGATTACGTGGTCATCGATTGCCCTCCCTCGCTGGGCGTGCTGACGATCAACGCGTTGGCGTGCTGTGACGAGGTGCTCATTCCTTTGCAGCCGCACTTTTTGGCCCTTCATGGTTTGAGCAAACTGTTGGAGACCATCCAACTTGTCTCCAAGCGTTTGAACCCCAAAATCATCCTCGGCGGGATTCTTCTGTGTCTCTACGAAGCGGGAACAAAGCTGGCTAACGAAATTACCCAGGATGTCATCGACTTCTTGGAGGCCTCACGCCGCCAGAACACTCCGTGGGCTGATGCACGCGTGTTTCAGGCACGTATCCGCCGCAACATCCGCATCGCCGAGGCTCCCAGCTTCGGACAACACATTCTGGATTACGCTCCAACCAGCAACGGAGCGGTTGATTACCTGGCACTCTCTCAGGAGTTGCTGGATCGCGATCAGCAGGCCAAGTTCGCGGCTGAGCAAGCGACTCTTCCTGAGGCGGACACTGCTGCTGACCAGAGCGAGCCCCCACCCCCTCCAACCGTCGAGGCACCTCAGGACAGCCCAGAAGATTCCGTTGCTTCTGATTCCTCGAGTCCGGAGTTCCCTGGTGCGGATTTGCCTGAGACGCAACCCAGCCAGTCGCCTGCTGCCGAGTCTCAGGCCCCTGAGCCGGTCGCTGCCGAGGCCGCAGCTGGGGAACTCCCTGGGTCAGCCCAAGACGATGGAGAAGCCTCATTATCAGCTGAGGAACTCGGGGAAAACCCTGATCGAGAGGACCACAAAACCGACACGGCTTGCGCAAACCAAGAAGAGGACAGTTGTGCAACCCAGCAGCAGTTGCAACCCTGCACCGCCGGCTCTGGTGAAGAGGAAACTCATCAGCCCAGCAATGGACTCGAACACCACGCGATCAACCAAGAAATTGGGGAAGCTGGAGAAACCAGGCGAATCGACAGTCCGCACTCAGAGCCGCCGGCCCGGGCTGGGGGCCTGTTGTTCAAACGAATCTTCACTCGGGAGTAAGCTTGACTCATTCCTGAGAAGATTCCCGACGGACCAACTGTGGATCTTGCCGCAGCCTTTGTTCTTGGGACGATCAGGCCCCCGTTGGTTGCCTTGAGCTGGAAACCCTTGCCGGGGTCAGTCAAAGGGTCGCTTGATTGCCCCCGACGCTTGATTGCCCTCGACGCTCGATTGCCCCCGACGCTTGATTGCAATCGAGTCGGTCAGAAGATCGAGCGAGGTCGGAGCAACATCCTCGGCCAGGGGTCACAACGCTGGTGAGCCAACCAGAATGTGTTTGTGGATGCTTGGCCGCCGACGACCAACCGCCGGGTCGTTTGCCGAATCCTGCCACACGACGGAATCGTGCAACGAGTAAGTTTTGATGGGCCGGCTGCGGCCTAGACCACAATGGAGGTCAATGCCTGAAAGTCAGGGTCGGCACGCAACGGATCGAAGTCGGATTCGTTGGGGATGAGCTTGCGGTAGTCCGCATCCAGATCCAAAGCTCTGCGGAGGTAGTGCAGAGCCAGATGTTTATTGCCCGCCAGGCTCCAGTAGCACGCCAGGTTGTAGGAGATCAAGGGTTTGTCCGGGCAAGCTCGACGTGCACGATCCAACGCGTCGATAGCCCGATCAAGTTGGCAGGTTCGTTTGTAACACCAGCCCAATGCCAGCCAGACTCTGTCATCCCGAACATCACACCGGGCGGCTTGTTTCAACGGCGGGATGGCTTCGCGATATCTCTTGAGTTCGCGAAGGGATTCTCCTTTGAGATAAAGAAAATCCTTGCGAAAGAACTCGGGATTCGGGCCGGCTCGGTGGACAGCCTGCAATGCCTGCTCTGGCAAAGCCAACAGCAGATACCCCTCGGCTTCTTCCCGCAGGAACCTCAACCGAACTCGCTCATACGGGGACATGCACCTGACCTCACCTAACCAGTTGCATCGAGCCAGTTGCGCGACGACTCATGCGATGACAGCTCTTTTGAGACCGCTTCTATTCTAAGGAGCCGGCAGTCGTTGCCAACATGTTCTCAGTTCTTCTGCACGCCCTGTTTGCCCTGGAGGCGTCTTTTGGCCGAACTGGCAATCCTTGGTGCTGGTGACCCTCTGCTGATACAAGACTTCCAGGATGCCTAGGAAACTCTTCTGAACGTCCTGGCCCATTTGTTGATAGTTCATCGCGCTGGCGAACAACTGATCACAACCCCTCGCTCCATTGCTGTTCTTGTCGCCGCTGATGCTTTGCGGCCTGTCTGAGGCCGTTGGTGCCAGCCGCTCGCGGCTGTTGCCTCGGGCGGTCACCGAAAAGCTCTCTCCTCACCGCTGGCCTTGGCCCGAAATCGCTTGCGTAGTTTCGCTCGACTGAGTTCGCTCGCGTAGGTTCGCTCGGGCAGGACGACTCACTCGGGGCTCCGCTTCTGAGAAGCCCCTCGAGTTCCCGAGAGTCTGCCAGGGTTGATCGGTTCCGAGGCACCCGAGGCTCCATCAACTTTACCCCAACAAGAGCCCTTGTTCGCCCACGCTGCCCGGCAAAGGACTGAGACCCTTTGGCCCAGTGAGCCTCTTTCTTCAGAACGCCTCCAACTTCTTGTCAGGAGTTGCTTGCCAGGAATGGCTGGCCAACAGCTTCTTGCCCAGAACTTCTTGCCCAGAACTTCTTGCCCAGAACTTCTTGCTCGAGAACTTCTTGTCGGGAGCGTTTGGGAGGAGACTCGCGTGCTACAAGAGGTTGGACCAAATGGACAAAGCAGGGGCGACATATGGGTGTTGTTGGCCCGCTTGTGACCTGTCAGGCTGAACCAGGCCCTACCACAAGAGTGTCGCAATGGAGTGAGTTCACCTCGACGAAGTTCTGCATTGGTTCCATTCTCAGAGTTGATTCGGCTGTCTGAACATCCCTGCTGTCGGCTTGACAGCTGCTCAACGGGTACACTGTTACAGGCGGTCATCGTTGGCTGAAAAGGTCAAAAGGTGCCTGGGTGCCTCTTCGTGAGACCATCGCAATGGTGTCGAATGACCTTTTGCCCCAGGCCAGGATTTTGCCGGACCACGACTTTTGCCGGACCACGACTTTTGCCGGACCACGACTTTTGCTGAAACTAGATCTGCTCGGGCGGCTCCCGGCAGCGTTCAAGTCGGGACACTGCCTGAGTTGAGAGATTGCCCCAGCTCTTCCTCAATTGCTACAAGGTGGTGTGCTTGGTAGCCACGTGCCTCGACCGACACCTGGGGCGTGCCCAAGCCGAGCAGCGACAGTTTGACCGGCCAGTTTGACCGGCCAGTTTCAGCGGCCAGTTTCAGCGGCCAGTTTGACGCATGCAGGGACGTACACCAAATCCATCAGGTGGAGCCTGAGAGAAGCGGAGCTATTGGGTCGTTTTCTTTTCCGGGACATCCCTGTCGCCAGGGGCCCGGAAGAAAGCCTATCTTGGGGTTTTTCGGTTCTCATCGATCAACGTCACTTGCAGAATTCCACAGGCCCACGGGTGCAGCCGATGGCTTCGAGTGAGCAGCATGTGCTCGGCTATATCAATTTTTCGTCCGGGGCACCCGACCCGGCGTTTCATAGCCATCTCAACCGGCTGTTCGATCAGCAAGGTGGGGCCGGAAGGCCCACCGGGGCGGTCTGGCAAAAGGTGGCGCTTCGGCTGCGTGCGGAACTGAACCGCCTGCGGTCCTCGTCCTCAGCCTTTGCCGATACACGCCAGGCTGAGGGGGTTTTGGGATTGGTCTTTGATGAGTTGATCCCTAGTTATCGGGAATACCACCAAGACCTGCTGGGCCACCAGTCCGACGATCTTTTGTTCAATAGCTTCTTTCTTGCTCGTGCTGCTGAAAGCGTCCTGCAACACGCCGGTCCCTTTGAAGAGCAGTCTCCCGGCTCGTCAACAACCCCATCGGACGAGTTGGAGCCAGAACGCCAGCCGGAGACCGAGCAAGGACCCAGCCGCCAGCGACCACCGGCTGTTGAAGCTCCACTTGACGCCAAATCCGAACCAGAGAGACAGACCGGCGGCTCCTCAAGCCGAGTTCTGGGCGTGCTGCAGGCTCTGAATGACTACGTAGGATATCGTCCGGTGGCGGTGTTGCATAACGGACGCCGCACGCAACCCTATCAGCACGAACGGATTCGCCCTGTGCCGTTGTTCATCAACGGGGCGGGCGTGGCCTCTGGCCCTTATCAGACCCTGCTAGGACGGGCCTTGCAGATCTTAGGCGAGGCCAACCCCGATTTGCTGGAACAGGCCGAGTTCTCCCTTGACGTTCTCGATGAGCTGGCCCTGGATCCTCGGGCCTATGACTTCGGCCACCCAGTCAATCGCCGCCCCAACTACCAGTTTGGCGAATGGGACCCCGATGTCATCGATAACAAGGGACGCTACCGTCGCTTCGTCATTCGCCAGGTGACCGCTGATGCGTTGTTAAGCCGCATCCAAGAGGAGCCTCATCTGCCGCCGGACGAGCTGATTCAGGAGGCCGCAGCCGTGTTGGCCGGCGTAATCCTGATGGCCTCTGGAACCAGCGGGGCAGGACCAGGTCGTCATGACTCCACCGTCAACTTGGCGAAGTTGGTCCCTCGCGTCGCCAAGTATCGCGATCAGTTTTACGCCGACCTTTTGGAGAGGACTCCAGGTCCGCATGGGGACAGACTCCGACAGGAAGCGGCCACAACCAGGCAGCCTTTTGGCGGTGCTCGGCAGCATCTCAACCGCCACCTCGCACGGTTGCGGGCGACGCAACTCCAACATATCGAGCTGGCTCGCTTATTTGCTGAGATGGGGCATCCTCAAGCGAGTCTCCGGCAGGCAGCCTCGGTGCCTGTGGCTCGAGGACGCATGATGGCTGAGATCGCCTGTCGGGTGACACTGGCGCATCAGGATCTGGACGCTGGTCGGCTGGATCGTGTGGTGCAGCGGATCCCTGAGGCTGAGGAGCTTCTGCAACGAGCCATTCGTTGCGGGGCCTTTGTCGATCCTTGGAACGTCCTGGGCTTTGCCGGACAGTTTGCCCTGTTTTCTGCTCTGGAGAACAGCGTTCAGGATCCCCGCGTGGAGGAATTGCTGGATGTCGTCGACGGCATCCTCACCCTGATGGTGCGAACTGTCAGCGAAGCTGCTGCCACAGGTCGCGACGACTTGATCGCTCCAGTCGGCGAACGTCTCAAGCGATTGGGAGAGTGGTGGGATCAGTTTGCCACCACCAGCGTCAGCAGTATCAGCCATGTCTCTGGAGAGGATAGCTACGACAGCGCGATGCACCTCAGCGATGTGCTGGGCCGCTGGTACCGGGCTGGGGCATCAGCAGGCGATTCCGTTTTCTGGAGGGAACAACTCGACCGATTTCGGGCGCCCAAAGGTTACGCCCTGGTCATCGAAGCCCTCCTGAACAAGCAGGACTATCCCTCAGCGTTGGGCTTGTTGATGCAGTGGCTGGGCCAAGCCGACTCAGTCCCTCTGGAGGAAGAGAGCTTTTCCTTTTATCTGCATGCCCTGAGGTGGATGCAACGCAGCGGTCCCAGCCGCCTGTTCCGACATGTCAATCAGCCCCAGCGTCCCGCAATCGACTCTCCCCAAGCCGATCCAGCCGCCGCTGAAAGCGACCAAGCCGCCGCTGAAAGCGACCAAGCCGCCGCTGAAACTCGCCAACAGCAAAGCAGTCAAGAGCAGAGCAGCGACGAGGCGACCGAACACACAAGCCAAGACGCCCAAGAGGATTCCTCCCGGTCGACCGAAAGCATTCTCCCAGAAAAATCCCCAGATCCTGGATCTTCCGGGCAACTGGCCCCAACACCTTCCCGTCATCCTTGGGAGCTTGTTCGCAAGTTCTTTGATTTTCTAGAGGTCAGCGCTGAGCAATATTGGGATGTACCCCAACTCTCGGTCAGCTCGCCAGCGGCAAAGCCTTCGGCCGATGACCTCTTGGCCACCGGAGGCGGAGAGGAACAAGACGTTGCCGAGCTCTCCGAAGAGGAGAACCCCTTCTCGGCCGCCTACGAGGGCATGACCTATCGCGACAGCACCGGAGACGGCCACGAAGGAGAAACACTAGAAGCCGGACCAGAGCCAGCCGATGCCGATGAGTGGATGAGTTTGGCCCAATCGGTGGGCAAGCGTCTGCGGTTTCTGACGAACTTGGCGGAACTTTGGCGGATTGCTGTGGGGACGCATCTGGATCTGACCGGGACTGACCCCGAGATACCAGGCCCACATAACGATCGGCACAACTGGCAAGCTGATGTTCTCGGTTGGCTGGACCGTGCTGCCTCAAACCGCCAGGAGCTGCTGCGGCTGCTGGGGGAGGTGACGCAACACCCGCTGGCCCAGCCAATCGGCGGGGGAGAGTCTCTGCTGGAGGACGATCGACGACGGCGGATTCAGCAGGGGTTAGCCGATGACGTGCTCGCAGCCTGCGTTGCCACCGACCGAGCTGCTGTGGCTCTGCTGGGATCGCTCCCCAGGGCCACCGCCGAAGGCACCGACCATTGGCAACAGTTACCCCTTTGGCAACAACAGGCGATTCGTTTGGAGCGAGCTGCCCAAGGCTGTCAGCTGGCCGAGGTCGAGGCGGCCTTGCCCGATTTGTTTTCCTCGCTGCAAGATCAACCGCTGCTGTATGTGCCACTGGCCAAGGGAGGCGATCCTGACAAACTGTTGGTCGCCCAAAGATTGCAACAGGTCTTTCGAGGGTTGCTGAAACTTTTGCCACGGCTGGGCCTCTTCGATGCCACCTACGAGTTGGTGGAATTCGCCCGGACCATGGAAAAACGCCATCCGGTCGGGCCACGAGCGGTCACCGAATTTGATCGGCTCTTCCAGTTAGGCTTTCAAGGGCTGGTCGAACGGCTCATCGATGGCGCCAAAATGATGCTGGAAGGTCCTTTTCCCGCAACGCCACGATCTGCGGAGACAACGCCCGGTTTCTCTAAGTCTGACTCCTTGGAATCTGACTCGGTTGAATCTGGCCCGGTTGAATCTGGCCCGGTTGAATCTGGCCCGGTTGAATCTGGCGTATCTGAGGTTGGCCGGCAGCAGTCCGGTCGCCGGAGAATAGGCCGCTCGGATCCGGTCCCGAGGCCTGGTCCCATAGGGTGCCAGGTCGATGATGAGGTTGTGGAACTGTTGCAGAAGCTGACGGACACCTTTTTGAAGGTGTGGCTGCAGCATAGTCAGTCGGTCCGTCTGAGCGTCTTGGAGCGAATCGCCGATGAGGCTCACTGGCAGCGGATCGTGACGTTGATCCGGGGATATGGCAAGGATCTCTTTGTCCCTCAGTTCCTGAATCTGGGCAATCTCCGCACAGTTCTCCATCGAGGTCTGCCTGAGTATATCCAGACTCTTGAGGAAGATGATGAGGAGGATCTCCCCAAGATCATCAGCGACCTGGGCCGGAGCATCCCGAGGCAACAGACCCTGGCTGATCTGGAGCTGATCTTAGAGGCGATTGCTGAAAATTACGAACACTACAAGGATTACAACAGCACTACAACGCAAAGCGATAGTGGTGACAATATCTACATGTTGCTGGACTTTCTGCGTCTGAAAGCCGGCTATGACCGTGTGGCTTGGCACCTGCGTCCCCTCGCCCTGGCCCACGAGGTGCTTGTCCGTCAGCGACAGCTCTCCGCAGCGGAGCAGTGGCGTCGGGTGGTCGAGGACAAAACCACCTCAGCGGCCAGTTGGCATCTGGAGAGGCTCAATCGGCTGGAGTCCGAGCATGGCATGCAGCTGCCGACTGTCGGCGACACCATCCGGGAAAAGTTCCTCCGGCCGTTTCATCTGGACCGCATCCGGGCCCTTGTCCGCCCTGCCGTCGCCGAAGGTCGGTCCGGCCAGAGTGGGTCCGCCCTGGATGCTCTGGAAGAGGAACTCCAGGAATTCGTACGCACGCCAACTGGGGCAGGTCTGGATATGCCTCATTGGTTGGTGACTCTCAGTCACGAAGTCCGGGAGGCCCGCCGGCAGGTCAACCCCGCCCTCCATGCCCTGGAATGGGCACCCGAACTCCCCCAAATCCGCCTCTCCCTGATTGAAATTCGCAAGCGTCTGGAAAACTGGACCCCGCCCGACCCGACCGAACGCACTTACTGAGCTTCTCTTCCGGTCTCACTCCTGTCTGACTTGGCCCCCAAAAGCCTTCCCGAAGCCTCAGGAGCAGCACCTTCAGCTCGCCTCTGCGGACTGTCGGTCTCCAAAGCCTGGAACCAGCCAATCAATGCGAAAACATGTCCTTCTTTTTCCGGTTGCGTACGCTAACTTCCCAGAGCGAGCGGGAACCGGCTCTCCAGGGAAGTCGACCCCTGGGCATACGAGTTCTCCGATCCCCTCTCTGATCCTGAAACCCTGTCGAACCCGGCGTTGACGAACAGCGGGCCCACCGCCGACAATCAAATTACGTCGCTGCTCTGGCACCGTCGCACCAGGCCTTCCAATCAATACCTTCACAGAAAGAGAATCTCAGTGACTGGAAACCGGCAGCGGGAGATTGCTTGGTCGGCCTGTGCCCATTGAGGGGCTGTGTTTCTCTTCTTTCAGGGTAGAAATCAGTACAAGAGTGATCGCGTAACCGAGCTCAGCGATGGTGGCCCTCCGTCGAAGATCATCACTTGTGACCTCAGAGAGCAGTTGTCGCCAGAGAAGACTGTCCCGAACTTTGAGAACCCCATAGTTTTGGGGGCGCATGCGATGTTGACCACACACATCGCTCACCGCACACACTTGTGGCTGCATACACTTGTCACTGCAGCGGCTTGTCGACGCAGCTAGGTGTGGCCAGAGCAGAAATGGAGCCGCGGGGCTTCGCTCGGTGAAGCGAACTCATTCCTATCCCAAGAATCGGCAGCGACTATGTTGGCTTACTCACGCCTCAGTTTCTTGCTACGTCTTGTGCTGGCGATCCTTGTGCCTTTAGGGGCGGCCCTGTGGTTGACTGCTGAGGCGTTTAGCGCGGAGGTCCAGCTCAAAGATGGCCGAGTGCTCCAGGGCAAATTCGTCAAGGTGTCTTCCACAGCGGGGCCACAGTCGGACTCCGGCGGCATCCCGATCCCAGAAAAAATTCTCCTGAACGACAACGGTCTCAAGCGGACGTATGTGCCCGATCGCGAAGTTCGTGAGGTCATCCCGGGAGGAGGCCAAAAACTCGAAAAAATCCGCCTCTGGCAGCGGATTCCCCCTCACCTCCCCTCGCAAGTCAACAACGTCGGGGCGATCGTCAGCATCACCCCCTTCGACGAGCACGGCCGCAGGACCTTTACCCTCGCGACAACCGAAGGAAAGCTCCCAGTCATTCAGGGCATCACCGAAATCACCCCAATCTACACCCGAGTGCAGGGCATCCAACACCGCTGGGACATGCGGATTGCCACCAGTAGTCTTCCTCCCAAAGTCCTCAGAAAAATCCTCGCCACCGCGATTCAGGACGATGACCCCCAGCAGCGTATGAGCTTGGCCCGGCTCTACATCCAAACTCGACAATATGGCCAAGCCAAGGAAGAACTGGATAGTATCGTCAAGGATTTTCCGGCGTTTCAGGAACGGGTTGCTCCGGTGGCACGCTCACTCACGCAGCTGCGTGCGCGGCAGATTCTGCAGGAGATCGAGGTGCGAACCGCTGCTGGCCAGCAGCGGTTGGTCCGAGCGATTCTGGAACAGTTCCCCGTCGAGGGCGTCAGCGGGGATATCCTCAGACAAGTCCGGGACAACGCTCGCAAACTTCAGCAGCAAGAGCAACGGTCTGAGCTCGCCTGGAACCGCTTCCATGCCCTGCTGCCCCGCCTCAGCAGCGAAAATCAGGAACGCGTGTTGCCCATTCGCGATGAGATCTTTGCTCGGCGCAGCCAATTCGTGGGGGCTGATTTTCCCAATGCACGGCGTTTCTGCAGCCGATTGGCCGACCAATGGATGGAACAGCAGGAAGGTCCAGAGGGCCTCTCGATGCTGCCCAGTCCGGGTCGGCGACTGGCGGAGTTGTTCTCCGAGGATGCTCAGGCCGCAGTTGTCCGGGTGGCCACCACCGGTCACATTGCCCCCGTCGATGGGCGTCTCATTCTGGCGGAGCTCAATGCTGTGCTTCGAGAGCCGACGCTCTACCGGGCGGTTGACTTCGGCATGGTCGTCTTGCCCGAGGAGGCCAAAGAGTCCTTGAAAATCGGCGTAAACAACCTCAGCCAAGCCTCCCTCATCCGTCTGAATCGGCTGGTGCTCGAAGCCGCCTACGAGGACATTGAACCAAGCACCTTCCAGGGTCTTACTCCCACGGGGATGGTCCGCTTGGAAGCGTTTCTTCAGTTCGCTGCCGGAGCCAACGCCGCAGCGGGCCCAGCTAACGGTGTTCCAGCTGCTGAAGTTCCGGCTGCTGAAGTTCCGGCTGCTAAAGTTCCGGCTGCTGGTGGCCTCAACCCCTCGCAGTTGGTGGCCTTAGCCATCAGTGGCTGGTTGGTCGGCAGTAACTCGGCAGAGACCAACTTGGCAGTAGCGCTTTCGCTCTACCGGACTCGGAACCTTGTTCGGGCGTATCTGACCAGCCGAAGCGAAATCGAACGAAGGAAGCTGCTGACGCAGATCCGCCAAGAAGAAGCCGGCAGCACTGAGGTGGTCGCCAAACTGCTGGCCAACATGGCACCTCCCCTGGAGACACCTCCCCAACAGGACGAAGGGTTTTACGAGTTGCGATTGGACACCGTCCGCGATCAGCCGCCGATTCGCTACTTTGTCCAGCTGCCCCCCGAGTACGACCCTTACGCCCGTTACCCGATCATTGTTTCGCTACACGGGTTGGCAACTGTTCCGGCCAACAGCGTGCAACGGCCGCCGAAGCATCCCCGTCCCAGCCAAATCGATTGGTGGAAGGCCCAAGCGGCGCGTCATGGGTACATTGTGATGGCGCCGGCCTGGGCCACTGCCCAACAACGGGAATACGGTTACAGTAGCCGGGAACATGCCGCGGTCTTGGCAACCTTGCGAGATGCCTGCCGACGGTTTGCCATCGACACCGACCGGGTGTTTTTACAGGGTCACGATATCGGCGGCGATGCTGCCTGGGACATCGGCTTGGCTCACCCAGACCTCTGGGCAGGAGTGATCCCGATTGTTGGCAAAAGTGACAAGTACTGTGCCAAGTATTGGCCGAATGCCAAACTGGTGCCCTTTTACTGTGTGGGCGGGGAGCTGGATGCTGATCTCACGTTGCACAACTCCCGCGAGTACGACCGCCTCATGAAGCACTATGCCGATCTGACGGTGGTGGAATATCGTGGTCGCGGGCACGAACACTTCGCTGAAGACATTTTGGATCTCTTCGACTGGATGAAACGCCGCAAGCGGGACTTCTACCCTCCTGAATTCGAAGTCCGCTCGATGAGACCCTGGGATAACTTTTTTTGGTGGCTAGAAGTCAAGCAGTTGCCCAGACTCTCCCAAGTTCAACCTTTTGAATATGATGAGAAAGGCCCGCGTACCCGAGCAGCCCGACTGGAAGCGAAGAAGCTTCAAGGCAATGGTCTGCGGGTCAGTGGCAGCAACGCGGTGACCATATGGCTCTCGCCCGAATTGGTGGACTTCAACGAACGAGTGGAGCTTTTTGTGGGAACTCGCTCCAGCGTGCGTCGCACAGTCAACCCGGATCTGGCAGTGCTGTTGGAAGACGCGCGGACGCGTGCTGACCGTCAGCACCCCTTTTGGGCCCGGGTGGATATCCCCTAAGAAGATACATCTTTGCCAACTGTGATGAGGAGGGAGCTGAGATGGACCAACCGTCTCTTCCGAAATGGGCCCTCGGGGTCTTCGCCAGTATCGATGCCGGATTGGGAGTCCCACTGGAGTTGACTGGCCAGCTGGGTGTGCCCACCATCCACCTCCATGCCCCGCATGGCCCCCAGAGGTCGGCTGAGGCCGCCGAGCAGTTCAAGCAGCGGCTCAAGGAGCACGATGTCGTCTGCACGGCCGTCTTTGGCGGTTTTGAGGGCGAGAGCTACGCAGATATCCCCACCGTCCAACAGACAGTCGGGCTTGTCCCGCCGCAGACACGGGCCAGCCGCCTGGCGGAGATGAAGCAGATTGCCGACTATGCCGCCGCTTTGGGGGTTCCGGTGGTCGGTTTGCACATTGGATTTATCCCCCACCAGCGAACCGACCCCCAGTATCCTGAGTTGGTCGCAGCGACTCAGGAGTTGCTGACTCACTGCAGGTCACAAGCTCAAAGAGTCCACCTGGAAACAGGACAAGAAACCGCCGAAGGCTTGCTGGGGTTTATTCAAGATGTCGGCCAAGAGAATTTGTTCATCAATTTCGATCCGGCCAACATGATCCTCTACGGCACCGGAGAACCTATTGAGGCCCTCCAGAAAGTCGGCCCGTATGTCCGCAGCGTCCACATCAAAGATGCCAAATGGAGCAAGCAGCCTGGCAAAAGCTGGGGGCAAGAGGTTCCGCCAGGCCAAGGAGATGTGGACATGCTGAAGTACCTGCAAACTCTGGATACCATCGGTTACTCTGGACCGCTGACCATTGAACGAGAGATCCCACACGAACCCGAGCGGCAGCGCGAGGAAATTCGCCAAACCGTTGAGCTTTTGAACAACCTGAAAGCCCAACTCGGCTGATCTCCTCTTGACTGGTTTCCTGCTGACTGATGTCTTCTTGTTGTTCGGCTCACTATTCGGTCCTCAACCAACCCGTGCTCATGTCCAAGCTTCTTCAAACTGTCGGCAAGAGGGTTCCTCTTCGGAGCAGCTGCCTCAGCATCCATCCAGTTCGGACCCGCTGGAGTTCGTCCCGACAGACTGGGGCTCGACAGATTTGGATCGGATGGATGATCTTGGCAGGGATTTTGGGGAACCTCGCCCTGGCGGAAGGCTTCGTCTCCAGAGCAGTTGCTTTTGATGGTGTGGCTCCAGGTTTCCTGCCAGGGATGGATTACCCTTGGATCTCGCTGTTCAACGGCCGCGATTTGCGAGGTTGGAAACCGCTCAGCGCCGCGGAGGACACGTGGGTGGCTCGCGAAGGCTGCATCACAGTCACACAGCGAAGTAGTAGCAGCTGGCTGGCAACCAAAAAGCAGTACCGCAACTTCGAGCTCCAGTTGCAGTTCTTTCTTCCGCCTGACAGTGACGGCGGGGTGTTTCTCAGAGCCCCCGAGCAAGGCAACCCAGCCTTTCAGGGAATCGAGATCCAGCTGATCGACGACGACTCACGGGCGTTCGGACGTCTGGGCGGCTGGCAAAAATGTGGCAGCCTTTATTCTGTCGCCGCCGCCAAGTCCGGGGCCTTTACCAAAGCCGGTCAGTGGCAAAACCTCTACGTCCGAGCAGTCGGCTCGGAACTGCTCGTTCGCCTCAATGGCCGCCCCGTCATTGATGTCGACCTGGAGAAACTCCGCCAAACTCATCCGACCGTCTCCGGGCTTGCTCGAAAAGAAGGCCACATCGGGCTGCAAAGCTGGAGCAACGCTGCTGTCAAGTATCGACGCATTCGCCTGCGTCAGTTGCCCTAAGTCCGACTGTCCCCGATTCGGGACCTGCTGCCACTGGCGACTTGCTGCCACTGGCGACCTTGAGCCCACCCAGCTGTTGTTGCATGGGCTCCTTCCGGTCCCAACTGGGTGAGCCTCCGTCACAAACTCACTAGCCGCGTTTGGGATGGTGTGCAGATACTGGACCGTGGTTACCAGGCTGTGGTCACTGGGCTGTGGTCACTGGGCTGTGGTTACCGGGCTGTGGTCACTGGGCCCCAACTGCCAACGTTTAAGCAACCAGCTCTCACAAAACCAACTCTTGATTCGCCAAGGGCGATCTCCACCCGCCATGCTGTGGCAAGCCGACATCATCCCCGCCGACGATCAGCCCGATCGGGAAGCAGATCGAGTCCGACAAGAGGCATCCGAAAGTGGAATCCATCCTCACCTGAGGGTCTCGACGGCTTACGGTTACCTGCTGCAAGGCGACCTCTCGGCGGATCAAATCCAGAAGCTCGCCAGCGAATTTTTGTCTGATCCTGTTGTCCAGCAGGCACACGTTGGCCCTCCCAGCGACCCGCTGTTGGCAGCTCCTCGTCACCAAGGGGAGTTTCAGGCACCCCAACTTGTGCACGTCCTTCCCAAGCCAGGCGTCATGGACCCGGTTGCTCAATCCGCGCAAACGGCCCTCGCCGATGTGGGAATGCCGGTCCAGCGAGTCCGGACATTCCGCAAGTACTGGCTGGAAAGCTCCCAAGCTGAGCTTCCGCTTGACGAAGACACCTTCGGCCGCCTCAGCGCTCGTGTGCTTGCCAACGAGGCGATCGAAGAGGTCTTCCTCGGCCCGCTGCCCTTCGATGAGTTAACCCTGGGAAGTGCTTACCACTTTCGCTTACAAGAAGTCCCTCTGCTGGAGGCAACTGATCAGCAGTTGGTCGAAGTCAGCCAACGAGGCCAGCTGGCGCTATCCCTGGAGGAAATGCAAACCATTCGCCAGCATTTTCGGCAGCAACAAAGGAATCCTACTGACTGCGAGCTCGAAACCCTGGCGCAAACCTGGAGTGAACACTGTAGCCATAAAACCCTGGCCGGCCCGATTGATTATCAGGACGACCAGCGGCAACGCTCCTTTGAGAATATGCTCAAGGAGACGATCTTTGCCGCCACCGATTCGATCCGCCGTCAATTGGGTCCGGCTGACTGGTGCGTGAGTGTCTTTCAGGACAACGCAGGGATTGTCGCCTTTGATGATCACCATCATGCGGTCTTCAAAGTGGAAACTCACAATCACCCCTCTGCCATTGAACCTTACGGGGGAGCCAATACCGGCATCGGCGGGGTCATCCGTGATCCGTTGGGAACAGGTCTGGGCGCCAAACCGGTTGCCAACACCAATGTGTTTTGCTTAGCTTCCCCCGAGCTGCCCTATCGAGACGTCCCACCGGGGGCACTCCATCCTTTGCGGGTCCTGCGTGGAGTTGTCGCGGGGGTCCGTGACTACGGCAACCGCATGGGGATTCCCACCGTCAACGGCGCTCTGTACTTCGACTCCCGCTATGTCGGCAATCCGTTAGTCTATTGTGGGAACGTTGGATTGATCCCGGTCGATCGCGTCGACAAGTTCGTTCAAGACGGAGATTTGATCGTTGTTGTGGGAGGAAGGACCGGACGCGATGGCATTCACGGGGCAACGTTTTCCAGTATCGAGCTGACCGAACAAAGCGAGCAGCTTTCCGGTGGTGCGGTCCAAATTGGCAATGCGGTGACCGAGAAAATGGTCGTTGATGTGTTGCTGCAGGCCCGTGACCGAGGGCTCTATCGGGCCATCACCGACTGCGGAGCCGGAGGCCTCTCCAGTGCCGTCGGCGAGATGGGACAGGATCTCGGCGCAGAGGTCCAGTTGGAAGTTGTTCCCCTCAAATACGAAGGGCTGAGCTATACCGAAATCTGGATCTCAGAAGCTCAAGAACGCATGGTCCTGGCGGTGCCGCCTGAGAACTGGGATGAACTCTCCAAACTTTGCGCTTGGGAACAGGTTGAGGCAACCGTCATCGGTCGCTTCGTCCAAACAGGCCGCCTGAGGCTGACCTACCAGCAACAGGTCGTGACCGATCTTTCGATGGAATTTCTCCATCGAGGACGCCCACGCACAGTCCGCCAGGCGATCTTCCGTCCCCAGCCACAGCAACCTCTCCCTTTAGCAGGGATCCTGGCAGGATCACCGTCTGCAGACCTCACGCCCGACTTACTCGCGATCCTGGGTTCTCCGAACGTCGCCAGCAAAGAATGGGTGATCCGCCAGTATGATCACGAAGTGCAGGGTGGCAGTGTGATCAAGCCGCTGGTCGGGCCCTTGGCCGATGGCCCCAGCGACGCTGCTGTGATCCGACCTCGGCTGGAGAGCCGGCGTGGTCTGGTGATCGCCTGCGGGATGAATCCTCGCTACGGCGACTACGATCCTTATCACATGGCCACCAGCGCCATCGATGAGGCTCTCCGCAATTGCATCGCTGTCGGAGCCGATCCAACCCGAGTGGCCATTTTGGATAACTTCTGTTGGGGCAACACCAACCGCCCTGAGACGCTCGGTTCCTTGGTACGCGCGGCGATCGGCTGTCACGACCTGGCCATCGAGCTCGGGACTCCGTTTATCAGCGGCAAAGACAGCTTGAACAACGAGTTCAGTTATCTCGCAAGCTCTGGGGAGAAGATCAGCTTGGCAATCCCGCCATCGTTGCTCATCAGTGCCCTCGGTCAGGTCGATGATGTCAGCCGTTGTGTGACGATGGACTTGAAGGCCGATCGAGCCGGCCCGCCCACGAGCCTTTATCAAGTCGGACTGACCCGGGACGAACTCGGTGGGTCGCACTGGTCTCTCGTCCGCCAACTCAGCGGCGGCCAGGTGCCCACCGTGCGAAGCGCCTCAGCAAAAGAGACCTTTCGCCGTCTGCACGCTGCCATCCAAGCGGGCTTGGTGGCCTCCTGCCACGACCTCAGCGAAGGCGGTCTCGCCGTGGCCCTGGCAGAAATGGCCATCGCAGGACGTGTCGGGGCACAGGTGGACCTCTCACTCGTGCCGGCGGAGGTCGATCTGCCGCCGGAAGAGGCTACGCTGACGCTCTTATTTAGCGAATCGAATACACGATTTGTTTGTGAGGTTTTCCCGGAGCATGAAGGGCGATTTCAGGAAACGCTTGAGGGAATCCCCTGCCAGAGGATCGGCACGGCCGGGGGAGCAGAACCCGATGTCGACCAAACCCTATTGATCACTGGTCTCCCCACCAGCCAGAGCGATCCCGCTTTGGGGTCACCCACGGTGATCCGAGCCTACGTCGAAACGCTCCGCCAGGCCTGGCAACGTCCCTTGCAATTGGGTTAACTGCCTCGATCATACGCTCATGGCCAGCAACAACCAAACAAACGCAAAGACCAAACTCATCGACAACCGCACACAGCAGAAACCGAACAGCAGCTGGTTTTTGATGATCCTGTCCACATCCTAGGGTGAAGCAGGTCAAGTCATGGCGACCCCTCGAGTGTTGCTCGTCCGAGCTCCAGGCACCAATTGCGATGAGGAAACGGCCTTTGCCTGGACTGTCGCCAAGGGCTCCCCTCAGACTCAGCACATCCACAGCGTGCTCAACCAACCGCAGATGCTGAGCGGTTACCAGATTTTGTGCCTGCCTGGCGGCTTCAGTTACGGGGACGATATCGCCGCAGGGCGGATTCTGGCCAGCCAATTGTCGGGAAAACTCGGGGACGCTCTGCGGACATTTCGCGACACAGGCAAATTGATCTTGGGAATCTGCAACGGGTTTCAGGTGCTCATGCGAACTGGAATGCTGTTTGCAGAAGCGGAGGCTCCCCAGCAAGCTGCCCCGGCGACGCTTACCTGGAATCTCTCAGGGCGATTTGAAGATCGCTGGGTGCAGCTGAGCTCTTCGGATTCTCCCTGTGTTTTCCTCCAGGGAATTGATCATCTCACCTTGCCCATCGCCCATGCTGAGGGTCGGTTTGTTGCTCGGGACATCCCAACCTTGGAGCAATTCCAAACTTCTGGCCAACTTGTGCTGCGGTACTCGTTGCCTCCCGAGCAAGATCGCCCGCCTTCCGCTGACAACGCACCCATCGCGGGCGAGTCGATCCTTCCCTACCCTCACAATCCTAACGGATCACAGGGCAATGTCGCTGGTCTGTGTGATGCAACCGGTCGGGTGTTGGGCTTGATGCCCCACCCTGAGCGGTTTGTGGACTTTACCCAACACCCCTGTTGGACGCGGCGAACCACCCGCGAGGCTGGCGATGGGTTGGCTCTCTTTCAAAACGCGGTTCGCTTCTTTCGATAAGCCATCTCGCCACTGAACCGAGATGCCGAGGAGCCTGTGAGCGTTCCCAAAGTAGGTGGGACGCGCAGGGGCAAACGACACGGCGTCAGCCCACTGGTTCTGCAGCCAGAGCATTCGCCCCATAGGCCAACGGCGTGGTGCAAGCCCTCCGTTGCTCTGGGCCGAGCCCAACTGAAGGGTTCGACTGTGCCGGAGGAAAGCTTTTCCTCAACCTCAAACGGAGCATAGGAGCAGGAACTCGCCCTTGACGGTTCGGTTGGTTGAGCGTTAAGGTCCCGCCTGCGGAACTGGGCAACCATCAGCAACTTGAGCGATCTTTCCACATCTTCTGAACACACGCCCTGAACTGATCCGATATGTTGAGTTGCTGCCGCACTCTGTGAAACAGCATCAAGCGGCTTTTGCGCTTCCTCGCAAGTTTGCTCAGAGTCCCCAAGGCAGCGATGCAGCTCGTTCTTCTGGCGTGTTCCAGTCCCTTGAAACTCTCGCACGGACAAGGACGTTCCGTGATGCAATCTTCCCAGGGTACTCCCTTTGATCGACTGGCCGGTCGGGAACCTGCCCAGCTGAGGTGCCAGGCGATGGTCGCGCTGCTGCGGAGTGCTCCGTTGCTTGGTTCTCTGTTGCTGAGTTCTTTAGGCGGGACGGGGTGTTCCGTCTTCGACCCCTACGGCGACGACATTCATGTCTCGCGTTATTCTGAGGAGGTCGACGACCCAGAACTGACCAAGTGGATCGAAAAGAAGACACGCCGGGCTCTGGGCTTTGGCCCGAACCGACAGATCGCCGAAGAACTGTTCGCCCAAGCAGAACAAGCCTATAGCCAAGGCGACTTCACCAAAGCCGCCGCTGGCTTTGCCGGGGCTGCAAAACGTTGGCCCGACAGTGCCCTGGAAGAAGATGCCCTGTTCCTGTACGCCGAAAGCCTCTTCTTCAGCAACAAATATACTCAGGCCTATGAGGCCTATCAGGAATTGCTGGCCGCTCACGAAAACACCCGTCACCTCGCGACCGTCAGTGCGCACCTGTTCTTGATTGCCGAATACTGGGAGCGGATTGCCAGGGAGTCGAAATGGCCGATCCCGAATCTCGCGGACCAAAAGTATCCGGCAGTCGATACTCGCGGTAATGCTTTAGCGGTTTACCGGACAATTCGGCTTAACGATCCGACCGGGCCCTTGGCTGATGATACCTTGATGAAAACCGCGGGCTTGATGTTTGAGGATGGCAAGTACAACGAGGCGGAACATTATTACGAGTTGCTGCGAAGGGAATATCCCCGAAGCGAGCACCAGGCGAAAGCTCACCTGTTGGCTGTGCAAGCGAAGTGGTTGGCCTATCAAGGTCATTTTTACGAAGCCAGTGGGCTGGACGGAGCGGAGAAGCTCTCCCGTTCGACCGCTCGGCAATTTCGCACGGAACTGCCACCGCAGGAGATCAAGCAACTCCGATCGCTGCAGGACGACATTCGCTCAGCGCGAGCGGAGAGGGATTTGCAATGGGCGGTTTACTATGAGAACGGCGGGCACTATCGTGCCGCGCGGTTTTACTACTTCACGGTACTGGAAAACTACTACGATCTGCCAGAAAAGGTCCATATGGCCCGGGAAGGTCTGAAGCGGTTGAAGCCACTTCCTGACCAACGGGCCGAGCCATTGGATTGGATCGGTGTTCCGTTTCAGTGGCTGGACCGGAAACGCTTTCCCAAGCCGAAGGACGAATACTTTCGCGACGGAAGAGGTTCCTCGGGCATCGCTTCTTCGAGCAACCCGTCTCCAGGCTCTTCGCCGACAACAGCCCAGGCCGGGCAATCTGGCACCGACCGTCAGTAACTTTGGGAAGGCTCTGAGTTGAACAGCACGACCTTGTCTTTCAATCTTGGACTTTGGGTGCCTGGCGGGCTAGTTCTGCTAGTGGCCTGGGGTTGTGCGTTCTACCAAGTTGGGCCAAGGTCGCTGTATCAGTGTGATGTCCAAACAATCCACGTCCCCATGTTTGAGAGTGACAGTTTCAGGAGGGGTTTGGGGGAGCGGCTGACCGAAGCGGTGGTCCAAGAAATTCAGCAGCGAACTCCCTTTCGGGTGGTCGGCCCTGGAGGAGCAGATAGCGTGCTGCGGGGACGTCTGACCAACGAAACCAAACGGCTGGTTCTGAACAGCCCCACGGATGAACCCCGAGTTGTGGAAATCCGCTTCCGCGCGGAGGTCACCTGGGTGAACCGGCTGACCGGAGAGGCCCATTTCCTGGGTGAGGTGCCCATTCCCACTGGAATCGCCGCCATCGACCGGGCGGTGGAATTCGTCCCCGAAACCGGCCAGTCCGTGGCCACCGCTCAGCAGTCATCAATCGATGAGGTCGCCCAACGCATCGTCGATCTGATGGAAAAGCCCTGGTAATAGGGCCAAAAGAACGGTCAGAGCAACCCGCCTTCCCAAGCTCTTCTGTTCATGAGAAGCACTCGGGGTGGAGCAAAGATCGGGTTGAGTCGCTCTGACCGAACCAGGGCTTCTGCCAAGACCACCTAAGCAGCTCGTCAGTCCTTACTCCTGGGACCGGCCCCAGGGAGCTGGTTGGCCCAGGGAGCTGGTTGGCCCAGGGCAACCTTAAAGCTGATCTCGGGAACGAATCGCCGGTGGATACTCGCGGCAATTTCCTCTCGTAGCATTGGCCGGTGCTGATACAGCCTGGTGAGTACATCGGCTGTGTCGATGGCCTCCGAACCAGGAAGCGGTCGGACGCTGACGATCAGATGGCTCTCATCTGGGGCTGGCACCACGGAATCGACCAGCAGGTTTCTCAGCACATCATCACCGGTCTCGCCGCTGAGGACATAAGTCAGCGTACGCTCGACCTGCTTGCACAGTTGCAACGCCTTGCGTTGAGCATGAGGTCGTTGGCCCTCGCCAGAGAAACCGCTGCGGCCGACGTGGTAGCTGCGGCTTCCTCGACCAGACCCACCTGAACGGGTGGAACGCTTGCGGCTCATCAGTCGCAGTCTCCAAGATTCCGAGACCCCGGCGGTGCTGCCTGGAGGGGCTTTCCGGCTTCGCCAGCTCGGAAGTCACCAAGGCCGGGGTGATTGGTTGAAGGTTATACAGCGAGGATCGTGTTTTTGGGGACCGACCGGAAGGCTGGCCCGCCGAGGATCACACGCTGCGCGGACACCACATGAAAGGGCGCTGGCCAGCCTGCTGAGAGCAGGGAAGCTTGAGGCCCTGTTTGTTGGCACTCCGGCTTAAGAGCAGTCGGAGGGACGGATATTGTGTTGAGAACAACAGGATTTCAGCATGTGGCGACCTCCTCTGACTCGGAATCATGGTTTCTCTCGAGTGTCCGCGGCTGGGTAGTCCCACGGCAAGTTGCGGACGCGAAAGAGGGAGGGTGAGATTTCAGGCGGGCAACCCATTGTAAGGATTGTAGCAGCAAGAAGCAGCCCGGCCTGGACTCGACCAAAAGACACCTCCTTGCTTGACAAGGTTCAGCCTCGTCCGGCTTTGGGAGGCTGGACATTGAGGTCAGCTGGCCACACAGACAAACTGGCCACACAAACAAACCGGCCACACAGACAAACTGGCCACACAGACAAACCGGCCAGACAACAAGGCCATGCAGAGCTGCCACAATCTGCCAAGCACACGGGTTAAGCACACGGGTTAAGCAGCTTAGGCAAAGCCCTCCCAGAGAAATGGGCTCTGCCCGAGGACTGTTGGTTCGGACTGGATGCTTGACGGCCAGCGGGACTGTTTCTTACTGTACAAGGGGCCATTGAGGTCGGCCTGAGCCGAACCAGGAATTCAGAGTCTTGCCCCTCCGTAGATCAGCTATGCCGCGGTTTGAGTTCTTGCACGCTGCCGATATCCACCTTGACAGTCCTTTGCGGGGACTTTCCCGGTACCCCGGGGCTCCGGTGGAGGCCATCCGGCAGGCAACCCGAAGAGCGCTGGTGAACTTGGTGGACCTGGCCATCAACCGCAAGGTGGCGTTCTTGCTGATTGCCGGGGACCTCTACGATGGCGATTGGGACAACTGCAATACAGGCCTGTTCTTTGTCGAGCAGATGGCTCGTCTGGGGGAGTCAGGTATCAATGTCTTCGTGATCTCCGGCAATCACGATGCCGCCAGTAAGATCACACGGACGTTGCCGCTGCCAGCTTCGGTGCATCTTTTCCCAGTGGATCAACCCCAAACCGTGGTCCTGGATGATCTCCCGGTGGCCCTCCACGGGCAGGGATTTCCCAGGCCAGCAGTCTATGACAACCTGGCCAAGAATTATCCTCAGGCGGTGCCGGGGTCTCTCAATATTGGTTTACTGCACACCTCCGCCAGCAGCGACGACCAAGCGCACCAGCCCTATGCACCGTGTCGCCTGGAGGAGCTTCGTCAGAAAGATTACCAGTACTGGGCTTTGGGTCATATCCACCAGCGTCAGACTCTTTGCCAGGATCCCTGGGTGGTATTCTCTGGTAACTTGCAGGGGCGTCATATCCGCGAGAGTGGACCCAAAGGCTGCCAGCTGGTCACTGTTGAAGATGACAGAATCACCAGCGTCCAACCGGAATGGCTCGACGTGCTCCGGTGGGAGCGTTGCCAGGTGGACGCTGCCGGGGCCAGGCAAACCGACGAACTGCTGATTAGAACTCAGACTGTCCTTAGGGAGTTGATCTCAGGCCCTGAGGTTCGACCGATGGCCGTGCGTGTGGAGTTTGGTGGATCTTGCCCGGCTCATGGTTCGTTGTTAAGCCGGCGCGAGCACTTCGCCAACGAAGTTCGAGCTATGGCCATTGATACCACCGGCGGGACCGTTTGGGTGGAAAAGGTGGTCCTGGGCACTCATCCCCCGCGTGACCACGATCGCCTCAAAGCCGCCGAAGGACCGTTGGCCGAATTACGCGGCCTCATCAAGGAAATCCAGGGCCGCCCCAAGCAACTCGAAGCCATCGCCGGCGAACTGGCCGAACTGCAACGCAAGCTCCCGGCGGAGTTGATCCAAGGGCCGGACCCCTTGGAACTGGCTCACCCCGATCGCCTCAAAACCCTGGTCGCCGAAGTCGGGCAGCTCCTGGCCGCTCGACTCATTGAGGAGGCTTCCTGACCAACCCCGGAAGCTCTCGTCCCAAGGCTCCGCTCTGCTGCTGGCAGGCACAGGTTGGTTGAGCCATCACCAAGTGTTGAGCCATCACCAAGTGTTGAGCCATCACCAAGTGCCGAGAACGTTTGTGTTCGCAAACGGAACGATCCTCAGCACTTCTTGGCGGCTGATTTGTGGAGGTTGTCTCGAAGGTGAGGATTGACCGACTCGATTTGACCGCAGTGGGACCGTTCACCGAGTTTTCTCTGGATCTCCACGAGGGAGATCAAGGGCTTCATCTGCTGTACGGCTGCAATGAAGCAGGAAAGACGACCACGCTTCGGGCCATCAGGTATTTGCTGTTTGGGTTCCCTTTGCAGGTGCAAGATGATTTTCTGCACCCCTACAAGCGTTTGCGGGTTGGCGGTGCCCTGCGGCATTCCTGCGGACGTGTTTTGGAGGTGATCCGCCGCAAAGGAAACGTGCAGACGCTCCGGGCGGCGGATGATCAAACGGTCGTGGACGAGGCCCAACTGCAGGCCATTCTCGGACCGGTTGATGAAGCTTTCTTCAAGGCGATGTTTGGCCTGGACCATTTGAGCTTAGTCCAAGGGGGCGAACAAATTGCCAGCGGCGAGGGCGATCTGGGGGAACTGCTGTTCTCCGCTGGCAGCGGTGTGCTCGACCTGCACAGTGTTCAAGAGCGACTCGACCAGGAGGCGGCCAGCCTTTTTCTCCCTCAAGGTAAGCGTCCGATGCTCAACGAGGCGTTGGCTGAGCTGGCCACCATCCGTGAGGAAGTCGATCAAGCCCGTGTCCCCTCGGCTGTGGCCCAACAACACACCCAAACTCAAGCTCAAAAAGCCCGTCTCGAAGATCAGCTGGCTCAGGCCCAAAGCCAACACCATTGGCTGAGACGAGTGACGGCAGCTTTGCCGCTGATTGCCACCCGCAACACCTGGCTTCAGAAACAGCAAGAAACCGCCGACGCGCCGCTGTTACCCCGAGATCGCCCTGCTGAGCGAAGCGGAGTCCTGGCTCGCTTAAGTTCTGCCAGAGCAGAAGCGGAAAAAACCGAAGCTCGGCTTGGGGAGCTCTCCGAGCAGCTGGCCGCGATTGAGGTCTCTGAGGATATTCTCACCCATGCTGAGGTGATTGACAGTCTCGGGCCCCTTTTGGGCAGTTACAGCAAGAGCCTTCTGGACCGCCGTGGGCTCGTTGCCCAGCAAGAGCAGTTGCTCTTTTCTGTCCAGACGATCCTCAAGAATTTGGGACCTGGTGCCTTGTTGGAGGACCTGGAACGCCTGCGGGTTTCCGCTGCCCAGAAAGTGCGGCTGCGTCGGCTGGGGCAGCAATACGCGAGCCTGGTTCAGCAACATGAGCAAACCACTCAAGGACTCAACGAGCTGCAAGAGCAATGGGATTCGGCCACCGCCCGTCTGAAGAGCCTTCCCAAAGTGGCGCCCACAGCCACATTGCGTCGCGCGATCGGCCGCACTCAGCAGGAAGGAGATCTGCAAGGCCAGGTTCAGGCCATCCGGCGGCGCCTGCAACGCGACTGGCAGCAGCTTCAGGTCGATTTCCAAACGCTGCCATTGCTGCCGGCTCAGGTGGCGACTCAGCGAGGGTCTGACCGGGAAGAACTCCCCGGAGAGTTTTTCTGGCAGTTCGAAAGGCTGGCTGTGCCCGCCGATGAAACGGTCGCTCAGTTTGAGGCGGAGTTCGAGCAGCTGGAAGACGACCTACGAGATTTGAAACGGCAGCGTGATCAGTGCCAAACACATCAGCTGCAGCTGGCCAGAGATCTGCAGCAGATCCACCTCCGCCAAGATGTGCCCACCGAAGAAACTCTTCAGCAAGCCCGGCAGTTACGCGACGATGGCTGGCAGTTGGTCCGCGGCTGTTGGGAGGGCCGCAGCGTTTCGCAAGAACAAATCGAGGCGTTTCTGAAGTCCGTTGGCTGGGGTGAGCTGTTGGCGGAGGCATTTGAGCAAGCCGTGCATGATGCCGACGAGGTGGCCGATCGCCTGAGACGAGAGGCCGATCAAGTGGCTCGCAAAGCCCAGTTGTTGGCCGATCAACGGGCTGCCGAAACACGGCTGGAGCAAGTCAGCAACCAGCTTCAAGAGATGCAGAGGCGGCAAGAGGATTGCCGCAGTCGCTGGCGAGCTCTCTGGAAACCGCTGGAAATGATCCCGCTCTCTCCACGCGAGATGAGTGCCTGGCTACGCCGCCACGCTCAGCTTCTTCAGCAAATTCGCTCTCTTCGCGAGTACCAAACCACCCACGCCGAGTTGGCTGAGAAGGTCGCTGCGCGAGAAACCGAACTTGCCGAGGCCCTGGCTCAGATCGGTCATCCAACCGAGTGCAACATCTCTCTGTCGGAGGTGCTGGAGCAGGCCGTTGAGGTGGCTGCTCAATTGGAGGACCAACGTCTGGAGAGACGAACCGCCGAGTCCGAGCTGGCTCGGCTGGAGCCTTTGTTGCCGAATGTCCGACGTCAGGCTGATCAGGCTCGCCAACAGCTCGAGCAATGGCGAAAGCTGTGGGCAGAAGAGGTCGCCGGTTTGGATCTGCCGCCGGAGACCTCCCCGGCCGAAGCGGAGAGCGTCCTGGAAAACCTTCAGGAGTTATTCAATGACCATGACCAAGCGGCCCAGATCCGTCAGCGGATTGACCAAATCGACCGGGAGACCGGTGAGCTGACCGACTATGTCGCCAACTTATGTCGAGACTTGGCCCCTGAACTGGTCCCGCAGCCCACAGAGCAAGCTGCTGGCGAACTGCACGCTCGTCTTCGCCGCGCGCGGGAGATGGCACAGCGTCGAGAGTCCCTCAGTGCACAAAAGCAACAAGAAGAGGTTCGCCGACGGGAGACACTGCAGGTGATCGATGAGCTGGAAGGTCGTCTGGCTGCGATGTGCCAAGAAGCCGGCTGTGCCTCCGTCGAAGGGCTGCTGGCTGCCGAAGCTCGTTCAGACGCCCTTCGCAGCTGCCAGGAAGAGCTCAAGCATGTCGAACGCGAATTGGCGATTTTCGCTGGCGGTCTTGAGCTGGACGTGTTCATCGAACAAGCCCAGCAGGAAAACCCTGACACCATGGCGGCGGAGTTGGAGCGTCTCTCGACCGAGATCGAACGATGGCAACAGCAGCGAGAAAAACTCGATCAGACGATCGGGGCCCAACGACTGCAAATGGATGGCCGCTCAACAGCCGCCGAAGGTGAGGAGAAGGCTCAAGCGGTGTTGGCACGAATCCGGGATCTGGCGGAGGACTACGCCCGGGCGAGGTTGGCCTCGGTTCTTTTGCGGCAGACAATTGAGCGGTACCGCGACCGCAACCAGGCCCCGGTGCTGCAACGTGCTGGGGACTTATTTGCGACATTGACCTGCGGATCCTTTGAGGGCCTGCGTATCGAGCAGGATGCCGGCGGTCGCCAGATGTTGATCGGAGTTCGCCCTGGAGGAAAGGAGTCCGTTGGAGTCCAGGGCATGAGCGACGGAACCTGCGATCAGCTCTATCTTGCCCTGCGTTTGGCCAGCTTGGAAATTCACTTGCAGCAGCATGAGCCCATTCCGCTGATTGTCGATGATATCCTCATCCATTTTGACGATCGCCGAGCCTGTGCTGCCCTCGAAGTCTTGGCGGATTTTTCGAAGCAAACTCAGGTCCTATTCTTCACCCATAATCAGCACTTGGTAGATCTGGCGGAGACCGAGCTGCCCTCTCATCTGGTGTTCAAGCACCAGCTGACCGCCCGAAACCCAGCGGCTGCTGCTGGCAGGCTTTTTTGAGCCGTTGAGCGACCGCATGCCGCGGCTGTGGCCGAGGCAGCGCAACAAGCCTCAGGGCCATGGAACCATCGAACCAAAACGCCTCTGGGACTTCAGGCTTTTCGTTGGGACTGTGGATCGCCTCCGGCGGACATCTCATCGCCAGCGGGGTGATGCAGCGGCCCAGCAGCCTGAGACGAAGGTGTCTCGGTGTCCTCGGGCGTTGCAGGAGTCAGGGAGAAGCTGGAGCCTTCTTTGGGCAGGCCGGCTCTCTGCCAATAAGCCTCCGCCGGCAGGAGCACTTCAAAGACAGTCCCAGGAGAGTGCTCCCGAGCCCGGACCGAAATCCGACCTCCTAAGCGGTTCAGCAGAGCTTTGACGAGATAGAGCCCAAGTCCTGTGCCCGGTTTGTCGCGTTCTAGCTCACGGCCCAGCCGAATGAATCGCCCAAAGATCTTGCGGCGATGTTGCTGCGAAATGCCGCGGCCGTTGTCGACGACATGGATGACCGCTTTGTTGCCTCTCCGGTGACAGCCTAAGAGAATCTGCGGGGGATTGCCTGCATATTTGGCGGCGTTGTCAATCAGATTGCGAAAGACCACCTCCAAGTCGACTCTCTGTCCGCGGACCACCACCGCGTCGAGGTCGTAGCTGACAATGTCTTGTTCCAAGCAATGCCGAGGCAGCACGGCCTGGACGCATTCGGGCAACAACTCGGCCAGATTGATCTCCTCGAGGTCGTCAGCAGCCAGACTCCGATCAACCCGGGCAGCGTCCAACAGCTGTGTGATCAGCCGATCGAGTCGTTCAATATCCTCAAGCATCACCTCGTAAAACTCACGTCGCTGAACCTCTGAGACATCGTGACGGTTGAGGGTCTGCAGATAGAGTTTCAGGGAAGCAACGGGGCTTTTCAGCTCATGCGTCACGCTGTCGATAAAGTTGGACTGCCGTTGGTTCAGCGCAATCGCCTTGATCGTGAGAGCCAGATAGAAAACAACCCCCAAGAGGATCAGCACCAAGAATAAAATCCCCAAAGTCAGCAGAGTGTAGTAGAGAGCTGGACTTCGTTCAGCCGGCAACAAAGGAAACAGCACCCAACCAACGATCAGGGCGGCCACCAACAGCATCATAATGATGCCTAAAGTAATCGGCCAACCTAAAGAGGGAGCGTTCCAGCCTAAAAAAGAGTGGCGGTGTGCCATCGCATCGTCCCCTAACAATGATCCCTCCAAACTTTGGGCCAATGATGGCCAACCTTCGGTCAGTAGATTTCCACAAGTTTGTCTATTAGATCCGCGGGTCCCTTGCCAACCACCCAAGCATGGGGCTCAGCAACTCACTGGCGGCCAGAGACCAAGAGATTTCCCCCCAAAAGAGGAAGAGAACGGGGAACGCATCAAAATTCTTGCATCCGTTGAGGTTTTCTGAGAAAATCTTGAAACGTCGTTGAGGTGGCGACAACTGGCAAAGGAGGGCTTGCTGCCGCTTCCGTGGAATCGGTCTCTCCCACGATCCAGGCTACAACCAAGCCAGATGCAAGCACCAAACTGGCTTCGACCTAGCCCAAACACGGGGTTACCCCCGAAGGCTTATGCAAGCTCTGGTGCCTATTACCATGTTGCCGTGCTCGCCCAAATGACGACAACTCGGCATCAGATTCTTCGACCAATCATCTGTCCCAGGACCAAAACCTACAGCATGACGCAACGCAGGAACGTCACTCTCAAGCAATCACACCAGCGAAGCAACCGCGCCAGACAGCTCAGTCCGGTAGCCAGGTCAGTCCGGTAGCTAGCTCAGTCCGGTAGCTAGCTCAGTCCGGTAGCCAGAACTGAACCTCCGGCTCTGTGCTTGGTTGCTTGGCGGCCTCTTACAGGCCGAGGCATTGCGTGTCTCTTGGACATTGTGTGTCTCTTGGACATTGTGTGTCTTGGACAGTCCCGCGGTCCATTCAAACAGTCATCCTGGACAGTCATCGACAGCTGACAATGACATCCTCCTCAGTTGGAACAGGCAGGCGGCCCATGAAAATTACTCCGCTCTTTTCTGGCCTTTTGACACTTCTCGTCGTGGCAGCTGGGTTGACGATCGACCGAGCTGACAGCCGAGCCTTGGGCCAGGAGCCGACCAACGAGCTCGCCCTGGCCCCGGAGAGCCAGCAGAACCAGGCACTGGAGGTTCCCGGCCTCGGTGATCCCGGCAGCCTCGAGAAGGTGGTCATCGAGACAACTGGCTCGATGATCTTGCGGGGCCCTGACGCACGCCATCAACTGCTGGTGACCGGCCGTTACTCCAGTGGCCAACAGCGAGACCTCACTCAGCGAGTCTCTTACTCGGCCAGCCCTGAGGGAATTCTCTCCATCGACCAGACTGGGCTGGTGACCCCGCAGGCGGAAGGCGAGGCCACCATCCTGGCAAAATCCCCCGAGGGAATCACAACTGAAACAAAGCTTCAGGTGGCCAACTTCAACAAGCAAATCGCCATCAACTTTCCCAACCAAGTTGTCCCCATCTTTACCAAATTGGGCTGCAACTCAGGTGGCTGCCATGGAAAAGCAAGCGGCCAAAACGGGTTCAAACTCTCACTGCTCGGTTTTGAGCCCCAGGAAGATTTTGAATATCTGGTCAAGGAAGGTCGTGGTCGGCGTTTGTTTCCGGCTGCCCCGGACTCCAGTTTATTGCTCTTGAAGGCCACCAACATTGTCGCGCACGGGGGTGGTCGCCGTTTGGAGCCAGACAGTCACGAATACCGGGTGATGCGTCGCTGGATCGCCCAGGGAATGCCTTACGGCAAGGAGGATGATCCCACAGTGGAGCGGATCGAGATCTTCCCCAAAGAACGCACACTCGATCGACGTAGCAAGCAGCAGCTGACTGTCATTGCCCACTACACCGACGGCAGCACCGAAGACGTCACCCGGATGGCCCAGTACGAGCCCAACGATACGGAGATGGCTGAGGTCTCTGAGAAGGGCGTGGTCGAAACGCTCGACTTGACCGGAGATGTGGGAATCATGGCTCGCTATCAGAGCCAAGTGGCGGTCTTTCGGGCTAGCATGCCCCTGGGGGTCCCAGTGGCCAACCTTCCCGAGGCCAGCAACTTCATTGATCGATATGTCTTCAAGAAGTTGGAAACGCTGGGCATGCCGCCCTCGCAGATCTGCGACGACAGCACGTTCCTGCGACGTGTGACCGTCGACATCGCCGGGCGGCTCCCCACCGCCGAGGAGGCCGAAAGTTTTCTGGCCGAAAGCTCGCCGGATAAACGTGCCCGGCTGATCGACCGCTTGCTCGACAGCGGCGACTATGCCGATTACTTCGCCAACAAATGGAGCGCGGTGCTGAGAAACAAACGCGAGCAAGCCGGCGAGACTCGCGGGACCTTCGCCTTTCACAGTTGGATTCGCAACGCCTTGGCCCAAAACATGCCCTACGACGAATTCGTTCGGGCTATTCTGGCAGCCAGCGGTGAGCTCGGACAGCACCCCCCGGTCGTCTGGTACCGCGAAGTCTCCACCACCGAACAACAAGTCGAAGATACCGCCCAATTGTTTCTTGGTCTGCGAATCCAATGTGCTCGCTGTCACCACCACCCCTTCGAGAAATGGAGCCAGCACGATTACTACGGCTTCGCAGCATTCTTCAGTCGAGTGAAGACCAAGCAGGGCCTTGGCGGTCCACTCAACCGTGACGAGAAACGAGTCTACCACCAGCGGGGAACCGCCACGGCTCGTCACCCCAAAACAGGGGAGACCCTCAAGCCAACCGGACTGGGCAGCCAACCGCTGGAGCTCAGCGCTGACCAGGACCCGCGTCATGCTCTGGTCGACTGGATGGCTCAGCCGGAGAACCCGTTCTTCGCACCGGCTCTGGTCAACCGCTACTGGAAGCATTTCTTCAGTCGGGGCCTTGTCGATCCAGAAGACGACATGCGGGTGACCAACCCAGCTTCACACCCCAAGTTGCTCAAGGCACTTGCTGGGGATTTCATTAAGCATGAGTTCGACCTGAAGCATCTGGTCCGGACCATCTGCCTCTCCAAGACCTATCAATTGGCCAGCGATCCCAACCGTTACAACGTCAAGGACAAGCAGAACTTCAGCCGGTTCTATCCTCGGCGTCTCAATGCCGAGGTGCTCTACGACGCTCTGCATCAAGTGACCGATTCCCGGGTCCAGTTCAGCAAGATGCCTGCTGGCATGCGTGCTGTGCAGCTGCCGGATACCAACGTGAACAACTACTTCCTCACCGTCTTCGGGATGCCAGCCGGAGATACCGCCTGCGAGTGTGAACGCAGCAGTGAGGCCAATTTGGCTCAGAGCTTGCACCTGCTCAACAGCAACGAAGTTCAGGGCAAGATCTCCTCCGGAAGCGGAAGGGCCGCCAAGCTCGCCCGCGATCAAGACCGAAGCGACGCTGATAAAATTCGCGAGCTGTATCTGTGGGTCTACAGCCGACCTGCCGAACCAGTCGAGTTGCAGATCACTCAGCAGTACCTCGACTCCAAGGAGAATAAACAACAAGCCTACGAAGATATCCTCTGGGCCTTGCTGAATTCCAAGGAGTTTCTGTTTAACCATTGATCGCCCGAGGGACCTCCGGCGCTGCCTCAATCGCAGTCGGCCAACGACGTGACGCTGATCACATCGTCTCGATCACTTTGTGCTGATCCTCAAGACAGTTCAGACAGGCCAGATCAGACACTCCGGGATCAGACACTCCGGGATCAGACACTCCGGGATCAGACACTCCGGGATCAGGCGAGATCGCTTGGTCGACCTCGATGAGGTGGATCGAACCAGGCCTGCCCCTGCGTTTTTAAGTTGGTCAGTTCGCTCCCGCCGAGGCGCTGGTGAGCCTGCTTCAAGGTAGCTCTTCCCAGATGACAGGGCACCACCTGCGAGCTTTGAACTGTCAAGACATCGGTGAATCAATCCAGATCCAACGGAAGCCCGCTCAACTTGCCAAGGGTCTCTTGGTGGGTTCTGCCTACCTCCATCTCCAGTCTGCGGGCAACAAGCATTCGGGTTCTCTCCGTTGCAACGCAGAGTGGTGTGATCATCTGCAACGTGCGAAGGACACCTTTCCATTGAGATCGAAAGCTGCAGGTTGGGGAGGCTCCGAGGTGAAGAGGGCTTCGCGACACTTGGCCAAAAGGTCCTGTGACAAACTGTCTTGGCGAGAAGCAAAGCGATCCTGAGGGATGTGCTGGGCTTGCAGGTTCAAGAACAAACGGTTTCGGTGGCAGTGCGAGTTCTTACGCCAACGGGAAAGAGACGATGATGGCCCACCTAACATTTCGGCTTGGACGACACCTGCAGGGGGCCTTCTGGCTTGTTGCCTGCGCTGTGTGGATGGGATTGAGTCAAGGAGCTGCCAGTTACGGCCAACTCCCGTTCCCCGATCTGAAACGAATCTCTCCTGCGGGAGCACAGCGTGGTCAGACCGTTGAGGTCACCGTTTCCGGCGGCGACTTAGATGAGATCACCAAGTTGCAGTTCTCTCACCCAGGGATCACCGCCAAGCCGGTCATGGGTCAGAAACGGCCTTACCAAAGCCAAGCCCGACCCGAGCCCGGGAAGTTCCAAGTCATCGTCGCCGACGACGTCCCAGTGGGAATCCACGAGGTCAGGGCCTTTGGGCACTTCGGCCTCTCGAATCCGCGTGCCTTTCAGGTGGGTCAGCGGAGCGAGCTTTCGGAAAAGGAGCCCAACAACAGCCTTAGCGAGGCAATGGACGTTTCCCTCTCGAGGACGATCAACGGGACCATCGAGGGCCAAAACTACGACTGCTTTCGATTTCAGGCTCAGAGCGGACAACGAGTGATCATCGACTGCTGGGCTCAACGCATTGACTCGGCACTCGACGGTGTCTTGGAGGTCTACGACTCCAACGGACGGCTGATTGCCCGTTCGAACGAATACGCCCGACACGATCCGCTGGTGGATGTTCAGATTCCCCAAACCGGGACATACACAGTCCGCCTGTACGATCTGACCTACCAAGGTGGCTCGGATTATCTCTACCGGCTCACCATCCATACAGATCCTCACCTGGACTTCGTCTTTCCCCCGGCGGCAGCTGCAGGTCAGCAGGCTCAGTTGACCCTTTACGGCCGCAACCTTCCCGGAGGCAAACCAGCTGACGGGTTGAGCATCGCAGGGCGTCCCTTAGAGAAACTCGAGGTGCAGATTCCGGTCCCAGCCGATTCCATGGAGGCGGGTCCGCAGGGCGACACCCTGCTGGGTCCTGAGAGTTTTTCTTGGGAGGGTTTTGAGTACCGCCTGGCCACCGACGGCAAAGTCTCCAACGCCGTTGGCATCGGCTTGAGTGAACAGCCTGTCGTCCCCGAAGCCGGAGATAACAACAACCCCGAGCGTGCCCAGGTTGTCCCGGTTCCCTGTGAGGTCGCCGGTCAGTTCTATCCACGCAACGATTTTGATTGGTATGAGTTCCAGGCGAAGAAAGACCAGCAGTGGGTCATCGAGGTGATCAGCCACCGTTTCGGTTGTCCTGCTGATCCCCTGTTGGTGGTCCAACAGATTACTCAAGCTGGCGATGGCTCCGACCAAGTCCGCGAATTGAAGGACGAAGATGACACCCCAGCAGCTGCGGTCCGTCGCTCGTTCGACCTCTCGACCGATGACCCGCAGTGGCTGTTGAAGGTTCCAGCCGACGGGCGTTATCGGGTCCTGGTCCGCGACCTGGGCAGCGGATTCCAAGCCGACCCGCGAAACGTTTACCGTCTGATCATCAGGCCCAAGAGCCCAGACTTCCGCTTAGTGGCTGTTCCGCTGCACCCTCAGGATAACAACAACAACTCCCTGCCCACTTTTACTCCGGTTTTGCGACGCGGCGGCACAACCTACCTCGACATTTTGGCAACACGTCAAGATGGCATGAGCGGACCGATTGAGATTCAAGTCGAAGGATTGCCCTCTGGGGTGACCGCCGCCCCGACATTTTTAGGAGGAAATGACACCAGAACTCAGCTGGTGCTCGTGGCCACCGAGAGCGCCCCTGAGTGGTCTGGTCCCTTGAGGATGTACGGCGTTGCTGAGATCGACGGACGCGAGGTTCGGCGGCCGATTCGCACAGGAATGCTGGTGGTTCCTGGCGTGCAGAACAAATCGCTTCCGGTCAGCCGGATGACTCGTGCTTTGTGGTTGAGCGTCATTGGAACGGAGGTGGCTCCGTTTTTCGTGCAGATGGACAGCATGAAGGTTGCGGAGACTGCACGGGCGGGCAAGCTCGAGATTCCGGTGACTGTCACACGTCGCGGGGATTTTCAGGCCGATGTCTCTATGAAGGTCGTCGGGGCTCCGAAAGAGTTCCAAGCGAAAGACTTGAAGATCTCCGGCAAAGAGACCTCCGGCAAGCTGCAACTCAATCTGCGAAATAATGCCCCCTTGGGCAAGTACACCATTTATCTCCAGTCGACTGGGAAAGTGAAGTACGCCCGGCGGCCAGAGGCCGCCAAGCAGTCCGCGCAAGAGAAAGAGGCGGCCCAGGAATACGCCAAGAAAACGGCAGAGCAGGAAAAGCAGGCCAAATCTGCCAAAGCTACTGCTGACAAGGCACTGGCTGAATCCAACAAGGCGGTTCAGGAGGCGGAGCGGCAGCTCAAGCAAGCCCAGCAGAAAGCCAAGCAGAAGAAGGAAGATGCCGACTCCGCCTCGCAGCTCACTGAGGCACAGCAGAAAGTGGAAGAGGCCAAGAAGAATCAGGCCGAAGCTCAAGAGGCGGCCCAGGCTGCTGCGACGGCGTTGACTGAGGCCAGCCAGGAGAACAAGCAAGCTCAGGACTGGAAACGGGAGGCTGAGCAAAAGGCCAGCGACTTGGCCAAGACGTCCAAGCCGAAAGACGTCAACGTGATCGTCGCTTCCACCCCGGTGACCATTGATGTGGCCGCTGCCCCTGTGAAACTGACGGTGCCACAGCTCAGCGGCACACTGAAGCAAGGAGGCCAAGTCGAGATCCCGCTGAAGTTAGAGCGGCTGTACGGATTCGACCAAGAGGTGTCCTTCGAGCTTCGAACCTCTGGCGTCAGCGGCTTGAAGGTGGATCGGCCCAAAATCGCCCAAGACAAAACCGAGGCCAAGCTCAAGCTCGAGGCCGACAAAAACGCCACACCGGGACAACACACAGCAACTCTCAGAGCAACCCTCAAGTTCAACGGGCAGACGCTCACCGTTGAGCAGGAACTGACCTTCTCGATTGAAAAAGTCGAAGAGAAAAACGCTTCCTGAGTGAGAGGAGCTGTCGCTGCTGGATTTTGGGTTCTGGATTTTGAGTGCAGACTCTCTGGCAGCCTTCGGCCGAAGCTTGCCAAGCGAAGCAGTCTTAGGTCTTCGGAACTCTCTTTGGCACCGCACCGAACAGGCACACAACCAGTTTCTTGCATCGACTTTTCGGTAACAAACCTTCGAGACAGCAATGAAGAGCCCCGCGTTTCTCAGGATGCTGGTTGCCTTGATCTTGGCCGGCACGTTCAGTGGCCTCGTCACACACTCGGCTTGCGGCGACCAGCAGGCCAAAGAAGGCGACCAAGGACCACAACCACGGAAAGTGGCCGAACTGCAGCGGAAAACGAAGGTCGATTTTGGCAAAGAGGTCCTGCCGATTCTCACAGCCAGCTGCACCGCCTGCCACAACGAATTCGTCGACGAAGGCGGTCTGATCCTGGAGACGCCTGAGGCGATCCTCAAAGGGGGTCGGCGTGGGCCCTCGGTGGTCCCCGGCAAACCGCAGGAAAGCTGGCTGTTTAAGTTTGCCGCCCACCTGGCCGGCCCGGTGATGCCTCCGGAGGACAACGACGTCGAGGCCAAACCGCTCAATCCGCAGCAACTCGGGCTGATTAAGCTGTGGATCCAGCAGGGGGCTACCGGGAAAGGACCCCAAGGAGTTCCGACGGTTCAGTGGCAAGCCCTACCACCAGGGATCAACCCCATCTATGCCGTTGCCCTGAGCCCAGATGGCCAATACGCCGCCTGCGGACGGGCCAACCAGGTCTTTATCTACCATGTGCCAACCGGTTATCTGGTGACCCGGCTGACGGATCCCCAGTTGATCAGCGGAGATCTGTATTCCAAACGAGGTGTGGCTCACCTCGATATGATTCAATCTCTGGCATTTAGCCCCGATGGCTCCTTGTTGGCCTCCGGTGGTTTTCGCTGCGTGAAGATTTGGCGTCGCCCTCAGGGCACACGCAAGTACGAGGTTGATGCGGGGAAGACCGCCCAGAGTGTGGCTGCCAGTTCCGATGGCAAACTCCTGGCCACCGGCACCCAGGACGGGCGTGTGCTGCTGTTCGACTTAGAAACGGGCAAACCCAAGAAGGTGCTCAGCGGTCATTCAGCAGCAGTGACCGACCTGGCCTTTGCCCCTGATGGCAGTCGCTTGGTTTCTGGTTCCCTCGACAAAACCGCCCGGCTCTGGGATCTCAGCCAGAGCAAGGAGTCCGCCCAAGTGGAAACGCCGGCGGCTGTTCAGGCAGTCACCTTGGTGGGGAACCAAGGGGAACTGTTGGCCACAGGGGGGTCTGACAACATCATTCGCCTGTGGAAGTTCGTCGAGGGCCAAGCCGAAGAAGTCCGCGAACTCAAAGGCCACAGCAAGCCGCTGACCGCGTTGAAGACCTTTGCTAACAACAAGAATCTTCTGGCATCCGGAAGCCAAGATGGGACCATCCGGATTTGGGATGCCGGCAACGGAAGAAACACTCGCTCCATGAACCATGGAGGTCCTGTCAACGATATCGATCTCTCCCCAGACGGGAAGCGTTTGGTCTCAGTCTCTACGAACAACACCGCCAAGATCTGGGATTCCGCCAACGGACGTCAATTGGCCGAGATGCAAGGAGACATCCGCCGCCAGCTGGAGGTCGCCGGTGCCACCAAAGCTCTGGAGAAGGCCAAAAGGGAGTTGGCCGAGTCGAAAAAGCAACTGGAAGCTGCTCAGAAGGATGCCCCAAAGAAGGCAGAAGCCCTGAAGAAAGCCAACCAGGCCAAAGGCAAAAACGACGAAACTCATCGCCAAAAGAAAGCCGCCTATGAGAAGCTCGCCCAAGAGAAGAAAAGCCTCGAGGAGCAGCTCGCCAAGGCAGCCACCGCCTTGCAGAAAGCCCAACAGGAGCAGAAGCAAGCCGATGAGACATTGAAAAAGGCCTCCGGTGACGAGGCGAAGAAGAAAGCAACCCAGGCCAAGAAAACGGCCGACGCACAAGTTGCTGAATCTCAAAAGGAGCAAAAGTCCCTTCAAGCTGAGATCAAGAAGCTCGACAAACCGCTCTCCGAGGCCGAAAAAGCCCTGCAAACCGCTGAGGTCGAAAAGCAAAAGACCGACCGAGCCGCCGCAGAGGCCCAGCGGCAGGACAAACTCGCCAAGGAGGCCGTTCCGGCCGCCCAACTGAGCGTTGCTGCTGGCGAACAGCTGCAGCAAAGTCGGGAGCAAACTCTCAAAGAACGTCGAGAAGCTGAGGCTGCTGCCCGGCAGCCAATGCTCTCGGTCAGCTACTCCTTCGACGGCCAGCAAATCGCTGTTGGTTCGGCCGATGGCCTGATCCACACCTTCGACGGAACCTCCGGGGGAGGTCAGGAGATTTTTGATCGCCATCAGGGGAAAGTTCTGGCGGTGGCCTTTGTTCCCGGCAACAAGCTCATCGCCGCAGCTGGGGACGATGCCAAAACCGTCGTCTGGGACCAAACCGGCGACTGGAGGCTGGAACGAGTCATCGGAAACGTGTCCGATCCCTCCACCTTTGTGCACCGCGTGCTCGCGTTGGATTTCTCTCACAACGGCCAATGGCTCGCCTGCGGTGGCGGCGAGCCCTCTCGCTCGGGCGAGATCAAAGTCTTCCGAGTTGCTGACGGGTCCTTGGTCAAGGAGCTGACCGAACCACACAGCGATACCGTCTTCGATCTGGCATTCTCTCCCAAAGATCAGTTTGTCATCAGCGGCGGTGCGGACAAATTCGTCAAGATCCACAACCTGACCGATGGCCAACTTGCCAAGAGTCTGGAAGGCCATACACACCACGTCCTGGGCGTGAGCTGGCGTGACGACGGCGACCTAGCCGTCAGCGCCGGGGCCGATGAGGTCATCAAAGTCTGGAACCCCGAGACAGGGGAACAAAAGCGGACCATCAAAGGCTTTGGCAAACAAGTCACCGCCGTCCAGTTTGTGGGGGATTCTGACAACATCCTCACCGCCTGCGGTGATCGCCTCGTGCGGCTCTATCAGGCCAGCAATGGCCGAAGCCTCCGCAGCTTCAGCGGGGGAACCGACTACATGAACGCTGTGGCGGTCACCGCCGATGGGAACATCGTCTTGGCCGGTGGTCACGACAGCATCTTGCGAGTCTGGAGCGGAGAAAACGGCCGAGTCCTGCAAACCTTCGAGCCGCCAGCTTCCACAGAGGCCAGCGTCGCTTCGGCCAGCGCCGAATGAGTAGGGCAATCCGCCGATCAGCCTCCAGGCCAACGGTCCCTCCGCTCTGAGCCTGCCAGCAGAAACTCCAGGTTGACCCCTTTCTCGATGACTGAGGTCCCGGGAAAATCTTGGCTCGGCCGGTTTGTGGAACGGCGACAAGATCACCGTTGATTCTGCCGCTGCAGCATCTTAGACGAGCGAGAATTTTCCCCAACAGCAGTAGTTGGACAGTCGAGGATGTGGCCCGCCCCAGCCCGATGTTGCTGCATGGAACTGTTGAAGGGCCGACAGGTTGGGCCTCTGCCACAATCTGGAACAGTCGAAGTAGGCCTTGGCATCAGGCTCCGACAAGCACCCAACCAGGATTGGACACCATCCTGATTGGGTGCTTCTTCTGTGGCCACCTTCACCCGTGCTCCCTGTGGATCGCCAAGTGATCATAACATAGGCTAGCTTTCTGTCGTAAAACATCGATGAGGGTCGCTCGCTCAGACCAGGGAACCTCGGCCAACACCGAGACAATCGGCCGGCCACGAGGGATCCTGCTTGTTGGTGAGGGAATATCGGCCATCGTTGGCCAGGGCCAGCCGGCTTGCTCAAGCCACTTCCAGGAAATCTCGGCTGGGACTGTGAGATCGCCGGGGGCATAAAGAATGGCCTTGCCCACTGCTTTCCGCGGAGTGGCCGGACTTGGTCTGGGTAGCGTCTCTCCATCGCAGGCTGCCAGATGAGAGGACACCGCTGAAAGACCAGTGGCCTGCTCAAGAACTTCAACGCTGGCGGTGTAACGAGGGTTGATCTCAACGGGCCAGAGAGTCGTTCCGCCAAGGACCGCGTCAATTCCAAAAATCCCCCGCAGGCCAAACCGCTCGGTCAGCACACGACCAAGCTGAGACCAGACCGAAAGCTCATCCTGCGTGGGGCTCCAAGAACCAAGTGATCCTGAGTAGTAAAAAGGTTTGGCAAATAACCATGGGGTTCCTATGAGCTGCTCGGTAACGCCCCAGAGGCGGCAGTCTTTTCCATTGGCCAGGAAGATCCCTGAGAGGCTTCGTCCGGGGATGTACTCTTGAAAGTAGATCTCCTTGGCGGCCACGCTTCGGTGAGCGGGCCCCCAAGTGACCCCGTGGCCTCCGGTGGACCGCAAGGATTTGGCCAGCCATCGACGCTGGGCGTCGGATGCCTCCTCCTGAGGAGAAACCATCTGAGGTGCGACACCCCGAGGCAACAACTGAGGACAGGGGAGGTTGTGCTGGGTCAGCAGTTGGCTGACCAACCAGGGGTCGCGGACCAAGCGAAGAACCTTGCCGGCATTCCCAGCCAGGGGCCGGAGGGCGGCCACCTGGTCGACCAGAGTCGGTGAGTTCTCCAATCCCCCGGCATAAAGCCAACTGCCCGGTGGGGCAGCAGCGGCCCGGGCGAGCAGGCCTTGGGGATAATCCGCGACAGCGGTGACCCAGCAGCGGGACACCAGGTCGGCATCGGCAAACAAGTCGGCAGCCGTCACCGGCAGCTGCTGCCGTAAAGCAGAAAAGGCGGCCGCCCGTGCGCTGGCGGCAAGGATCAGCAGCGTCGGCTTGGGCATGAGCAGTCCTGGGCCTTTCATGGGCCGGCCAGTGTCGGTCCGTTTGAGAGCCAGTTTCCCTTCTGGGGTGCTTGAATTCGCAGGGAGCTCTGATATCGTTTGGGCTTCAGCCAGGGTCAGGCATGATCTTTGAGTTTGGCCAGAAAACAAAACGCAGAACAACCCTCGTCGAAGACTCCCGAGTCGCACAGTTCACAAGCGTACTGGCAGAACACCTCAAACCAATTGAAACCGCCGCGGCGAGTTTCCACAAACACCTCAAACTCACGACACAACTCAACACCATCGAGTAGGAGATTGGACGCTATGTCTATGTTCATCGGTGAAGCCCTGACGGGCGAGGGAAACGAGGTTGCCCACATCGACTTGTTGGTGGGGAGTAAGGACGGCCCTGTGGGAGTCGCCTTTGCCAACGCCTTGGCCAACCAGAGCAAAGGACACAACAATTTGTTGGCTGTGCTGGAGCCCAACTTGGCTGTCAAGCCAGCAACGGTCATGGTGACCAAGGTGACCATCGAGGGCATGAAGCAGGCTGTGCAGATGTTTGGCCCCGCCCAGGCGGCTGTGGCCAAAGCTGTGGCAGACTGTGTGTCCGACGGAATCATCCCCAAGGATCAAGTTGAGGATCTGGTGATCGTCGCCGGGGTTTTCATTCACCCCGAGGCCGACGATGATAAAAAAATCTATGCCTTCAACCATGAAGCCACCAAAATGGCCATCACCAACGCCATGCAAGGCAAGCCAACCTGCGATGAGATGATCGCCGGCAAAGAAAAGGCCGCTCACCCATTCCGTGGGTTCTAAAACAAGCCCACTTCCTCAGGTGAGCCAACTGCTTTGTATTGCCGGCAAGAAGCCGGTCCGAGATTCGCTTCGGTCGCACCTTCTCCAACCCCTGTGGCCGCCACTGATTTCTCCCTCGAGGCCGCCCCAACTCCGACGGCCTCGAGGCAGTCTCCGAGGAGTCCAGCCCCCCCAAATGGACAGGGGTTGGCAACTGACAAGTGATGTTGCCAAGAACGCTGGTCTCAAAAAAGAGCGATCGTCTCACGATCTCCAGAAAGCTGCCGTAACAAACTCCCAAGAAACCTGCAGCCAACTCCTTAAGTGAGGTACTGCTGGCTGATTTTGGGGGATCATCTTTTGTTGTTGGGTTCGTCATTGCGGAGCCGCCTGAAGCATGAGCCGGCCGAAGATCCTGATTCAGCTTGACTGTGATCCTCAACCGAGCGTTTTCGATGCTGTTGTGGCGGTCGACTCCGGTGTCGATCATCTCTTTCGACACTCCGGGGTGACATCGGAGACCGCGCCGCCGCTTGTCCATGGGGCGATTTTCACCCGCGGACCTGAGGATTTGTCTCAGACGGCGATTTTTGTGGGGGGCTCCGATGTTGCCGCTGCCGAGGCCATCCTCCAAGCGGTGACCGAGAGCTTTTTCGGCCCCTTAAGGGTGTCGGTTCTGATGGACGCCAACGGCTGCAACACCACGGCATCTGCGGCAGTGTTGGCCGCTGCACGGGAACTGGGATTAGCCAACCAACCCGCTCTGGTGCTGGGAGGTACTGGACCGGTTGGGCAACGTGTTTCTCAGTTGCTCGCCTCGGAGGGTGCTCACGTCCGGCTAGCCAGTCGTCGGCTCGACCGCGCCGAACAAGCCTGCCAAGCCATCCAAGAGAAAACCTCTGGAGCGACTCTCTCGCCGGTCACCACCGGCACCCCGGAGGAGACTGACGCTGCCCTGGAAGGAGTGACCGTGCTCGTCTCGGCCGGGGCTGGGGGCGTCACCATGCTCTCGGAAGAACAATTGGCCAATTGTCGTGGACTGAAAGTGGCCATCGATCTGAATGCCCTCCCCCCGGTTGGATTGACCGGGATCGACCCTCAAGACCAAGGCACCGTACGTCATGGCATCGCTTGTTACGGTGCCATTGGTGTGGGCGGAACCAAAATGACAATTCACCGCGAGGCCATCGCCAGGCTCTTTACCAGCAACGACCTTGTCCTGGACGCTCAGGAAGTCTTCGCGTTGGGTGCCTCCCTGAAGAGCTGATCGTCTGGCTGTGGACCTTGGGCCACGCCGTCGGCGATGGTGGTCTGGGCGATGGTGGTCTGGGCGATGGTGGTCTGGGCGAGGGTGGTCTGGGCGAGGGTGGGACCTTTGGGTATTTCTTCGTAGGACCAGGCCGGCTTCATGCCGTGGTCACGCTTCGGTGATCTCTGAAACGGATCTCGAGGGCAACGTCTTGCTCTGATCAACGGTTCACTCACTCCGGCGTGTTGCCGCTGGGCTTTGCGACCCTGGGAAGTTTCGGTTCGCCTCCAACGACGGCAGCAATCTCACTGCGGATCAGGAGCAGGCTGTCGTTTTCCTCGACGGTGGGTTTCCACTTATGCCGCCAACTTCGGTCGAAGATCTCCGCGGTCAACCGTTCTTTCGCAAGACGCTGCGAAAGCGGAACGCGTTTCTCTTGATGGCCTTAGCATTGGACTTTTTGGTGCTGTCGGTGGTTGTATGTTTCCATGTGGAGCTGGAACCAAGTCCGGATAGCATCAATTTTCTTGGTTATCACTTGCGGTTTGCCATCCGCAGTTGGGTGTCCTGGTTTTGGCTGGCGGTGCTCTTTATCGGTCAGGCCTGGTTGGCCTGGCGGGGAATTCGCGAAGCGTTGACCGCTGAAGGGATGATTCCCATTTATCCGGACGATCAAAGCCAAGGGCGGACTGTGGGGGTCTTCAACAGCCGGCAGCTTGTTCAGATGGTCCATGAGATGGCTGATCAGTTGGGCATCGGCCAAGTCCAACGCGTGATCGTCAGCGATAGGCCGGATCCAAACGCGTACACGGCTCATGTCCCCGGCTGGGGAAACGTCGTGGTGCTGCATGCCAACTTGCTGGAAATCCTCACCCCCAAGAGAGTCCGGGCAATCGTGGCCCATGAAGTGGCTCATATGAAATCCTCGGACTCCCTATTGTACTTGCTGACCGGAATTCCTAGGGCATTTCTGTACCTAGTAGGATTGGTGATTCTTTGGAAAATCGGGTTAGGGCTTTTCTGGTTTGACAACCTCGGCATTTTGGTTCAACGAATCGTCTTCTTAGGGGCGATCGGCTGGGGGGCCTTATGGGTCCTGGAGCGGCTCCATCGGTTGACCAATGTGGCCGCTCAGCAGAGTGAGTATTTAGCCGATGCCTATGCGGCTGTGGTCTGCGGCTGGCAGGAGACGATCAACGCCTTGTTAACCATTGGACAACGCACCGACACGATGCTGGCTTTGCTGCGAGCCCTCGAGGGGTCGCCCCAACTCGAAGAAGAGTCTGTCGACGAGGAACGGCTCATCCGCATTCTCAAGCGATTTCCTGGCACCGCCCTGGAACCTCAAGAAGCCTGTCAGGCGGCTTTACGGCTCTACATCGAGGAGCGTCTGGCCGACCTGAAAGAACGCCTCTGTGTTCCCTTGGAAGAACAGGAGATCGTACGACTTGCCGCGCAGGCCGATCAAGCCTTGCAGGCGCGAACTCAAAAAGAAGCCCAAAACCCAAGTGACCAAAACTCAAGCGACCAAAACTCAAGCGACCAGAGCCAAAGCGAGCGTTCCCCCGACGATCAGAACGATCACCAGCACGAAGATGCCGGTGGGGATGATCAATCCGAGCAACAACTCATTGATTGGAGACACTACGACTGGGATCTCTCCGGGGACTTGGATATCCAGGAAACCCGGGCGCTGGTGGCCGAACTCAGGGCCCACCCCGACAAAATGCTCTTTCGACTTTCCCTCACTCCCGATGCTCAATGGGAAACCCATCCGACGATCCGAAACCGAGTGCTGTATCTTTACAACGCTTTTGAACGATCGTGATAGCTTGATCAGTTCGTTGGAGGAGGCCGAGGATCCCTGAGGCCTCCAGAAAGGGAGAACGAGTTCTTGATTCCCTGAAAAGCCTTCGACGAAGCGGGCGCCTTTCGTCCGACAATCCGGGCTCCCGTTGGTCGCCCTGGGTCGAAAACTTCTCCGAGGGTCAGTCATCCGGCGGTCTTATTGGCCACCTGTCCCAGATGCTTTGGCTGAAGGATTGTAGAGATTTTTCTCTTGCGTCACGGGCAGACCGGGTCGGTCGAAGGGGGCATCGACCGTGGCAAGCTGGGAGAAGCAGAGAGATTGTCTCCCCTCCCCAAGTTGGCTGTCGTTTGCCCAATCGGCCCAAGTGTTATGGCATCACGTCTTCGGAAGACTTCAGAAAAAACTCGATCAAAAAACGGGATGCTTGACTCAAGACCGTGAGATAATCTCATACATGGTGACGGATCTGTGTCATCACCTTTGAGTTTGAGGTTATTCTCGATGTGCCAACTCTTACGTTTCCGGTTTCCGGCCTTGTTGTTGATCGCCGCTGTCTTGGTCGCTCTTACACCAGGCGATGCTTGGGCGATCTTCGGCTTGTTCCGAAATTGTCGGCTGTTCAACCGACCGACCACCGTCACGGCCAACTGCAATCCCTGTTGTCCGCCACCGACGACAGTGACCCAGTATGTTCCGCAAGTCTCTTATCGTCGGCAGGTTGCTTGCGTGCCGGTGACCACCTTTCGCGTGCAGCGGGCCTGTGATCCATGCACCGGTTGCCCAACCACCAGCCTCCGGCCGGTGACGACCATGGTGCGGCGGGTCCAGATGGTGCCCTATACAACTTATCGGCCGGTAACCAGCGTTTTACCGTCGACAACCAATGTTAATGCCGCTCTGATCACTTCTGGCACCGCAGCCAACTGCGGGGCGGGTTGCACAACATCTCGGCTCTCCACCAGCACTCCGGGGGCCATCTACCAAGGACACATCCCCGAAACGACTGTCCCGGCGACTCCTTCCCAGTCACCAGCGACTGTCGTTCCGGCTGATCCTGCCACGACAGCACCTGAGCTGAGTTCTCGGGATTATCGGCAAAGCCTGCCTAGTCAATTACCCGAGATCACCGCTCAAGATCAGTTCCGCGGTTCGATGGGCCCAAACTCCTCCGCATTGCCGGCCAGCCGTTTTCAGGGGTCGGATCGGCGGGATTCCGCCACGAGCCACCGTTTGAAGCAACGCACGCCCCCGACCAACGATCTCCCTCAGCGAACAACCAACCAGATCGAACCGAATAGGAACGAACCAAACTGGAACGAGCCAAACTGGAACGAGCCGAGTTGGAACGGACCCAACTGGAACGGATCGGACGACGACCAATCCAGCGGAGATTCCCAGTCGGCACAACAGCCTCGGCCGGTGGAGCGATCTTGGGATGAGCCGGCTCAAACCCCTAAGGATCGTACGACCCAGTTGCCCCGCTACCGATTTCGCCGTCGCGAAACGGATCGGCAACCGCAGATCCCGTTTGTCTCCGAGCCGACCCCCTCAACTCAGCCGGCGGTCGCTCCGCAGCATCGACCCCCCAACACTCGGGAGGCATCTCAACCCCGGGGCTGGTCGACCTGGGCATCCGCCTCGCCGAATCTGACTCCGCAGGTCCCCGGACCTTCGAGGCAGAACCAGGTGAACCTAACCGGGCAGATCGCATCGGATACGAAGCGTGTCAGTACTCAGGATCCCCCTCGATCCAAGAGCCCTTGGTCTTGGGGAGACGCTTCACCGGTCGCTTCCGGACTTTCGAGCACGCCACCTCAGACCAGCCAAACGATTCGCTCGGTCTCGGCCTCGAGCATCCAAGCCGCCGGTCGTCTCTCTCCAACGGCGGCGAAAGTCGCGACCGTTAAAAACCCTCCAAAAACAACCTCTCGTACATCAGAATCCAGGCTGGACGATAGCGGCTGGTATCAAGGTTCTCCATGAGGTTGGTTGTTTTGCGTGATGCCCCGTCGGTCTCAAGGCGGGGCACCCGCCTCCTTCTCAAACGCCTTCTCGGGGCCCTGTCTTGGCAACGACTCTCCTGTTGCCAACCGCGGAGGTCAATCCGAAGGCTGTCTTGCTCAGGCGGGCGGGAATCGTCCGGCATTCCCTGGCTCTGATTGAGCGGGCTCGCCTGTCGCACCGGCCCCCGCTTCCCTCTGAGCCATCCGCAGCGTTTGTTGTTAGGACAAGTGCCCTCTCAACGGGGAAAAACCTCCCTCGGCAAAGGGTGAGCATCGCCGTGCATTGGCGATGGTGCTACACTCTCGTGGTGGGATTGCGACGGACTCAGGCGACCCAACAAAGGACTTCCACCGGGGAGGGGACCATTGGCTGTCAACCTCACACCTCAGTATCATCGCGCAGAGGAAGAGTTCCGCCGGGCGAGTACTCCGGAGGAAGAGCTTCGCTGGCTTGAGGAGATGTATAAGGAGCTCCCCAAGCACAAGGCCTCCGAGAAACTCCAGTCTGAGCTGAAGCAGAAAATCAGCCGGCTGAAGAAAGAGGTCTCCACCAAAAAACCAGCCAAAGCCCCCAGCTTCAAAATCCCTCGCCAGGGGGCGGGCACAGGTGTGTTGTTAGGCGGGCCCAACGCCGGCAAAAGCTCGTTGCTGGCAGCCCTGACACGCGCGACACCTGAAGTGGCCGAATACCCATTTACAACCCGCGCCCCCTTGCCTGGCATGATGGCTTGGGAAGATGTCTACGTCCAACTGATTGACTGCCCGCCGATTACCGCGGATTTTTATGAACCCTTTTTGCATGGGTTGATCCGTTCGGCCGATTTGGCAGTTCTGGTTGTGGATCTGGGCAGCGACGACGGCATCGAAGGTTGTCAAGAACTTTGGGAGCGAGTCAGCCAAACCAAATCGCAACTCGGACGACAATCTCGGTTGGATGAAGAAGATATCGGGCTCTCTTACACAGCCACACTGCTGGTGCCCAGTAAGATCGACCTCCCCCAAGCCGCCGAACGGCTCGAGTTGTTGCACGAACTGCTTCCGCTTGATCTACCCGAGTACGTCGTCTCCTCCACCGAGGCGACGGGCTTGGACGATCTCAAGCGGGCGATCTACGAGACCTTAGGTGTCATCCGAATCTACACCAAAAACCCCCGCCAGAAGGAACCAGACTACGAGAAACCCTTCACACTTCGAGAAGGGTGCACTCTGTTCGACCTGGCCGGGCTGGTCCATAAAGACTTGCAGCAGAACTTGAAATACGCCCGTCTTTGGGGACACGGGGTTCATGACGGCGAGACAATCAAAGCCGATCATGTGCTTCACGATCGCGACGTCGTCGAAATCCACACATAAGAAACTCCGTTTCAAAACATCAGACCTCAGCAGACTCGACCTCAGCAGACTCGATCTCAGCAGACCCAACTTCAGCAGACTCGACTTCAGCCCAACTCAGCTCGGGCAGTTGTTGCGTGGTCTCTGCGATCCGCCCTGATTGTTGGTTTTGCTGGGAGTGCTGGTTTGACTTTTCTCTCTTTGTTGACGCTGGTTATGACCAACGCCGAAATAGCGGCTGTCTTTGAAGAGATGGCACAGTTGTTGGAATTTCAGGCAGCCAATCCCTTTCGGATTCGGGCGTATCGAAATGCCAGTCGGACGATTGCCTCGCTGGATGAGCCCCTCTCGGAGATCGCTGCAACCGACGGCAGACACTTGACTGACATTGAAGGGGTGGGGGCTGATCTCGGGGGAAAGATCCAGACGCTTTTGGACACTGGAGAGCTTCCCGCGCATCAGGATCTGCTCAAGCAGACGCCTCCCCAAGCCACTTTGCTGCTGCGGGTCCCCGGCCTTGGACCCAAACGGGCAGCCCTCCTATACAAAGAACTTGACATTAAAAGCATTGACGACCTCCGTCGCGCCTGCCAGGAACATCGCGTTCAGAAGATTAAGGGTTTTGGGCCGAAAATCGAGACTGAGATCCTCAATGGCCTGGATCTGGCAGAGGAGTCCCAGAAGCGAATCCTGTGGTCGATTGCCGATGAGTATGTTCAGGCGGTGCTTGCTCACCTACAAGGCGTGCCGGGGGTTGAGCGTCTTGAAGTTGCTGGCAGCTATCGACGCGGACGAGAAACCGTTGGGGACTTGGACTTCTTGGCAGTAGCGGTGGATGCTAAGCCGGTGATGGACCGCCTGGCAGAGTTATCCGACATCGAGAAGGTGCTCTTGCGGGGCGACACAAAGATGTCGGTGCGTTTAAAAGGTGGGTTGCAATTGGATCTCCGGGTGATTGCCGCTGAGAGTTTTGGAGCGGCGTTGCAGTATTTCACCGGCAGCCAACAACATAATGTCATGGTTCGGCGAATGGCTCAGGACCGGGGCTTGAAGGTGAATGAATACGGTGTCTTTCGTGGCCAAGATCGGATCGCCGGTGCTACCGAGCAAGAGGTCTACGCTGCGGTGGACTTGCCCTGGTTTCCTCCGGAAGTCCGTGAGGCTCGTCAGGAGTTTGAGTGGGCCGAAGCCAAGAGATTGCCCAAGCTGATTGAGTTAAGCGATCTGCAGGCCGATCTCCACATGCACACAACCGCGACAGATGGGACGGCCACTCTGGATGAAATGGTCACCGCGGCTCAGCAACTGGGCTTGAAGTATCTCGCCATCACGGACCATTCCAAACGGGTGACGATGGCCAACGGCTTGAACGCGAAGCGGTTACGGGAGCAGTGGAAGCAAATCGATCGACTCAACGAAAAATTGGCCGGCAAGTTTCTCATCCTCAAAGGGATTGAGTGCGATATCCTGGAAGGCGGCGGAATGGACTTAGACGACGATGTCCTCGCTGAGGCCGACTGGGTGATTGCCAGTATTCACTATGGACAGAAGCAACCCAAAGAACGAATTACCAAACGCATTGTCGATGCCATCCGCCATCCCAGTGTCTCGGTCATCGCGCATCCAACCGGACGGCTGATCAACGAACGCCCTCCCTACAACGTCGAGCTCACAGAAGTCATCAAGGCAGCTGCGGACCACCGCAAATGCCTGGAGTTGAATGCCAGTCCCGCTCGGCTGGATCTCAACGATGTGCACTGCGCGATGGCCAAACGCCACGGGGTTCCCATTATTATCTCCAGCGACGCCCATAGCATCCAAGGGCTGAAGGCTCTTCGCCACGGTATCCTGCAAGCTCGACGCGCAGGATTGACCGCTGCCGACGTCGGCAACACCTCCTCCTGGGAGGATCTCCGCCGACGTATCGGCACCGACTGCTCTTGAGGAAAATTCTTGCTCGTCCATAACACGCGAGCCGCCGGGACGACCAGTGATCTGGGAGCCTCTCGGCTGTGCTGGACGAGGCCGGAGGAGCCAAGATTTTCCTCAACCTCCGAAAGTGGCCACCTCCGACCGGCGGATGCGAAAGTGCCGTGGCCGACTTGTTCTGAAGCCTCCCGGTCGGTTGGTCCGGGAAACGGGCCGCTGGAGGGCTGGCTCCCCTCGATCGAAGCGCATCCCCAAAGCTCCTCCCAGCCTACCTGGCAGCAAGGGCCTAAGAAGGTTGGCTGACGTTGGTCGCTCCTCCATCCAACCTCGTTCGTTCCAAGTTGGCCATTGTTGCTTTGCTGGTGAATGCCTGTCCCCAGCCGAAGGCGACTCCTGGTTGGAAACCAGTGTGGGCTTCAGCCAAACAGTTGCGTTGATCAAACAGTTGCGTTGGAGTGCAACAATCGCTGGTGAGAACTGGAGAACAGCGAAGTGCCCTCCCGCGTACTGAGCAAGGATCACAACAGCCCAGACAGAGAACCAGGGCACAGAAAGCAAGACCACAAAGAACCAGGACTCGCTAGCCGGATTGAGCCTGGGGGTGGTCTGAAGTTATGTGGCGGCAGATCAACGAGGTCGTTTTCGGCTCGTGATTGTTGGAGGGAGCGAGGCGATTTCTCGTTGAGAACTCGTTTGAAAACCTGGTGGTGGTCAAGTTCGCCCTTGATGGATCCATTGGCAGCAGAGAGGGGATCGAGACCACTTCCGGAGCAGCCAGGAGACATCAGCAAAGATGGACACGAGGTTGTGTTAATTTTTGCTGAAATCGAGCTGGTTGGACACAGTTGGACGACCCAGAGGGCTTTTGACGAACTTGCGGGAGCACTCCGGGCAGAGGTCCAGGCGTTTGAGGTGGGTTGTGTCGTCGATCAAGCTGGTCTCGTCGGCGACATCGATTTGCTCAATCAGTTCGTTGAGCTCGTCGAGGTGGTCGGTGTCGGCGTCCAGTTCTATGTCGGTGGTGGTGTTCTGGGCGGGGAAAACATGAATCTGAACAACATACCGTCGTTCCTCAGGTCCGAGGGGTCGTCCACACATATCACACGTGAAGTGGATCATCGTTTCACACTCCCGACCTGAACTGCCTCGCCACAAACGTTCAACGTCCACCGCAACACACAGCTCCCACTTTCTTTCCGCTTCGCTTGACCAATTTGCCTGTTCTGAAAGCCTGGTTGGCTCCGAAAAACTCGTGAGCTTGCCGGATCGTGGTGGCTGAGCAGTCCGTGCCGGCTCTCAAAGTTTGTTGGTCTGGCAAGCTTTCAATTTGGGATTTTTCGTCGGTGCAATTTTTTCAAAGCACAAGAACCGCAAGCGAAGACGGCCAGAAGGGATTGGACGTAGAAGAGTGTTGGCTGACCATGGATTGCCTTTCACCTCAGTTATCGTACTGCGGTCTCACTCATGCGAGCAAGACGTATTGAGAGTTTTTGATCCCCAGTCACCGCTCCCCCCAGGTCGGATCGCAACACCCACACCACCCGGTGGCCAGACCGATCCACCACTGAAGCAGGGGCATCGATCCCTTCTCTCGGGGGACAAGGAAGGCTATCACCAGAATTGCCCAGACGTGTGGGCTCCTGGGAGAGGTGAGTGATGACTGCGAACAATTCTGCACCAGCAATCACGGGGCACCATTTGCAAGCGACCGGACTTGCAGCTGGGCTCCTGTTGGGCCTTGGCTGGATTCCCCTTGCAAAGGTTCAGGCGACCGGGGAGAAAGAAACAGAAAGGTTTGAATTGTTCGCCGAGCTCGGGAGTCCCTGATCAAGGCTCTCATCCAAGCCCAACGCTCAAAGCCCAGACAAGCAAGCAGCCTGGTTCGCCGAGACGATGCCCAGACAGTCCACCACTCGAACAGTCACAGACGTTGATCCTTGATGGGTGCCAACCTTTCTGACAATCAAGAGCCTTGCGGATGGCCGATGCATTCCCGAGGCTTCCTGCCAATGTTCTTAGAGACTGCAACTGTGTTGAACGCGCTGTGGTGGGGGTTTCCTTGTGTTTGACCTGATATTCAGCTCAGCATCGATCGCCCCACCGCAGGGTTGTCGGCTGAGGAGAATTCCAACCAGTACCCACAAAGCCGTTGGATCGCGGTTGATCGCTCTGAACGGAAACCGCACCTGGTTGACAGATTTGGGTCGAGGCCCTGTTTCCAAACCCCTCAGCTTGACAACGCACACCATGCGTCAACTCCAACGATTTCATGGTCTCCGCCTTGGACATCTGGGACAGGCTCACACACAAGGGGCTCATCGGCAGCGACCATCGCCAAGGCTGAGTTGTCCCCGGTCCTGGCTGAGCCGGTTCGTCGGCTTAGGTCTGCTGATCGGCCTCTCGGCCGCCGTGTTTGCCTCTCCCGCGGTCGCCCTTGGAGCGCGGGCACCAGTTTCGCAGGTTGCAGGCACCCAAACGGGCGCTTCTGCCAGGCAAGACACTCTTAGGCAAGAAGCTTCTGGGCAACAAGCTTCTGGGGACCTGACCAAGACGACTAGCGAGTCAGCGGGCTTGTTTAACGCGGCGATCAAGTTGTACCAACGAAACCTTTTTGAAGAAGCTGCTGCGGAGTGGGAAGGCTTTCTCAAAAAGTACCCCCGAGATGAACTGGCCAGCAGGGCCTGGTATTACCAGGGCTTAGCCTATCAGCGAGCTGATCTGCCCTCCAAAGCGGTAGGTTCTTTTGAGCAAGTTCTGCGGGATTTTCCCAACTTTGAGAGGCGGGAGGACGCCTACTACTATCTGGCCTCGGTCCGGTTCACACTCACGCAACAGGCCTCCGAGGGCCAAAAGCCAGCGTTACTTGCCAAAACTGCCGAAGACTGTGCTCGTCTTTTGGACGCGTTTCCTCAGAGCAAACGAGTCCCGCGGATGCTGTTTGTCCGGGGAGAGTGTCTTTATGCCCTTGGCAAGAAGGCCGAGGCCGCCAACGCTTACGGCCGCCTGGTCACCGACTACCCCCAGGATCAACTGGCCAAGAATGCCCTTTACGCCCAGGGGGTGGCCCTGCAAGAGAACGACCGACCCGACCTGGCCGCTGAGGCTTACAAGGACTTTCTCAAGCGGTTTGGCAGAGACGCACTGGCCCCGGAAGTGCAGTGGCGTCTGGCGGAGTTGTACTATAGCGTCGACAAGTTCGCCGAAGCGGTCGAGTTGTATACCACTGCGGCCAAGTCACGCAGTTTCCCCTTGAGGGATTCCGCGTTGATGCGGGCAGCAGATTGCCACTATCGTCAAAAAGACTATGCCCGGGCCGCTCGCAATTTTGCGGAGTTGATTCAGAACTTTCCTCAGAGCAAGGAAGTCCCGCAGGCCTGGCTTGCTTTGGGCCGATGCCAGTACTTGATGCAGCAATACAAAACCGCTCGACGGAATCTGGACCACGTCTTGCAGGGCGGCGGGCCCGGAGCCCCTGAGGCCGGTCACCTCATCGCTCGTTGCCATCTCAAGGAGAACCAGGCTTCTGAGGCCTTGGCTGTTGCCGAAAAGGCCCTGAGCCTTCCCGAGGCTGGCAAGAGCAAGCTCAAAGCTCAACTTCAGCTTGATCGGGCCGATGCCCTTTATGAGCTGCCCGGTCGCCGGGCGGATGCCTTGCAGGGCTACTTGAGCGTGTACAAAGCGAATCCCCAGCGGGATTTGGCCCATGAGGCCTTGTATTTAGCCGCCTTATGTGCCCTGGAGGAGCGGCAGTATCAGCAAGCACGGGATTTCAGCGGCGAGTATGTCCAGCGTTTCCCTGATGAGAGTTATGAACCCGATGTACGCTACATTGATGCGGAGAGCCGCCTGCTGACCAAAGACTACGCTGGAGCGAGGGCGGCCTATCAGGGTCTCAAGAGCAAATTCCCCGATCACCCCCTGGCGGCTCGGATTCCTCTGCGTGAGGGACTTGCGCTGTTCTTCTTGAAGAAATACCCTCAAAGCATTGAGGTGTTGGGGAAGTTGCTGCAAACCAAGCCGGACAAAGCCAGTCAGGCCGAGGCCTATTACTGGATTGGCAGAAGCCAGGCTGAACTCAAGCAATACGATCAGGCCGCCGAAGCCCTGCTGGCTTCCGTCCAGACACAGCCCGATTGGCGGCGTGCCGATCAGACCTACCTCATCTTAGGACACACTTACGAAAAAGCCGACAAAACAAAGCAAGCCATCACAGCCTGGCAGACCCTGCTCCAGCGGTTTCCCCAAAGCAAACACTGCCCCGAGGCCCTCTATCGACTCGGCGAGACGTTCTACCGCCTGCGGAACCTCGACCAGGCCATCACTTACTACCGGACTTTGCTGCAAAAATTCCCTACAAGCGAATACACAGCCTATTCCGCTCACGGTCTAGGCTGGGCTTATCTAGGCCAGCAGCAATATCCCCAAGCCGAGGCACAGTTTTCAACGGCAATCGCCAAAGTTGGTGACGATCCTCTGGCGGATCAGGCTTACTTTGCCCGGGGGCTGGTCCGCAGGCAACTGAAGAAGTACCCCCAAGCTGAACAAGACCTGCTTCTCTTTCTCGAGTCGCAACCCCAGGAGCCTGAACTGAGCGAGGCCCGTTACGAGCTGGCCCTCGCTCAAGTGGGGCAACGCCAACTGCCGGAGGCAATTCGGACGCTGCAAAAAGTGCTCCGGGCAAACCCCTCCTATCAGGCGGCCGACAAAGTGTATTACGAACTCGGCTGGGCTCTGCGTGGCAACAACCAAGAAGCCGAAGCGGTGCAGGCTTTTACAACCCTTTCCAAAAAATTTCCCGAGAGCCCGCTGGCTGGGGAGGCGTTTTTCCATCTGGCCGAAGCCGCCTACGCTGAAAAGGACTATCCCGCTGCTGTGCGGGCATATCAGCAGGCTGTGGCCAAGGCTGCCCCAGACATCCAGGAGAAAGCTGCCTACAAATGGGCCTGGGCTGAGTACCAACAGCAGAAGCACCAACAGGCAGCCGAGCGGTTTGCTGAGTTGATCAAAGAGTTCCCGCAGGGAGGGTTTTCCTCAGATGCCTCCTTGATGCAGGGAGAATCGCTGTTCAAGTTGGAAAAGTTTGCTCCTGCTCTGGCGGCCTATCAGAAGGCCCTGGCAGGTTACCAACAGCAGGGTGCCAAACCCAATCCGGTCTACTATCAGCTGGCCTTGCTGAGGACCGCCCAGGCCAACGGACAACTGGAGAAGCCCGATTGGGAGCTTTCCTTGGACACCCTCGCCCAAATGGAAAAACTCTTTCCTAAATCCGACTACCAAGGGGAAATGCTCTACGAAAAAGCCTGGGCTCTGCAGAACACCGGTCAAAGCGACCAGGCCTCCAAGCTTTACCTTCAAGTGCCCGAGGTCACGAAAAACGCCGTTGCCGCGAGGGCCTACTTCATGCACGGCGAGCTGCGGTTTGCCGCCGGCAACCACAAAGAAGCCATCCGCAGCTTCTTCAAAGCAGCCTACAAATACCAATATCCCCAATGGGGTGCCGCCTCGCTCTTTGAGGCCGGCCGCTGCTTCGAGGTGCTCAAAAACGTCCCCGAAGCCAAAAAGGTCTACGAAGAAATCATTCGCGACTACGGCAACAAACCCCAAGCCGCCGAGGACGTCGACCGAGCCCGAAAACGCTTGGCCGAACTCAGTCAAACTTGAGCAAAACTCCGCTTGCCAACCAAAAACACCACATACGAACCAAGAACTCAATCATTGTTGATTCCTGAACAGTCCTCGACCGCCTTCCCGAGAAAAGACCGGCAATCCAACCTCTGGTGGGACTCCGAATGCCCCATTGAGTGCACGATCATCGGGGCAGACGGCGAGCACTCGGTCGAAAACTGTGCTGAGCCTCACGATTGTCGTGAAGCGTGGCACGGCCAATTGTCGTGAAGCGTGGCACGGCCAATCGTTGTCCACCGCAACTTGCGTGACGGATCTTGTGAAGGAACTCTTGCGATCAGCCAAAACCCTGGTCAGCCAAAACCCTGGTCAGCCAAAACCCTGGTCAGCCAAAACCCTGGTCAGCCAAAAACCCTGGTCAGGCACGAAACCCTTGGTTAGCAAAACACTTGAGGCACTGTCTCGTTGAGAGCATCCCAAGCAAAGCTGGCCGGAGAGCCAAGCGAGAACCTTGCAAGACTTCACCTGATTCGCACCTCAACCACCACCCCGACCATTGATGTGGAGTGGCCCATTGATGAGACTCAACTCAGCCCGAGTTCTCAACTGGCGAAAACTGTTGCTGGCTGTCTTGATCGGCAGTTGTTTCTCAGTAAACGCCTCAACCTCCTTGGCACAAACCGACCCCAACGACGCCAGCCCGACAGACAATCCAGCGGCTGGCAAGTCAGAAACGGGCCAATCAGAAACGCCGTCTCAGCCCACGGACAAGCAACCAGCCGACGCCCAGGCGAAGGGGGCTGGCCTCGACAAAGCAGACAAACGGTACCAAGAGGCTTTTCCCGCCAAGCAGCAGCAGGACAGCTCGGAGGGACCTGCAGAGAACGCTGATTCCGAGGGACCCAGCCAGGATCAGGCTCAAGCGGAGAACCGGGCTGAGTTGAATCTCTTTGACCTGATTATCCGGGGTGGGGTCCTGATGATCCCCATCGGCATTATGTCTGTGCTGGTGATGGTCTTTGCCGTTGAGCGGTTGATCGGCCTGCGAAAATCCCGCTTGCTGCCTTGGGATTTCGTCCAAGGCCTGGGCAATCTGGTCAAAGGGCCTGGTGGCCTTGATCCGCGGTTGGCATACCGTCTCTGCCAACTCCACAAGTGCACAGCGGCCAACGTGCTTCGCGCGGCCTTGCTAAAGCTCGGACGCCCCCACGGTGAGGTCGAACGGGCGGTGGCCGAAGCGAGAGATCGCGAGGCTGATTTGCTCTACCAAAATGTTCGGCCGATTGCCCTCGCCATGGCGGTGACGCCCTTGATGGGTCTGCTTGGGACGGTCGTGGGCATGATCCAAACGTTCTTCGTGGTCAGCCAGACCAGCGGAACAGTCAAAGTCAACGACCTGGCTGGGGGCATCTACCAGGCCCTGGTCACAACCGTCGCCGGTCTGGCTGTGGCCATTCCCGCAGGAATTCTCGCCCATTACTTCGAGGGTCGCATCCAGCGGTTATTTCGTCACATCGACGATCTGATGCAAAGCGTGATGCCCCAGCTGGAACGCTTCGAGGGCAAACTCCGTGTCACAACGCTCAACCATCAGGGCACACCCCAGGACACTTTGCCCGAGACATCAACGCCGCAGTCCAAAACCCCTCCGCCGCCCAAAAGGCAAGCCGCCGTTGCTGGGCTGGGCAAGTCATCGCCATTGAGCAATTAGGACGAGCTTGGGTCCTGATGGCTCAACCGATGGCTGGTTGAGCCCTTCGACTGTTTCGGTCTGCAAGAGGAGCTTTCCCTGAGCTTTCTGTCATCCGGGTTTGTGATCGCTCGGTTTTTCTGCGGATTTCCGATGCCGTGCTGCTTCGGGGCATCTGGGGAACATTCCGCAAGTCCGCTCTTCAGAAATCTTCCCAGGAACATCCCTAACGCGACTGTTGCCGATTGTGGCAGGGGCCCCCTCCCTCGGAACCGGAAAGAGCCAACGTCACAACCTCTGGGTGGGGATAAAGATTCAGGGAACACAAGGATTCAGGGAACAAAAAGATTCAGGCAACACAAGGACTCAGGAGACACAAGGGCTCCAGCTGGGCCAGTCCAATTAAGGTGTATGGCGCATGACAGTGAAGCTGAAAAAGAGCACGATGTTGGAGAAGCTCAACCTAACGCCGATGATTGATGTGGTGTTCTTGCTGTTGATCTTTTTCACCATTGCGACGCGTTTTGAATCCGACGAGCGGGAGATGTCGGTGGTCCTCCCGGAAGCCAGTGAGGCCAAGCCGCGAATTGAAAAGCCCCGAGAACTTTGGATCAACGTCGATCAGGACGGCCGTTTCATCCTCAGTGGCGAACCGATGACCTCCAAGAACTTGCTCACCAGATTGCGTCAGGCGGCCGCCAACAACCCTGGCCGCCAAACGGTCATTATCCGGGGAGATGAACGCGCCGATTGGAAGTTCGTCGCCGAGGTGATGAACCTCTGCAACGCCGCCAATATCCGCGACTATCGGGTCAGTACGGCCACGCCCGAGCAGACTCCAGCCGGATAATAGGCCTGCCAAAACCCAACTCGGCCCCAGAAGCCTACCAAGCGACCAGGCCAAAGTAACCAGGCCAAAGTAACCAGGCCAAAGTAACCAGGCCAAAGCGACCAGGCCGGACAGTGGGGGAGCCGCTCAGGCTGTCCACCAACCGAACCAATCAGCCAGCAGACCAAAAGGCCGAGCTCGAACGCAGGCGGCTTTCCCAGCTGGGACGACGGAGGCAAGCCAACCATGTCAGTCGCCAGACATCAAGTCCGACGTGCCGAGCTCCCCCAGCCAGAGGACGGCGAGGCTCAATTGTGGCCGGTGACGATCTTATTGCTGATTTTGGCAGGGGCGGTCGCCGGAATTATCATCGCCATCAGCGAGTTTGATGCCCCTGAACTGCTGGAGAATGGTTGGTTCCGCCTAGGGGTCTTGACCCTCTCAGTCGGCATACTGCTGGGGGCCGCTGCGTTGCTGCGGGGCCGCGTATTGGCCCGAGTGCAGATGGCCGTCATGGTCAGTTTGGTCTTTCACCTGGCCATTTTGTTGGTGATGCTCGAGAAGAGCCTGTTGATCGAGCTCTATACTTTCGTTCATGCCAACCAGGCCATCGAGGAAGAAGATCTGGTCAAACTCCCCGACTACGGGATTCCAGTCCACAATTTGGCTAATTCCAAACAGGCCTTTGAAAAGCCGGTTGATACCCCGATACCCCAGCAGAAGCCTGTCGAAGTTGAGAAGCAGAACGTACCCAAGCAAGCCAAGGCCCAAAAGAAGCCCAATCCCCGAGAACAGCCCAGCGACGTCCCGCAACCTCAGCCTGTGGAACTGAAACGGGAAGAGGTCTCGACTCCGCGTCGAGCCGAAAAACTCGCTGGCCTCCGCATCAGTCGACGAGAAAGCGAGCTGACCGAACAGAAAGAGGCCCTGCAGACCACTGAGCTCCCCCGTCGGCAGCAAAGCTCAAAATCCAAGCCCGCTCTGCAGCCTCAGATCGATTCCGTGCAACGCACCGCCGAAGACCACAGCACCCCCAGGCGGCATGCCCGCCAAGAAGTGACCGAGCCAACCGCCCCTGTGGAGTTGGAGCAGGTGGCCCTGCAGCGGCAACCCACACCTGAGCGGACGCCAGCGGAATTTGCCCCGCAATCACCGGTCGAGTTTCAGCGACAGCCAACCGAACAGGTTGTGCTGCAGCGTCCTGACGCAGCCGGTGCAGTGGAACTGGCTGCCAGGCCGGCCGACCAACCGCAACCTTCGGAGGACTCGCCATCGTTGCAGGCCGCTGACGCTGGAGCAGTCAGAAAGGCTATCGCCGCCGGCCCCAGTTCCCCGCGTCCTGTGTCTCAGAGCGCCTCAGGAGGCCCCAGCACAGCCAGCGTGGCAGTGGGCCAGCCGGACACAGCCGAGTTCTCCCGCGTCAATGTGACCGAGCGTGGCTTGGCCGTTGCGCGAAACGTTGGATCGCCAGGTCAAATGTCCCGAGCGAATTTAGCCAGCAAAGGACTTGATGGAATTGCTCGTGGCGAGGCCGTTCAGTTGGCCGCGGCCAATCCCCAAACTCAGCAGGCCAGCGGGGGAACGCGAGTCACGCGACCAGCACCAGCCGCTTCAGCCGGAGGAGTCAACCGCCGCAGCCCAGCCCCAGCGGGAGGCTCGCTGGCACGCCGACCCGGAAATCCCACCCCTGGCTTACCCGGAGAGACAACCTCGGGTGTGGCCCTACCGACAGGCGGCCTGAGATCGTCACGCGACTCCCAACGGCTGGCCACCGGCTCCAATCCCACGGGAGCGCAGGGCAGCACTGGTTTACCGCGAAGCCAAGTCGGTCAATTCAATCCATTAGGAGGACCTGACGGCATCGACGACCTCGCGGAACTGACGCCTGTAGTCCCCAGTCGCAGCGGTGGCTCGCCGAGCACCGGCGCTGATCGTCAAGGGACACTGGACGGCCCCCAGTTTGGAAGTCTGCAGCGACGTGCGGCCGGCGGAATTCGGGTGACCTTAAATGCTCCAGTTGGTCCTGGCGGCCTGGCTGTGGAGACCTCTCTGGAAGTCGGCAGCCCTCAACGCCGAGCCAACGACCAGAGCGAAGTGGTCAACTTGCAAATCGCACGGTTCATCCTCCAGAAGAGCTTTGGCAAAACGACCTCTGAGCTCGGTGATCCTGGTCAAGTTCCTGCCACGTTTATGCTCCGCGACCCCAAGCTGCGGGAGAAGATCGCTGAGCAATTCGGCGGAAACCGCCGGAGCGAGGAAGCCGTCGAGATGGGCTTGGATTACCTCGCCCGGGTCCAACAGCCAGATGGTCATTGGCTGTTGCATGGCGAGGCCGGCCGATCGCTGACTGCCTCGGATCGAGCCAAGGAGAGTCCTTCGGCCGCGACGGGTCTGGCGCTGTTGGCCTTTCTTGGGGCTGGGTACGACCACCAAGGCGGCAAGTATCGGGAGGTGGTCCAAGATGGGTTGAAGTGGTTGATCAAAAATCAAAAGGCTGACGGCGATCTGTACGTTCGCGGCTCGAACGATGAAACGCGGATGTATTCACATGGCATTGCAGCCATCCCGCTGTGTGAGGCCTACGCCATGACCCGGGATCCCGCGTTACGCCAACCTGCCCAAAAGGCCTTGAACTTCATCATGAAAGCCCAAGACAGCTACGGGGGCTGGCGGTACCGGCCCGCCGATGGGACCCGCTTGGAGAGCGATACCTCAGTAACCGGCTGGCAAATGATGGCCCTCAAGAGTGGGCAGCTGGCTGGCTTGTCGGTCTCCCAACAATCCTTTCAAGGGGTGAGCCGTTGGCTCGATTTCGCCACCGGCCGGGAAAGAAACCCAGCCAAATACGCGTACTTGCCCCACCCCAATGCCGATCCGCACCAGCGGCGAGTCAGCCCCGCGATGACCGCCGAAGGGTTGTTGATGCGTCTGTATTTGGGATGGAATCGGGATCACAAGTCGCTGAGAGAGGGGGCTGATTACCTCGCCCGGAATCTGCCGCCGCGTTCGATGTACGATCAGCGAAACGTCCCCAATTGCTATTACTGGTACTATGCGACCCAAGTAATGTTCCAGCTGCAGGGCAAGTATTGGGAAGTCTGGAATGGTCGCTTGCGGGATCTGCTGATCAATTCCCAGGAACGCCGAGGCGAGCTGGCTGGCAGTTGGAGTCCGCGTCAGGATCAATGGGGACGCCAAGGTGGGCGGATCTATGTGACTGCCATGCACCTGTTGATGCTGGAGGTCTACTACAGACACTTACCACTCTTCCGCTTGGAGGAGGAACCTGCCCGATCCGTTCAAAGACGAAGCCAAACTTCCCCTCAAAGGGCACGCCGCTGAAACGGTGCTGCTTGACCCAAGCTACCGGATGTTCCAGCACGACTCAGGTGTTCCAGCACGACTCAGGTGTCACAGCGTTGCTCAGGAGCGATGAGGGGAAGAAGACTGAGGTTGGGACATTCGAGAACGCCGTCAAAACCAGCTAGCGAGGCAAAACGGTCATCTCGTGCAAGAGGTCCTAGACGCCAAACTCCAGTTGAGCCTTCAGGAAGGCCAGGCTGTCATTCTGGGGGGTATCCAGGAGTCAGGCCAGTCATGCGGGGGTTGGCAAATTTGGTCTGCTGTGCCATCGAGGCTGCAGCCAAAAACTCTTGACAACGGTTTGCAGGAGGCAGGCGGGGAGGTCAAGCTCTGGATTACAGACCCATCATCACCATGTTGGACTCGATGGCGCGACGGGCTCTTTCCAGATCAGCGCCGGTTTCCTGCATGTAGAGTCGGATGGCCTGAAACTTATCGCCAGTGGCCTTGTTGAGACAATCACGAGCGACGGTTTGTACGTCAGAGGGGGTGCTGATCCCCAAGGCAGCCTTGGAAATCAACCAAGTGTTCCGAGGACGCTTGGTGACCCGCAGCACTCGTTCTTCGGGATAAGAGTCACGAACAACGCTAGTGGCGCTTGGCTCGTCGTCAGCCCAAGTGATGATGATATGAGCTGTCGTTTCAATTTCATACAAGGGCATGAACCCAATCCCTCAAGTTGGCGGGCAAGCAATTGGGGCAACTTGAGCAAATTGGTAGAGGGAAACAAACTGCTCTACCAAAGCTTTGGCAAGTCGCCACGACGACCTCTCTATGCGCCCTTTGTTGAGAATAAAGTCAAGCGAGAAATCCGTCAATCCGGCCCTGCACGATTGATGCCAAGTGAAAAATTCTCGTCCAAAACCGCAATGTCGTTGAACTGATCGGTTCTGCCCGCTGTCCATTGGGGCCAAGAGGCGTGGGGATGGTGGGAATGTCGGCCTCGTTCTGACAGATTCCCACCGATTCTGAGCGAATCTCGCAACCGGTGCTCTCAGCGATCCGTGCGGCCACAACGGCCTTGGTCCAGGGCATCCATCTGAGTTACAACCAGCGGCAGTCACGACCCTGCAGCCACATCGCTTCTGTCACTTGCTTGAGTGTGAACCCTGCTTGAGTGTGGACGCTGATCGATTTTGTGACCTGTCGGCGTGGTCTGTGGGAATCTGGTTCTGGCCGAAGGAGTTGACCGGTTGTGCTTGTCCTGGTGATTGCAGTCCTATTGGGGGGATGGGGGCCTGTTGGTGTCGTCTGGGCACAGGCCCCGCAGACGGAAAAGGCTGGGGCTGCAGTGTTGCCTGGGGTTGCCGGTGGACTGCCAGCGGTTGAAGGGCAGCGGTGGCAGGTCTACGACATCCGTGAATACACGGATTCTGTGGATGACACGCGTCGACCGGAACAGGCGATCATCGACTGGATCCTCCAGGAAACGGGTTTGGAGGTCTGGCATGGAAGAGTGCCGGCTGTGTTAGCGGCGGATTCCGGCAAGGTCTTTGTGTATCACCAGCCGAGTGTCCAGCGGCGGGTGGCCCAGGTGATTGAGCGGTTTACCAGCTCACAGCATCGCTTGCGCCAACTTCAAGCCAAGGTGGTGACTGCCGCACGCCCGGGTTGGCGAGCGCGGGCCCAGCCCCTGCTCCAGGGTGTCGATGCTCACACTCCCGGGTGTCAGGCCTGGGTCCTGCGACCCACCGATGTCCCGGTCTTGTGGGAAATCCTTCAAGGTCAGGCAGGATTTCAACAGATCCAACAGGCAACCCTCGTGCGGCACGGAAGAATCATGACGACGGTGGCCACCCGGCCCCAAAACTACGTGCGTGATGTCGCCCCGGCAGTCAGTGGCAGCCCTGCAGCACAGCGAAAACTTGGGCAAATCAATGAGGGGCTTGCCCTCGAGATTCGACCTTTGCTTTCGGCCGATGGACGAAGGTGGGAGGCAGCGGTACGGTTGACGATTGATCGAGTTGAGCGAGTCTTGCCGGTCCTGTTGCAAGCCAAGAGCGTGCGGGGATACAGCCAACGAACACAAGTCGATGCACCCCAGCTTGTGCAATTTCGCTTGGAAGAAACCTTTCGCTGGCCAGTTGAGGGGGCCCTGCTGGTGAGCACTGGCATGGCCCCGGCACCATTATCGGAGCGATCGGAAGGGTTGCTGGACAGCTGGCGGCAAGACCGCTGCGAGGTGTTGATGCTGTTGGAGCCCACGCCCCTGGTCCAGCCAGTCAGTCGAGACCGCTGAGGAAGACTTCCCCAGAGACCCTTCCAGCCACCAGAAACCCTTCCAGCCATCAGAAGCCCTTCCAGCCATCAGAAACCCTTCCAGTCATCAGAAACCCTTCCAGTCATCAGAAGCCCTTCCAGTCATCAGAAGCCCTTCCAGTCATCAGAAGCTCGTGGTAGGCGCAACTCAGACGGAACCCGGGTATGTTGAAACTGAGGGGTCGTCCAGATCTGACCGGTGCGGTGGACTAGGCCTGCTTGGACTGGACCGACCCTGAGGTGGGAAACTCCTTGACAGGCAGACCCCGTCCACTAAGATCGCAAGTGAATTGAAAGAATGCTGCCCGAGTGCGCTCATCGCCAAAACAGGCAATGACCTGCGGAAATGTCGGCTGATCAAGCGAACTGATCACCTCTTGGGGGGTCTGCACTGCGGGAACTTCGGGAGCTGGGAAGCGAATACCCAACAACTTCTTGATTGCCCCCAAGCTACGATTCAAGCGAACCCACACCCTCCAAACAGCAGTCAAGGCTGGACAAGCCCAAACCGAAAGAAGGCGAGGTTTAAGGCAGTTCTGGGGTTGGAAGAACCATTGGCCCAGAACGGCTGGGCAACGGTTGCGAGAGGCGTCAGAGGTTGAAAGCGTGGCATCAAAGGATTGAGGCCTTTTGGGAGAGCCGGTTGGGAGAGCCGGAAGCCAAAGACAGTTCTGGCAGCGGGAACACCGAACACTCTGGGTTGGAACGCCGGATCATTACCGGAGAGTCCCTTGTCCACCTCAGTCCACCTCATTGGCGGTGGCGGGTTCAGGCCGCAAGGTCATTTTGAGGTTCTTGGTCGTAGGTTCCTGGCGGTCAATAACCGGTGCCCGCAGCGAAGGAGAGCGGTTTCATGATCGTGAATCGGCGTCTGGAGACGGTCGACGTTGGCGAAGTGACGGTCGTACGATTTGTCGACCGAAAAATCATCGATCACTCCAACATCCAACAAATTGGGACTGAGCTGTTCCAGTTAGTCGAAGAACAAAACAAGCTTAAGCTCTTGCTCAATTTTGCCAACGTGGAGTTCCTCTCCAGCGAAGCCCTGGGCAAGCTGATCCGCTTGGATAAGAAAGTCAAAGCACATGGTGGAACGCTGAAACTCTCCAACATCCGACCGGAGATTATGGAGGTCTTTGTGATCACCAAGCTGAACAAGCTTTTTGACATCAAAGACGACGAAGCAGCGGCACTGGCTGCCTTCTAACTTCGCAGGAGACAATCGGCAGGCCCCGCGGCAGGCCACAAATCGACTGCCAGCACTCGATCAGCCGCACTCGATCAGCCGCGCTCGATCAGCCGCGCTCGATCAGCCGCGCTGGACCGGCCGCACTCGACAGTCTTACTGTTGACTGGCCACAATTGGTTGGGTCAGTTGGTCAAAAGGTATCGGAGGTTTGTTGGGCACAGGAAGATCATGTGGTCAACATCTTTCTGGCAACGTTTTGTACACGATGCAGAACGAGCGGATTTCGTTGTTGTGTGCCGACGACAGCAGAGCCAGCTCAGCAAAGCACAAGGAAAATTTTTCTAGTCGGAAGTGAGCCACTAGGAACCTTCGTCCGTTATCTGTGATTGAGGATACATCGCGGCATCAGTCAAACTTCTCTCAAATCCTCCAAAACCCTTGATGGTTGGCTTGGCACTCCCCCCAACTGCCTGATACCAACCATCCTTGAGAACCTCCCGGCTGATCGTATTTGATCACTCAACAAATGATCAATTACCTGCTTTGATCAGGATTGAGCTTGAGAAACACAAAACGAGAGGAACCGTCGGCGGACGGCAACTGATAGGACACCCCAAACCATAGGACACCCCAAACCATTTGTCGGGCTGACGAGTTCGTGGATCGGGCGAGACGGCTTCCGTTTTCAAAGCAGTCGCCTGAGGGCACTCTTGGCAACGACATCTCGGAAACGCGAATCCTCGATTATGGTGGGAGTCAGTTGATCGTCAGGCGGAGAGCAGCCAAACAACCAGTGGAGAGGGCTCTTGAAGAAGTAGCTTGCTGCTGTTAGTGAAGAACTTCAGGAGTTCGGCCACCCTAGTTCGACGTCCATTTGGCTTTGGAACAAGCACTCGGCAACGTCATCCAATTCGGGAGCAAGGGAAGCCCACCAAGAAGGTGCGACTCCCTGACCAGAGATCGCGGGAGATGGTACGCCTGCAAATCAAGAACCTGGCGGCCGGTTCGAACCCATACTGATTGATGTTGACGATGGCGGAACAACAATGGAGTTGGCACGTCGAGGAATGGATCCCCAGCGACACGGGGGCAGGTCACCGTATGCTTCAACAGGTGCTCAACCAATTGGAGCTACACGAGTTTGGCCAACGTGACATCTTCGACGTCCACATGGCTCTTGAAGAGGCCCTGGTCAATGCCATCAAGCACGGCAACAAGCTGGACCCGAACAAGAGGGTCCGGGTGACGTGCCAGGTGTCTCATGAAAGGGTCCGTCTGCAAATCGAGGATCAAGGTGAGGGATTTGATCCCGAGGAAGTCCCCGATCCCACAGCCGAGGAAAACCTCGACAAACCCAGCGGTCGGGGCATCATGCTCATGCGTAGCTTCATGAGCTCAGTCGCCTACAGCGAGCGAGGAAACTGCGTCACCATGACCAAAACACGTACCATCACCACTGAGTGATCCCAGAGAAGCCGCACAGCAACTTGGGTCCTTTTCCCACCCCACCCCCAAGATCTCAAGCCAACGGCACCGCCGAGGTGAAGCTCGACGAGGAGTTCTAACAACCAAGGTACAGACCATCGATCGGTCGAACCCCCATCTAGGGGGCAATTTTGCTTGAATAGCTGCGGTGGAGTATTCAAGGAGCCCGGCCGGGGCGAAAACTCAAGCAGAATTGGGCGTCGCCCCTCCTCAACAGCTGTGTCTTTTGGTAGATAACAGAAATACCATTCCCCGATAGCTCAGTTGGTAGAGCGAGCGGCTGTTAACCGCTATGTCCTAGGTTCGAGTCCTAGTCGGGGAGCTTCTTCAGTCCGCGGAATTACTGCCGCCAATCCAGTTAACGCACAACGCCGAGAGTGAGAGCTCCCGGCGTTTGGCCTTTTCCGCCTTTCTGGCAACGACTTGCGGCGACGTGTTCGTTGCAGAGAGTTCTCTGTTCCTTAAGCGCGAGCGCGGCAAAGGCCACTTCTCGCGGAGAGACGCGCCGAAACTCTCGCGCTCTCGGTTTAACAGGGGCCGTTGGGTTAACAACCTGGTTGCGTTCGGGGTAACGAAACGAACCGGTTTCGGAAGGCCGAACTTCGGGATGGCATTTCGACGATCTGCGACTCTCGCAGGCTCCCACTGCGCTATCACTTGGGCCACACCATTTGCCGGGCGGAAATGCAGTCGGTGGACCAGACCGCCTGCAATTGCGCGAGACGCCAATCTGCGGAAGTTTGTCCATCTTCAGCGGCGAAGGATTCCGACAAACTCCAATCGGTGTCTTCTTGGAAAGGAGACCGCTGTAGATGCGCGGACTCGCTAAATTGCTGAAGGTTGTCCATCGAATGTCCATCCTCAGCGCGTTGGCGTTAAGGTCAATTGCGGGCGGTGTTGTCGACGTGTTGTCAACCTCCGCGCCTAACTGCGCCGATCAGTCTGATTCCGTAAGTTGCGTGGCAGCCGATCTTGCTGGAAATCGTGTCCAACTTGAACACGCTGCCGGGGGAGGGTCGCGAGGAACGAGCGGGGAAGCTTTAGATAACGAATGCGAGCACCAGCACGACGACGAGCACAACCGGATATCCGAATCGCGACCAGCGATCGAGCTTGCGCACCATTGCGGTCCTTTCATTGCGGACCATCATCGTGCTGGCGATAGTCTGTACCAGTCCGAGAAAAACGATCAAGGTGGCCAAGAAAACGAACCGGTCGATGCGCGTGATGTATGAGACGCGCGGCAGGAGAGCCGTGGTCGCAAAGAGGTAAGCCACCAGCGTGAGGAAGGCGGTGGTCGAAACGCCGATGTTGGTACCGATCTGTTCGGGGTCGATGAATCGCGGTGCGCACGACATCAAGACGATCAGACAGAGCGGCACGATGATCTTCATTACAAAGTAGCCGAACTGTCGCCGCACCTCGAGCTGCATTCGAAAACCAGGCGCGGCATTCGGGTTGTCGGACGATGGATAGGCTGCCGGCTCGACCTTCCATCCAGTGAGGTCAAAATCGGCAATCGAGAATTGCGGGGCGATGTCAGATTCGTTGTCGACCAGTTTAACTTCTTCGCGCAGCAGGCCCGCCCCCGCGAGGTGAATGGTCAAGACTTGACGGTCCAGCGGAAAGTCTCTCAGGTCCAGCGGCTGCGAAAAACGGCCCCAGACCTTTTGCCGGTAAACGGCTTCACCATTAGGGTAGATTTCGACGGAGCCGGGAAACGCCGGCCAACCCATCTGCTGGTTGACCAGCACGAGGCGCGGTGTCCAAACCTCGGTGACCCGTCGGCGAATCGGGCCGGGACCTTCGTGAACCAAGAAGCGACTGGTCCAACGTGCCTCATAATAGACGCTAGCAGCGAAGTTTTGATCGGCGGAGTTCACGTCGTCCAAATCGATCATGAACACACGGACCTGCACCTCCGTCGGTTCCCCCCACACCGTGGGCCGTTTCAATTCCGGCTTGGGCTCTTCGGACGACACCGGTGGCACCACCTCTTCGGTCCGCTCTTCGATCGGCACGACCGCCCCCGGTTGCTCCTGCGCGGTTGCTCCCGCAGCAACGAGTAACATCAGTGCGACGTGGCTCAACCACTTGTTGCGCACCACGCGTTTCCTTATCGATCCACAGCGCCACAGAAGAAGTTGTGTCATCTTGTTCCCAGCTACCAACTCCGTTCATGGTAACCAAGAAACCCCGAACAGTTCATCTGCCGGGGGCGTAAGTTTGCCTGAATGGCTTTACGCTGAAGGCTATTCATCCTGTCCTTCCTAGAAATCAAAGTCATCCCCGCCGCCGAAGTCGCCGAGATCGTCGTCGCCAAAGTAGCCGCCACCGAAATCGTCCGTATCCACGCCAAACGCCCCATCGTAGCCGCCGAAGTCGTCGAAGTCGCCCAGATCATAACTGCCGGAGGTGATGCCCAAGTCGGCAACGTCAAAATCCTCGGTCAGGTCGAGTCCATCGCCGAGTTCCAGACTGCCGTCCTCCAGGTCGATGTTACTGGCCAAGTCGAGATCGGCCAGGTCGACATCAACGTCGTCCTTCCAGAAGTCCTTCGTGTCAATCTCCGCATAGTCGGCAGTCAGGTTCTTCCAATCAGTGTCCGAAATCAGGTCGCCCAGATCCGCGCGCGCCTGCCCCCAATCCTTCTCGTCGGCCGTATCGATTTCCTTCCAGTCCGCGTCGCTCAGACGACCCAAATCCTCGAACGCCTCTCGCAAGTCGCGTTTGTACAGTTCAGGTATCTTTGAATCGCGAATCCAACGCTCGAGCCGATCCCAATCCTTATCTTCGCGTGCCCGAACCAGAAGATGTCGTAACAGATCGCGGTCCTGTTCATCTCGTACAAATTGATAGACCTTACCTGCAGCGTAGGCGGCACGTGCAAGCGGGGACCAACGATTGCGATCCGCATTAATCGGCAACCGCCGCACTGGCTGACTAACGATGCGCCGCCGCACGACTCGCGAGCTGGGACGTTTTGTCGCCCGCTGCGTCGTCCCCTTTTTCAGCTCGGTCAGCGACCAGTTGCCGCGTTTGAAGTTGAAGCCGTAAATGCCCGCTTTGGGAATCGTGTGTTTTCGCCATCCCTGCTTGGTGTTACCCGACCAGATCTCGATCGTTACCGGATACTTTTTCGGCGCGAGAACTGATGCCTTCTTGGGCTTGATCTCTCGCCTCGTCTTGCCTACTCGCAGGTACGCGTCGTAACGGTCCAGATTTGCGAGGACAACTTTGCCGGAGACATCGGGGGCCGCTGCCGCAACTGGTGCATCGGAGCAACATACCAACACTGCCAAGACAAAAATGGTGGCCTGGGTGGTCCTCATCGGTTTCTCCCTTTCGTGAAAAGAACGAGATTCACATCTACGTTGGCCAGAGTCGTCCGCCTCGGACAAAGCTGCTTTTCGTTGACGGTGTAGACCTTTCCGCCTGTGAAGACGTAGTCGGCCTTCTGGGCGACTGCCATCGCCGGAATGATCAGTAGTGCCAGATAAACAAGCGTGCTTGCCGCCATGTGGCTCTTCATCACGTTGCTCCTGTTAATGAGGTGCGTCGTGCAGTGATCGACACGTTATCGCGGGCTTGTCTAGTTTAGTTAACAGTAAGTCTCGCTGGCGCCGCGCGATGGCTACGAAGTTGCCTGCAGCCTACTTCGAAGAAAGTCTGATGGCGGCCTTGCGCGTCTTCTCAGCCAGCGCGCCGTAGTCAACTGTCGTGAGTCTGCCCTGATCCACGATCTTCTTGCCGTTAACGAAGCTGTAATCGACCGAGTCAGTCTGGCACAGGATCAACGCGGCAACTGGATCGGCGTGTGCGCCAACAAATGGCTTGCGATGCGTGTCGAAGGCGATGAAGTCGGCCGACATGCCTTTTGCCAGATGGCCGATATCGTCGCGGCCCAGCACTTTCGCGCCGCCCAGCGTGGCGATTTCCAGCGCCTCGCGCGCCGTCATGCCGGCCACATCCACTTCACGAACACGGGCCAGCAGCAATGCTTGCCGCGCCTCGTGGAGCAGGTTGCTGGAATCGTTCGAAGCGGAACCATCGACCCCCAGCGCAACCTTCACACCCGCGTCCAGCATGCTCCGGATCGGCGCTGCGCCACTGGCCAGCCGCATGTTGCTGCACGGACAATGCGCGACGCCGGTACCCGCCTTGGCGAACATGCGGATTTCCTCGTCGTTCAACTGGACACAGTGCGCGTGCCAGACGTCACTGTCGAGCCAGCCGACCGACTCAGTCCACTTCCCGGGTCGCATGCCGTACGTTTTCAGCGTGTAGCGGATGTCGTCCTTGTTTTCCGCCAGATGGGTGTGCAGCCGGACACCGGGATATTTGCGCGCCAACTTGGCCGACTCGCGCATCAGGTCGGCTGAAATGGAAAACGGTGAACATGGCCCAAGCGCCATGCGGATCATCGAGTGCCGCGAGTTGTCGTGGTACTTCTCGATGAGCCGCTGCGAGTCCTTGAGGATGTCCGCTTCCTTTTCCACCACCGAGTCCGGAGGGAGGCCGCCTTTGCTTTCACCAATGCTCATGCTGCCGCGGACAGCCGTGAAGCGCATGCCGATGTCGGCCAACGCGCGGATCTCGTCGTCGATTGTGCAATCGTTCGGCAGGATGTAGAGGTGATCGCTCGAGGTCGTGCAGCCACTCAACAACAACTCGGCGGCGGCCAACTGGGCGCTTAGATAGATGTCGCTGGATCGCATGCCCGCCCAGATAGGATACAGCGTCTTCAGCCAAGGAAACAGCGTGCCGTCCGGTTTCACCACGCGCGTCAGCACTTGGTAGAAATGATGATGGCAATTCACCATGCCGGGCATCACGATATATCGGTTCTTCAGGTCCAGGATCTCATCCGCAGTGTTGGGTAACTCGTCGGATGTTCCCACCTGCTCAATCACGTTGCCGCGGACAAATAGTGCGCCGGCCGCGATTTCCCGCCGCTTGCCATCCATCGTCACGAGCGTATGAATGTTCTTGACGAGCAGTGTGTGCCCAGGGGCAGATGGCTCGTCGGCCAAGAGCTGATTGGCTGCTGGCCACGGCGTGCCGAGAACTGTCGCTGACGTTGCCAACGCAGCGCAGCCGTGTAGGAAATCGCGCCGCGAGACCGTCTCACCTCTCTGGTCAGTCATTTTGCACTTCTCGTTCATTCGGTTTGAGCTGGCTGCAATCATCTGGCTCGATTCCGATGCCGAGATCCGCGTCCTGCGGGTGTCGTATCGTTGACGCCCGCGTCGTCGAAAAATGCTTCACCGATGTAGGTTGCGCGGCATAGAAATCCTGGCAGCTCATCCGACTTCTGAAAGGTGGGAGAACACGTCGTAGTGGCTATTATTGCGCTTCGAGCTTACTCTGCCTAACCAAAGGATGGTGCCAGCAGCGGAAGCCGCCCCCTTGCCAATAGATACCATCGATGCGTGCTGTCAAAACCTCGATACCCTCAGCCCTGAGCGCTCTCGCCAAGTCCGGCATGTCGTCGCCAACCATCATGGTCTTTTCATCCAAGACGAGACCGTTGCAGCCGAGCTTTTTCTCGGCGTCCTCGGCGGATACCTCAATGAGCTTCCAGTCTTTGAGGAATTCAGGAACTCCTTTAACGAATGCCTCCTTGCAAATCACCGCCAACCCGGGACGCGGCAAGGCAAGTACACAATCGAGATGCAGGAAATGACTGCTAAGCGGAATCTCGTGGACGCGATATCTCTTGCCCAAACAGTTCTGCAACCAGCGAACTCCCGCAGTATTTGATGCATTGCCGGTATTCCCCACGTAGATGTCATGCCCCACTAGCATGACGTCGCCACCTTCTAAAAATGGGCCTGGTCCATACTTGCCGTTCTCGTCAGCTGGGAACGGTTCCGGTTCAGGCATTGAGACAATACGCGCATTGCTATTGGCCAATCGCTCGCCAATCGTGCGGCGAATCGCAAAGCGTTCTTTTCGGCGATTGGGCTCGAACATGGCGGTTTCGATAAACTTGTTTCCGATCACAAGCATCGGATCACGTGGATAGGTCTGCAGAACCGTGTCATTCATTTCCGCCAAGAACGCTTCTTCGGTTGGGATGTGTTTCTTGACTTGATGGACGACAATCTCCCGATCCCTGAGCGTCTTGATGATTCCATTGACCTGTCGAACGAATTGTTCATTTAGGTCGGGGGCGCAGTCCTCGAGTTTCTTGCCCGCGTTCTTTTCAATGAATTCCACCGACGAATCGGGGAGAAACTTCTTAGGGGCCTCTGCAAGTTTGCTCGGAAGGCGAATGTTGGGAACGCCAACAACAACTTCCTTCAGCGTTCCCCATTCGTGGTGGACCATGATGGGCTTTGCGGAGGACACGGTTTGATTCTCCTTGGCGGGCGATTGGGACAGATTACCGGTCAGTGCGATTGCGGCTGCGGCTCCGGCAGAGGTCCGCATAAAGTTGCGACGAGTGGTTGTCGAATCGTTCATCGGGTTGCCTCCAGTGGTGTTCAATTCATTCGATATGGTCTGCAAACGCCCATCACTTGAGTGGGATCGCCGTGCAACAGTGGATGGCCCATTTCGGTGTTTGTCACCGCGACCACGGTGGAGAGGTCGGACTTCCTCAACACGGCTCCGCCGAAGAGCTTGTTTCCTTAGCCGTCCAATCAATCCGGGGCTCGATACACTTAGCGGCACGATCTCCGACCTTATATTTTGCCTAGCCGACCAAAGCGGAACAAGTGGCCCAAGCCAGAATGGCGTGCAGGTTTTCCTGATTGTCGCCATCGGCTCAGCCGTTGCATTAATGGCTGAGGCGAGTCCGAGACGATTCGTGAAATTCGTTAATACTTGTCGATGTTGGAGAAGACGTGCAATTGTCCAAACCGGAGTGGAACGGAGGCCCAAGATGTTCCGCAGTTTTTGTTTGCCCGCTGTAGCGCTGCTCCTCCTCTGCGGAATGGCGCCCACGTTCGCCGTTGCCCAAACGTCAACTGCCAATCTGCAGCGAATTGAGGAACTTGCTCGACAACTCGAGGCAACGCAGGCCGAACTCAAGCAGACAAGGGTTCAGTTGCACGACCTGCAACAACGCACGCCCACGAGTTCCGCTTCGGATGCCTCGCCCCCAATGCGGCAATTTCCAAGTGCGAATGAGTCTGCCCAGTGGACGAGTCACGCTGGTGATGGCAAAGTCTATACGGGAGATGCGGGTTGCGATTCGTACTCGGACTGCGGAAAGCCTGATTGCCCAGGGTTGCCTCATTTGTGTTCCTGCGGCAAAGAACAGCTGTCCTGGAACAAAGGAGGGTTTCGCATTGTTCCGTTCGGCGCTGTCGTGGGCGAAATGATCGGCAGCAACATTAGTCCTCAGTTACGTGGATCGCCGCTATTCCTGTTGCCTGGTCCCGCGCCCAACATCGAAGACTCACGTTTCACGGTAAGCGCACAGCAATCGACCATCGGTCTCAGCGTCAGTGGCCCCGCCCTTGGCGATTTTCAGAGCGGGGCCACCGTTGCGGTAAACTTCTTCGGGGAACAGCCGGTGCAGAACAACCCAGGCCTGTTCTTCCTGGTGGCAAATGCGGAACTGAGAAACGACGCCTGGCGATTCTGGATCGGACAAGATGGTGACGCTATCGGCCGGCAAAACACGAATTCTCCTGCATGGAGTTCACACAAGATGCAGGGGAACTTCGGACAGCTCCGCCCGGGGTTTCGCGTTGAGCGGTTCTTCCAGCCTTCCGTCAACATGGGGTCGTCCGTTTATTTCGGGCTGACGCAGCAAGGCGTCAACGACTTCATTGCTGTGCCGGGCGTGGCGGGTATCGACAATGGCTGGCCCAACATCGAGGCTCGCTGGGAAATCACCTTGGGACCCGCCTCTTGCGGTCAGCGGCCTGTTTTATTCGCCATCGGCGGATTGGTGGGAGAGACTCGAGCAGTTGACGACTTGGCCCTATCAGCGAGCAATGTCTCAACATCATGGGCGGTCATTCCGGAGTTGCGAATCGAAGGAGAACGGTTTGGGTTCCAAGGCGAGGCGTTCGTTGGCGAGGCGATGGGCACCTACAATGGAGCCATCGGGCAAAGCCTCAATCCGAATAACGGCGAGCCGATTTACAGCGTTGGGGGATTCGGCGAGCTCTTTTGGAAAATGACTCCCTGCTTCACGATGTCGGTCGGATACGGAATTGACGACCCGAGGGACCGCGATCTTGGCGTAATTGGGGGTATGGTGGGGCAGCGTGCCCGTAATGAGGCTTACTGGGTAAACTTCATTTGGAAGCTCAGCGATGCGTGGGAAACGCGATTCGAAGTGAGTCACCTGGAGACGACATACATCGCGCCGAGCAACGACAGCGCATCGGTGTTGTATCACGCGTTGGTCCGCTACAGCTTCTAGCTCAATTCTGAAGGCGACTTTTTGCAGCAGCACGCGTCGGTGAATCTCACCGCCGGCAGATAGCCGGAATTCTTCGAGACGTCGGATGCATCATCGATGCATCATCCGACGCAGATTACGATTTGCCGTGCGGCGCAGCGGTCTGAATCACGTCTGAATCACCGACGCGCGCCACAATCATTCCCCTGGCCACGGACAGGCATCTCGCCGGAGTCAAAATGGCGACAGATTCCGCCACATTTGCCGCTGTCGTCGCCAGTTTGGAATTGCCGCGATCGGCCTCAGCTGCTTCTCGGTGATCGCATCGCGCCCTCGCATTGTCGGCGGCAAAAACAGAATCTCCTCCTGCAGGTCCGGCGCGAGACAGAGCAGATTCATGATTTGCGTTAGCCGAGCGCGGGTGACGTGGCCCAGGCGGGCCAGTTCCGCCTGGTCGGTGACAACGCCGTCGCGGATCAACTGGTCCAGTCGGATGGCCAAGGCCATCAGGCGGGATACACGGGGCACGCGGCCAGCAGGGGCGTCTAGCGTCGCCTCGCCCTCGCGTAGTTGCTTCCGCGTGCGTCGTCCGTTTTGGAAATGGACCTTTCGCTCGATCGTGATCATGCCGCCTCCTCCTTTCGTTCCGCGAGTTCGCCGGCGAGCGACTTGATGCCGCTTGGGCGGAAGGTGATCGAAATGTTTCCGCCGTCGCCATCGTAGGCGACGCGTTCGACCAACAGCTCAATGATGCGGGCCTGTTCGCGCGGCGCCAGGCAGTCCCACACAGCGTCGAAGTCGGCCAACGCGGCGGCGACCTCGGCCTCGTCAACCAAGTCGCCCGCAAGCGTCGCCAGCTCATCGTCGATCTGCGTGACCCGACGCTCCGCGTTTCGGATTCGATCGTGGGCGTCGGCGAGATGCGGATCGCCAGGGTGCGAAGACGCCGCCAACCGGCCAAGCTCCGCGTGTTCGTCGCGCAGTCGCCGCCGTAGTTCGCCACGTTCCGCCTTGAGGCGTTCGATCTCATCTTCCGCCTGACTACAGGCCTGGGCCAACGTCTCTTTGATCACCAGTGGGTCGCGACCGACGCACTTGATCTGGTCGACGACGAACCGTTCGATCTCACCCGCCGGAACGGACGGCGACGGGCACTCCTGCCATCCGCGCTGTTGGGCCCGTTGGCAAACGTAGTAGCGGTATTGCCGGTTGCCCTTCGCGCTGTACGTGTGGCTCATCCCGCAGTCGCAAGCTTCGCACCGCAGGAGCCCCCGCAGCAACGCGCCGTGTTTGTTCCGCGCCGCGCGGCCGCCGCTTCGTCCGTTTCGTTGCAGCAGCGATTGCACTTCGGTGAACAGAGCCGTGTCGATGATAGCCTCATGCTCGCCCTCGTGGACCTCGTCCTTGTATTTGACCTTGCCGATGTAGGCGACGTTTGTAAGGAGCTGATGCAGCGCATTCTTGTCAAACAGTCGTCCTCCGCGCGCCTTGCCCTTCCGCGTCGTCCATCGCTTGGTCCGCCACCCGCGTTTGTTCAATTGCTTGACTACGTCGAGCAGCGATTGGTGCTCGAGATACATGTGGAATATCTGTCGGACGCGATCCGCCTCGGCATCGTCGACCACGAGCTTCGTATCCACAACGGTGTAGCCGAGGATCGGCATCCCGCCCGACCATTTCCCCTTGCGGCGCGCGGCGGCGATCTTGTCGCGCGTGCGCTCCGAGATCATCTCTCGTTCGAACTGGGCAAATGACAATAGCACGTTCAGAATCAGCCGTCCCATCGACGTGCCGGTGTTGAACGCCTGCGTGACGCTGACGAACGAAACGTTGTGCCGCTCGAACGTCTCCATGATCCTGGCGAAGTCCAGCAGGCTCCGGCTGATGCGGTCGACCTTGTAAACGACCACGCAGTCGACCTTGCCTGCTTCAATGTCCGCTAGAAGCCTGCGTAGGGCTGGCCGATCCATGTTGGCGCCAGTGTAGCCCCCGTCATCATACTGGCTCGGCAGCCCAATCCAACCCTCGTGCTGTTGGCTTTTGACGTATGCCTCGCCGGCTTCGCGTTGGGCGTCGAGCGAATTGAATTCCTGTTCGAGACCCTCTTCGGTCGACTTGCGGGTGTAGATCGCGCAGCGAACGGCTGGCAGTGTCGGAGTCTTCTGCTTGCGGCTCATCCTTCACCTCCCTTCTTGCGGAGGTTGAAGAAGTGGTAGCCGTTCCAATGCTTGCCAGTGACGGCCTTGGCGACGGCGGTCAGCGACTTGTATCGCTCGCCTTCGTATTCGAACCCGTCGGCCAGCACCTTCACGTGCACTGTGCGTCCCTTGTACTCGCGCTTGAGCACCGTGCCCGGCAACAGGTTGTCGCTGGTCCGAACCTTCGTCGCCACCGTCTTCGTCCGCCGTTCCGCATCCGGCGCGGGCTTCGGCTCGCGCGGCGGCGTCACGCGCAAGTCGGAATCGTTGGCCAGTTCCATTGCCCGCCGGCGCGCCCGCTCTGACAGATCGCCTTCGGCGTTCGCTTGCATACGCCAGGCGATCCGCTTGATGAGCCATTCCTTGTGGCGGCCGTTCGTCTGTTCGCCGAAGACCTCGGCGTACTTAACCCGCAGTTGACAGAGTTGCGAGATTCGCCCGGTGTGCTCCGACAGCGCTGCTCGCGGCCGTGGTGCTCGCGAGTGGCGGCGCAGGTCTCCGTGCGGCGGAGCCGCCTACCGAACCCCACGAGGACGGCTTGCGGTACGCCGCCGCGAGCGCCAGGAAGTCATTGACACCATCGACAAAACACCCTCCGCGGTCCAGTACTAAAACAATCCAGCAGTCGGTTTAAGGGGAATTCTATACTCCGACTACGCGTCTAAGCGGCAGGGAGATTAGATCGAGTTTCACTCAATCGTAGCTCTTCAATAATCACGAGTTTAAAAAATGTCGGATATGCTACGGATGCCAATGGGAAAGCGATACGCACAATTTAGACACTGCAACAAGGTGTTTTTCGTGGTTGCCTTGCTCGGGGCCATCGGCTTCGGCGCTTTTAGTGGAGCAATCGCTGGTGAAGCAAGCGAGCAGGTGGAAAGCAACAACGAAGTGGGAGAAAAAGTAGTGGGTCCGTTTCAAATGGAGGGCACAGTTAAGGACGCGCTTACAAAGCTCACCAATACAAGTGGCGTGCCGATTGAGTTTGCCGAGGGAGTTGAGCTGCAGGAACGTGAGCATCTCGCATCGTCCACATCCCTTGTATTAAAAAATACCACCGTGAGAGGCATCCTCGAAATCCTGCTCATGGGTTCTCGAATGACATACTCAGAGCATCAGGGAGAGATTCTCATCGAATTGGCAAAGAGTGACTTCGGTGCAGACTTTCCACACAAACCGAAGGAAGGACTGGAGGTGGTGATGGTGGTTGAGTTTGACACCCGCCAGAATATCTTCTACTCCGGCATCTCAGGCGCGGAATTCTGGTTCAAGATCAGGCAGGTCCATCGATTCGACGAGCCGCGCAAACCGGAAATCGAGTACCTCACGCTCCGAAAGCGATCGGCGGAACTCGACTGCTATCACAATCTCCAGATTTCAATAACTGGTCAGGGAGACTCTGCGAACGAAGCGGTTAAGAGCTTTGATTCAACGATCAAGGAAAAGAACAAATTCATCCTCTGCGGCCCGGCTAACGCGGTCTCGACCCAGGGAACTCAGCTGGAGAACTTTTGGGGATCGATAACACACGACCGGTTCTTTATCATTCCGTTCTCAGAAGAGAATCTACGCAATATCGATGAACGTTACACCAGCTGGAGCAGGGCGAAGCAGAAAACCTCGCCAGATCACCCAAATAGTAATCCAGGCAATTTACAACACGATCCCGACGTGAACTGATTGGACTTCGATGAACTCGGAGCTGCACCATGACTGCAAACTAACCCGATTCTCAACACTCAAAGTGATTCAGAAAGTCGCTTGTTGAATCGTCTGCCCTACCCGCGAATATTACATCCGGGTTTCTTTGAATTGCAGTATTACCTTCACCAGATTGTTTAAATGGATTACCTAATGACTCTTGCCAAATTCACTGCGTCTATGGTTTTTGCCTTTGCATCCACTATTGGTTGTAACAGTTACACGCCTACGGCCCCTAACAATGACGTACAACCAGAGGGTTTCGGTGGTGAATCGCCCACAACCAAAGAAGATTCGCAACCTCCCCAAGTATTGAACACACCATCTGATGCCAGTGAATCAAAAGCAAATGCTGGCAAGATTGAAAGTGCAGCTTTGAAACAAGCCATGATTGATGTTGCGACTCTCACTATGAAGTTGCAGGATCCGAATACTGAGACCAATGCAGTAGAGCGACAAGTCGAAAGTGCAATTACACAGATTCGAAAAGAAGTTCCCGAATTCTTGATGGTGTCCGCTGAAACCGAGCAGCAGTTGTTGGCAGGTAAAGCAATCGAAAGTGCCGCAAAGAGAATTGCTGAGGCTGAAACGTTTCTCAGCGATTCCGGTGTTGAATTTAGCGGGCTGGTCAGATCTTTGCTTCCAGAACACAAAGCAGGAAATCTTAGCCCTCTTCGCACTGAATTGCTTGCCCAATTGATCACCGCTGATATGAAGAAGATTGAATCGGCGTTAATGAATTAGTCATCGTGCTACTCATGATGCTAGATGCGCTTAGCTGGGAAGCGAAACTGATGAGGATGGCATTACGTTTTCGGAAATGAAGAGGCCGAGCGACGTGCCCAGCTTCCACGTAACTCGATCCCTGGTGACAGCGTTCAGCCGAGTAGCGTCACGTTGTGGCTGGTCGCTCGTTATGCGCTCGCCAATCAGGAAACGAAAGACCTTGGCGAGAAGTTGGCCAACCGTGAACTTGCTGCGGCCGAGAGGAATACCGATTCCCTCTGGAAGGACGACATTTCAGCAAGAGTGGCAGGCGATCAATGGTGAACACACCCAGGATTAGCGAACCAAAAATGTCAACTACTGCCTAATGCCGTTTTGTTCCGTTACCGCGTTTGACCCATTAATCGACCGGAGTTGCGGCAGTCGCTAATGTGATCGGTGTATCAACTTCGGCAGATTGGGCTCCGCTGTAAGTCGCGTCGGTGAGACCGACCTCTGAGCTTCTGAGCTGCGCGAGAGCTCCGCCGGAAGCCAAGTTATCGTCGTCCGTCATTCTTGCCGATTGCCGGGTAGGTTAACAGATAGGCACTGTTAACCATCTTGTCCGCCAAGGCAACGCGCCCGTCCCCAAGCGAAGGTCGTTGTGGGCAACTCCACCAGGAGGCGCTCCATTCGACGACCCATCTTCTTTGACGCCCGACCAGCGTCGCGCCGCTGTGGCCAATATCCTGGCCGCCGGCATTCTAAGGCTTCATGCGCGCGACGCGTTGTCCGACGAATCGGCCGAAACACGCGCACTAGAAAAGCTCTCGAAACCTGGCTCTTCATGCCTTGAGGTTCCCAACGAAACCGTGCTCAGTGTCCACAACGGTTAACGGTTTCCGAGATCCCCAAGACAAGGAGAGACAGATGTCCCTGAATGTTGCAAAAGAGGTCGGCGCACTGCAGCGGATGACCGTCGGCGAGCTGCGGATTCGTTACGCCGACGTGTTCGGCGAAGAAACAAAGGCCGGCAATAAACCGTGGCTCATCAAGCGAATCGCTTGGCGGCTCCAATCGCTGCAGGAAGGCGACCTGTCCGAACGCGCCCGCCAGCGCACCGCCGAACTGGCCAACGACGCCGACGTGCGGCTGTCACCGCCGAAGGCCAAGCCGGCGACGCCAGTCCCCGCGACACGCACGAAGTCCGCGGCGTTGGTGACCAAGGGCGACGATCGACTGCGATGAGTTCATGGCAAGAAGAACCATGGCCAAATTCGCCAAGCTTTGTCGACGCAAGAAAGCTTGCGTTCGAGTGAGGCAAGTCCGGTCTAAGTGCGAGATGCAGCGAAGAGGACCATGCGTCTGCGGGTCAGATGATCTACTCGTGAGCACTGCGGCCGCAGCCCCAGATTTCGCCGTCGGCGATCATGGCGACGATTTCGAGGGTGCCCGCAGCGAAGACGACGCCAATCTCCGTATCACCGGAGAAGAATTTGACCCAGTCGATCTCCACGCCGCGGACGACGCCGCTGCCGTAGAAAATCTCGCCGCCGTCGACTTGGGTGAGAACCTCGTCGAGACTCATCTTGCCAAGTTCACGACGGTCGGTCGAACGCGAGGAGTCGTCATGCAGGACAGCCAATTTGACCTGATCGACGCGCAGGGCATTGGCCTTGATGTCCGCGCGGCTAAGCCGAGCGGTCCCACCGATCGCTTCGTTGAGGAGTTGGCTCGGTTCGATACTCGCGCCGTCGGCGGTTTCGTCCGACTCGAACACACCGAAGGTTGGGGCTCTGGCGGGGCTGCAGTCACAGACGCCGGCAGGCTTCTCGCTGGCGATTTCCGTTTCGACTTCATCGGCCTTGCCGCCTCCCAGGCAGTCTGCTCCCGCGGCGGAAGTCAGGCTTGGACCTGCGGTAGCGAGTGTCGCGGCGGCGAGCAACGCGGCGCGTGAGCAGAAATGCCGAATCGACTGATTTGCCAGGGTGAATTGGGGCGGATTCATGCTGCTCTTCTGTATTAACAAGTTTTTAACTAGCTAAGTTGAACCCGGTTGAGACTAGCCTGTCCAATCGTCGTATTCTAGTGCAGTGATTCACGCTGATGGGGTCTCATCGAGAGCGGCCCGTCCGGCGGACTTTGGCCAAATTCCTCGGACGCGCCCGTCCGCCGCCTGGAGCTTTGGAATGCTGGTGAAGACGCCCCGCTGCCATCGCTTCTCGGTCAAAAGGTAAAGACCGTCTCGCTCCGGCGGATTTCGAGAAGGACACCCCGGGAGTGGCTCATTCCGTCGTCGGAAACTCCCTTGCTCGAGAACCAACCGGGCAGATGAAAGCCAAGCCGACCCCACTAGCCTAGGCCGGTGTTCTGTCACCGGAAAGGCCCCGCGATGGCCGCGAATCCCAAGACCCACTCTATCTCCCTTCTTCGAGAGCGATCTGGATGCGGTCTGCGATCTCTACGAAGAAGCCCTGCCGCGCGGCAAGACGCCCGACATCTTCGGCAAGTCTGAGAAAGGTAAGTAAGAGGGTTCCTTTCGGGGAGCTCGTTTCTTTTCTGCGGAAAGAAACCACCAAACCAGTTAACGCCCGGCGCCTTCCGATCGGCTGCCGGGCGTTTCGCGTTCTTGGCCAGTTTTGGCAAGGGTTTGCGACGATCCGCGTTGCGGCGTGGCGCTCTCTGTTTCGAGAGAGAACTTTTGGGGTCCGAAAGGGACCTTCAAGGTTCCTTCCGCACCCCGAAATCTCTCGCCAAAACTCTCCGAATCTCTGATTAACAGATCCCTCAAAGTTAACAGGCTGGTCCCTTTCGGAGCACGAAAGGGATCCTCGGTTCCGCTGGGGACACGGAGTCAGCTGAATTTAGCGACGCAGAGTGTCCGACGGGAGCTCGTTAAATAGGCTATCCGATGCTGTTTCGTTGATACGCTGTTCGGGTTTCTGTGCACCTGCCGT
>CAZYKP010000006.1:11211-204279 GCA_964648025.1 uncultured Pirellulales bacterium | reverse complement strand
GTATGCTTTTTTTGTGTGTCTTTTTTCTCAGTCGGTCGTCTTTCTCTGACGGTCTTTCTTCTCTGCCGGTCGTTCTTCTCAGCCGGCCTTTCTTCTCAGCCGGCCGTTCTTCTCAGCCGGTGGTTCTTTTGAGCCGGTCGTTCTTCTTCAAGGCGATCGAAGCGTTTTCCGAGAATCGATCATCGGACAACACCTCGTTTCTGGCGAGGTGACGTCTGCATGATACTCTGCCCAGATTGGGTGTGCCGTTGCACTCTGAGAGGCGGCGAACTGACACAAGACGATTTGATCTGACGAAGATTCAGCCGGGAGTTGGAGGACTCTTGGGTATTGTCTTGGGGCCAAGTTCCGGGGGCACCTTGCCGCTGAGATGTTTGCCGCACAGACAACGAGGAGGACAACCTCGAGGAGTCGGAGAAAACCGAATCCGCCGCTGGATCAATCAGCGGACTTCGCTGGCGACCAACCGAGGCATGTGGCTTACGATCCGTTTGCCGAAAAACTTTCGCTGCGGTACCTGACTTGGCCTCCAACGAGTACCCAATCAACGCGTCCGCGTAGACGTTTTCCGGTGTAAGGAGTGTTTCGACTGCGTGAGCGAAATGTCGCTGGGTCCACAGTCCATTCGATCTCGGGATCAAGCACGGTGACGTCAGCAGGAGCACCAGGTGAGAGAGTTCCTGCTGGCAGCTGAAGAATTTCGGCAGGCCGGCCAGAGAGCTTGTGCACCGCTTGAGGCCAACTCAGGTGTCCTGGACGAACCAGTTGGTCGATCACCAGTGCCAGGGTGGTTTCCAAACTGACCACTCCAAAGGGAGCCCGGTCAAGCTCGTGCATCTTCTTCTCGGTCGCATGCGGGGCATGGTCGCTGACGATGCAGTCAATCGTGCCATCGATCAAGCCACGGATGCACGCCTGGCGATCTTCCTCACCGCGGAGGGGTGGGTTGATTTTGTAATTCGCGTCGAAGCTGTTGAGGCATTCATCCGTCAGCGTGAAATGCTGCGGGCTGACTTCCGCAGTCACCTGGACCCCGCGACGCTTGGCCCGCCGGATCAGCTCAATAGCCCCCGCTGCGGAAACATGCATCACATGCACCCGTCCACCGGTGGCCTCGCTGAGGATGATATCCCGCCCGACCATCACCTCTTCGGCGGAAGTCGGTAACCCTGCCAGTCCAAGTTTCAACGACACAAGGCCCGAGTGCATGACTCCTCCGGTGGTCAGCTCGGGAACCTCGGCATGGTTGAGCACCGGCCGGTTGAACATCCGCGTATATTGCAAAGCCCGTCGCATCAGCTCAGGATCGTAAACAGGGCTGGGGGCGTCGCTGAAGGCAACTGCTCCGGCCTCGCAGAGTTGACCCATTTCAGCCAGTTGTTTTCCTTCCCGTTGATTGCTGACACAGGCGACCACCGCCACACGGCAATTGTTGGCTCGTTCGGCTTGGAGCCGGACATATTCCACGCTGGCTGCCGAATCGATCGGGGGAACGGTGGCCGCCAGAGAAGCAATCGTGGTAAAGCCTCCGGCAACTGCAGCGGCGGTCCCGGTGGCGATGGTCTCGTCTTCCTCGCCGCCCGGCTCCCTTAAGTGGCAATGGAGGTCCACCAAACCCGGGCAGACAATCTTGCCAACAGCATCGATCACCTCGGGCTGCTCGGACTCGAAACCAGCCGGTCCTGACAAACCTGATTCTGCAAAAGCCTCACCGGCTGAGGCTTCGAGGCGGAGGATGACTCCGTTGCGAATCAACAGGTCAGCGACTTGGTCCACGTCGTTGGCAGGGTCGACGATTCGGCCTCCTCGAATCAGCAGAGTTGGCATCCCGAGTTTCTCATGCAAGGTCTATCCGGTGGGGATCTTGCAGCGCCTGCTGCAGGGCCTCCCGGCGACGCATCAACAAGTAGAGAACAGCCATTCGAACGGCAACCCCGTTGGTCACCTGGTTCACAATCACGCTCTGCGGTCCATCGGCCACCTCTGGGGTGACTTCTACGCCACGGTTGATCGGTCCTGGTGCCAGGATCAGAATTTCCTTCTTGGCCATCTCCAGACGGCGGCGGTCCATCCCGTAAAGTAACGCATATTCGTGAATGGACGGAAACGGCCTTGTGGCCTGGCGCTCAAACTGAATCCTCAGCAAGTTCAAAACATCACAACGCGGGATGATCTCATCAAACCGGTGCGCCACCTCCACTTGGCCGTCAGCCAACTGTTCCCAACGATGGCTCACCAACGTCGGCGGCCCGCAGACGATGACCTTGGCCCCAAGTGTCGTCAAACCCCAAATGTTGCTCCGGGCCGTCCGACTATGAGCAATGTCTCCCACCAGGGCCACCGTCAAACCCGCCACCCGACCGAGTTTCTCGCGGATGGTCAAGATGTCCAGCAACCCCTGTGTCGGGTGCTCATGCGGCCCATCCCCGGCATTGATCACCGATGCCTGCAGAGTTTGTGCCAGCAGATGTGGGGCGCCCGGCGTCCGATGCCGAACCACCATCACGTCGACGCCCATCGCTTCGATGGTCTTGGCTGTGTCAATCAGCGTCTCGCCTTTGGAGAGACTGCTACTGGCAGCGGTAAAATCAATCGTATCCGCCCCAAGCCGACGTGCGGCCAAGGCAAAGCTCGTTCTGGTACGGGTAGAAGCCTCAAAGAACAAGTTGGCACAGGTGACGCCAGAAAGTAAGGAGAGGCGATGTTGGCAGTTGGCGGTGGTCTTTTTGAGGTAGGCAGCGGTATCGAGCACAGCGGTGAGCTCGTCGGCGGAGAGTCCCTCCAGACCCAAGAGGTGCCGACGATCCCATTGGTCCAACAGGGGTGTTAACTGGCGGTCGACTTCTGCGGGGGCCAGTTGGCTGGGCTGATCACTCGGACTTGGTAAGGCAGCAGCGGTCATGGGGGGGTGGGCCTCACCACCACAGCACGCAGAATACGAAAAGCCTGTGCACATTGGGGCGAGATTCTAACACCGGTGGTCCGAGGCCGCCAGCGGCCAGGCAGGCATCTGCCACCGATGAACCATCAAAGCCCTCCAACTGAGGACGGCAGGATGCAACATGCCAGCGGCGAAGACTTTTCTCAAAGCTCAGCTCAGGTCGACCCCTCTGCCATGGACAAGAAGTCCGCGTTGCCCCCGCCAACCAAAGTCCGGCTGCTCTGCCAACTGGCCGACCCACAGCAAAAGCAACGTCTGCAAGAACACCTTGGCCACAGCTTTGCCCTTTGCGAGAACTCAGTCTCTCAGGCCAATGTTTCTGAGACCGGTGTTCCCGCCCCGGAAGTGATCCTCACAGACGTCGAGGCTCCCGATCAGCCAGAGCCCAGCGGAGCTGCTGTGGTGATTTTGAGCAACACAGCAAGTCGGGCCCGAGACAAGGAGGCGGCCTGGCAGCTGCACGGAACTGCTGATTCCCTGGATCGGTCAACGGAAGTCCCGCCCCGAGTTGTTCTTCCGCCAGAAACTCTTGCAGATGTGGTTGGACAAGTATGCCAATTGGCAGCCCAGTTCGTCCGACTTCGGCGTCGATTCCAGGCAACCGCTCAGGAAGTTGTTCGTCTCCGGTCGGACGCCTTTGAGGATCCGCTCACCGGCTTGCTCAACCGCCGAGGTTGGCAGGAGGTCGTTGCCCGGCAAGAGGCCTTGTGGACGGCAAGCGAGGGTGTGTTCTGTCTGGCTTTGTTTGACATCGACGATTTCAAACAGATCAATGATCGATGGGGCCATTCGTGCGGCGACAGAGTGCTGCAACAAGTCGGTGGTGCTCTTCGCCAAAGCGTTCGCCAGGGCGATCCCGTGGCCCGGCTGGGTGGCGATGAATTTGCAGTTCTCTTGCCGAATCTGCAGACCCAAACAGCTTCCAGCGTCGTCGAACGATTGCGAGTTGCCGCCTGTGGCAGCCTTCCGCTTCAAGCCAACCATTCTCATCGACATCATCCGGATCACACCCCTCCACCTCACAAGGACTCCTCGCTCCTCTCGCCAGTCCAGAACTCGCCAGCCCAGAACTCGCCAGCCCAGAACTCGCCAGCCCAGAACTCGCCGGCCCAGAACTCGCCGGCCCAGAACTCGCCGGCCAAGGTATCGTCAGGCCGCATGAGGCAAAACCAGACCACCCAGGACCAGACCGTACCGGCTGGGCCGAGGCTGACTGTCTCGGCTGGCTATGCAGTCGGGCCGGGTGATTCCCCTGAGGGACTTTCGCAGCTTTTCGAAGCAGCCGATCGTGCTCTGCTTCAGGCCAAAGCCGACGGAAAGGACTGCCTGTGTGGGGCAAGCCAGGGCCAGAGATAAGAAACTGGAAAAGAACCCTGAATGCAGCTGCACGTGGTCGTCTCCCTACAACCGTATTGTTCCTTTCAAAACAACTGACCAACGGATGCTGCCGACCGGGCACCTCCCTCCACACGTCCACATCCGCCAATTCACCCTAATCCGATCTCGTCCACGATTTGGGCTGCTCGTGGCTAGGTGGCGACTCTTGCCACACGGGTTGAGCTCTTCATTTTCCTTCAGGAGAGAGGTCCAGGAAATGATGACACGATACGTCTTCAGAGGCCGTCGGGAGGATGGAGTTGGTCTCTTCGGCTTTGGCCTGGTCGCCTCCTTGTGGCCAGTTGTTGTGCTTGGGCTGTTGAATACCAGTGCACCGGCTGCCAGTCCTCGGGCCAAGACGCAAGCTCGGGCGACTAGCCTGTTGCGGCAAGTGCTGCTGGCTGACCCAGCGATAGCTGACAAGGATCGTTCCAAAAGTGCGGACTCAGGTCACCTGTTGAGGGTTCGGTCGGTCCGGTACCATTCGCCGTGTGGATTGCCCTGCCGCTTCTTGGGGCAGGCAGAACGCAAAACCCTTGGCGAAGGCCTGATTGATGACACAGCCCTTGATCCGCAGCCCCGAGTTGATGAACCGCCAGGACACAGCCGTTTGGGTTGTTGATATGCAAGAGAAACTCCTGCAGATCATGCAGGAGTCTCCGCGGCTGATCTGGAATGTCCGACGGTTGGTCGATGCGGCCCAGCTGTTGGGCCTCCCGTTGGCAGCCACCGAGCAATACCCTCAAGGACTTGGACCGACTGTCCCGGAGTTGGCCCAAATCCTGCCTTCACGACCTGAAAAGCTTTCCTTCAGTTGCACCGGCTGTGAAGGCTTGGTCGATCAGTTCCGAGAACAAGGGCTTCATCGGATCCTGCTGACTGGAATTGAGACGCATGTCTGCGTGTTGCAAACGGCACTCGATCTGATCGCCGACGGCTGGCGTGTGTATCTACCCGTCGATGCCGTGGGCAGCCGCCATCAGCTGGACCATCAAGTGGCCCTGCGACGGATGGAGGGATGCGGTGTGACCCTAACGACCACCGAGTCGGCCATCTTCGAACTCTGCCAAACCGCAGAGGCCGCCGAATTTAAGCAGCTCAGCAATTTGGTCAAACAAAAACCCCCTGAGACAGCAGCTCAGCAAGAAAACCGCTAACCGAACCGCTGCGGACAACAAACTGCCCACAGGCCCGCAACAGTGAAGGACACGCCACGACCGAGCCGGGCACATGAGGGGGGCGAGCAAACTGGCTCTCGCAGGCAGCGAATCTCCGCAGCACCGAGCATCAGAGAAATCAGTGGCCAGCTCGCCGATCCTGTAAGCAGAGCGTGTGCACTCAGGCCAACGGCGACGCGTTAGCCCGCAGGCACCCAACGACTGACCTCGGCAATTCGCCGAGGACCGTTTTGCAACTTGACCACCATTTCCACCTCATTTCCTCACGCTCACACAGCGACCCTCTTAGCAAGCAGGCTGCTTTTGGGGGTCGAGATAGATAAAACTCTTCCCAAGTCGCCCGTCGTAGTTGCCAGCAGTGATTTTCAGCAAACCTGGGGTTTCGACGGTTGCGGCAATGGCTGCCTGAGTGGCTTGGGAAATGGTCGCCAAGTCATGGCCGTTGATGATGATCTCCATCACACTGGCAACACCTGGCGGGAGACCAGAATCCTGCCCCAACTTGTCTCGTAAGGTCGGACAGAATTTCTCGTAGGTGCTGGCCACCGAAAAACTGTATCGGCTACCCGCCTTGGAACCGCTGGCAGCCACCCCTCCTGGAAATGGCAGAATCACACCAGGCACCGCAGCGGCGGCATCCCGGCCTCGCCGGGCGGCCTCCAGAGCAGCGTCTTCTGTGTTGCCCATGAACCAGAGGTTGCCGCCCATCAATCCATCTGCAAAGGCGAATCGACGGTCAACCACAAACTCCCCTCCTAAAGTCGGAATCACCCACACCCGGCGGCCAAAACGTTGGTCACGGAACTGGTGGCCGTCTCCGAAGTAGGCGATCTTGCGACCCAACTGGAATCGTTTCTTGCGGCTGCTCTCGTGGTCGGCTGGAATCAGATTGAAACAACGTGCCGTGGGGCAAGTCAGCACATTCTGGCTGATGCGGCCGAGCAGGGCTTTTTCCAGTCGTCTTGCTCGGTCTGGGAAAAACCGGGGGATATGAAACTGCACCACCGCTCCCGGGCGGTCGTCGGGCGTAGCGTCCGGCTGGGGGGTATCGGGACCGACATAGCGATCCAGGCCGGCCTCGCAGTCACACATGATGGTGCTGGAGGCATGGCCGGTGGCGGCTTGCACTGCCTGATCAAGCCAGGTTCGATCGCGAGCGGTTATCAGAATCTCTGCATAGATACTGCGGAAGGCCTCAGCGTAGGTATCTTCGACCTGGGCACGTTGAGCGGTTGCTGGATGGGAACCGGCGGATTCAGGACGTCCTGACTGCGAAGTGGCTTGGGCCTGCCGGTGGGCCTGATCATGGGAGGGGGCGGCACTCATAAACAGCCTCCTCGGTGATGATCTTGTGCATAAAGATATCGTGGGGGTCGGTGGGGATCTCTGGGTAGAGCTGGCATTCAAAGGCCAGGGCCACCCGAGGGGTTTTGGCAGGGGCGTTTTCTAGCAGCTTGTCATAGTATCCGAATCCATGACCCATTCGAGCGCCGCGACGATCAAAAGCCACCCCGGGAACCATGACCAGATCGACTTGTTGGATGTCAAGCTGTTTCTCAGGCTTGCTGCGGAGTTCCTCTTGAGGCTCGAGGATCTTGAAGGCCCCGAGAGAGAGCTCATCCATGCTTTGGAGAGGGAAGAGCTTGAGGATATCGTCCACACAGTAAGGAACGACGACTCTTTTGCCGTGGGTGAGGGCGTCTGGCAGATCGTGCCTTGTGCGAACCTCGCTACGGACATCAACGTAAAAGAGCACCGTTTCGGCCTGCTGGTATTCAGGCAATGCAAAGAACTGAGCCAGGATCTTGCGGCTGAGCTCATCTTTATTTTTCTGCTCTTTCCGCCTGAGATGAGCCTGCTGGCGGAGCTGTTGTTTCCGCTGGCGGAACTCCTCAGCAGAGTGCTCTTGCGGTCCGCTTGTCGAGGTGGGACTTCCCGTCGGATCAAAGGACATAAACGCTTACTCCATCGTCGGCTCGGGCAGCCCGGCCAACGTTGACTGACAAGTGGCCTCAAACCCCTTTGTGGCCGTCGAAGATTCGGTTTTGCTCAGGACCGATCGGCCAACCTGACACTCGGCCAACCTGACACTCGGCCAACCTGACACTCGGCCAGGCTCACACTCGGCCAGGCTCACACTCGGCCCAATTCACAAGCGGGCAAACTCAAAATCGGCCAGACCGTTCGAGGAGTTCAGGTTGTCAACGGACAGTAACTCGAATCGGGAACCTGCAAGCTGGTGGAGCTAGCAGAATTTCTGATGCTTGGCCAACAACAGTTCCGCTGGGCGAAAGCTTACATTTCTTTGCACGAAGGCTGTCCAGAAAGAAGCACCGTTCATCTTTGGGGCCCATCTGGTCTCATGATATCACGCGACTTGCTATCACGGGAACGAGGATCGAAAGAAACCGTGCCGGAGAGAGTTTCGTCTGAAAGTTCTAAAGCGATGGTCTTATGCTTCGACAGTGACGCCTTTCCAGAAAGCGACGTGATTTTTGATGTTGGAAGCTGCTTCCTTGGGATCGGGGTAGACCCAAGCGGCGTCCGTGTTTTCTTGGCCCTCCACCTCAACGGTGTAATACTGAGCGGTTCCCTTCCAAAAGCAGTTCGAGGTCGTTTGGCTTGGCTTGAGGTACTCTTGCTTGACTGAGGAGAGGGGAAAATAGTGGTTGCCCTCGACCACCTCAGTCTGGTCACTCTCAGCAATGACAGTACCGTTCCAAATCGCTTTGGGCATTCCCTGAACTCCTCATTTCTGAATGAGCGAAAACCATTGGCCCGAGAACACCGGGCGGCCTGAACTGGGGATACAAAACGACAAAAAGCGGACTCAGCCATGGCCCATGAGCAGGCGGAGAGTTTTGCCTGAGCCCCTTAGCTGATTGTCGGTGTGCTAATTGTCGGTTGTCTAATTGTCGGTTGTCTAATTGTCGGTTGACCAGAGGCGAGGACTTCCTGGAGTCCAAACCGATGAGAGGTCCTGGAGAGGTTGCCCGCAGGCGAGCGTTGAAGGCTCTGTCTGCGGCCGATCCAGGGCCTCACCAGGAGTTGGCCAACAACCAGTATTGAAGCAGAATCCACCCTCGTTCGTCGAGAAACTCTGCCGGTAACCAACTCGAGATTATTGGGGAGGATTCTCGGTGGCGGTCAAATACTGAATACTGAAGAGTTGCTCCGGATCGGTCCAGAAGCCTGTGACCCCCCAACCGGCGGAGGCAGCCATGGCGGCAAACCGTTCGGGCGTGTATTTATGAGAATATTCGGTACAGATTGACTCGGAGGGCTCAAACCGAAACGACTGCCCGGCAACGGTGACCTCTTGCGGACTTTGGCAGACCAAGTGCATTTCGATTCTGCTGGCCTCAGGGACGTAGCGTCCCTGATGCTCGAAGGCAGAAACGTCGAAATCGGCGTCCAGTTCCCGATTGATCCGCCGCAGCAAGTTCAGATTGAATTCCGCTGTGACGCCACTGGAGTCGTTGTAGGCTGCCTGCAGAACCTGCGGGTCCTTTTCCAGATCCACGCCGACGAGCAACCCCCCACCTGTGCCGACCATGTTGGACATTCGCCGCAGCCAATCCTCGGCAGCAAACGGCTGGAAGTTGCCAATAGTCGAGCCGGGGAAGTAAACAACTGTGTGCGAGGCCTGCTGCCCAGGAGTGGGCACCTCAAAATCCTCAGTGAAATCCGCCACCACTGGCAAAATCTCCAACTCCGGGTAGGAGTCAGCCAGATTCTGCACGGACTCAGCGAGGTGTTCGGCGGAGATGTCCACGGGAACGTATCCGGCCAAATTTTGGACCGCGTCCAACAACAAACGCGTCTTCAGACTGCTGCCGCTGCCGTACTCGACGATTAATGCTCGGGGCCCCAAGTGGCTGATCATCTGCTCGGCATGGGAACGCATGATCGCCAGCTCGGTCCGAGTCACATAATACTCCTCCAGCTGGCAAATCTGGTCGAAGAGCTGCGACCCTCGTTGGTCGTACAAATACTTGGAGGGGAGCTCTTTCTGAGGCTGGCTGAGCCCGAAGAGAACATCCTCCAGGAATGTCTCCAGATCCGGGCCCAGATCGGTCATCGTGACAGTCGTGGCAGACTCACCATCAGAATCGGAAGCATCGGCTGAGTCCGACGGTTGACTTGTAGGAGTGGTCAACGGATTGTCCTCTTTGGGGAATTTGGCGGAACGAAAACCCCGAACAACGGCGATTCCGCCCCTCCAGGCTTCGGGGGCCAGCTCTTTTTGGCACCTTCCTCGTGCCCGACCAAGCAATCCTTTGGGTTGGTTCTTCACGTCGACGTCCCAATGACTGGGCCACAAAGAGCTTGCCAAATTTCGTTACGCTGGTTGCCTGCAAGCTCACGCTTAGCTCTTTCAAACAGCCAGAAAGACCGGTTAGTCAGCGTCGTCGGCAAGTCGGATCCCAGTGAACTGCCACCGGGCATCTGGTGTCAGGAAGTTTCGGTAAGTCGGCCGAATATGGCTTCGGCTGGTCACGCAGGATCCCCCCCGTAGCACCATTTGGTTGCTCATAAATTTTCCGTTGTACTCACCCAAGGCGCCCGGCAACGGTCGGTACCCCGGATAAGGCCGATAAGCACTCCCTGTCCATTCCCAGGCCGAGCCAAATAGTTGAAGCGGCTGATGGACGGTTAACTCCTGGTTGACTTGACTGTCGCAAGACTGCTCACGAGTTTGACAAGCGCCATTGCGGAGAGGTTCTGAAGAGAGGCCATCGGTTGGTGCGGAGGACTCGGTTCGAGATGAAGACACCAAGTTGGCTTGTTGAGCCAACACGCTCTGGTCACACAAGGCAGCTTGAGGATGGAAACGGAGGTCTTCCAGAAATTGCCCAGGGATTTGCCCAGTTGATTGGGCGGTCAGAACGCAATTGGCAGCCAGTTCCCACTCGACTTCTGTCGGCAAACGTGCAGCAGACCAGCGTGCAAAGGCATCGGCTTCATAAAAGCTGACATGACAGACGGGCTCCTGAGGATCCAACGGCAGGCGACCATGCAGCGTCAAGAGGGTCCAACTGTCGCCCTCGAACTGCCAATACAGGGGGGCGTCCCACCCGAACCGCTGCACACAAGCCCAACCCTCCGAAAGCCAGAGCTCAGATCGGCGGTACCCGGCATCCTCAATGAATTCTTGATACTGTGCGTTGGTGACTAATCGATCAGCCAGCAGAAACGGCTCCAGGTACTGCCGATGCTGCGGAATTTCGTTGTCGTAGCAAAAAGTCTTTCCTGGAGAGCCGATCTCCACAACGCCACCGGAAAAAGCCACCCAAGCTGGCCCCGTTGGTGACCGGTTCTCAGAAAGACCGAGCGATGGCCGTCGGGAATCCTGTCGGTAGACTGGCTCGAGGGGGTTACAGCCGAAGACGTGTTTGATGTCAGTAAGCAGTAGCTCCTGGTGCTGTTGCTCGTGATGCAATCCGGTCTCCACGACCGCGCTGATTTGAGACCAGTTTTCAGCCAGCCGGGCAGACCCACAACCCTGATCAGCGTCAGCCAGCATCTCCAGCATGGCTTGATCGACATGCTCCCGATAACTCTTGATTTGCTCAAGCGTGGGCCGCGAGAGGACCCCTCGCTGCGGCCGCGGATGACGCTGTCCCACCGCATCATAGTACGAGTTAAACAAGTAGCAGAACTCTGAGTGGAAAGGACGGTAGCCCGAGACAACCTGCGTCAGGACAAATTGCTCAAAGAACCAGCTGGTGTGTGCAAGATGCCACTTGGTAGGGCTCACGTCGGGCATCGATTGAATGCAGCAATCCTCTGGCGTCAGAGGCTCGACAAGATACTCAGAGACTTCGCGGATTTGTTGGAATCGAGCTGAGAGTTCCGCTGCGGTCAACCTGGAGGAGGGAAGCTCGTGGAGGACGGACCGATTCCGTTGAGGATGATGTTGGATAGATGTGGGGAAATGTCCATTCATGGGCAACCATGGCAAAGACTGGCTGAGAGCCGCTTGATCCGCCTGCTGAGGAGTCACTCGTTGAGCAAGCTGTATTGTTGAGCAAGCTGTTTTCTAAAGCGACCTGTTTTGCTGAGCAAGCTGTTCTGTCGAGCAAGCGAGTCTCGCCGAGAAAGTCACCCGCTGCGTATGTGAGCAGCTCTGGCCGATGAGTGCGGGAAAGGCTTCTCAGTCGAAGACTCCCAAAGGTCACAAGACCTCCTGAATCTCTGAAACCCGAGACTCCACATCATGGTGGAGCCTGGGAGTAAAAAAGCCTTGAGCGTGAGAGCTCCGGAGAACCTGGATTTGAGACTCTCTGACGACCAACTCCGACCTTTTTCCAGCAGAGAAATTCCACACTATCAATGATTGTTAGCAAGACCAGCTAGCATCAAAAGGCGATCGGTTTTCCGCATAGCGTTTGACCGCCAACCACTTGTGAAATCCAGCACACTTGTGATGTATTGATACCCTTCTTACATTTTCTTTTCAACTGGCCTTACAAGACCGGGGGTAGCAAATTGTCGCGACATTGTGAGAACAAACCCTCAATTGTCAACCCTCCGGGCCCAAAAGTTCGGCGAAACTCAGCATTCTTCCCCAAAACTCATGACGACCACCTTGCTTGAGCATCCTCCATAAGAGCCTCCTTCAAACTCTCAGGGCAGCTGGTGTGTTGCACTTTCGGCCCCAATCTGCGGTCTCTGGCGTTGCCATTTCCTGCATCTTTCCAGGCCAAGAGGAGCTCAGCCTGCTGCAAGGCCAGCCTCACCGGCCAGCGAACCATGTCACAGATTCTGGCATCACGGTCGGTCTTGATCATGGCTTGGGGGGCCTGCATGGGATTGGTCCTGCTCCTGCTGGCGGTTTCTCCTGAAACCATCTGGAAGCCTTTAAACCACCTTGGAGAGCTCGGCTGGCCAGGCATGATCTTGCTGGGGACCACCTGGATTCCTGCTGCAATTCTTTTGCTGCCCGCGACGCCGCTGACCTTGGCTGCTGGCTTCCTCTTTGGACCGACCTGGGGAACGGTGATCTCATCAGCAGGCAGCACCGTCGGGGCCACCCTGGCTTTCCTGACCGGCCGCTCTCTTGCTCGGAACTGGGTCGCAGACCGCTTGGGTTCGGATGCTCGACTGCGGGCGTTGGAGCAAGCAGTCGCCAGGCACGGGATGAGGGTCGTTCTCCTGGCTCGTCTCTCTCCTTGGCTGCCTTACAACCTGCTTAACTACGGCTTGGGCCTCACCCGAATCCACCTGGGGAAATATGTTCTGGCTTCTTGGGCCGGAATGCTGCCAGGCACAGTACTCTACGCTTCCATCGGGTCCACACTCCACAACTTAGCCGATCTCGCCAGCGGCCAGAGCAGGGTCACTTTCCAGGGGCAAACACTCTTCGTTCTGGGACTGATCGCCACAGCAGCAGTGGTGTTGCTGATCGCCCGTCTGGCCCACTCGGCCCTCTCCCAGACGCTGACTGAAATCCCACCTGCTGAAATCCCACCTGCTGAGATCCCACCTGCTGAAATCCTGGCCAAGGAGGCAACTCTCCAACAAAATGTTGAGACGGACACCCAAGAGACCACCGCAAACCCGAAGAAACCACCTGAGAGCCCGCAGCAATCAGCCTAGCGAAATCTCAGGCATGCTCAGTCTTCCTTTCGCCGAGATACCGGCGAGCCAAGTGACGAGGTTGATGACCCGACCTGGGATTGAGTCACTTGGGATTGAGTCAGCTTGGGATTGAGTCAGCTTGGATTCTGCGAACCTTGCGGGGCGGAGAATCACAGCCCAAAATCCTAGACAAGCAGCTTGAGGCAGCCGGCCAGCTTTGCCTGTGAGATGTCTGGAACTGTCAAGGCTCGAACTGATCGACGGGGGTTAGGGATCAATACCTGTGGCCAAGCGGTTCTCCCCTCTTCATCAAATCTTATTGGACCGACGACTGACCCCAAATCGGGGCCGAAGATTGGCCGGTTCTCAGGACCGGCTACAAGCGCCTGCTGCAGGTCTCAGTGGCGATCGAGGGAACTGATGTCCGACGAATTGGCGCTTTTTTTGGTCTTCGGGCTCCTCCCGATGACGTTGGTTCTCTACGCAGTTGTGGGGGTGCTTCCACCTTGGTGGGTTGCAACGCGGGCACGCCTACCCCTAAGTTTGATTACGGTGATCAGTCTGAGAATTCGAGGAGTGAACGCTCTTCAGGTGGTCCAGTTGTTGATTGCCGCCAGAGAGTCGGGCGTGCAGGGGCTGACAGCCGAGGATGCGGCAGAGGCGTACCTCTATCGGGCAGATTTGCCCACGATCCAACGCTCGATCACCCAGGCCGCCGAGCAAGGACGACCCATCGACTTTTGGGACCTGGTCGATCAAACGCTGCAAGCTCAAGGGATTCGCCCGATCACTTCCGGAAAGACTTCCGAAGAAGCCTCTCAAGCAGAAAGGTCCCCAAACCAAGCAGAGGACAAGACGCAAACACAAAGGCCTGGCCAAGAGAGCCCTCAGGATCCTTAGCAGATCCTCAGGAATCAGGATACATTACCCCACAAAAGGGCGAGTTTGATGGAGCGTTCCTCTACCAAAGCACTCGCCAAGGAGATTCAGGAAGGTTTCCGACTGCGGGCAACCCTCCGCCCTTGAAACAGCCAGAAGCCCAGAGAGCACAACAATCCAGAGAGCACAACAATCCAGAGAGTCAGGACTTCTCAGCTTTGATACGTCAACAGTCTTTCTGAGAAGCAATCAACTGGCCCAAGAACACACTCATTGGGGTTTTCGACGATGGCCAAGCAGGCTGGTCAAACCAGCACGGCCGAGAACATCTGGCGATATCACCGGACACACCCAGACGCTCAGCGTCGGCTCATCCCAAGCGCACGAGGTGAGCCCCAGGCAAGCATCGGGTCGGAGCCTTGGAACCGAGAGCCGCTCCCCTCATCGCGACAACATCTTGCTAGTGACTGCTCTTAGCGAAATCCCTGCAGAAGCTGTCCTTGAGGCCAAGAAATTGGTTGACCTGTTGGGCAGTCTTGAGCTAGCCAAAGAAGCGGTCAAGGCCCTGTCACAGCAGGCCAAAAGGTCACCAAGGGCAGGGTTTTGAAACCACTCGGAGCCTGCCAACGGCCCTTCAAGTCTCGAAGTGGACCTCGGCCTTGGACGCCTCTGCATCTGCCGACTTCTCGACACACCGTCGGTCGAGTCTGGGAGGAGCCTGCCTACGGTGACTGGTTCTTGGAAAAGTCTTCAACGGGAAGAGGCCTGCATCCCTCCTGTTTGAGTTTCCGTTGGTCGCCCTTGGTCGAGAACTTCTCTGCGGCTCAATCAGCGGGCTGTGGCTGGTCTTGGTGTGGCTGGTCTTGTTGTGGTTGCTCTTGTTGTGGTTGTTCTTGTTGTGGTTGCTCTTGTTGTGGTTGCTCCGTTTGAGTTTTCTGGAATTTCTTCAGGTTCAAAGAGATCTTGGAGGACGAGCGGCCCAGCGATCGAAGGAACTCGAGCCGGACGATCCCCTGCTGGGGCGCGAGAAAAACAGTCACCTCATCAGGACCCGAGGGCTGCCCTGGGGGCTTGCTGATTGTTGCTCGAACTGGAAGCGTCTGAAACGTTCCTGCAGGAACCTCCAACTCTTGGGCCTGGCCGACCCGGAACTTGGCCGACCAGACTTGACCGGCTTGTTCCAGTTTGCTCGTCCAGCTGTCTCCAGCAACCAGTGGAAATTTGATCAAATAAAAACGCTTCACCTGGAGGGTCTCCTTGAATTTCGGAAGTTTCACCAGTCGCAATCCGTTAGCCTCCAAAGCCATCACCAACGATTCTGGATCCCCAGAAGGGCCTAAGTGAAACGTCTTCACCTTCGATTGGGCATCTCCTTTGGCCGTCATCTGAACAGTCACCATGTCCGAGGGAGGCCTCACCACGCTCCCCTCGCCAAGTCTCTCCGTCTCGACAGCAAACGTCCACAAAACCTGGTCGGCAAACGGTAAATCGTCTTGGGAGATCTTCTTGAGAGCACTCTTCTTGGAAGACTTTGGGGGTTGATTCTGGTCCTGCCTAGCGACCGCTTCCAACTCAAGACCCAACACACCAACGCTGACCAAGCCCATACCCAACATCCAGCCCAAACCAACCGGCCAGGTTGGCTGTCGCCCGTGTAACTGTCGCCCGTGTAACTGTTGCCTGGGTCCGTCTGATCCGACCCCGTGAGGGCCTCGCTGAAGCCACGGCCGCGACGGCGTCATCCTCGTTCCCGTTGTCATGGCCAAACCCTTTGGCTGCTGGTGAGACGCAGAACGCTTGGCGACCGTGGGGCTTCTCGTCTGCCCAAAGGCAGCCACGGACTGACCAGAAGCCCGCTCCGCATCAACGCCTAAGTGGCATCTCGTTGTCGCCTTCGTTCTCTCAAAAACCGGTCCCAGAAGAAAAAAGCAATAAGTCCAAATGATGTCTTCCCCAAGAATCTTTGGCCACTCAGCCCCCTGCGGCAAACTCATGGAAGCAACCGACCTCGACAGGCTTCTTCGCCGGATTGGTTGCAATTCTTGCTCAGCTCCCGCACAACGGATGATTCTCACAAAACGGATCACGTTGACCTGCTCGCCCCGACGGCAAGCTCAACAGCATTGCCCCAACCCGGAGTTCATTCCGTGGAATTGACCGATCGAGTCGCTCTGATCACCGGCGGAACCATGGGAATCGGTGCTGCCATCGCGGTAGAGCTTGCCAAGCAAGGAGCCCATGTGGCTATCAACGCTCGACATGAAGGGCCCGAATCAGCCGCAACTTGCCAGGCCATCAGCAACCTCGGGCGTCGATGTCTCTTCATTCAGGCCGATGTGAGCACAGCAGAGGGATGCCGGCAATGCGTCGACCAAACAGTGGACCATTTTGGTCGGCTCGATGTACTCGTCCACAACGCCGGTGGCCCCTCCTGGGGGTCAATTGATGAGGTCTCCCCAGAACAATGGCGATCAACCATGGACTTACACGTCAACGCTTGCTTTTATTTGGCAAAAGCAGCCCTCGAGCCGATGCGAAAGCAGGATGCGGGTGCGTTGATCACCGTTGGCAGCACCGCCGGAACGCTTGGGGTCAAGGGAGGGATCGCTTACGCCACAGCCAAGGGAGCCTTGCCGCAGTTCACTCGGAGTTTGGCTTTTGAACTTGCCGGTGACAACATCCGGGTCAACTGCATCGCACCTGGAGTGATTCGCACTCGGTTTCATGATCAGATGACCGAAGAGCGACGGCAACATAACCTCAACCATCGCATTCCCCTGCAGCGAGAAGGCACCCCAGAGCAAGTGGCCCAGGCTGTTCGGCTGCTGGTGACCAACGATTATATCACCGGAGAAACCTTGGTGATCGACGGCGGCTTGACCATGCGGATCGCTTGAGCCGAGACTCCTGTCCCCAGCGATCGCACGCTCCAGCAACTTTTGCCCCACGGTTGTGGCCCAGCATACTGGCCGTCAACGGCTTTCGCGTTGGTGAGCTCGTCGCTCGGAAACCGAAGACAACCGAGAAAGCCTGAGAGACTTCCGATTCCAAGGAAGCAGAGCCCAGGCAAGTGTTAGCAAGCCCATCACGGCCAAGAAAAGGCTGAGTCCAGGCACGGCATGAATCGCCACATGCAGGGGTGTGTTTTCAGCCTGTACAGGGGGGTGCCCCCCATGAGCCCATGCATACGTTGGAACCAAGAGAATCACGACGACCATGCCGAGGAGAAAACGACCGGCTTGTGAGTTGCAACGGGAGTCCATAAGGGAGGCTCTGGGAGGAAAGCTCTGGTGTTGCCCAATGGCGTTTGCCAAACGGACCGAACGGTGCTCAAACGATGATTTGGATCCAGAACGATGAACGAGCAGTCCCCCCGGGGCAGTTTGCTCGAGTACTTTGAGCGAGACAGGTTGCACCAGGCAACTCAAATCCGCAGTACGCGGGGGTGGCCCTCTCCAAACGCCTGATTGCCCTCCTGGCACTTGCGTCTGTCGCGGAAGCGGACTTCACCACGCTTCTCACGGATATCGAAGCAGTGCGACCTCCGGGCTCAACTATCTTCGGTCGGTGGCTTCAGGGACGCCGCTGGGGGTACAAACTCGGATCTGCTCCCTGTCCGAGGCCTTCGCTCGTCAACACACGCCCGGGAGGCAGGACAAAGTCCTCGCAACGGATGAGGAACGTCATTTGGTGCGTGTGGTCGCTGATTCAGGGCGAACACGCTGGTACCCAATGAATTTCTTCCAACGCCCGGTCACCGCGGAACGCGAGTGGATCAGCAGGGTCTCACAAAGGGTCAAACAAGGCCACGCACCTGAGGGCCTTTGGCTGCAGGTGACGCCTGCCGGTTCGCTGGTTGGCCGGTTGGCTGATTAGCCGGTTCATCGATTGGCTGATTGTAGCGAACGAACTCAGCGGGACAACTTCGGCGGACACCAGCCGAAAAAAGGCTCCGCCCGCAACAAGTCCTAGCAAGCCTGAAATGATCCCTAAGTCAGGTAACTTCACGAGAAGTCCCGGGGGAGTGACGCTGAAGAAGCCTCGCAGATCTCCCCAAGTCAGTCCACGAAATCACGCAGACCAACCGGTCAGAGATCATCAGCTCACCAGTGGAACCGTTCGCTTTTCAGCGGCGCTGAGGGCTGCGGAATCGACGATCTGCTGGCCCAGGCGGCTGAGTTCCAGCGACAGCGGACCTTCAAGGGGCAGATCCTCCTGGAGACGTGCGAGGAAATACTGCACGGGGTTCTGGTGGGGTGGCTGCACCGTGTCGACAGGGAGGTGTTCTCCCTCTGGCTTTTGGCGAGTCTGCAGACGGATGGCTTTGTCGTAGTCATAGGCAGCAATCGTGCCATCGGTTCCCACAATGACAAATCCACACTTCGGCTCGGGTTGGACGGTCCAAGGGTCGGTCAAGGTCCCCCAGCGGGTCTCGAACTTGCTGAGTCCATGCTCATATCTGGCCACAACAATACTGTGTTCGTCCACCTCCAACCCTGGCGGCTCGTCCACCACAGCGGTGACTTCCAGGGGGACTTTGCCGCCCTGAAACCAACTGCCTAGAGTGGTCCCATAGCCAAGATAATCCAGCATGGACCCGCCGCCGTGGTCACGCTTGTAGAACCAGCTGTGCGGCTTTTGGGCTTCCACAGTCTGGGGGTCGATTTCTACCTTGTCAGCGGTATGAAACAGCGGACCTCGATTCCCCCCATAGTGGTGAACTTCGATCACCTGGCCGATCCGGCCTTCCTGAATCAGCCGAAAGGCTGTTCGATAGGGAGGGGCCCATTGCAACGGCCAGTTGATCGCCAGCCGTTTGCCGGTTGGTTGGATCGCCGAGATCATTCGGTCAGCCTCGGCCAGTGAGGCTGCAAACGGCTTCTCCATGAGGATATGGACATCAAAGGGGGCAACCCGCTCCACCCAGGGGCCATGCTCGGCAGTTGCCGGACAGAGAAGCACCACATCGGGCTTGGTCCGCTCGAGGCATTCTCGGTAATCCGTGAAGATCCGTTCTCCAGAGAGTCCAAAATTCCCCGCAGCAGTCTCCATCCGCTGCGGTTGCTCATCACAAATGCCCACAATTTCTACATCAGGGTGCTCAGAGGCCATCCGCAAGTTGTCGCCCATGTGAAAGTGGTCAAAGTTGATCCCAGCAAGTTTCCATCGAGGCATCGTCAGCTCCTTGAATCCCAACATTAAACGGTCAACAAAACGACCTCTCCAAGATACTCCATCATAAGCGAGACCAGACGCACCACCTCAATCATGCCTCCAGCCACAACACTCTCTCGGCAACAGCTAGCCCACAACAGCTAGCCCACAACAGCTAGCCATGTGTGAACTGTGTCCTAGCAATGCAATGACCAGGACGCCGAGAACGCAACCGAGCTGACGGGCGGTCACTGGGCAACGAGAGTCTTGCTCAGATCAGTTCAGAACGAGCAGCGGACAGTTCAAAAACCAGTTGTCAACTTCCTGAACTTAGAATTCTCGGTGCCAAAGGCTCTGTGCGTATTACCACATGGAATGTCAACGGCCTCAGGGCGGCTCTTCGCAAAGGCTTTGCCGAGGCTCTGCTGCACCTTGCGCCTGATGTGCTGATGTTACAAGAGGTTCGTGCCACCCCGGCCCAACTTCCCCCAGAATGGGCTCATCCAAGCGGTTGGCATGTTCATTGGCACCCGGCTCAGCGGCCCGGATACAGCGGGACAGCCGTCTGGTCACGGCTGCCCTTCAATGCGGTGGGAACCGGTTTGGGTCGCCGCGGGGCAAAAGCTACCGACCTGGAGGGCCGAATCCTGCAAGTGCAGATTGCCGGGCTTTGGTTGATGAACGTCTACTTACCCAGCGGTTCAGCCAGCCAAGAGCGACACCAGGCCAAACTCAGTTGGATGGAAGACTTCTTCCCCTGGGCGGCTCGCCAAGCACGCAGCCGACAACCGGTCCTGTTGGGAGGGGATTTGAATATCGCTCACACCGAAAGCGACATCTTTTACGCCAGTGGCAACCAACAGAACAGTGGCTTCACTCCACCAGAACGAGCGTGGTTTGGGCGGCTTTTGGATTCCGGTTGGAGCGACTTGATCCGTCAACAATTCGGCCCCTGCCAAGGTCCTTACAGTTGGTGGAGCAACCGCGGACAAGCCCGTCAGCTCGACCGTGGGTGGCGAATCGACTACCTGCTGAGTAATCGCCAAGCGTCTCCTCAAGTTCAACGCGCTTGGATCGATCGACACTGGGGGCTGAGCGTCTCCGATCACGCCCCTGTCTCGATCGAACTCGATTGGCCGGTTCTCTCCTACTGAGGTTGGGGAAAATCTTGGCTCGTCCGGTTGGTGCAAAGGCTGCGCAATCAGCGGTCCTTGTGCCGTTTCAGCGTTTTGGGCGAGCAAGAGCTTTCCCCAAACAGCAGTAGTTGGACTGTCCCAGATGTGGACCTTGCTCCCGCCAGACCTCGGCCCCCAAACCTGTTGCCCTCAGACTGTGTGCTGACCCAGACGTTATTGCATTGGCTCTTTCTGGTCCCGATCGAGTGAGCCTCCGCCACGATCTGCGACAGTACAGCGAGAAGTGCTTGAAAAACCGATTCGGGAAAAATCCCGACTTTTGGCAAGGGCGGCGTCCCTGCAGCCTTCTTGATCCAGCTATCATGCTTTGTTCAACCCAAGGCCTGCAGATTGACTCCCCTGAAGAAGTCCGGTTGCAGGAAACCCAACGCAGGACCATACTTCGCAGGGATGTTCCTGAGGACATCCGGCTAAGGAGATTGCTCCTCAAAACTCGCTAGAACTATTGTCCCAATAATCAACCCGTCAGGCCAGCCATCGGGCAGTCTCCCTATGATGAGAGCATCATCGAACTGACAAACGGAACTGACTGACCGAACCGACTGCCGGGCCTCACTGCCGGGCCTCACTGCCGGGCCTCACTGCCGGGCGTCACTGAACGCCCTGAGTGGTGGTGTGTTGATTGTTGCAAGCCCGTTGACTTTCTGCATGACCGACTTCCTTGCTCGGCCGCTTGGGGGGCTGCGATCACTCGGTCGCCGACTGATGCCTTGGTCCTGGCTGGCACCGTCTCGCCGTGGGACGGCCACCGAAGTGGTTGCCAGCCCGGAAGTGTTGGTGGTCGCTCATCGGGGCAACAGCGCCCAGGCCCCCGAGAATACACTGCCGGCCTTCCGCTCAGCAGTCCGGGTGGGCTGTGATTTGGTGGAGCTTGATGTGGGCGTCACCGCCGATGGGCAGTTGGCGGTGTTGCACGACGCCACCTTAGATCGAACCACCAACGCCCGGAGCAAGCTTCGGACTCGCCAGATCAAATTGGCCAAGAAGACGTTAGCAGACATCCGGCTGCTGGAAGCCGGCAGTTGGTTTCATCGCCGCTTCCGAGGAACTCATGTGCCCTCGCTTAAGGAGGCACTGGAGTTGATTTGCCCCAAGGCGATCGTCCTGATTGAGCAGAAATCTGGTTCTGCTGAACAGTTGTTGGCTTCCCTACAACAGTGGGGCGTGTTGGAGAAGGTGGTCATCCAGTCCTTTGATTGGGGGTTTCTCGCGGACTGCCGGCAACAGTCGCCTTCGCTGACGCTGGCAGGCCTTGGCTCCGGCGATGTCACCGCAGATCGTCTGGCAGAAGCAACTCGGCTCGGCATTCAGGCCCTGAATTGGTCGGCCGCCACGCTCACCCGGCGGTCCATTGAGGCCATCCATGCTCAAGGGCTTCGCGCTTGGGCATTTACAGTGGATAACCCCAATTTCGCTCGGCAACTGATTCGCGATGGCATCGATGCGTTGGTCACCAATGCTCCAGCGACCATTGGCCCAGTCATCCGAGAGACTGCCAGAACAAGCCCAAGCCCGCCGACAGAAGTCTCCAAGCCAACGCAGCTGATTGCCTGAGACCCTCAATGTTGCTGCGTCGAGCGAGGCTGAGTTGTCCAGGCTAAAGTGTCTGGCCCAGCTGTCCAAAAAACCTTTGGCGAGGAGTTTGTGAAAACTGGGATGTGAGGGAACCGAAGATTTTGCGGAAGCTCTGGGGTCAGTCTTAGCAACGACATCGTGAAGGACCAGCAACCACAGCAGTTGCTTCTTGGGGAGCTTGAGACAGAACGGAAGGCTGTGGTATGACCATCTGCGACAGTTTCATTGAGCTTGGTCCGGATGCCCGATGATGGACTTGGCCTGCCCGATTGTCACCGTTTCCGGATTGGCTCCCTACAATGCCACAACTATCTTCGTCAAAGGATGCTTCGGCTCTTTCGCCGGGCAAGATCTTGAATTCCATCAAGCCGGCTGAGCGATCTGGCCAGTCCGGCCTAACAGAGCTCCCCAAACCCGTGGAACCCCGCGAAGACCCTAGGCCACCCGAGCCAACCTCACCTGCCAGTTCGGCCACTTCAGAAACTTCCCTCGGCCCTGGTTCTCCCGAAGACCGAACTACTGAGCTTGCTGCCCTCTTTCGTCGGTACCAAGGTCAACCAGCTCAGATCGAAACAGTTCTCGACGGGATTCACCAGCTGTATGGGTTTTTGCCAGAACGGATCCTCCGGTCGGCACAACAACGAATTGGCTTTTCCTTGAGTGATGTCTACCGGCTGATCTTGGCCAATCCTCAACGATATCAACTGGACCCACCGGGCCGCCGTCACATTAAGGTTTGCCTGGGACCAAGTTGTTCCAAAAAGGGGTCTGCCGCGATCCGACGAGATTTGGAACGACGGTTGGATCTGCCCTCCGAAGAAACCACGCCCGACGGAGAACTCACTCTGCAGACGGTGTACTGCTGTGGCTTCTGTTCAGAATCCTGTGTGGTGGTCATCGACAATAAACCACACACCCGTCTGCACCTGAGGACTGCGTGGCATACAGTCCGGGAGCAACTCGGATTGCCCGAGACTGGAATGGCTGTCCCGCCGGATGACCAACGACGAGGAAATCCAGGTGCCGAAAGCAAGCAAACGCCCTGACCGCACCTAGTAGGTTGTCAAGGAAAGATTGGCAGATGGCATGACGGGTTTCCTCCATGAGGAGCCTGCTATCCCATCCAACAAATCTTCCTTGACGGCCCAATGAGCATCAGCTCTGCTCTCTTACCAAGGATTCTTGTTGAAGGATCCTGATTCAAGGCCACTTGTTTGTTGGACAGTCCCCGACGTGGGCCTTGTCCCCTGAGACTTGTGTCCCCTGAGACTTGTGTTTCCTGAGACTTGTGTCCCCTGAGACTCGTGTTTCCTGAGACCTTGTGACCAAGCCGATGATGTTGCCTTGCCTCTTGAGGGTTCCGGGGGAGTGAGCCTCTGCCACAATCTGCACAGTCGAGTTAGCTGACCTCAGCCAAGTGATCTGCTGGCCGATGAGGTGGTTGTCCGTTTTGGGACTCGGGGGCGGGTTCAGCCTCTGCCCCGAACCAAAGGGCGTCTAGAGCCTTTCGCCAGGTGCATGCAGCGGCATTGAGCCGCGCTTTTTGGCGAAGTGTCTGCTGCAGATCGGTATCTTGAGAGAGTCGGAGCATGGTTTCGGCGAGCCGACCTGGTTGGTGGACAGGCACGACTAAGCCCGATTCGAATCGCCCGACGATTTCTTGGGGACCACCGACGTCGCTGACGATGGCGGGCAATCCGGAGGCCTGGGCTTCGAGCACAGCATTACCGAAGGTGTCGGTGGTGCTGGGAAAGACGAACGCATCGGCCGAGGCATAAGCGGTCGCCAACTGGCGTCCCCGCAGGACCCCTGGAAAGAGCACCCGGCCATCAGCGGCAAAGCGTCGTTTCAGGTCCGCCAGCAGTGGCCCATCGCCGACGAGGATCAACTGCTTGCTTGGCTGTTGAGGAAGCGACAGGAAGGTTTGCACAAGCAACTCGAGGTTCTTCTCCTTGGAGATGCGGCCGACGTAGAGGAACTTGAAACCTTCGGCGGGGAGGTCCCATTGGCTCCAAAAGGTTGGGTCACGAAACTGAGGACCGAACTGCTCGGGATCGACGCCACGACGCATGATCTTAACGGTGTTGCCGTCAAGCCCCTGGTCGATCAGATCCCGCCGGTAGGCCTCGCTGGGGGCGAAGACCACGTTCATCTGGCCATAGAACCACAACATGTAACGCCAGGTCATTTGCTCCAGAGACCGGTCATCAGTCAGCCGACCCACATAGCGTGGGAAATCAGTGTGGTAGATGCCGGTCATCTTCAAGCCCAGCAGCTTCCCGGCTGCCAGCGCCGTCAGCCCCAATGGGCCTGGCGTGGAGATAATCAGCTCGCAGAATCGTTCCTTCTCGAGGTACTCAATCACCTCCAAAACTGGAGGGCAGGCAAGCATTTGCGAGTCGTATTCTGGCAGTGTGGTCGTCCCAATGGGCACAAAGTTTTTCAACGGAAAGTCGACCTCACCGGCAGCACCGTCGGAATCGGGCATCTCGTCCAGGCAGGTGACCACCGTGAGGTCCCGCGCCTCTTGCTTGGCCAGAGAGCTGACGGTGCGAATAGTCCGTGTGACCCCGTTGAGGTCTGTGAAGGTATCGGTGATCCAGGCTTTGCGGGCGCTGCGTTTCTCGAGATGCCTGGCCGAGGGAAACCGTGAGGCCACCTGTTGGCAGAAGGCCTCGTCTTTGTGCTGGCTGCGGAAGGCAGCCAAGTATGGCGCGATGCTCAGGGCGACTGGACCGAGCGAGAGGAATGTCTGCAGAGTCTCTAGCAACTTTCCTTGCTGGAGGTACTTCAGGAATTCTCGAAAAAATGCATACCCCAGTTTATCGCTGATCTGGCAGGCCAAGTGGAAGTTTCGCTCGTCATCAGCTGGTGCCGGCAGGGGCTCGCCGGCAGGATCCAAACGACGTGCCTCGGGGCCGAATTCCTCCTGGTGTTGGGCAAAGAGTTCCATGCACTCCTCGACAAGCACGCGTTCGGCTGGACGCATGCTGGCCAAGTGGTAGGAGCCGATCACTCGGCGGGCAAAGCCCAAAACGGTCTCGGTCAAGGTTGGAGGATTTGTCCGGGGGCCTTCCATCATCCGCCGGAAGAGCTCTCCGAGCAGGTCCCTTCGGTCACTCATAAACCGGCTTTTGTAGAACTCATAGGCGATGTGGTAGAGGCTGTGGGCCAGTTGCAGGCTGCTTCCGGAGTTTCCGGCAGGAGCGTGCTGCCCCTGGCGGAGGTGACCCAAAAACTCCTCCACGGAGTTGGCCGGAGGGGTGGTCGTATAAGCGACGGCCTCGTACAAACCGGAGTGGTCATCGCTGCCCCCGACAAACCACTTTTCCCAGGGCCGCGGGCCCACAGGCTCAATGTTGTGCCGGTTGGCCAACTCCTCTAAGAACTCCGGGGTCAGGCCGCCAAGCAGCGCTTTGAGGATCTCTTCAGCTCGCTGGTGCCGACACCCGTTGATGACCTCAAATCGCTTGAAAAGCAACACCAGCCGTTCGAATTGCTCAACGGTCAAACGATCGTTGACCCGGAAAAGCGGATGAGCCACCGCATGGGGGATGTCTTCGTTGTGAAGTAACTGCTGCAGATCGTAGATATTCTCCCGAGCGTCTTGAATCTCATCGAAATGCTTTCCGTCAAGCCCCCAAACCAACACGTGGATTTTAGCTCGGTCTTCTGGGAAGTAGGTGGTGACCTCCGAAGAGAGAAACACCCCTGGCAAGTGAGCGATGTCCAGACACCCGCGGATGCAGTTGTGGTCGGTGATCGTCACATAGTCCATCCCCCGGCTTCGACAACGTTGGTAGAGCTCAAGCGGTTCTACAAAACTCTCAGGGGCCCCAATCCGCCTGAGAATCCATTCACTGGGGCGGTCGGAATACTTGCTGTGAAGATGCAAGTCGGCTTGAGAAAAGGGGCGACTGGGAGTGCCGGGAGTCGCGGCCCCCCGAGTAGCATCTGGGGTCGACTGTTCGCTGGCGGGCATATGCTCCCCACGTTTGGCAGATTGTCTACGCGCTGGCAGTTACTGATTTGGACGAGTCACTGATCTGAACGAGTCACTGATCTGAACGAGTCGCTGATCTGAACGAGTCGCTGATTTGGACGAGTCACTGATTTGGACGAGTCACTGATTTGGACGAGTCACTGATTTGGACGGTTCGCTGATTTGGACGAGTCACTGATTTGGACGGTTCGCTGATGTTGATAGGTCGCTCAGGGCGACTGCTTGCTTGATTTGTTTGAAAGAACAGTTGTGGCAACTGACCTTTTTCAACCAGAGACTTAGCATCAACACTCGACGGGAAACCCTTTACTGTATGATAGTCGAGGACCGGCTCAGGAAACATCAGCAACAACTCACCAGCTCGACCCCCGTGGCCAAGTCGACTCTCAAGCAGGTTCGTCGCAAGATTGAAGCCAGCCACCGGCTACCTCCTAGGGTGCCCAGTGCTGGTTTCGAGCCGATGGCAGCGTCATCGACGAATCTCCTGGATTCGCCTGCTGGCCAACTCGCTCTGGCCTGCAACTCGCTGATGGCGTCCTTGTGCCGGCCAGCGTGTCTTCAGACAGAGCCGAGTCAACTCGAGCACGATCGAGCTTGAGCCAAGGTGCCGACAATCCAAGGGCAATTGTCTGGTCTTGGGGCAGCCAGAGGCCCACCGCAAGTCCGCACAACACAAGATCCTGGATGAATCAGGACTTTCAGCCTTCGATCCCCCAGAATCGTTCCCAGATCATCGGGCCGTTGTGAATTTACCAAAGGGCTCCCGGATCATTGAGAGCCTGACGGGTGGGAAATCCCTCGCACAGCGTGTTCTTTGGCGGGCCGCGTCGAAATTGACCGGATCTTGAGACTGCTTCGAGTCTTGCTGGTTGCACCGCCGGCAGAGATTGCCTCCCCTCCCAGCAGTGGTTGACCAATCCCCGCGAAGGGCACAGAACCCAGCGCAAGAAAACCAGCGCAAGAAAATGGGCCAAGCCCTTCCTGAGCTTGGCCCGGCGGACGTGCGGGACCGATTGGGTGGAAGGCGGGATGGTGGTGGCCCCGCAAAGATTAGTTTGGAAAGGTTGGATCGGATAATGTGCGGATGTCACGAAATGTTTGGCTTGTCAGCCGCTCTATACCGCTAGCTGACGAGACAAAGAATACAATCCTTCGGTGAAGTCTTAATGAAGCCCAAACGAAATCGCCGGGAATTCACTCACTGGCTGCCAGCAGGTCTCGTTGGGCAGTGACAACGCTGCTTGGGGTCAGAATCGAGCTGACTGAAACTCCCCCAAATCCTTGAGACCGCGATCGATCAGCACCGTCCCCACAAGCTTCAACCCTATCTCAACCAAAGAAGTCCAAGCCAAGCAAGTCCCGACCAACTCAGTACCAGAATTCAAAAGCAACAGCCACCACGGTCGTCCCCTGGTGGCGACTCTCGGATGTCGGCTCGGCTCCTCAACGCCGCAGGCCAGCTGCAGTTTGGCCCGTGGGCGATGGCCGCACAAATAACTGCAGCCTGGCAACTGCAGCCTGGCAAGTCAGCCCTGGGGAAGTGGCCTGATAGCTCCGGCCGCCCGTTGCAATCGTCGACCGGGACGCAGATACTGGTCCTCTTCGTTTTCCTCCAATCGAGCACCAAACACCGGAGTCGGCCCCGGTGCTTGGGCTGTCACGGACCGGCCAAACCCAGGTTGAATGAACGGCGGTATTGAGTGGATCATCGACGCGTACGGTTGCACTGCGGAAATCCTCCAAGACCTTGAGTCACTCCGCAGATGCTGTCATCAAGCCCTTGGCGAGCTGGAGGTGCGAGTGATCGGCTCGCCGCAGTGGTTTCAGTTTCCTGATCCCGGGGGAGTCACCGGACTTTATCTGCTTGGGGAATCGCATCTGACTTGCCATACTTTTCCGGAATCTGAACTGGCGACCTTCAATCTCTACTGCTGTCGGCCTCGACCAACCTGGCGATGGGAACAACATCTGACCAAATGCCTGGGTGCCCGCCGGGTCGACATCCGCACCCTGGTGCGAGGTAACCCCCAACTGGGCGACGTTCCAGAGCTGGTCGCCCAACTCGCACAGTCCCATCTCGTCACAGCCAGTTCATCCCAGGCCAGTTCATCACAGGCCAGTTCATCCCAGGCCAGTTCATCACAGGTCAACCCGACCCATTTCTGTTCTCAACCGGGGCAGACCGCCTCAGAGAACACAGCGTCGGTCGGTTCTGCACCAGTTAATCCTGCACCAGTTAATCCTGCACCAGTCAACGACGCTGAGGGGGATTCTGGGGAGTCCCTTTCCAGCTCCTTCGGGACACCAGTCCGCTGAAGCTACTGATCAATTGGGCCGAGGACCGCATCCTCGTTTTGGCTCAGGGCAAAACCCAGATTCCCCCCTCCAGTCGGTGAACGGAGAGATGAGCGGTGTTGAGGTTTTCTGTCCCAGCTGTGGTGCCCCGATCCACTTCAAGATCGGGTCGGCTGTGGTCACTGTTTGCCCTTACTGCTCTTCGGTGGTCGCCCGTGGTGACCGTCGGCCGGAAGACCTCGGCAAGGTCGCCGCCATCGTGGCCACCGGTTCCCGGCTGGAATTGGGCATGCGTGGCGACTATCAAGGCCGCAACTTCGAAGTCGTCGGCCATGTGCAATGGTCGCACCCAGCCGGTGGTTTGTGGAATGAGTGGTACGTGGCCTTCACCGAACCTGGCACCTCTGGAACCAGTGTCTCTGGAGCCAGTGTCTCTGGAACCAGTGTCTCTGGCACCAGTGTCTCTGGCACCAGTGTCTCTGGCAGAAGTGTCTCTGGTAGCAGTGACCGTTGGGGATGGATTGCCGAAGCTCAGGGCCGGATGTCCATCACCTTTGAGCTGGCCCCCGACACTCAGCACCCTTGGCTGTCCTTTGACGAATTGGCTGCCGATGGTTCAGTGACCCTCCCCAACGGATGGGTATCCCGGGTGACTGAAAAGGCCGTCGCCCAGGCGGCGGCGGCTGCCGGAGAGATTCCCTACGAGTTTACTCCAGGACAGCGTTACGCCTATGCCGACATCGCTGGCCCAAATCGAGTCTTCGGGACGCTGGATTACACAGAGTTTCTTCAGGATCGGCGAGCCGCTCCACGCTTGTTTCTCGGCCGTGAGGTCACGGCCGAGCAATTGCATTTGCCAGAACGTTCTGACGGTTCCCTGCCGGAGGTCTCAGCAATCCAACTGGCCTGTCCCCACTGCGGGGGCTCGCTGGATCTCCAAGCGCCGGATCGCTCCGAACGGGTTGCCTGCCCCAACTGCCAGAGCCTGCTGGATGTCAACCAGGGAAAGCTGCAGTACCTAAACACTCCAGAGAACGCTGGTTATCAGCCAAAGATCGCCTTAGGAAAAGTTGGCCGGTTGCCCGAGGGGGAGATGACGGTGATCGCCTATCTCCGCCGAGCGGTGCTGATTGCAGGCACGTTGCAGTATCCCTGGGATGAGTATCTGCTTTATCAACGAGACGTCGGGTTTCGCTGGCTGACCTGTTCCGATGGCCACTGGAATTATGTCAGTTCTGTCCCACTTTCTTATGTCCGCAGTGCCGGTCGCCAGAAGGTCTCTTACGCGGGGCAGACCTTTCGTTTGTTCCAGAAAGATCCCGCGGTCGTCGTCGCTGTTGTCGGGGAGTGTTATTGGAAAGTCGAGATCGGGGAAGTGGTCGAGGCGGCCGATTATGTCTGCCCGCCGCTGATGCTCTCTCGGGAGCGAACACACTCGACCGACGACTCTTCAGGGGCTGTGCTTGACGAGGTGAACTGGTCGCTGGGCAAGTATCTGACCAGGTCAGAGGTTGCCAAGGCCTTTGACATAAAAGTTAATTACTTGCCCAAACCAAAAGGGATTAGCCCGAATCAGCCTTTTCCTGTTGAGGGGATTTACTCGACCTGCGGTTGGCTGACGGCGATTGCCGCGGTGTTGTTCTTCTTCTGTCAGTTGATCAGTCCCAACCAACAAATCCTCAACCAACAGCTCCTCTTTGGTTCTCTGGTCGGCGGCAACAGCGGTGAAATGCTCACTGAGACTTTTGAGCTGAGAGGCTGGCGGAACATCTGCGTCTCCAGCCGCACCTCGCTGTCCAACTCCACGGTGATCTTGGCCGGGGACCTCTTAAACGAGAAGAACCAAACCGTCCGCTCCTTTGGACTGGAGATGTCCCACTATTCAGGCGTTGAGCCCGGCGGCCAACGCTGGGATGAGAACGACGAATCGGCTCGCACCTACATGCGAGCAGTGCCACCTGGCCAGTACACCCTCCGCCTGAGTCTCTATCCCCGGCCCAGTCAGCGTCCGGCCACTGTGAGCTTTCAAGTCCGCCAGGGAGTGGCCCACCTGGCCTACTTTGGCCTGAGCTTGATGATCATCTGGCTTGTTGCCCTCGGCGTGGTGTTGGCTCATTGGTGGTTTCATGCCAACCGTTGGCACAACAGCGACTACAACTCCTAAGTCGCTTTTTTGATACTGCTTTCTTGATACTGGTACTTTGACGCTGGCTCTTTGACTCTGGCTCTTTGACGCTGGCTCTTTGCCAATTGACATCCCTGATGATGAGCCTCTGCCATGAGCGAATGGCCCAAGCTTTCTTACCTTTTTCTGGGACTTGTCTTGCTGGTCCTCAGCACGGCCGCTTCGTTCACTGGCTGGGAGACCGGCTGGAGCCGGGTGGTCACTCCCTCCTCGTCTTCAAAAGCCAGTTCCAGCAGACGCGTTCCCAGTGTGTACGCTCCCTGGGGTTTCCGCTGGGGGAAGTAGCCTCTCAGGATCTTCTCAATGAGGGCTTTCTCTGACTGTCTCTCTTCGCTCGGTCGTCGAGTCGACGGTCTCGACAAGCTGCTGTTGACTCATCTCCCAGTCCTCTGCTTGCGACACGGCGTTTCTGTCCGGCTGCTGAGCCTCAGCGAAGTGTTCGACCCCAGACGGCAGCCCGGATCGAAGGGCGTTCCTTGCTGAAGACTTCCCAGCAAAAGTGCCCTTGGGCAGTCAGCTCCTGCCGAGCAGCCCAAACCGACGAACCTCAACGAGGGATGGGGATTGGCCGTTGGCAATCAGCCGGGGGCACGGTACCTTGCCTACCTTGTTGCTGCAGTTGACCGCAACCGCCGGGCTGACTTGAAAGGGTGCTCTGGCAGGTCCGTAAGACTTGGCGTCTGGACCTGACGCCTGGACTTGACACCTGGACTTGACGCTATTGACGTTTAGGAAGAGAGGTGCCAACGATGGACGAAGCTTTGGTCCGTCATATCGTTTCGTCCATGGTCTACGTGGTCATTGGGCTGGTCTTCTTTGGGCTTGCCGCCTGGATGATTTCCAGACTGGCCCCTTTCTCCGTTTGGAAGGAGATCGAGGAGGATCAGAACATTGCTCTGGCGATCCTGATTGGCAGCACAATCATCGGTATTGCCCTGATCATCTCGGCGGCAATCCACGGATGACTTCCTCCCTTCGGCGAAATCCTGCTTTTGTGGGCAGAGCTCCACCAACGATCGTTCATTTTGGGGCGATGCCCTCCCGAAGCCCCTGAAGCCCAAGCCTCGCCCTCCTCAAGGCAATGGACATCAGGGTTGTCGACCTACTGAGTTTGAGGACAAGCTTGCCTCGTCCGCCACAGCAGAAAGGCTGGTCGATCAACAGCTGCCCAATCACTGGTCGTTCCGGCAGCTCGGGTGTTTTGGCAGCTCGGGTGTTTTGGCAGCTCGGGTGTTTTGGCAGCTCGGGTGTTTTGGCCGAGCAAGAATTTTCCGAAGGCAGCAGTCGGGGGCCAATGGACTTGCGGGCTCTGTGACGGCAGCCCTCAAAGGGCTGAAGGCTTGACCCTGACGACCAAACCGGCCTGGAGCTCATGAACCGCACACCGATTTTGTTTCTCAACGTGTTGGTGATCGCTGCCTGCGGCTTGGTTTATGAGTTGCTTGCCGGCACTCTGGCAAGTTATGTGCTAGGCGATTCGGTTCGTCAGTTCTCCTTGATCATCGGCATCTACCTTTCGGCGATGGGCCTGGGAGCCTGGCTGAGCCGGTTCCTGGAGAAGGACCTGGCACGGCGGTTCATTGAGGTCGAGCTGGCGGTGGCCTTAATCGGTGGCGTCTCGGCGCCGCTGCTGTTTCTCAGCTTTGCCCAGCTGAGTTACTTCTCGGTCGTTCTCTATGGGATGGTCGGGCTGATTGGAACCTTGGTGGGACTCGAACTCCCGCTGTTGATGCGTATCTTGCAGGAAGATCTTGACTTCAAAGATCTCGTTTCGCGGGTGCTGACCTTCGATTACATCGGTGCGCTCGTGGCGGCTCTGCTCTTTCCGCTGTTTTTAGTTCCCGAGCTGGGCCTGGTCCGCACCTCTCTGACGGTGGGTCTTTGTAATGCCGCGGTAGGATTGTGGGCAACCTGGGTCTTGGCCCCACTGCTTCATCGCGGTGTCCTAGGCTTGCGGGTGCGTGCCGTTCTGGTGATGGTCATTCTCACCGCCGGGATCATCCAAGCCGAGACGCTGACTCGTTGGTCCGAGGAGGGGCTCTTTGTGAACCGTGTCATCTATGCCCAAACAACGCCTTACCAACGGATCGTGCTGACTCGTCAAGGTGATCATTTCCAGCTGTTTCTCAACGGCCACCTGCAATTCAACTCTGCTGATGAATACCGCTACCACGAGGCTTTGGTGCATCCGCCGATGGCCTGTTTCTCAGAACCTCGGCGTGTGCTCATCCTCGGCGGGGGAGACGGGCTGGCCTTGCGAGAGGTCCTCAAGTACCCCACCCTGGAGCACGTCACCCTGGTCGATCTCGATCCTGGGATGACTCAACTGGCCGACCGCGTTCCCTTGTTGGCCCAACAAAACAACCACGCCTTCGACGATGAGCGGGTCGAGGTGATCAATCGGGACGCCTACATCTGGGTTGATCAGGCCCAAGAGCTCTTCGACGTGGCCATCATCGACTTCCCCGACCCCAGCAGTTTTGCTCTGGGCAAGCTGTACACCACTCGTTTTTTCCACATGCTTCGCCAACGGCTCTCTCCGAATGCCGCCGTAGCAATGCAATGCACCTCACCACTGTTGGCCAGATCTTCTTACTGGTGTATCGTCCGCACTCTTGAGGCCGCCGACTTCTACGTTCATCCCTACCACGCCGCTGTTCCCTCCTTCGGCGTCTGGGGCTTCTGCCTGGCCAAGCAACATCCCTTTGATCCCCCGAGCCAAGTCACCCCGGGGATCCCCTGCAAGTTCCTCAATGCCCAGCTGATGCCCGCCCTGTTCCACCTTCCCGCCGATCTGCAACCTGTGGACGTGCAAATCAACCAGCTCAACAACCAAATCCTCGTCCGTTACCACGCCTCGGATTGGGGCACCTGGGACTAACTCCAGCATTGCCGATCTCCAGTTTCGCCGATCTCCAGCTTCGCCGGGTGCCCCAAAGCAATCCTTCGGCCAAGACCAACCCGGCCAAGAACAACCCGGCCAAGAACAACCCGGCCAAGAACAACCCGGCAAGGGTGCATCCCGTGTTCCTGGGGGAAATCGGCGGAACTGTGGTCCAAACTGCGGTGTTAGAAGGGGGTCAATTCGACCTGTGGTCATTCGGACTGTCCCAAGATCAACGGAGAAACTGGATGAGGCCGTGTTCTTCTCGAGGCTCAAGGAGTCTCCGCAAGGGATTCACTCTCGTTGAACTGCTGGTCACCATCACCATCTTGGGCTTGCTGACAGCACTGCTCATTCCTGCTGTGCAATCCATTCGCCAGGCCGCTCGAGACGCCCAATGCAAAAACCGTCTGCGGCAAATCGGTATCGCCTTTGAGATTTTCCTGGAAGTCGGCCCAAACCAGCACCGCTATCCCGATGCAGCGATGCTTCCCAGCCATAGCCCGGAAAAACCCAAGCTCTCCAAATGGCTCGGTCCATTTCTGGAAGAAGTGCCCAAAGCGGAGGTCGTCCAATCCTTTGTTTGCCCTTCCGATCGGGAGTACTACCTAGCAGAAGGGCTTAGCTACGAGTACCCAGCTCATCGCTTCGCCAACAAGACCAAAGAACATGCCCTGGACGGACGTCCGGCCAGCACTGTTTGGATGCTCTACGACTTCGACACCTTTCACGGACCGAAGAACTCAAACTACGCCCGAAACTTCCTCTACGCTGATGGCCACGTTGGCAACTGACCCCGCAAACATTTCCTGAAGCCCTGTCCCTGTCTTGTCAGCCCGACTTGCTTGTCTTAGCTTGTTTCTTGATAGTTCAGGTTTGACTCTCCACATCGACTTTTTTGAGAAAAGCCGCGATGATCACCGCACGTTGGTTGGTGGGATTTTCTGTTTTGGTTTTGGTTGCTTTGACGGGTTGGTGGGCTTTGGTTCCTGCCTCGGACCCTGAACTGGAAAAGGTCCGTCAACTGCGGACCAAGTTGGAAACTGAAGAGGAGCTCCCCGAAGAGAAGCGCCGGGAGACCTTTGAAGAGCTCCGCGAAACCATCCAGCGGCTACCTCCTGAAAAGAAAGAGCAAGCTCGGGGTGAGATGCGAGAGATGTTTCAGGCTCGCATCACCAAGACCGTTGAGGAATACTTCGCCTTGCCGGAAGACCAACGGGTGGGCTTTCTGGACCGACACATCGAGGAGATGGAAAAGTGGATGGCGCAGAGGCGTCAACGAGAACAGGAACGTCAGCAAGCCGCCCAAGAAGCCAATCAACAAGAGGGACAAGCAGGAGCAAAAGGCGAGCAGGCCGGCTCAGCCGGTCCCGGCGGTCGGCGAGGGCGAAACCTCTCAGAAGACGAACGTCGGCAACGACGCAATCGCCGTCTGAACAACACCACTCCAGAACTGCGTGCCAAGTTCACCGAGTTCTTCACCGCGATCCAACAACGTCGTCGCGAGCGGGGACTTCCGGAATTTCGACGACCTCGCCGTTGAAAACCAATCTCTGCGGCCCTCGTCTGCTCAGCCCGGGCATCCTGTTGGGGTGTTGGGTTGATCCATCACTGATCCTCGGCCAGGGAGAATTTGGCTGATCATCGACAGTCGGTTTTTCGGGGCTTGAGGGCCCCTCGTTGATTGCAGTCTGACCCGAGAGAGCGGAAGATTGGAACACAACGATCCAGTCCTTCGCGTCAATCGATCTCCAGCTGCCCATGTCGACTTCTTCGCTCAACCGCCGTGAGCTGTTGGCAACGTTCCTCGGTGCCTCGGCAGCCGCCGTAGCCGGTTGCTCCCCATCAGGAAATCTCCCACCCCTTCCTGATGGCCAGATCGTCGGCCCCTCTGTGACGACCGGACACCGCATCCGTGACGGCTGGTCCATGACTCCAAACCCGGATCGGCATCGGCAAACGTCCGTGGTGATTGTCGGCGGCGGCATCGCCGGGTTGGCCGCTGCCTGGCGTTTGCGCCAAGCGGGCCTCGACGACTTTGTCCTGCTCGAACTGGAGCCTGTTGTCGGCGGGACCGCCTGCAGCGGCCAGTCGGCAGTCAGCGCCTATCCCTGGGGAGCACACTATGTTCCAGTGCCGCTGCCTGAAAACCGCCTGATGGTCCGCCTGTTTGAGGAACTGGGGATCAGCCAAGGCACCGACGCCGATGGCCAACTCGTGATCGCCGAGCAGTTTCTCTGCCGGGAACCCCAAGAAAGGGTATTCTTCCGCGGACGTTGGTACGAAGGTTTGTACCCGTTCCTCGGAGCCACTGAGGAAGACCTCCGCCAATGGAGGAGGTTCATGAAGCACATCAACCGTTGGGTGGCCTGGCGAGATGGGGCAGGACGTCGAGCGTTTACTCTGCCAGTGGCTGCCTGCAGCCACGACGTGGAGGTCACCTCTCTGGATCGCATCTGCATGGCTGACTGGCTGGATCAGCACAACTTCACGTCAACTCGCCTGCGGTGGATGGTCGACTACGCCTGTCGGGACGATTACGGCAGCACTGCTGAGCAAACAAGCGCCTGGGCAGGACTGTTCTACTTCACCGCCAGGATCCCCCAAGCCGGTGCCGAGAGTCAGGAGTTTGTCACCTGGCCCGAAGGCAACGGCCGTCTCGTGGAGCAACTGGCTCGGCCCCTCGGCCAACGTCTGCAAACTGGCATGGCCGTGCTCGATCTGGCCCCCGATGACCCCCAAAAGCCAACAGGCGTGACAGTGACGGCAGTCGATTCTCAAGACCATGCTTGGCTTTACCAAGCCGACCAGGTGATCTGTGCTGCCCCACAGTTTGTCGCGAAGTATCTGCTCCGACCCTGGCGGGAACAGCCACCACAATATCTTCAAGCTTTCCAGTATGGATCGTGGGTGGTGGCCAATCTGAGCTTACGTGACCGTCCTCCCTCAGAGGGATTTGAACTCAGCTGGGACAATGTCCTCTATGACAGTCCGTCTCTTGGCTACGTTGTGGCGACCCACCAAAGCGGACACGACTATGGACCCACGGTGTGGACTTGGTACTACCCGATTTGTGATGCTGATCCTCGAACAGCTCGGAGCAAGCTCTTAGGGACATCCTGGGCCGATTGGGCCGAGGTCGCCCTGTCCGACTTGGAGCCAGCGCACCGGCAGATTCGTACTCTCGTTGAGCGGATCGATGTGATGAAATGGGGACACGCGATGGCACGTCCGACGCCAGGTTTGATGTGGAGCTCAGACAGACAGGCTGCTGCGTGTCCCTTTGGGCCGGTTCACTTTGCCGGCTCTGACCTCAGTGGGATGGGACTTTTTGAGGAGGCCTGCTACCACGGAGTTCGAGCCGCCGAAGAGGTGCTCCAACAACGCGGCCAGCAGACGATTTCCCTGCTGTGACCTGACTCCGAGCAGTCGCTGTGTCACCAAAGAGCACCCCTCAGCCTAAGGTCCCGATGCAACCTGAGGAAAACCCTTATCGCCCGCCTTCAGCTCCCTCAGAAGGCCAGGAATCTCATTGGAGCGAAGTACGACTGGAACCGCTGACGATCGCTCGAGGTCTGATGGTTTTGAGCATCTTGGCTTACCTGTTGTCGTTTTTCTTTCCCACTTACACAACTTATCCGGCCAGGGCATCGTTGGTGCCGACTGTTCTGTTGCGGTGGGTTTGGATCGGCAATCCGGTGTTCTGGACTTGCCTGGCTTCTCTGGTGCTCAGACGCTCTTGGCTCGCCCTCCTGCTGGGGCTGGCAGCTCTGGTGATTGTCGGCTCGCTTCTGGTTTCTCGGACGACCTCGAACGTGTTGTCCGTTGGCTATTCTCTTTGGATCGCCGGGATCTCGCTGGCCATCGCCAGCAGTTTGGTCGGCTGGGAGCTTTCCGGAAGCATGCTCTCTCACGAAAACCGGGTCGCAACCGGGCAGGAGAAAACTCCCCCAGGCAGCGACCCGGTGATTGAAACGTCCAGATATTGAGATGATCAGGCGGCCTGACTCACGTTGGTGCAGCAGGGCTTGGCCACGCCGGGCCCCTTCGCCTGGAGCTTATTCAGCAGCGCCCTGGCGATCAACGACGTTGAGCTTGATCTCGTCGCTGTTGCCCTTCAGCTCGGGGGCATACATCGCGTACCCCACCGCCGGAAGAGCTGCGACAGAACCAGGAATCTCGGCACGCAGGCGATAAGAGATGCTGTGCTTGCCGCGAAGCAGCTGGCGAACGAAGAAGGCAACCTTCTCGTCCCGAACTTCCATGTAGGCTCTCAGGCCGTTGGCCACATATCCACTGCGAACGGCCACAGCCTCAAACCCGGAGGCCTTTCGGTCCTCAAAGATTAAGTACTCGTAGTCGTTCTTGCTCTCCAGTTCCAGCTCGACCTCAACAAGGTCACCGCTGGCCAGCGTGTCGCCGCTTTCCAGCAAGACTCGTTGGAACTTCTCCACCTTTTGTTTGGTCGCCTGACCGGTCTGAGTCTCGACAGCCTCGGTGGCTTCGACCTTGACCAACTTGTAGAGCTTCCGGCGGACCTTCACCTCCAGGCCCGCATGGGTGATTGGATCCTCCATGGTGAAGTTCGTTAGGTAGGCGTTGTAGTACAACGGCCCCTGCCCTTTCTTGCGAAGCTCAATGGTGTGCTCGCCAGCTTCCACGGCATCTCCCACCATCTGGAAGGTATTGTCGAAGCTCAACAAATTCTCAGAGGTGATTTCCACTTCCTTCTGCTTCTGGCCATCGAACCAAACCTCCACTGTCATGTTCGGCTGGTCCTCACCGCTGGCCTTCATATACTCCGCCAGTGCCTCGATGCAGTAAGCGGTATCTCGAGTGCTATTCCAGTAAGTCCCATGCTTGCGGTTATTGAGGATGTACTTGGCCAGTCGGCTGGCGGTCTGACCCTTGGGCTCCACAGCCGCCAGCAGTTTGAGATACCAGGCGTCTGCCTCGATCTCGCCGCCGTACCACCTCCACCAGCGATTGTTCACGGGCAACTTGAGATAGGCCGTCTGGTTCTCTTCGTCCTGCACAACGAACTGTTCGATGTTGCGAAGGATCATCGCCAATTTGGCCTGCTCCTTTTGCCGATGCAGGGCCAAGCCGTAGATCGCCTTAGCATAGACACTCAGTTTGGTGCGATCCCGATAGAGGAAATCCCGCATGTCCGCGTCGGCCTGCTGGCCTGCCTCTTGCAGAACCAAGAAGACAAACGCATCCAGGTTGTCAGCTGCGATCTTGAACGGCTTGATCTCCTTGGCGCCGTTTTTGAGCTTTTGGACCTCGCCAGCCTGACGACCGGCGAGCCACTGGACGCCTCGCTCAATGACTCCTTGAGGAATGTCCACATCGAGTTCTCGGGCTTTGAGCAACCCGTGCAGGACCACAGCAGTTGTGTGCGGATAACTCCGCTCGCCGCGGCCGGAGAACCAACCCCACCCCCCGTCGGAATTCTGCATCTGGACCAACCGCTTGATTCCAGCCTGGCTGCGGCGGCTGACCTCTTCTTCATCGAAGACGGCGTTGGTCCGCTGCTTCCATTGAGCGGACCGCTCTTGAGCGTCGCCGAGCTCTTGAGCATTGAGGTTGGTCCGCTTGTCGCGAATCTCGGCCAAGTTCAGCCCCATGTCCTGAAGCACCTTTTGGGTGATCACCGTGGGCAAGAAGCGGTTGAGCGTCTGCTCGGTACAGCCGTAGGGATAGTCGGAGAGATACGGCAGTGCATCGATCATTGCCCCAGCCAGGGTCGGCGAGTAGCGAACCTCCAGCAGTGTTTGGCTGATCCGCCGCTCTTGAGGAACGCGGACAGTAAGACGGCCGGTTTGATCTTCAGGGCGGAGTGCTCCGGCAAAGCTCTCGGTTTTGAGCATTCCGTGAACATACGCCGGGAAGCTCATCTCGACTGCGTCGCTCTCCTGGTCGGTCAGGGCGAGCATCCGCACAACTGCCTCACCTTCCTCGACAACCCGCACTCGCCAGTCGACACGTGCCTCGCCATCAGCAGGGATGGTGAGGGTGGAGGAGGGCTCACCGAGCAACTCAAGAACGCCGCCTTGCGTTTCGAGGGCGACTTGGACTTGCTTCTCGGTAGGTAGATAGTTGTGCACGTTAGCCGAGAGAACGATCTCGTCTTTCTGGGTAAAGAAGCGAGGAGACTGCAGGCGAACCAACAGGTCTTTTTTGGTGATGACCTCGGTCTCGGCGCTGCCGACAGTTGCTTGGGGTCCCAAGGTCCAAGCCTTGACTTTCCAGGTTGTCAGACTTTCTGGGAAGTTCACAGGGATTGTCGCCCGACCGTTTTGGTCGGTCACCAATGCTCCTGCCCACAAGGCGGTGTCTGCAAAGTTCTTGCGAACGGTTGGCTCTTGGAACGCCTCGCCGTCGGCGGTCTGGGTGGCCTTGGCGCCATCCTCGTAGGCGGACTTGTCGGCCAAACCGCGCCGTCCGCTTGCAGCTTCAGCCATCGAGTCTCCTGCGGCCTCCGCCAGAGGGGCAGGGGCCGCAAACATCGCCCTCCCCGGAGGAGCAACTCCTCCAAGTCGCGAGAAGGTGGTGCTTTGCGGCCTGGTGGCGATTGTCTCGTCAGCGGCGGCAGATTTCCTGCTAGTCATGTAGCCAAAGACGCCTAAAATCTGCATCGCCCGGTTGTCTTGGCCGACGAGGTTTCTGCCCATCCGGCCCAGGTTATGCTGATCACGGGGATAGTGCCGCCTTCGCCACTGCCAAAAATGCTTGCGGATATCTGGCACATTGCTGCCGCCGGAGATATACTCGACCGATTTGTCGTACACCGATATCACCAGGGAACCGACAAAGGGGTTGCCGTTACTGTCGGTGACTTGCACCTCCACGGATCCCTCTTCTCCTGGCTTGTAGGTCTTGCTGTTGGGGGTGACCACCAAATCGACGATTCGTTTGGATGGTGGCACATGGAACTCTTTGGTTTCTCGATAAACCTCTCCGTCGGCGATGGTGACTGCCTCGACAAAGAAGTTCGGCATATCGCCGAGGTCGACCTGCACTCGCTCCACCGAGCTTTTGGCCTGACGACGTAGCATCCGGGGCTCAGGGTAGGTCCCGCCTGCCGGCTTGACGAACAACAACACGACATTGTCGGTGCGGTTGGTGTTGATCATCAGCTCGAGTTCGTCGCCGGGCAGATATTCGGTCTGGTCAGCCAGTAACTCCAACTGATTAAATCGAAAGTCGTTGCCCTGAAAATCTTGGCCTGTCACGGTGAAGACATAGCCACCTTCGATGCGGTGACCCTCCTTGTCGGCCAAAGTGTAGCTGAGGCGATATTGGCCGGCTCGGGCTGCGGTGAACTGTTGGCTGGCGTTGCCCTGGTCATCAGTGTTGACCTCCCAGGTTTGCACAATGCGTTCGGTTGGCTTGCCCTGCTGGTTGTAACTGATGCTCAGGAGTTGGAGTTCGCCACTGCCTTGAACGGGCTTGCCATTGATGGTGCGGCCATTGAGGTGTGCTTGAAGTACTTCGCCGGCTCGGCTGTAACCGGTGTTCAACCAGCAGGTCACCTCAAAGGGCCGACGGGCGACCATCACCGTGCCGGTGCCGACAATCGTTCGGCGGCTTTGATCGGTCACCTCAGCGGTGATCTCATACTTATGGTCCGAATCGCCAAAGAGCTGCTTGGCCAGCGCTGTGTCGATCTCCAGGCTGACCTCGCCGTTGGGGCCAACGGGAACCTCTTGTTCGGCAACCAGCTCAGGCGGCTCGTAGCGTCGGCCCCACCACCAGGGACGCGGACTGGGACAACCCCAACGGGCCCAACCGGGATACCACAGGTAGTCGACACCACACCAGCGATATCCTTTGCCATACAACCACTCCCAGGCCCCCACCGGATACCATCGCTGCGTGTACGCTGTTCTCATGACTTTGTACTTCACGCTGGCGTTGACCACCGGAGCCCCAAAGTAATAGTTCGCCTTGATCTTGGCTGCCACTTTCTGGCCGAGCATCACCGGTTCGCTGGGGGCCTCGACGGTGACTTCGAATTCTGGCTTTTTGTATTCCTCAACTCGGAATGAACTGCCCCCGTAATACCGCCTTCTTCCAGGATCCCGCACGCTGAGGGAGTACCGACCCAAGGTTGCATCTTGGGGAAGCTGCAGTTCGTCCTCGGCACCCCCATATTTGTCTGCCTTGTAAGTCTTGTTGAGGACCTTTTCCCCTTTGGGATTGCGGATTTCCACGGTCAACGACTTCCCGGCAAAATCCTCAACGCGTTTGGGGTCATACGTTGCATGAGCTAGCCAAACCTTAAACTTGACTGACTGCTCAGGGCGGTAGACAGGCCGATCAGTAATCAGAAACGCCTTGCTCTGGGCGTAGGTGCTGTGGCCACGAGAGCCATAGCCCAAGTTGGTAAAGCCCAGATGGGCATAGCGTCCCTTGTTGGTCTTGCCGCTGATCAACCAGTTCATCCGATTATTGGACTGGTTGCCGGGGACGAACGCTTGGCCGTCGGCGTTGGTGCGGAGAGTCGTTTGTGTTGTGGTGATCTTGGTGCGGTTTCCCCGCTGCCCGGGGACTCGGATGTAGTCGACTCGGTAGCCGAAGAGTTCGAGAGTTGCTCCGGAGACCGGTTCACCAGTGAGTGAATCGGCAACAAATAAGAACGTTTGGCCTTCCAGGGGCTTTTTGAAGATCACTGTATCCGTCAGCCACAGCACTGTTGAGCAGGTGTTCCCTTGGCTCATCCGAGCGGTGACAAAGAACGCCCCGGCTTTCTGCAACGGTGTGGTGACGGTGATCCGCCGATCCAGATGATCTTCTGCTGGTTTCAGCTTGACGGTCCACTTGGCGGCCGGCTCGCCGAGGTACTTTTCCTGCTTTCCTTGGACGAGGATGTTTCCGATGGCATCGATATTGATCTTCTGCCAGTCGAGCCTTGCAGGATTGCCCTTCAAATAGGCCTGCACATCCTGGCCAAGCAGCTCGATATTGATTGGACGAGCTTCAAAGGAGACCTCCTGCCCGTTGCGAAAGCGGAAGTCGAAGACCGCGCCATCCCCTGTTCGCCCTTGCGGAGGCTGAGACCCAATGGGCTCGAACTGTCCCCAGTTGCCGGTGATCTGCTCAAGTTGTTGTTTGTACTGACCACGGGGGCCATTGCCGTATTGCCGGATCAGCTGTTTGAGCACTTCGGCAGCCTTGGGCAACTGGCGGCGATTTTGGTAGATGCTGGCCAGTTTTAGCAGAGCCTGGGCTCCCTGTCCGGTCTGCGGGTTCTCGGCGACCTCCCGAAAGACCTTGATGAAGTTGTATTCATCCGGCAGCTCAAAACGGGCCACGCCCGTGGCCAGCTTGGCCAGAGTCTCGTTCTCCTGGAGGGTGTGCACCGCGTAGGGGCCCGATTGATCATCCTTCTCGGAGGTCGGGCCGATCAACCGACCCGCATAGGGGCTGCGGGCCATCGTCTGCACGCCGAACTGACTCAACAGGAAGGAGCCCCACTGCATCCGCATGCTGTTGGTTTTGCGGGGGTTGTATTCGGCCACTTGAGTGAGTGCCCAACGCCACCGCTGCCCATCGTTGACAGCCTGGTCGAAGGTCTCCGGCAGCGGATAAAAAATCGGCTGGCCATCTGTGGTCGCTGGTGCCCCGCGGGAGCTGAAGCCTCGGTACCAACCAGGGGTATAGTCGGGCAGCTCGCTGAGGTCGGTTTTGTCGGTCAGCCGCCAGGCTTGTCCGGAAAGGCGATTGAGGGAGAGAGCCTGTGCGTAGGTCTCAAAGACGGTGGCCATGTCAGCCGCCTTGCGGTCCTGGGGCAACTTGGCCTCAGCACGATTGAGCAGCTGGAGGGCCCTGACTCGGTCACGCTCCCAGCTATTGAACAGGCGGCCACCGCCACGTCGATTGCCGCGTTGGTACTTGCCCGCAACGATGTACCCGTGGTGGCTGACAGTCAGATACGTCCGGGCAGCGGCATGCAACAGTTGCCACTTCTCAGAATGCGTCTTGACAGCCAACTCGACCAACGCATCGACTTCGGCCTCACGGCCAAGCTTTCGGAGGCACTGCACGGCCATGTTGAGGTCCTGCCCGAGGCGAGCCGGCTCAGCCTTCTGCCAGAGCAAACGCTTGCGGAACCCCTCATAGGCGTCTTTGTAGTTCCCCTCATTGAAGGTCTTTGTCAAAACTTCTTGAGCGGGAAGACCACCAGCAGCGGTCACATCTTCACTTGGGGCGGAAGCAGCCCACCCCAATAAGCCTACGCCCCCTAAGAGAGCCAGCCCCAGCCAACGTGGATGGGGCACACGAGGAATAGAAATTCTCATCGATCTGCGCTGATGGATTAGGTCCAGAATTGGGTGAAGGTTGAGTCAAGCCCAAGAGGGCAGACCGCTCGCCCGGCGAAGGGGGAACTGACAGGCCCCCCGGAAAACTGAGACTGGGACGCAGTCGACAGCCCAGGAGTTCCAGCGAACTCTGCGACAGTTTGTCCTGGAGGCCTTTGTGTTCCATGACCGTCTGGGACGCAAGGGTTCAAAAAGTCCGAAACCCTCAAGGGCTTGGTGGTCGAACACGATGGAGAAAGCCGCTGGTGGTAAAGCGGATAAACCAGGCGGGATCACCAGGCTTGTCGCGGAATCGCTCGTTCAGGGCTTTGACGTCGGCGTAAGCAGACGCTGCTTGTTGCCCCAAGAGCTCGACTGTCCGTGCTGCGTAGAGAATGACCGTTGGATCCTGATGATCAAACAACTCGGTCAGAATCGGCAGAGCCTGCCGAAGATGACCATGCCGCGCCAGGGCATCAGCGGCGGCAATCCGCACAATCTCTGAGTCATCTTGCAAAGCCCGTTTGAGGGCCAGAGCATCCTTTTGAGAAAGGGACTCTGCTGCTACATAACCACAAGCCCCCCAATAGCGGATGGCAGGATCGGCTGACAGCAGATTTTTGGCGAAGGAGGTCGCCGAGTTGGTCCCCACCAGCGAAGCAGCCTGAAAGATCGCAGGGAGCCGATAGCCCGGCCCGCGAGCCCACTGATACGGTGTCTGGCCGTCAGCACGTTTCCACTGCTCGGTTTCGGGCAAGAAACCCAAGTCGCGGGATGTGAGCACCCATTCTTTGTGAGCAGCCTGCATCCGCCGCAAAACGTGCTGGTGCTCACGCGAGTTGGCCAGATTCTGCAGGTTCAGCGGATCTTGCTGGCAATCGTAGAGTTCCTCGATCGGACGGGTTGGGCTGAGGAACTGCCGCTGGGCAGGGGTCAGCTTGGTCGACTTGGCCAGCTCATCCAAGGCTTGGCGGATTTCGCCCTGATCTGGCCAGGCGCTTGGTTGGTGGTAGCCAAGCTGGGGCAGATAGTTGCGAATATACAAATAATGCTTGTCTCGCACGGAACGGGCCAGATCGACCGCCTCGTCGATCCGATCTCGGTGGCCATAGACGTACCGGCGTGGTGCTTCTGCCGCAGGGCCGAGAAACACCTGGCCTTCAAAAGAGTCTGGAGACTGCTTGACCCCAGCCAGTTGCAGCACGGTGGGGGGAAAGTCCACAAAGCTCACCAACCGATTCGTGGTCGTCCCCGGCGGCCTGGGAGCGAGGTGCTGGAACTTTTTGGGGAAGCGAATCAGCAAAGGCACCTTCATGCCGGAGTCGAGCAAGGCCCTTTTGTGCCGGGGCATCCCCGATCCATGATCGGAGTAGAAGAAGACGATCGTCTCCTCGGCCAGACCATCTTTCTCAAGACGATGGAGGATTTCCCCAACTTGCTGGTCCATCGCTGTGACACAATCGTAATACCGAGCGATTGTTTTGCGTACCAAAGGCGTATCCGGATAATACGGCGGCACCGGCGCTTGCTGCGGATTATGGATTTGATCCTTGCTGAACTGGCTCTGCACCTCTTGTTGGAATTTCTCATAACTCCAAACCATTGAACGGCTTTGGTGTGAGACCATCAAGTTGAATACACAGAAAAACGGCTGCCCGGCCTGACGCTGGCCCCAGCCTGCTCTCTGGCTACTCTCATCCCATGATGCCTTGATGATCTGCTCCGCATTCGCTGTATTATAATCGGTTTTGACGTTATTCGAGGTGTAGTACCCCGCTTGGCGTAATAATGCAGGGAATCCTTTGATGTGTTTGGGGATGGGAAAGACCGACCGCATCTGGTGAGTCCCCAAGGTGGTCGCCAGAGATCCAGTGATCAAGCAGGATCGTGCCGGCGAGCAAACCGGTGCCGAGGCAAACGCGTTGAGGTACCGCACGCTCTGCTTGGCCAACGCGTCAAGGTGCGGAGTCGTCGCATAAGCGTCACCATAGCAACCCAAAGTCGGGCTCATATCCTCCGCGGTAATCCACAGGATATTCGGACGATCGATCGAACTGGCTTGGGAAGAATTCCCCTCGGAAGGCTCCGCCGACGCTGCTTGTCCTGAGATCACCATCAACAGAGCAAGCAAAACCTGCCAGAACCGTTTGAAAGAGCCCTCAACGCCGAGGCAAGCCGAAATCGTCAGGGCGGAATCACCAGGGGCAAAATTCATCGGGGATTGCCTTGGTCAGTTGTCGCGAAAAAGGGGATGGTCTGGGTTTCCACCAGCCTCCAAAAACGCCAGCAAGTCGAGGATCTCATCTGCAGTCAGGGTCATCAACAGACCCTTGGGCATGGTGGAGACTGTTGAGGGCTCCATCTCCTCGATCTCATCCTTGGGCAGAACAATCACCTCCTCTGGCTTCAACGGATTGGTGAGAATCTGCACACTCTGGGGCTCGTCCTTGACGATCAAACCGGTGATCGTTTTGCCAGCAGCAGTCAGCAACGTATAAGTCTGATACTGTTTGTTGATCTGATGAGAGGGTTCCAAAATCTGCCGCAGCAATGGAGCACCACGAAACCTCTGTTGGATTTTCGTCAGGTCGGGACCATACTTCTGTCCCTGGTCGCCAATTTTGTGGCATTTGCTGCAGCTGGCAACTTGGAACATAGTTGCTCCTTGCTGGAAGGAGCGGCCTTTCAGATTCGCTGCCTGGGTGGCCAAATCGGCCGTCTTCCACATCTTGACGAATGTCCGAGCAGGGCGGGAAAACTCGGGGATCTCAGGTAAGTCTTCGTCGGGATCGGCAACGTAGAGCACGCCACGCATCACTTTCCAGTGTCCTGGGAACGTGCAGACAAATGGATAAGCACCTTTCTGTCGGGGGCTGTCAAAGTAGATCGTATAGTCTTGTCCGGGATTGAGGATCGGAGAAAGACAGATCACACCGGGATCATCCGGCACATAATGCATGGCGATCGCCTGAGGGTTGGCCGCCAACAGCATCGCTGCTTCGCCGATGGCCGCGGTTCGCTCTCGGCGAGTCACCACAAGGTTGTGTGGCATACTGGGGTCGGTGTTGGAAATGGCCAAGGCCACACGACGGCCAGGTGGAACCCTCAGCACACGAGGCTCAAACTGCAGCCCAGGCACCGCCTTGACCTGCACCGCAACGACCCGCCCAAGCGTCTTGCCGAGGCGTTCTTGAGCGAGCAATCGTGGGTCGTTGGGATACCGCTGCACGACCGGAAACTCGGGAGAACGGCCCTTGGCGGTTTTTCGATAGCCAGGAAAATCAATAAACGGCTCGCCCAGCTGGAAAATTGAGTAATAGACATCCGGGCAGAAACGGTCCCCACTTGTGGTTTTCAGTTGCATGTGCAGATGAAACTGCATCACCGGATGCAACTGCGGGATCTCCAGAAAAACAGTCTTTCCATCGGCCAGCAGATGGGCGGACTTCACAGGGACTGGGTCATGGCCAGGCCGACCTGGCTGCTTGACCGAGAATTCTGCCGAGCCGTAGGCACCGCTGTACAGGTAGTTCCATTGCTGGCAGAAGACGTTTTCGGTCCGCACCGTTTCTGGATCGATAGGACAGTTGAACCGCACCAGCAGGCCGTTGTCACGAGTCTGAATATTTGTGGGCAAATGCAACGAGCCGCCAACATATCGCACACGCTGCAGCGAGCCATTCTGCTGAGCATAACTCTGCCAGCCGTCGATCCCCACGACATAGAGTTGTCCATCATGGGGGTTGTAACGCGAACGATGAGCCCCAGAGAGAAACTCGCCTGCCAGCGGCACGACACCACCTTGCACTCCCGCACCAATCTTTTCTCGCAGAATGAGGTAGTGCTGACAGTAGCCAAATGAGGTACCAACGATTTTACCAGCCAGAGGCCCCAGCCGATCATCTTCAGGCAGGAAAACGATATCTCCGCAGGAATTGTCGACACCACGCGGAATGAAGCACAGCGGCAGTTGGTAGCCGTACTTCCCGATCCCTTTTCGAGGTCCGAAGAAACCATGGTAGCTGCCGTCGCCGACCTCAAAGATCGCCGAGGCCGGCGTCCAGCTTCCCTCCTGCACCGTCGCCAGCACGATGTCACCTTCAGGAGAAACGCCCGTCCCGTTGGTTCCTCGCAGACCAGTTCCTATGGAGACCGGCTTTTGGCCCTTGGCAAACTTGGTCATGCCAAAATTCGCCGACCGGGTGAACCAATAGAAAGCACCATGGCGATCTTGATGCAGGGTGAGGGCAAAACTGTTGCCAGCGGTTGTGGGATACTCGTTGGTCAGACACTCATAAAAATCCGCCTCATCGTCGTTGTTCAAATCGTGCAGGCAGGTGAGCTGATCGCGGCCCACGACGACGATCTTGCCATCACGGACGACCAACCCGAGGGGCTGATGCAGCCCAGCGGCGATCCGTTTCCAACGAAGCTGAGCCAGATCCTCGTCGATTCCATCGACAAGCCAGACGTCGCCAGTGAGAGTACACACCGCTGCTTGCCCATCAGGCAGAAAGCCCAACCCCCCCAAACGCATTGGTGTGCCAAAGGGGTTCTGCTGACGATAGGGGACCCTCAAGGTATCAATGACGTAAGGTCCAGGCTCGTCCCCAAGCTCACCAGCGGTGATGACGGTTTGGTCGGCCCAACGCGCCGGACCTCCTGAGATCAGTGAACCCGGCTCGGGATGGTCGGCCCGTGCTTCTTGGCGGATGGCTCGCCGGGCGTCGTCGGCCTCTCCTTTGGCGAGGAAGATCCGCAGAGTTTTCAGGTGTTTGCCAGGTTCAAATTGCAAGCTGAGCGCTCCCTCGTCAGGGACAAGATGCACCCGTTTGGGAGGGGCTTGCAGGCCAACGGTGAAGCTTTGTTGGCCTTTGGTGAGGCGTGCCAATTGCAAATCGTCGCCGATTTCCAATGGGACCCTTTTGTTGCCGACAGTCAGCAATCTGAGAGTGGTCCTGCTGGGGATCTTCCCTTCGATGCTCAAAGACCGGATCACGATTCCCTGATGATGCCAGGCGTGATCGAGGATCCGCGCCTGACCGATTTGGTAACTGAAGACCACGTTTGGTCCGTGGCGGTAAAAGCCATGATAAGAGGTGGTCACCCGATCTCTGAGCTCCCAGTGAGCCTGACTGAGGTCGATCAGACGCGGGCCGCTTGGCCGAACTCCGCTGGTGATGCCATAGCGTCGCGCCTCCCATTGCACCAGACTGCCCTTCCAGAGCTCTGTGAAGGTCAGCTTTTCCGGGTCGAACATGGCCGTGAGGGTGCCCTCTCCCAGGATGGTGGCCACGGCTTTGGTGGTTCGTCCGCCGGGGTTGTTGATCACCTGGGCCAACAGCCCCCCGAGGTCAACTTCGTTGAGTTGATGGTCGAAATTCTCGGACTCCGGGTTTTGACCCCAATGCCCAAAAGGTCCGCCGTCCAGGCCAGGAAATTGCGGCAGGATCTTTGGGCTCGGCCGGTGGCTCTTGAGCTGCTCTTGGGCTTGCTGAGCATAAAAGTTCCGCACACGGTTCTGCGGAAATGGCAGCGGCTCTTCGGCCAAAGCACAGGGAAGGCCCCCAAGAAGCATCACCAGGGCGACCCCAAAAAGCCAAGAACCGATGGGAAACTCCTGATTGGGGCTGCTCAAGACCGGAAAAGTCCGGCGGTTGCCAAACCCAATGAGCGGTTTGAGAACACCTGAGGGCACACCCGCGGCGTCGGCAGACCTCACGCGTCGTAGGCCAAAAAGATCGACCATGATCATCACCTCAATGCTCATACAATCTTGCTCATACAATCTTGCTCATACTCGACTGATCATGATAATAGACGGAACCCATTGGTTCTCTTAATGTTGTTTTGGAGATTGCCGCCTAAGTCATCCAAGTCGGGGTGGTCTGGAAAAAAGCGAGCCCCCGGCACAATGCTTGGTGCTCACAAATGAGGCACCACACACGGAGGCTTGCAGCTGGAATTTGTACCCAGGTTCGATCACTTGGTTCAAGAGTTGGGCAGGACAATGACTGCCCCAGTTTCCAGAGCTTCAGAACCTTGGGCTTGGTCGTCTTGGATCTGATCGTCCGAGACCTTCGTCATCGATGGTGCCTTGGGTTCAAGAAACTTCGCCGGGCTTAGCCTCGTCTTTGGGAGGACTTCTTCGGGAATTCGTATTGCAGCCGTAGCATGGTCGGGCAGGGAGGGTAGGCGATCCGCAGACGAAAACCAACAAACTCCTCGGGATTCCAGCCACAGCGTTCGAACATCGCCCGGACCATCTGGCGGTATTTGGGTACCTCGGGAGATGTGACAGCAAGCGGATCCAATCCCAAATTCTGCAACGGCTCGTTCAGTGGCAACGAGTTGAGCTTGTGCTGCAGAAGAACGCTCATCCGGCTTGTCATGACTGGTCGGGGAGGTATGGCAAAGTCGAATCGCTTGTGAATGAAGATGTCAGCGATCAGCGTTTCGACGGGGGTATCGCAGTTGGTGGTGAAGGACCCGGCGACGACAGCCTCATCCTGAAAGCGCAAGTAGACCCCTCGGAGGATCGTGCCGAATGTACAGGTGCGCAACCCCAAGTTTCCAACTTGCCCCTGTGCCAGCTGGAAGACGTAGCCGTTGCCCTCTTCAACCTTTTCCATCTCAGGAAGAGGGTCGGAACAGAAATCGGGCATGAACGGCGGTTGATCCGGAGCGTCAAATCGTGGATCAATCGTCTCTCGCGTGACGTTCGAGGCCGCACTGCCGCCGATGACCAACCCTCGCAGGGCGAGGGGCCAAGTCACATCTCCACGCAAGCAACGAAAATCGATCACGGAGTTCAGCGCCGCGTAGTCATAGCAATCGACACTTTCGCTGGGCCCGGCGATCCCAACCTTGAGGATTGTCTTCGCTTGGGCTCCCCAAATGTAGCTGGCGCTCTGGAACCACTGCTTGCGATAGTGCTCATCCTGCTGCTGTCTGCCCGCAACGCTGATTTCGCCGCTGAGCATATCCAGTGATGCGCGGTCGCCAGCGTGAGTGTCGAGCAGTTCGTAATACCCATCCACCGCTGCGCGAGCTGCGTCAAGGAGCTTCTTTCCCGCACCAGCAGATTCCATCTTCTTCAAGAAGATCCCGATTCCCGACTGGCCAGGCATCTGAGCCAGGGCCGTTCCCGAGTCCCTGGCCTGCACCACCTTGGAGATTTGCCAAGCCAACTTGGTGTTCAGGCCAAAGGCTCGACTGCATTGCTGGGGTTTGTTTGGGTCTCCCCCCAATGAGGTAAGCAAATCTGTGAAAGCAACGCTGAGTGAATCGGCGATCATCCGCGCTTGATCTTCGAAACCGCCGCGGTCCTCTGGTTCCACACGCGAACCCATAATCACTCCTTGCGGTGCTCGACTCACTCAAATTCAGCAATGTGCGGGCAGAAAAGTCCAACTCGCGACGCAGCGAACGGAGGTATGCCTCGGCGAAGACCAGGACTCTCAAAGCGTTATTTTGACAGTCCGTACAAGCCAAGAATAGCGAACGGAAATGTTTTCCAGCAAACTTTTCTTGCAAGATCCTTGCGTCCTCGGAGGAGACGGATCCAAGGAAGAAATTGGAAGATGTTTTCACGGTGGTTAGTGATCACGTGTTCTTCGTCGAGGCAACGACCGTCCACCGGAAGAGCGCGAAGCATCGCGGCTTCCCGATGCAGCGACGAGTTCGGTTTTATGGGCTCCCCTGATACGCCATCGCCACCGGGAAGCCGCGGTAGCGACGGCAAGCCGAGGACAATTCGACCTGTCCTGCCGGGTTCCTGGCGAAGCCACGTTCTTGCGGCGACAAGCTGAATCTCCTTCGCGCAGCCGGCGGAACAGCCACGCTTAGGCCAGGAACTGTGCGACACTGATGGCCCTTGACCGGCCGCTGGAAACGGGCATCCAGCCGACCGCAAACGTCAGACCTTCGAGATCAGGACCCCAAAAGATTCAATCAGGCCCTCCCTTTGATGACCGATTCTATGCCGCCGCGAGCGTTTTCAGACTGCAGTGCCAGGCAAGCGGGCCTGGCCAAACGAAGACCATGGCAAGGACACCGGCCCCGACGACGGGTATCAATGGCGCGAGTGCGGCGAGTCCGGCAAGCAGGATGATTCTCCTAGCACTGGAGAGTATCCGCTCACGGCTTCGTTTGATGCGCTGAGTCAGGGTGAGAGCGGCAACACGTCCAAGAATCAAGCCTGCTATCATTCCAACGATCACGCTGACCAACAGCGCGAAAGGTACCAGACCCGGACCCCAAGGCCCGTCCTCTCCATGCCGCTGCGGCCCCATTTTGATTGCAATGATCTCCGCTGCGTCCGAGTTTCAACGGCCTCGCGTTCAGGCCATTATCCGATGTTTCCTGGTTGGATTGTCCCCCATTTGATTCGATCAATGACTGACCACAGTTCCGAACAGCGCCCAAAGCCGTCTCGCAGTCTCTTCAACTACGTTGGTTCAGGATTTCTTGTTGGTGCTGTACTGCTCGGAATCACCACAGCAGCGCTATTTCGTGAAGCGAACAACTGGAAGCCACGCGGTCAGTTCGAGATCATCAACAAAGCTCGCGTACTTGCCATAGTGTCTGCCGCTGGCGCCGGATCGGCGCTTGTTCTGGGATTGATTTGGCTTCTCGCCGGGTGGTCAATCCGCAGCGGTTCGCAGGTGGAACAGACGGAGGCCGACTCGGACAAGCCCAGGCGTCGGAGACATCGGTCACAGGCGTTGTAAAGCAGGCAAGAGCGGTCGGAGTTTTACGACTCGGCAACAAACTTGCTGATTCGGCCACCCTGGCTCTTCAGCGATTCCCCCGCCAGTGGTCTTACTTCTATGCGCCAAAGTTGGGTCTTGTGGTCGGCTTGAAGTGACTCGGCTTCCCAGCCGGCCGACTCAACTGGCTGAATTGGGTTCTCAAATCCACCTTGGGCAATCACCGGAACCACCTCCGAAGTGATGGTCAAGTTGTCGAACAAAGCTGGATTGTCGCCGGTGCCGACTCGAACTGATCCCAATGGAGCTTCGACAAAGAGATCGGGTTCGCTTCCAGGTGCAGCCAAGTCGTTCGCCAATGCGTTATTCGATAACCGCCCAGGTCATCCCCTTAGCCTCGACCGTCACGGGCAACTCGATCGTGTAATCTCGGTTGAGCTCGAAGCTGTCAGCTCGGCCGCCCATGATCGAGACGCTCGCGGTATCGGTCAGGCCGGTATAGTAAAGATTCACGCGAAGCGTCTTGGTGACCGATTTGTTCAAGGGATTGAAGACGACCAGCATACCCTTGTGTTTGAGCTTGGGGTTTACGTGAAGCATCCAGTCCAGGTCGCGTCCGTCGGCGCGGCGGCCGTGGATCATGTCGCTTTCCAGGATGTCGCGATACTGCTTGAACCAATCCACGCAACGCTTGACCACCGCCTTGGTTTCCTCGGTGTCGTACAGGCGTGGTCCGCGATAGCATGCCTGCACGCCCATCGCCAGGTTGCTCAGCATGATTCGCTCGTAATGGGGCAAATGCTGATGAAGCGGCTCAATGGTCGCCGCGGCGCCGCCCCCGTGGTACTGCGAAAGCGGGACGAACATCCAGCCCATCGAAGGCGTCTTCTTCCAGGTGCCGTCGTAGATATTCTGCCGGGTGTGGATGACCTGCATCGCCCGCGGCAGAGACCAGTTCACTTCACGGTAACCCATGGCGCACTTATTCGAGCCGCTGAGGAAATAGAAATCGGGCACGTTCAGGTAGATCCCTCGGGCTCGACACCATTGGTAATAGTCTGCAACAATCCGCCATTGAACCCACCGTGAGTCTTGTTCACCCTTCTGGAGAGGTGGTCGAGCGGTGATGTCGACGTCCCCTGGATACGAGCCGTCGTGCTCAAGCAAGTCGAAGCCGGTTGTTTCGTAGAAGTTGCGGAGGCGTTGGAAATAAGCTTGCCCCCACGGGCTCGCCAAGGCGGGGCATCTTCCATGGGTGCACTTCTGACCCGCAGGCGGCACGATCATGTTGCCAGCCGGCGCTCTCCGACTGGAAAGCAGCGAGTACGATCCCATCTCGATTCCCTTCTTTTCGGCATAGTCGGCCACGCTCTTCCAGGTCGCGAGGTAGGCAGGGTCTTCATTGTCCATGTTGAACCCGCTCCAAAACGTCATGATGATCATCTCGAAGCCAACCTCGGCCGCCTGATCGATCGCTGTGCGGACCGCCTCCGGACGAGCGATTTTCATGTGATGCATCAGCGGGTTTTCGGTGATCCACGGCGCGATGGTGCGATACATCCGCCTGAGCGCGAGGCCACGACGCTCACGCTCTGTGGAGTCGTAGAAAAGCTCAAACGTGCGATACGATTCGAACGTGTCCCCCGGAGCCACAGTTTGAGCAGGCCCATAGGTTGGCTCGACGACCAGCAAACACGGCTGCTTCTTCAGGTAGTTGACCTGTGTCGTGTACTGCGGATCGGGCCGCCAATGAACCACGTGGCGATTGCTGTTTTCCGGCTGAAAGCCGCCAAAGGCAAAGTCGGTTTCGACGTGCATTGATGTTGGCTTGGGCAGCTCGACACCCTCCCGAGTCTCGACCCAACTGGCCGGCTCGACGACTGCCAGCATTTCGCTAGTGAAGCGGTCGACCGTGATCGCTGCATCACCGTCGTTGTGGACGGTGATCCACTTCGACATCACGGGCACGCCATCATAAAGTTCGTAGTGAACGGAGACCCGGACATTAACGCCGTTGGTCTTTTCGCTTGCATCGGGCAATGCGTAGTCCATCCGCAGGGAGGTGCCCTTGGGTGGCCAGTTGACGTCCGGGGCGTGATGTCGGACCCGCTTCCAAGCGAATCGTTGCTGTGGTTTGGCGACCTCGAAGCCGACGAATCGCATCGCCGCGGGATCGGCTTGCATCTTGTCCAGCCATTCGGGCAAGAGGAAGGCGTAGTTGGGTTGACCAGTCAGGCCACCGACGTCGTAGCGTTTCCCATTGATGACCACCACGGCCTCAGGCTTCACGCCGCGGAGCAGCGCCTCATTCGTGAGCAGGTTGTCGAGACCGACCGTGGCAGCGTTGGGCGCCAGGCGGAAGGTGCGGCGGATCAGCCCATTATCCAACGCAACTTCGTCGGCATGTTCCGTCCGATAAACGCCTGCGGTGTAACCCTCAGCTTGGATGAGCCAATCCGTCGTCGCCGAAGGCCGCTTTGGTCGCGGAGTCAGCGTTGACAACTCCACGCCAACTGCCGTCGGCAGGCACTGAAAACCAATCAGACCCAGAAAGAAGACGACCTGTCGAGAAACAAACACCTGGGGTCTCCTACATGAAAGGTGACAGGGCCAAACTATCAGATGACGAGCTTCGACGCGGTGTTGTGTTCTGCAGAGATGATCGCTAATACCCCCCAAAATTGCGTACTCGCAGATGGTCATCATACCGCTGCCGTTGGGCATCGCCATCCCGAATAGCCCACCGTGCAAGACCGGCTGCTGGATCTTGGCGATCACCTTCAGATGGTCGGGGGACCAATTCAGATAAAACGTCAACAGGAAGTACGCTTCGCAGAAGTCACGGAAATCGGTTGCAGGCTGGTCACGTCTAACAAAACCAACCACGTCGAGCAACCGGCTAAACTTCCCCAGCTTTTGTGGGCGCGGCTTTAAGAGTGGTTAGGATGAATCCAGGATGTGTTCACCATTTCAGGTGAGGGGTTGCTTTCGTCGGAGCCGGCCGTTGGTCGCTCACCCTCTGCTGGCGACTGACGGCCGGTGACAGAGAAAGCAGCCCCAGCGGTTGCTTTTGTGAGAAGGTCAGTGAGTCTCACGCTGCCTCCTCCTACTCGACGGGACTTATTCCTCCCAGCGACGGTTCCCAAAGAGGATGGGGGCGTCTCGGAGAGGTTTTCCGACGTGAACTTGCTGAATGAACACATACGCGTTTCGGTACTCTTTTCCTTGAAGATGATGAGAGGTTTCAGATTGGGATCGCGTTTCTCAGTCCCTTGGAGTCCATTGCATGGGACGCTGATCCGTTGGTGGAAGTTCAACAATTGCTCACGGAGAACCCATCGGCAGGCGATGAGGTCCTCCAATCTGGATTGGTTGAGGTCCTGAGCCAACTTCACAGTTTCCGGGAAACGGCTGTGCCTCACAGCTTGGTGCTCTCGAGCTGTCGGAGCTTGATCCGTTGCATCGGCCGGGCGTCTGTCACCTCGGTGCCGGCAGGACGAGCCCCTCCAGCCGCGGGATTCTTGCAGCGGCACCCAGCGAGGCGCCTGTTACGTTGGTCCCATCAAGGTTGAGATTCGGCAGCTGCTGGAGATCTTTCAGATGCACCAGCCCGTCGCTTCTCAATTGAGGGCATGCGAGCCTCAGGCTGAGCAGATGCTGAAGATCCCTGAGCATCAGCAGATCAGAATCAGCCAAGCTCTGATCCGAGATGTGCAGACCAAAGCCGGTTTTCGGCTTGGGCAAACGCGAGAATGTCTCGGGGTTGGCCACTCCTAGCCGAAATACCGGAATGGTTTCGCTGAGGCCATCTCGACTCGCCTTTTGGACCAAACTTCCGTGCCAGTCTCTGCCCAACCAGTCGGTTATTCTCATGAGCTAATCAACACGTCGTTTCGTCATTTTCACGGTTAAGGCTTTTCGGATTGCAGGGCCTTCCACTTCGCAATCGCGACCGGGCGATCCGCTTTCGAGGTGAACCTTTCGTCATCGCCGACCGCGCTTTTGAAGCGGTCCAAGCCAAAGAGCGGCTCGTCGTCGGACCAGGGCTCTCCCTGCAAGAGTGCCTCGAGCCGTTGCTCTTCGAACGCCAGGAGCAGCCGCCAGTACCAAAAGAGGATCTCGGCATCTGGGGACTGCAGGCCACCTTCTACGGCTTGCAACGCGGTCTGGCCCATGCCCAACAGCAACTCGCCGGACTGCTCACGCTGCTGGTAGCCTTCGGCCCTGAGCTGCTGGAGAAGGTCAGGGGCATCGCCCGTTGCTTCCGCAAACTGGCGTTACAGGTCGTCATCGACTTGCCTGGCCGAGACATCCAGCTCATCGAAGCTTTTGAGCCACTTGACAGCTTGAGAGAGGACCTTGCCCCTGAAACACACGGTTGCAAGAAAAGGACCGCAAAGGTCTGGTAGCAAGTTCAGCCAAACTGCTCACACCAGCGTCCCAGTTGAAATCGTGAGACCATCCTTTCTCACAAAGTCTTGGACCGCTCAGGTTGGCTGGAATGCCCGGGCTGCTTGGGGCGTCCGCCGCCGAGCGATGGCTCCGCAGAGAGACTCAACGTTTTGCTACAATCGTGCTGCTTTGCTCAAGTACGGCTTCGGATCTGTGAATGAGATTCATCGTTGCAGCTGGATGACTCGCAAAGCTTGGTTGTGGTGTCCATTGGCATAGCAGTGAGACTGTGATCGGTGTGCACAATCAGCGTCTTGGCCACCGCTCAGGAAGGTACGAACAGTCGGCTTTCACCCCGCGAGTCGCCGAGTGAATCAGACCAGTGGTGCTATTGCTCGAACAAACGTGCCGTTTCCCTCTCTGACGACTCAAGGCTTCTCAGATTGCCGGGTTCTCCACTTCGCGATCGCGGCCCGGCGAGTTTTTCCCAAGTCGAAACCAGCAACAAATTAGCAGCTGCGTGGCGAAACGACCCCTCGGGCTGAACGAGTTGGAGGTCAGGCGACACACCCGACACATTTCGTACACTCAACGTGCAAAAGCGTTAGCTCTGGGGTTCAACCCGGGCAACGACCAAACTTCGATCGTCTGTCAGAGGGCCACTGCCAGAAAAGTCCTCAACGGCCGCGACGATTTTGGCGACGGCATTCTCAGCGTCATCGCCACAGACGGTTCTGATCAACTGCTGAAGTCGCTCAATCCCAAAGAGAGTTCCGTCGGGCGCGGCGGCCTCGCTCAGTCCGTCGGTGTAAAGCACGAGGTAATCTCGGGCAGCCAGCTGGACTGTCGCGTTTGTGTAGAAGTGTTCGCCATCGATGCCCAGAGGAAGCCCGCTACTCTGATCGAGTTCAGTCACCTGCTCAGCACCGCAACGAACCACCAACCCAGGATTGTGCCCGGCGGAGGAGTAGTGCAGCAGACCGGTGGCCGGGTCGTAGATGCCGTAGAAGGCCGTCACAAAAGCCTCAATCTCCGCAGTGTAGCGACCGCAGAGATGGGAGTTGACAAAAGTCAGCAGGTCAGCGGGATCCCCGGTTTCATTGGGAAAGAGGTGGGCAATGCTGTGCGTGATCGCCATCACAACTGCTGCGGGAGTCCCATGACCGCTGACATCGGCAATCAAAATCCCCCACTTCCCATCGGCAAGTGGGAAGAAGTCGTAGTAGTCACCCCCGGCGCGTTGCGATGTTTGGTACGAGGCGGCGATGTCGAGGCCCTCAATCGGCGGCGTTTCGGAGGGCAGCAGCGACCGCTGGATTGCGCCCACGACATGCAGTTCCCGATCGAGGGCTTCGTAGGCTTCTCGGACTTGCTCCTTCAGGACCAAATTGTTCGTCGCCCGGCCAAACAAATTGGACATCCACACGATGTTCGGCAAATCCTTCTCCAGAAAAGCGGAGGGGGTGCCTTTGGTCAGAACCACCATATTGAGCGACTCCCCGGCATCCAACAGTGGAATCGCGAGGACCGACCGTTGGCCATCCAAGTACTCTGCCGCTGGGTCGCCGGGCGTCAACTGCAAGTCATTGATGATTCGCGGTTGATCCCCGTAGATCAGCTCCGCCAGCAGTCCTCCCTCCAGCAACGGAAGACGATCGCGTTGCTTCCAGGGATTGATCTCTTCATCCCAACCGCTGAACCGCGTGATGCGGTACCGGAGGCCAGAAAGTCCGCGTCGGCTCAGAGAAATGCTCAGGTCGACCGGGAGCCATTCTCGCATCCGCTTGCCGTAGGCCTGAATCATCGCCTGCGGGTCGGTCTGCACACTCATCTCCCGCATCAGCGAATAGACCCATTGTAATTGCTGGTGTGTTTCGCTGCCGAAAATGCCCCCTACAGACATGCGATCCTCTTCTTCTCCATCAAGAGTCATACGATGCTATAGTCTGGTGGCCTTGGCGGCCAATTGTTGCGATCTCATCCTTTGCCAGCTGCCGCTTTCAGGTTCGCAGCAGCACCTCGTTGACACACAAGGTCTGGGCCGCTTCGGCCAAGGGACACCCCATGGTAGGTGACCAGGCGGCCGCTTGTTGCCTGAACCCTGGACGGTGTCGTTGTCGCTTTTTCGCCATGTTTTACTTCCTTCACGAGCAGTTTACGCTCTGAACCGAGCGCCCACTACTGCCGGGGAAGTTCAGTGCGTCGCAGTGCTCAACAAATGGACACCACAGATACGAGCTTTCAGAGTCACACAATCACAATGACGGACCTCATCCACAGTCCGGAGGGGTCAAAAGAAGCAACCGGAAATCTTTTCCAGAAAATTTTTCTTGCAAGATTCCTGCTTTTTCCGTAGACTTCCCAATGAGTTGGAACCTCTTTGACGACCAACGAACCCCTGCACTGAGTTGATCATCGGGCTTGAACAAGAATGCTCGATACCCCCGCGACTTAGTCACCCACCTCTTAACCCCACCAATCATGGATTGTGAACGATGATTTCAAACAATGCGCTGAAAGTATCCGCTAGTGCCCTAGCCACAGGTGGGCTGTTTGTGGGCTCATCAGAAGCGGCAGTTGTGCGTTACGACCTGAACATCACACCCGACACCGGCCGTGCCGACAACTCAAGCGTCCTGGAGGTCACTGATCTTGACCTGAACCAAGACGGCGTGCCCGATCTGGGCCTTGAAGTTGAAAGCTTCTACGACCCCGATTTCCCCAACGGTCAGTTCATTATCTGGGACCTCACCCCGCCAACGACCGGTCCCAACTTGAACGGGGTTTCGGTGTATGTCCGGAATGAAGGTTCTGACTTCGTATTCCTTGAGCCCGGGGACGTCTATGGTCCTGACGCGGTCTCGGGACCTGATACTGATTTCTCCCTCGCTGGTTCTCCTTTGACTGTTGCCTGGGCCGACACAGCGGAGGAGAACCTTGATGGTTACAAGACCGGCCTCTTCAGCCTTGATGATGATGGCTTCGGCGCCGTTGGTATCGCGGTCGACGACAGCTCTGGGGGCACTGACTTCGGCGCGGTCTACTTCTCGGCCACCGACACCTTCGACGGCACCGTCGACGGGGCGTTGGATAACGAAATCACCGTGCTCTTTGCCGAGTTCGAAACCTCGGGCGGCGATTACACCGTGATCTCGGCCCCAACCGTCGATCCGGCCCCAATCCCCGAACCCACCAGCCTCGCAACTCTGGCGATGGGCGGGTTGGCTTCCGCGGTTCTGATCCGTCGCAAAAGGCGTTCGGCCTAGTTGCCAAGTGTTGGCTCTGTGTCCAAAAGAAGTCTGTGATTCGGCCTCCGACTTGGCTGTCGGTCGTCGTTGTGCAGATCGCAGATGATTCCGCGGTCCCAGGCAATTCTTGCTTGGGACCCTCCCTTTTTTGTGTTCCGGTCAGTCTTGCGCTACCTCCACGCTGGGTTTCCAGACCGGTGATGATTCAACGTTTGATCTTCTCGCTCAGGATGCCGACAACCCGTCCTTTGCGCGAAACTTTGGCAACTTCGACCTGGGCGCGGGCAACGAGACCACTGCTGATTTCACGACTGCTGTGTTTAACGTGACGTCCAATGGAAGCGACGACGTTCTTCTGAGACTGGACCCAACCTCGATCGCCAATGCCGGCGCGCTGAGTGACTGGGTCGGGATCAACGGACTCAAAATTCAAGCTACCCCCATGTCCGACCCTATCCCCGAGCCCACCTCGCAGGCGCTGCTGGCGACCAGGCTGGGTGTGCTGGGTTTGCGTCGCCGCGTCGCGTGATCGGTTTCTCGGCGTCGGCCTCACTGCGAAGTGTTGGCCGGTTTCGAAAGGAACGGCTCTCTCAATCATGACTGTCGAAGTTCGACTGGCCACCGAAGCCGAGGAACTTCGGCTTTCCACAGAGTTTCCCGCGCTGTTGCCGCCCGCCGACATCCTGACGGACTTCTACGTCGCGGTGGAGTCCGGCAAGGTTATCGGCGGGGCCGCGGTTTCGGTGGCAGCGGCACGAGTCGACCCGGTCGGGCCTGGCTGTTGGATCGAGTCGTATGAGTCAGAGATCGCCGTCGAGGACGCGTTGCTCAGCGCTGTTGAAAGTCATGCGTTGGACGCGGGGGCGGTGGCTTTGTATTCCATCCGCTCCTGCTCAGACGACAGCGCCTCGCACACTCGGTGGGAGCGGTTGGGATTCACTGCCGAGACGGACGCGGAATGGTTGAAGATCATCATTCCCGACGCCGCGCAGATTATTCGCAGGCTGCTGGATCGGCGCCGCGGTTGGCTGCGCGACGACGTCGAAATCCAATTGTGGAGACGTTCAGACGATGCCGGCGTGGCGGCGCTGCACCGCCGATGCTTTGGTGGCTCGGCCGAGAAGGCAGCTCGCTTTGTGGCCGAACCCAAGGATCTGGAATGGCGGCGTGATCTGTCGAGCATCGCTCACTGCGACGGGCATGTTGTCGGCGCGAGCCTGATCGGTATTCGCACCGATGGCCGCCCTGTTTTGGCATCGCTCGCTGCGGACGAAGCTTTTCGGAAATCCAGCGTCGTGCCACGTTTGATCCGACATTCTTGCTTTTACGGTCAGCAGCAGGGTTTCGAAACGGTGTGGGTGCTCATCGGGGAGCAAGGCCAGGATGTGCGACGATTCATCGAGCGCCTCGGGGCAATCGTACAAGAGCGGACAATCTACTTCGTGAAGTCTCTGAGGACGTCGTGAGCTCACAGACTCAGCCTACCCTGGTTCTGGCATTCGAAGGCCTCTCCGCGGATGCGGCTTGTGCATTGGTTCCTGGGGTGACCTCCGACGAATGGACGCGTCTCTCAATCGGCCGCGTCAGATCGGATCGCGATACGTTTTGGCGGAGCCTGGCGACCGGCGAATCGCGTTCGAGAATGCCAAACGAGGTCGGAGGCCGGCTGAGCTTTCGACCCATGTGGTCGGTCCTAGAGCAGGCCGGGCGAGTATCGGCGTGCGTCGCTTGGCCTGGAACGCACGCATCGAGGATCCGGGATGCCGCTTTGGTCACCGACGCTGGCTGTCGGGTTGCGGCTGGACCGCGCGAGGCATGGCTCTGCCCCCGCACCGTTGCCTGGCCGGAAGAGGTTTGGAGTCGTTTCCGGGAGCAGCGTGTTCACTGGGAAGACGTGACGCTGGAGCAAGTCCGCGAGTTGGTGCCGGAACTCAACGGCGATGCTGCAGAGCACGAACCTCTGATCCGGGCCACGCGAACGAGGCTCGCAGCCGTCGCGACCGTCCAATCGGCAGCAATGGGCTTGGTGGAAACGGCCGAGCCCGAGGTTCTGTTCGTTTGGTACGGTTTGGGCGGCGACTGGCCTCGTGTCGGCATCTTGGGCAAGGCCTGGCCTCGCGTTCAGGGCTTCCTTCGCGGCTGTGTGGGGTTTCTTCGCACAGCCTTCGAACACGAACGGGTGGTGGTCGTCACGCGTGACGCACTGCAGTGGACGCCCGGCACCGCTGACAAATTCGGCGAGATCACCGGGTCGAGATCTCTCGCGCCATGCGACGCTGGTACCACCTTATTTCAGCTTTTCAGGGCGGATGCCGCCGGTGATCGGCCGAGCGCTTAGGTCTTTTTCACGCGCGGGTTTCGACGCGAGGCGTGACTCACCTCATGCTGAAACGGGCGTTATCGTGACGCGGCTTCATGGCCACCTGGCGACATCTCCCTGCCAACGATGTCAAGGTGGCAAGACCGGCAGCATGGAGGGTCCAGGCCCTCCTAAGCCCAGCGTATCCACCACGATGTGACGCTTGCGTCCCTTCACTGTCTTTTCCCCATCGTAGCCGCATTCTCCGCTTTGTTGGGCAGTTTTGACCCTTGGGCTCTCGATGCTGGCAGCACTGGGAATCGGATCCTCGCTAAAATCTTCCACTGCTCGGAAAGCTTACGAAGAAAGTCCAAAATCTTCTTTCAGGTCCCATTGCTCGTCTGTCAAATCGTTTGGAGACCGCTTCGGTGCCACTTCGTCCATCACGCGCTCTTTCGGAATCGGGGTGCGCGTCATGAAAATACATCACTGAACTGACGCCGAGACAACGTTTTGGATCGCCTCTCAGTTTTGAAATGATTGGAGGGCTGTCTGATCATCCAGAGCCTGAAGGATCTTTTGGAGCCCTTGGAGGTTTTCTTGTAAACTCTGCCGGGCGTCGAGATGGGAGCGATGGTCGAGGATCCCAATGGGGCCGCGATATCCGCTTTTCAGGATGGTCTGCATCATCGTCTGTTCGTGTTTCCCCGAACCGATAGGAAGGATCTTGTTCTTACTGCCTTGTACGTTTTTGGGGTCGGCCATGCCGTTGAGGTTCAGACAAAGCAAATAGGGCTGCATGAGTTTGAGAGATTCAGCAAAGTCATGAATGTGTCCGTGTCCATGATGCAAGTTATAAACGATGCCCACATGGTCGGCGTTCTTGCGTAATCGCTGACAGACGGCCACCAAGTTGGCTGGCTCCCCTCCCCAGCCTCCGTGATTGTAGAGTCCCAAGCGAAGACCGAGAGCACGGGTCTTTTCGACCAACGGCATCATCTGGCGACAGGCAGCGATGATTCGTTGCTCTTGATCCTCCCCAGCCGGAGACGGGCATGTTTTCCACACTTGGGGCCTGATGCCGTGTTTTCTCACCAACTCAGCCATGGAGTCATGCCAACTCCAAAAGGCAAAGAACTCCAACCCATGCTTCTGGTACTGGAGAATCTCTTCTTCAAACGTCGGGATGTGCCGCCCTCTCCAGTCGTAAGCCACTTTGGTCAGGCCAAGCTCTTGGAGCATCGCCGCACGCTGAGCAGGTGTGCGATTCTTGGCATCAAAGGGCACAATGCACCAAGCGACTAAGTTTCCTTGAGAAAAGACGCTCGGTGCTGGCGAGGGAGGATCGGCAGCGGCTGCCTGCAAACATGACAACAGCAGTCCACAAAGGACTCCGACAAGAAGAGGCCGGCGGGTCGTTGAGATCATCGTCACAGACCTAATCAGCTAAGAACCTGTCTCAAGTAGTCCCAGAGATCGCTTGACCAGAGATCGCTTGACCAGAGATCGCTTGACCAGAGATCGCTTGATTACTGACCCTCGGAGAAGTTTTCGACCCAGGGCTTTCGGTCTGCCCTTGTTTGTGATGACCTCAAGGGGGCAGCCTGAGGCACCACAGCAAGCCCGGATTGCCGAACGACACGCCCTGCTTGGTCGAAGACTTTTCAGCGAATCAGTAGCAAATTGCCGATGCTGTGGATCGCCGCTTGTTGGTGCTGCTCCGTTGGACCGGCAAACCAGATTGGCTAAAATCAACCTGATCGGTGTCTGACAGTCTGTCCGAAAAGCACCGGAATCCACCTGGATCGTGTTGCACCATGACTTGGGCTCCACAACACAGTGGATTGCCGGATGCTTTTCGGAGAGTCTCTTAACCTATCGCCTGGGCCGGCTGATGCAACAACACGCACGAAACTCCGTCATGTCTGCCTCCGAAAGGTCCAACTGAAGACCTCATCACAAAACGGTCACCCGACCAAACCCCGTGCTCGAGGCACTCAGGAGTAGTTCTGCAGGGCGGCCTCAAGACCGATCACACGTCGGCCAACAGCAACCTGAAAAACACCTCTTCCCACTTCTCGCTGGACGTTCCCTGGATAAACGCGATGAATCAACCTGCCAACCAAGAGACTCTCAAACGATTTGGCCCCCAGGGTCATGCCTCGGGGCTGCTGGCAGCTTTGCTCTGGGCCCTGGTAGCTGGAGGAGGCGGGGCTCTTGCTGGGGATGAGCAGTATCAGTTGGGGCGAGATTCCCAGCCACAGGAGGGCGTGCCGGCGGGGGAAGTCACCGAGCACACATTTTCGGCCAGCCAGCACTTTCCCCGCACTCAGCGGCGTTACTGGCTCTACGTTCCCGCACAGTACGATGGGAAAAGCCCGGCTGCGGTGATGGTCTTCCAGGATGGGCAGTGGTACGTCAATTCGCAGGGCCAATTCCGGGTGCCCATCGTCTTGGATAACTTAATTCACCGCGGCGATATGCCTGTGACCATTGGGGTCTTCATCGCCCCAGGGGTCATTCCCCCATCAACACCACAGGGCAAGCCACACAAGAACCGCAGTCTTGAGTACGACACCCTCAGCGACCGTTATGCGCGTTTTCTGCTCGAGGAGATGCTGCCAGAGGTGGGCAAGAAGTACAAACTGACAGACGATCCAAACATGCGGGCGATCTGTGGGATCAGCTCAGGGGGTATTTGTGCCTGGACGGTGGCCTGGGAACGTCCTGACGCCTTTAGCAAAGTGCTCAGCCATGTGGGCAGCTTTGTCAATATCCGCGGTGGTCACGTCTATCCGGCATTGATCCGCAAGACCAAACCCAAACCCATCCGCGTCTTTTTGCAGGATGGATCTGGGGACTTGGACAACCAGCATGGCAACTGGCCTCTGGCCAATCAACAAATGGCAGCCGCTTTAAAATTTGCCAAGTACGATTACAAGTTCGTGTACGGTTCCGGGGGGCATAACGGCAAGCACGGCGGAGCGATTCTTCCCGAGAGCCTCCGTTGGCTCTGGCGTGACTGGAAGAAAGATCGCCTTGCCGAGGAAGCTCCGGACCAATGATCGCGCGTCATCCCCGATCAGCTGAGCTTGCAGCCCCAGTGGAACTCCCTCGCGGCGAAGCCTGTTGACTCCTCTCACTTCTTCGACTTTTGCCAAGGTTTGCCTGTGCCGATGAAACCCTCCATCAGCCAAGTTTGTTCTCTGAAAAGCGATTTCCGCCGCGACCTTGAAGACTACTCTTCTGCCGCCTGCGAAACCCTGGAGTTGTATCTGACTAAGCTGGAGGACTTCCTGGAAAACGAGACCGTCGAGAGTGCTCGAGATCTTCTGCTGGAGTACAGCCTTACCGCTCCGGTAGCCAGTTTTCAAGGCGGCCTCTTGTCAAGTCAGGGAGAGGCACGCCAACAGCACTGGAACCACTTTGCCAAGCGGCTGGAGATCTGCCAGGCCCTGGGCGTCAACACGCTGGTCGTCGCAGCCGATATCCGCGAGCAACTGACCCAACAAGACCTGGAACGCGTGGTCATGTCCTTGGGACAAGCCGCCCGTCAGGCCGCCCAATACAACCTGCGGATCGCTTTGGAGTTTCAGGCCAAGTCCACATTTTTGAACAACCTGCAGACTGCCGTGGCCACACTCGCCCAGGTGGGCGAACCAAACCTAGGAATCTGTCTGGACGTATTTCATTACTACATAGGGCCCAGCAAATTTGAGGATTTAGGTTTACTGAGCCCGGAGAATTTGTTCCATGTGCAGCTTTGCGATATTGCCGCTCGGCCGCGTGAGTTCGCCGAAGATCGCGATCGCATTCTTCCCGGCGATGGGGATTTCCTTCTGGAACCTCTCCTTGAGCAACTCAAAGCAATTGGCTACCAAGGCTGTGTGTCTTTGGAGTTGATGAATCCTACTCTCTGGCAAGTTCCACCTCAGCAAATTGGAGAAGTGGGAATCACCGCCCTTCGTAAGTTGCTCGGCGTCGCCTCGATGGGCGTCCAAGACAGGTCCACATAAGGCTCGAGGAGGTTCCCAGCCAGCAGGTCATCAGAAGGCAATGGCGTATCACCAAGTATTCGTGTTGCCAGTTCAGATGACCTGGGGTGCCGGCGCCCCTTCGGTGCGCGTGTTGGCAACCCTGAGGCTGCGACTCCGTTGGACGGATGCCTTAAACCTGCAATCCACTGTGATTGCCTAGCAAAATCTGTTGGATTTGACACTTCTCAGGGGGTGATCTGGCAAGCTGGCAATGCTGCACGCAGCCGATCGATTGCCGCGGTGTCGACCGCGGTGCGTTCCAAGTTCAGTTGGCGGAGGCTGGACATTTCTTCTAAGTGTTGGATGCATTCGCTGGTCACTTGCGACCCGCTGAGGTCCAGTATCTCCAAACGCGGGAGATGCTTGATGTCAAGCAAGCTCGGGTCGGAGACCTGTGTGTCGCGGAGAAGCAAGACCCGCAGTCGTTTTGCCTCCCGAAGCGCGGCAAGCCCATGCCCTCGGACTTGTGTTGATGAGAGATTGAGATTCCGCAATTTGCCGAGACGACGTAATCTGCTGAGTCCTTGGTTTGTGATCTTTGGATGGGAAAGGTCGAGCGTACGGTGGGGAATATCGGCGATTCTCTTCAATCCATCGTCGGTCAAAGGCACTTTGAAGGATCTTGCAGACAGGCCGTTTGCTCTGCGGGTGCTCACCGACAGGTGGACCTCATCCTCAAGGCGACCAAAGGTCACGGTCGTTCCGTAGTTCGGCCTTGGGGTCGGCGGCGGCGTGAAGGAACCCACCCAGGATGGCGGGGCGGGACGCTGGGCACCGAAGAACTTCTGTTGCCATTGTTGGTCGGTCAGACGTTTGTCGGCCGGTTGCTGGAACTCGTAATAGGTAAAGACCGGCCCCACGTAAGCTGCCAGATCATCTTGGTTGTCGATAGCGATCAGGCACAGACGAACTGGTCCGACGCCAACCTGCAACGCCTGATTGGTCGCTGGGGCGGTGTGGACATCGGCGATGGTCGCTTCCCATCTCCCATCCGGCTTGCTGTTGGGGGTATAGAACAACTCGGTGTACCAGCCATCGTAATGTGGGCGAGATCCGCTCCCGAAACGGGTCGAGCCGCGCTTATTGATGGTCCGTTGGACGAACCCTTCTTCGCCAACAGTAAACGGTTTTCCAGCCAACTCCTTCCGCGCTAATGTTTCCAACTGACCGATGTGCCTGGCCATGATCTCAAAAAACTGCAGGTGCCGTTGGTGAAGGCCTCGCAGCTGGGTCTCCCTCTTGGGGTGACAGGACCGGTAAGGCGTGTTCTGGATCAACGCCTTGGCCTGCACAGCGAACTCCTTGATTTTTGCGTAGAAGTCTGGGTAGGGCTCAACATATCCGGCCAGATACTCGCAAAAGGGCACCGAAGTGTAGGATTGTTTAGCATACAAAATAGTGTCGCGTCGAAGTTGCGACCAAGAGGCCAATTGAGTTTGCAGTTGTTTCATTTGCCAAGCCTGTGTCTGCATCACCTCAGGGGCAAGCTTTTCGGCGACCAGGTTGGAGTCCAATTCGCGTAAAGAGCCCAACCAGAGGCTATACAGATTGGCCTTCCAGAACTCCTGATCGAGTTGGTCGACAAACTTCCGTGCGGCCAACAAGTTCGCACTGTAACCCCATTGACGCAGTTCGCTTTCAAGCAGAGGAACTGCCGCGTCGTTACCCAAAGCGGTGGCCACATCAAGTCCACAGGGCATCATGCGCTCTTGCTTTTGACCATCGAATAGGATCGAGTCAAAGACGACGTGTGATAGCACATAGGAGTCGATGGTAAATCGTTGTCCGAACATCTGAAATGTCGCCGGCGGTGGGACCTTGTCCGAGTCCCTCCGATCCGAAAAGACGATCTGTGATCGGATCCGTTGCTTGGCCGACTGTGTACGGCCGATCGCTTCTTGGAGCTGGAGAACTTGCGGACCTTCCAGCAGCTGACCGACCCCGCGGACTCCGGTTTGCTCCATCAACTCAGCCAGCTGGGAGACATTCAGTGAGTCGCTGGTCCCGACCAGATAAGCCAGGACACGATCGATCGACGAGAGCCGATCGAGATTTTTGGTTCGGCGAAGCAGTTGCACCAGCAGCACGGCGTCGCGGAGCTCCCGTCGGTCGTCTGAATCGATCCCAAGCGAACTGTGCGTCGGCAAAACATTCCAACCGGTGTCCGCACGTCCCAGCCACATCATGCAGCGGAAATAGTTCTCCAGAGCAGATGAACGTGTGTAGTGTCCGCGTGGGCGAAATTGGGACCAATCCAGAAACCGATTCCCTCCATAAATCCTGGTCCGCGGCCCGTTGAGATCGGGTACCCTCAGCGATTGAATATCCCGCAACCTGGCGACGACTTCCTCATCTTGGCCGAGAGCCGAGGAAACTTTCAAGGTGTGAACTTGAGGCGTTTGCGTGCCGCCCAACAGGTTCCGCGCAACAGTCAGGTACAAATCGACGTCACGATAGTTCTTCTCCAGCCGCGAATCCGGATTCTCTTGTGCTTCGCGTTGTAAGGCAGTATGGACATCGGCTAGCACTTCCTCGAGGGTCCATTGGAACCAAGTGGTTTCCAGCTCTAAGAGAATCGCGTCATAGGATTTGTGGAGGGCATGCAAAATCGAATCCGTTGTAACAAGAACCGGGAGATCGCTGGCATAAATATCATAGTAGGCTGTTGTGAACGAATAATACCGTCCATTGTCGAGCGTTACGAATCCATTGCGCCGAAAAACCTCAACTTCCTGGTTTGTGAGATTCAGCTCCTCGTGAACCGTGTCGTAATATCGTGCTTTCGTCGGATCAAAACTCAGCTTGCGGCGGTAGGCCGGCTCACCAGGCAGAGCCTTCAACAGCCCATCATAGGTGAGGTCTTGGTGTGCTCTGATGATATCGAGGAGGCCTGGCCCTGCAGCTACTTCACGAGGGCGAACTTCCAAGCCGTTGTCTATCGTCTTCTCTTGGTGGCTGTCCTGCGCACCCAGCATGCACAGGCAAAAGACACCCAGCAGGGCCCCACCGGGGGCCAAAACAGTGAGAAACGGCCTGGTTCGACCTCCCGCTCTTGAGGAGAATTCTTGCTCGGCCAATCCACGCGAACCGCCGGAACGACCAGCGATTTGGCCGCCCTGCTGTGCCGAACGAGCCAAGATTTTCCTCAAGCCCAGGAAGCGGCGGTTGTCGTGTTCTCTCATGATGGAAGTCCTTGAGATCGCCCTAGCAACAAGACCTGTTTAGTTTCACGACCGATGCAGCAACCCCAGATTCGCCACTGCTGCCTTCGGAGAACTCTTGCTCGGCCAATCCACGCGAGCCGCCGGAACGACCAGTGATTCGGCAGCTGTTGATCTGGCAGCTGTTGATCTGGCAGCTGTTGATCGACCAGCCTCTCCGCTGTGCCGAACGAGCCAAGATTTTCCTCAACCTCAGTCATTCGACTGTCCCAGATGGGACCGTTGCCCACCTATATGTTGTTGCATTGACCTGTTCACGGCCCTCCAGGTGGGAACCCTGCCACAATCTGGAACAGTCGAAGTCATGACTGGTTCCTTGTCCGCTTCGTCGAAGAGTTTACAGGGAATCAGTAAGGCCCCATCTCAGGCGCAGCTCTTCCAGCGGATACAAGACACGGGCGTTTTCGCGGGATGCAGACAGCCGCCCTGCTGATTGGTCGATGATTGCTCGCGGGCAAACGACGCTGTCCTGGGAAACCGTTTCTCGGTGTTGCGGTCTCTGGCTTTCAGCGGTTGCTTTCCTTTGGGACCTGGGGAATTTGCTCGGTGAACTCTTCCATGTCTTTGAGGCTTCTGGCCACCTCTGCCCACAGTTTTTGCCAAGCATCCTGCTCCTTCAGCGATAACGTCCTCAATGCTGTTTGGTCGCGGACCGAGGCAAGGTCTGGGTCCGTTTGAGATTCCCGAATCGCCTCAGCGGCTTGAGTTCCAAGATGAGGTTGCTGCTCAACGAGGATCCTCCACTCTTTTAGGTCCCAGTGGAGCCATTGTAAAGCCTGCTCTCGCCATAGGGTACGCTGAGTCTCGGTGACGACTTTGGTATCGAGCCCTTGACCGGCCGCCGCTAAAACGCCGGCACAAGCAGCGTTGTAGCAATGTCCCTTGCGAGGATCTTTCGCCATGTTTGCGTCGACTGCGAAGGCCTGGGCATACAACCTCACCGCGGTTGCATAGTGCTTCTTGTAACGAACACACAAATCTGCTAGTTCTAACTTTTCGTTCGTATCGTTAACAGGAGTCTCGCCTTGCACCAAATCGCTGAGCTTGTGATCAAGTGCGACCAATCGTTTGGCGCGACTGACCATCAGCCCGGTCGAAAAGGGATGGCCCGATTGAGAGTTTCCCACAGCGTGGGCTCTCTGCAGTACCGAGAGCGATTCCTGAAATGATCCTTGGCGATGGAGAGCTTCACCGAGCATGCATAAGGTCGCCACATTGTCTGGCTCGATTTTGTCGGCGTGACGGAAACTGGCCACCGAGGCGTTCAGTTCGCCATGATCCAGAAGTGCAACACCGAGGTTACGCCACCCGAGTGCCGAACCCGGCTGGAGTTCGAGTACCCTCCGGAAGCATTCAATCGCCTTGCCGAGTTTTTTCTGATGATAGAGTGCCAGACCGAGGTCTAAGTACGCTCTGGCGAAACTCGGGTCTAGTTCGGTTGCTTTGCCAAAGCAGGCAATCGCACCCTCGGTCTCGTTCCAGCGCTGCAAGATCAGACCTAAGTTTCGGTATGGTGCGGCTCCTGTTGGGTCGAGTTTTATGGCCTTGTGAAAGCAGGCCTTCGCCTCCTTGAGCCGATCCTGGGCAAACAGCGCTCGACCAAGGTTGTTGTGAAGTGGGGCGACTTGGGAGTCGATTTCCAGACCCTGACGCAGCCAAAGGACTGCTCTGTGAGGCTGATTTTGCTCCACCAAGAGAAGTCCGAGGCGGTTGTAAGCCCTCCACAGCTTTGGGTTCAGTTCGATCGCTCTGTTATAGTTCGCGATCGCTTGCTTCACTTTGTTCTCTCGCTGGAATGCAATCCCCAGGCTCAAGTGGGCTTCTGCTCTGTTTGGGTTGATTTCCAAGGCGTGACCGAAACAGGCGATGGCTTCCTCGATTCTGCCCTTGTTTTCAAGGGCGATCCCTAAGTTGTGAACCGGCTCTGCATAGTTCGGTTCCAGCTCGATAGCCCTGCGGAAGCAGGTGATCGCTGAATCGTAGTCATGGAGGAGGTCACAGAACGTCGCACCGAGGTTGTTGTGCGCATGGGACGCATCAGGCCGAATTGCCAAGGCAGCACGGTAGCACCCGACCTTCTCTGGTGGGTCTGCAGAAACATATCCGAGCTCAAAATATAGCCAGAAATCGCTCGGATAGCGGAACAGGGCCCTCCGGGCAATCGGGGCTGCATCAGCGCCCTGCGAGAACAGCCTTGACACAAGAGCGAGAATCAGCGCCGGTGATTGCTCCAAAGCAGCGGGTTCAGCGGCCAGTTGCTCGAGGGCATTTCGGCTTTGCCAGACGCCCGGATCGCGAAACCGATCCCGCCAAATCGGATCAGGATCCGCCTGACGGGCCAACTCCAGCAGTTTTTCTCGCCGGACTTCATTTCGCGTGATTGTTGCCCAGTGATCCAGTGCCGCAACCCACTGCCAGCGGATGTTGGCATCGCGGATGCGAGCGGCCAACGGCTCGGCTGCTTGGGATGTGACTTCGAACCCTGCGTTTCGGAACTCTCTAGCATACTCTGGTCCGGCCTCGGCGACATCAGACTGGCCCGAGATCCTCAGGCGGATCGATTCCAACTGCCGGGCCTGCTGTCGATCACGCTCGTCTGCCTGCAAAGCAGCTTGCAACGAATGGATTTGCGACAACAGCGATGTCTGCAATTCAAGCCCCGAGGTCTTGCTCAGTGCCTCGGCCCGTTGGACCAAAGCCTGGGCTGACTCAAGTTGCCCCTGCCAGTGGGCAGGAGTGTTATGCAGTGCAATCGCAGTAATACTATTCGCTAATTGATTCAAAATCCCTTGGCGAATCTGCTGAGCCTGATTCAGTGACTGTTGGATGTCCTGGCTGACCTGAGCCCTGCGGAGATCGTCTAAGGCACGGCGGTGAGCCTGGTCCTGGTGGTAGGAAGCGAAGCCCCAAGCTCCGGCGATGAGGGTCAGAATTGCCACCGCAGTCGCTGCAACCAACGCAGCCCGCGTAGGATTGCGCCGGACCCAACGCCAGCATCGCTCCAGATGACCCACCGGACGTGCAGCGGTGGTCTCACCGTTAAGAAAACGCTGCAGATCCTGTGCTAAGGCCTCGGCGGACACGTAGCGGCGGTGGCGCTCTGGACGGAGGCACTTTAAGCAGATTGTCTCCAGGTCGCGAGGAATGGTGGCGTTGAGTTGCCGAGGCGGGACCGGCTCCTGCTCAAGTGTTTGCTTGAGAGTCTGGAACGCATTCTCGGCATGGAACGGCGGCCGGCCAACCAGCAGGGTGTACAGCGTCGCGCCTAAAGCGTAGACGTCCGAACGCTGGTCGATTTCCGCAACAAGCCCTGCGGCCTGTTCAGGCGGCATGTAGCCCGGGGTGCCAAGGATGACGCCGGTGGCGGTCAGCTCATCCTCCCCTTGGACCCGCTTGGCCAAACCAAAGTCGGCCACTTGTAACCGGCCGTTTGAAGCGACCAGAACGTTGGCGGGCTTGAGATCTCGATGGATGACCCCCTGACTATGGGCATAGTGGACCGCCTCGGCCAGTTCTTGGACGATGCCAGCAGACTCCAAAGCTGCCAGCGTCCCCCGGGACTCCTTCAGCTTCGCCGCAAGGGACTGCCCTTCGATGAACTCCATCGAAAAATAGCGTTGGCCGTGAACCTGGCCAAACTCGTGGATGCGGACGATTCCGTGGTGTTTCAGCTTGGCTGACGCTTCGGCCTCGAGATGGAATCGCCGAATCTCCTCTTCTGATGCAAAATCGCTTTCCCGGATTTGTTTCAGCGCCACAAAGCGTTTGAGGCTCTTTTGCCACGCCTTGTACACCACCCCCATCCCCCCGCGACCAATCTCCTCAACCAGGACATAATCGCCAAAACACCGGCCCTGGGGTTGATCCTGCGGCGATGCCGAAGCGGCAGTCGGCCCCGGATGGTCACAAGAAAGGGTGTTGACCAAAGATGAGCGGACCTGCGTGCGATCGGGATACCTCCCCGGGGTGTCTCCCTTCAATCGCTCCTGTTGTTGGCCTGGTTCGCCGGAGTGCTGGTGTGAGTGCTGGTTCGAGGCCTCGGCCGATTCAAGAAACGACACAAAGGCTTGTTCGACCACCTGGATGTCGTGTGGAAACCTCCTGTGGTATTCAGCTTTTGAGGGAGGATTGCCCGCACACGTGCGATGATGCAGCTCAATGAGGAGTAACTCCAGGAGAAGTCGACTGCGGGCGGATCCAGCGACGCTGTCCAGGTGCTCCTCGATCGCCTGGGGAATTCCCCCTCTCCATGCCTCCTCAAACCCGACACAGATTTGGTCGATCTGCCCCAACTCTTGCAGGTTGAGCGCATCGGACGAGCGATCAAGAAATGAGTCCATGCGGCTCTCCAAGAATCTTTGGAACAGACCCTTCCTGCACAAACCTTTCTAAAAACGGAGCTTGCGGCTGCAACCTTCAGGAAAGTATAGTACGCTTTGACTTGTTTTATCTTTGCCCGTGACCTGATCGTCGGACAGTCCCAGATGCGGTCCTTGCTCCCGAGAGCCTGTGCCACCCCACATTTTGGACCATCCCAGATTCTGGACCATCCCAGGTTTTGTACCACAGGAGACTTTGTGCCGGGGATGTTGTTGCATGGGCACTTTGTGGTCCTGATCGAGTGAGCCTCCGCCACAATCTGCAACGGTCGAGGTCGAAAGGTTGTCGCTTGCTGAAGGAAAGGGGCTTTGACGCAATCTTTGGGTGAATCGCTTGTTTCCTGACTCCCTGAAAAGTCTTCGACAAAGCAGGCACCTTTCGCCCGGCAATCCGGGCTTCCATTGGTCGCCCTGGGTCGAAAACTTCTCTGGGGGTCAGTGAATGAGTTGTCAGTCGTGGGAAACGTCACCGGAGTTTTGGGGGGCCATCTTCATAGAAACGAACTCCAGCAATAGAATTTTCCCTCGTGGGGTCAGAAACTCGCAGGGATGTCGCCCGAATCCCCAAATCGGGACGTCTGTGAAAGGATCACATCAACAAGGCATGGTTCAAAACTTGCGTGCCGATCAGCTTATTCGGTTGAAGCTTGTCTCAAGAGTGAAGGACCCGGCAGCCTCGGCTATCTTTGCTCCAACTGCAAGAGCCGGGAGATCTGGCGGTCTACTGGTCTTGAGGAAAATTCTTGCTCGTCCAAAACGCAGGAACCGACGGAACGATGACTGATCTGGCAGCCTCGCCAAACCGCTGGACGAGCCAAGATTTTCCTCAACCTCAATAAGATCGCCCCAAGCAGACCTGGCTTGGTTTGTGTCAACTCAGGGCGATTGGGCAAACGAGCCTAACTGGGACAAGGCCTGGGCACAAAGCCGCCGCGAGCCTTCCGGTGAAACAGACCGCCTTTACCGTTTCGGCAAGGAGCTTCACAATAACAACCAAGAGTAAAGGCCTGGGGACAGAAATCCAAGCTTTCAGTTCAGAGACGTTCCCCTGAGAACATCCTTTTTCCATCGTGAACATCCTTGTTCCATCCTAAGCATTCTTGTATTGAGGGTTCTTGGTCAGAGCCTGTCTTTTTCGGAGATTTTTCTCCGGAGACTCACCTCCTGAAAAAACCAGTTTGAGGATCGTTCGGCCGATGGGCTACCAGGTCGAAGTCGAAGTCTTTCGCGGTCCACTTGACTTGCTGCTGTATTTGGTGCGGCGGCATGAAGTCAATGTCCTTGAGGTTCCCCTGGCGGAGATCGCTGAGGCTTATCTGGAATACCTCGGCACACTTGCTGATCCGGATATTAATGCCGCCGGGGAGTTTCTGGTCCTCAGCAGCACTCTGGCTGAGATGAAAAGCCGGGAAGCGTTGCCGTTAGGGGGTGAGGAGGAGGAACTCGACGAGACCCCGCGTGACGACTTAGTCCGTCATCTGCTGGAATACAAAAAGTATCGCGATGCAGCCAGCCTGCTTGAGGAACAAGCCCAAAGGTGGCAGTTACGCTACAGCCGGATGGCCAATGATTTGCCGCCCAGAAACCGTGACCTGGCTGAGGAACCCATCCATGAATTGGAGCTGTGGGATCTCGTCAGCGCCTTCAGTCGGCTGAACCGAGACAACCATGAGTCGCCCGGCACCAATATCGTTTACGACGACACCCCGATTGAGACGCACATGAAACGGATTCATGGGCAATTGGTGGACCAGGGGCGACTCGGCTTGAGCGACTTGTTTGCTCCAGGGATGCATAAAAGTCAGCTGGTGGGCATGTTCCTGGCCGTGCTGGAATTGGTGCGGCATTACGGTGTGCACGTCGAGCAAGAAGAACTCTTCGGTGAGCTCTGGTTACTCCCGGCGACAGCCCTGGAAGAACCTTCCCACGATTTTGGCCACCCTTTGGAATTCTCTGCCGAAGAGATCGCCTCCACGGATCTGCCAAACTCCCAAGACACAGTTCCGCAAGACACAGTTCCGCAAGACACAGTTCCGCAAGACACGACACCAGAAGACACACAGCAGGAAGGCACAAGCTAGCGGATTGCTCTGCTGGCCTTTTCTCGCTCCACTTGGCAAACAGCTGGGATCTCTTCACTTTTGAGTTTTGTCCTGAGACTCAGAACAGTATCCTGCCCAAGGGCGACCAACAGCAGCTCGAATTGTCGGTCTTTTCCGTTGAGATGGTCCAAGGCTTTCGGGGAATCAACAGTGTCTGCTCAACCGGGCAGCGTAACTGGTTGGCTACTGCTTTTGAGGAGAATTCTTGCTCGGCCAAAACCTGCGAGCCACCCGACCGACCAGTGATTTCCTGATTCCCTGAAAAGTCTTCGACGAAGCGGGCACTTTTCGCTGACAATCCGGGCTTCCGGTGGTGCCTCAAGCTGCCCCCTTGAGGTCATCACAAACAAGGGCAGACGGAAAGCCCTGGGTCGAAAACTTATCCGAGGGTCAGTCACAGGCTTGATGCTGTGCCGGACGAGCCAAGATTGTCCTCAACCTCAGTCGTTGGACTGTCCCAGATGGGCCCGTTGCCCAGCCATCTCTTGCTGCATGGAACTGATGAGGGCTTCCAGGTGGGGCCTCTGCCATAATCTGGAACAGTCGAAGTAGGATTGGCTTTGGCGACTGCGGGCTGGTCTCCACAGACGGCACCTCAACAGGAGAGATCACGATGGCCGCACTGACAGGTAAGAAGGGAGTGGTCACCGGTGGCGGAACAGGAATTGGACGTGGGATTGCCTTGGCACTGGCGGGAGCCGGTTGCCAAGTGGTGATCACCGGCCGCCGATCAGAGCCTCTCCGGGAGGCCGCCAAGACATTCTCTGGCAATCCACCGATCCTCACGCAGACCGTTGATATCGCGGATCGGGACAGCGTGGCCGCCCTCTTTGCCTGGGTGCGAGAGCAGGTGGGTGAAATCGACATCCTCGTCAACAACGCCGGGGTGAACGTCCCCTCCCGGACGATGGCTGAGTTGAACGCTGAGGATTGGCAGAAGATGCTGGCGATCAATGCCACAGGAACTTTTTACTGTATGCAGGAGGTATTGCCAGCGATGCGTGCCCGCCAAGACGGATTGATCGTCAACGTCTCGTCGGTTGCCGGCAAACGCGCCTCGCTCCTGGGAGGCGTGGGGTACAGTGCCAGCAAGTTCGCGATGACCGCCCTGGGGCAAACCGCTGCCTTGGAGGCAGGCAAGGACGGCGTTCGCGTGACCAACGTCTATCCTGGCGAGGTGGATACCCCGATTTTAGAGAACCGTCCGGTGCCGGTCCCCGCAGAACATCGCGCCAAAATCCTGCAACCTGAGGATGTGGGTGCTGCTGTGCTGATGGTGGCTTGCTTGCCGCCGCGAGCCCATGTGGCCGAATTGGTCCTTAAACCCACCCGGCAGGAGTACGTCTGACGGCCCTGACGCTCGGCTTGAAGGATTCCCTGGTCTTCTGATCTTTGGTCTCAATGGAGCAGCCAAAGACCCCACCGGAAGCCCGGAGACAACGGGGCCAAGCCTGTCTCGGGCCATCCCCGTCCCGAGGATCAAGAGGTTCCCGGAGCGTCACTGGTCCATCAACCTGCGACGCCCCTGCAGGACAGCCCTCTCTGCTTCCTCCACTGTGCCAGCTGTGGCGGTGAGATGTCCCATCTTGCGGCCGGGCCTTCCCTCGGTCTTGCCATACAAGTGCAGCTTGATTTGGGGGTCCAAGAAACAAGCCGACCAAGTCGGGGCCTCTGGCCTCCACAAATCGCCAAGCAAGTTCGCCATGGCAGCAGGCCGCAGCAGTTCGGTGGATCCCAACGGCAGACCGCACAAGGCCCGCAGTTGCTGTTCGAATTGGCAAGTGACACAGGCCTCAATGGTCAAGTGCCCGCTGTTGTGAGGGCGTGGGGCCAATTCGTTGATCAGCACTTGTCCGTCGGCGGTGACGAAGAACTCCACGCACAACACCCCGACAACCCCAAGACGCTCTAACACCATCCGAGCGATCCGACTCGCGGTTCTGGCGGTTTGTTCGGAGACCCGAGCTGGGCAAACGGTCACATCGAGGATGTGGTTGGCATGATGGTTTTCAAACAGGGGGTAATCCACAATCGATCCGTCCAGACCACGGGCGGCAACTACCGAGACCTCCAAACGAAAGTCGACAAAGGCCTCCAGAACAGCCTCTCTCGTTGAAACACTGGCAGTTGGAACACTGGCAGGTGGAACACTGGCAGTTGGAAGATCGGCGGTTTGGGGACCGGCAACAGGCTGACTGGGCACGGCCGAGCGCCAGACAGTCTCCCAGGCTTCTTCGGCCCCAGCGGAGCTGTTGATGGTGGCCTGCCCCTTGCCGTCGTAGCCCCATCCAGCTGTTTTGAGCACTGCTGGAGTGCCCAACTCGGCCAGCCCTTGGTGAAGTTCGGCAAGGGACCGCACAGCTCGAAAGGGCACCAGGGGCAAGCCCGCCTGCTGCAAAAACGTCTTCTCGCGGAGCCGATGTTGTGTGGTATGCAGAACCCTTCCGGCTGGTCGCACAGGGATGCCATGGGCAGCGGCATCGGCTGTTGCTGAGGGGATGTTTTCAAACTCAAAGGTCAGCGCCGAAATTCGCTGGGCAAATTGCCGGACAGCCGTGGTGTCAGAGTACTCCGCTTGGACCTCGAAGTCGGCCGCCTGGCCAGCAGGGCTCCGCTCTCCAGATGCCGTCGGTGCAGAAAACACGCCCACCTGATATCCCAGCCGTCGAGCTGCCAGGGCAAACATCCGCCCAAGTTGACCTCCCCCCAGCACGCCAAGAGTTGCTCCAGGAAGAATCGGGACGATCGGAGACATTTGGCTCATGGATGATGCACCCCGCTTGCCCCAAGGACACCACGGCAGATGCCCGGCGTCCTGGCCAACGCAGGCGCAGACCACAAGGGGGTTTTATGGGGCAGGTGGATCAGCCGGATAGGCATTCGCCAGCACCTGTTCAGTTTGCTCTTGAGAAAATTCCGCCAGCTTTTTGCGCAATTCCACACGCCCGTTGGCCAAGATTCGCACCGCCAAAAGCGCTGCGTTGGTCGCCCCAGCGGAGCCGATCGCCAGCGTCCCGACAGGTACCCCTGAGGGCATTTGCACAATCGAGAGCAACGAGTCCCAGCCACTGAGGGCGCGGCTGCTGACGGGGACCCCTAGCACGGGCAGAAGTGTTTTGGCAGCGACCATTCCCGGCAGATGAGCCGCACCACCAGCCCCGGCGATGATGACCTCCAAACCACGCTCGGCTGCGGTGGAGGCGTACTCAAACAACAAATCCGGTGTGCGGTGAGCCGAAACGATCCGGCACTCATGCGGCACCTCAAAACGACTCAGGATTGTTGCGGCCAGCCGCATCGTTTCCCAGTCGCTTTGACTGCCCATGATGACCCCCACGAGGGGGAAGGATGAGTGATCTTCTGAAGCCATCGCCTAATGTACTTGGACTGCAGTGACTTTTCGAGCGTCCCCGAAGACCGGCTGTTGGTGTCTCAATCTTCAGGCCACGACACAATCCTGACCCGAGCTTCTCCTCAAGACAACTGGTATGCTCAAGACAACTGGCATGCTCAAGACAACTGGCATGCTCAAGACAACTGGGGCACTCAGGGCAACTGGTCTGCTCAGGGCTGTCAACAGTGGGGAGGTGCCTCACTTCTGGCAGCGGAGGATCTGGCGAGTTGTCCCATGGCCGAATCCCCCTCCGGTCTCACCAACGAAATTCCTCAAAGTCTCCGTATCATCTCAGAATCCTATGACTTGGACAAATCACCTTCTGCTGGCTCAACGAGTTGTGGTCTTCCTGGCTTGGGCGTTTCTGAGTTGGGCCGGCCCTTCGGTTTGCTTGGCCCAACAAGAGCAACAGCCGGATCCGCCAAACATTGTGCTGATTTACGCCGACGACATCGGCTATGGCGATCTGAGCTGCTACGGTGCGACCCGTGTCAGCACACCAAACCTGGACCGGCTGGCCGAGACGGGTCTGCGAATGACCGATGCTCATTCGCCCTCAGCGACGTGTACTCCCTCACGTTATGCCATGCTCACCGGCGAGTACGCCTGGCGGAGACGCGGCACCGGCATCGCTCGGGGCGATGCCCCTTCGATCATCCCACCAGGACGAACGACGCTCGCCTCGATCCTCAAACGAGGCGGCTACACCACCGGGGTTGTCGGTAAGTGGCACCTCGGCTTGGGAGCAGGCAAGCTCAACTGGAACGGCGACATCCGACCAGGACCCTTGGAACTCGGCTTTGACGAATGCTTTTTGATCCCAGCAACTGGCGACCGCGTCCCCTGCGTGTACGTGGAAAACCACCGCGTTGTTGGCCTCGACCCCGACGATCCCATCCAGGTGAGCTTCGGTAAACCCGTCGGGGACGATCCCACCGGCAAGCAGCACCCGGAGCTTCTGAAAATGAAGCCCAGCCACGGGCACAATCAGACGATCATCAACGGCATTAGCCGCATCGGCTACATGAGCGGAGGGAAAGCCGCCCGTTGGGTCGACCAAGACATGGCCGATACCATCACCGAGAAAGCCGTTGCCTTCATCGACAAACACCACCATCGGCGATTTTTTCTGTTCTTCTCGCTGCACGATATCCATGTGCCGCGTGTTCCTCATCCACGTTTTGTGGGCACAACGCCGATGGGTCCTCGCGGCGACGCCATCGTGCAAGCCGACTGGTGTGTCGGGCAAATTCTGGCAGCCCTCAAAAACCATCAGCTCACCAACAAAACCTTGGTAATCTTCACTAGCGACAACGGTCCGGTTGTCAATGACGGATATCAGGACCAGGCCGTTAAAAAGCTGGGCGATCACAAGCCAGCAGGTCCTTGGCGAGGGGGAAAGTATTCCAACTTCGAGGGGGGGACAAGGGTTCCCTGGATCGTCAGCTGGCCTGGTCGGATCAAGCCAGGGCTGTCCCAGGCATTGGTCTGCCAGGTCGATCTTCCCGTGAGCCTGGGGACGCTTTGTGGGCAGAAGGTCTCCCGAAACGAGGCCCCCGATAGCTTCAATATGCTGCCAGCCTTGCTCGGGGAGGACCCACGAGGACGCGACCATCTGGTCGAGCACGCCGGGACTCTGGCTCTCCGTCAGGGCCCCTGGAAGTTCATCAGCCGCAGCCAAGGACGCAAGGTCAACAAAAACACCAACACCGAGTTAGGCAACGACCCTAAAGGGCGTCTTTACAACCTCAGGCAAGACCCAGGGGAACGAAAGGATCTGGCCCAGGACCACCCCGAGAAGATGAAGGAGTTGGCGACGCTGCTGGAACGCATCCGCAGGAAAGGTTCTAGCCGGCCCGAGTAATTGGGTCCGTTCACCTCCGCGGGACACCTGGGCTCTGCGGTTGCGCCGCGGTCGTCTCCGAAGGCCGCCCGTCGCGGTAGAGACCGGGTTGATCGGCACCGTCACCATCCCAATCGCCAACAACCGGATGGTCGCCGGGGCCTCCTAACTCGTAGACCCGATCCAGGGCATCGAGCCGACGGTCGCCATTGCTATCAAGCACCCAGCGGCCCTCGTCATAGATGCCTACTTCATCAACGCCATCCCCGTTCCAGTCCCCCACAATTGGCTTGCCAGGAAATCCTGACAAATCTAGCTGGGCATCAGCCGAGTCGAATTCGCCATTTCCATTGAGATCCAGCAGCCACAGGCCGTCCCGATACAAGCCGATCTCGGCTGTGCCGTCCCCATCCCAGTCTCCCGCGAGGGCCACATCGCCTTCTTGGCCGTAAGCAAAGGAGTGGTCGATCAGATCAACCCGCAGCGAGCCATCGCGAGTTGCTTTGAGAAAACGTGGGACATCCGGAGCATCATCAGGATCTGGCGGCAAGTTCTTGGGTTCCCCAGAAGACACGTTGCCCACCCCTGGCAAGCCGGGTTCTGCCTCCACAGCACGCGCATCCCCAGACCAAGGCGGCCCAAAGACACCGATGTCGGTTTTGCCATCGCCGTTCCAGTCGCCTGTGACCGGCTGATCTTCGGGCCGGCCCAGCTTCGCCCACAGGTCGCCTTCGTCCCACTGACCGTTGGCATTGAGGTCGATGTACCATTCTCCTTGATAGAAGACACCGACATCATCCACCCCATCGCCATCAAAATCGCCAGAGACAGGCACAGCCCCCGACATCCCAAAGACGACAGACCGGGCGTTGGCCACAGGCAGTTGGGTTCCGGTTTGACCAGCGGACTCCAGCGGAGTCGGCAGAATCCAGTGCCCAGCGTCGAGTTGCTGAGCGTTCCAGTTGCTGGCTGCCAACTCAGCGGCCGTCAGCTGCGTCCACTGCTGGCCCGCTCCCAACAACCCCTGGGCCAACGCGTCACCACGCGGATGGCCTCCATCGATCACACTCAAGTGCCAGGAATAGCCCCCACCCCCGCCGCCTCCGCTGCCCCCCTCGGCAGCTGGCTCCTCAAAGGCCGGCAAAGGCAAGAAGTAACCTGCCGAGGAAGCCGCTGGGGCCGTTTGGGCGATCCCCCCTCCGAGGCCACCAGGAACGGGAACAGGAATATTCGACCCGCCAAAAGTGGGCACAAGCGTCGTCGTGCTACCACCAAAAGGCGGCAGCACTTGGGTGTTATCACAACACTCCGATTCTGTCAGAACCTCGCTGAACCAATAACCCGATGCCTGTTGGCCAGCGGCCAAGTTAATCCCAAGAATCTCATCGCCTGGATTCAACGCTGTCCCCCCAGCATCTCCAGGTGTTTCCAACCAGTCCTCGTATCCAAGCGGTTGGACCTGGACCAAACCGTAGGTCCCCGCGTGTAACGCATCAAACCGAAACTGCCCCTGGGCGTCGGTCACCGCCACGATCGGCTGCTCATCGGCACCTGTGATGACCTCACCATTTTCATCGGTGAGCATCACCACAGCACCAGCCAGCGGGGTGTCGTCGGGCGTCAACTGGCCGTCACGCTGCGAGGCCACATCCGGGATCTCACCCTGCTGGATGACGATGGTCTGGCCATCTTGGAAAACCACCCCTTCAATGCTGGAGTGTGGCACTTCGCAGAAGTTGTAACCGGTGGCTTGCTGGCCGGATCCCAAGAAAATTTCCGTCACCAGATCCTGCCCAGTCACCGTTCCCCCGGCTGTGCCGATGTTCTCAGACTGATGGAAGAATCCGTCAGGTTGAATTTCCTGAATTCCGTAAGTCCCTGGCGGCAGCTCTTCGAAGGAGTAAAGTCCGTTCTCGTCAGTTGTGGTCGTCTGCAGCACCTGACCGTCAGCGCCGAGCAATTGGACCGTCACCCCGGCAACGCCGATTTCATCGTCATCCTGAATGCAATCGCCATCCAGATCAGCGTGGACAATACCGCTGATGCTTGCCGGGGCCAACTCGCCGAAGTTGTAACCGGTCGCTTCCACACCGGCGCCTAACATCACCCCGGTGATCTGGTCCCCAGGATTCAGCGCTGTGCCTCCTGCGGTCCCTGGTGTGTCCTGACCATCAAAAAGCCCCGTTGGCTGAACTTGAGTAAGGCTGTACTCACCTGGACCGAGGTTTTCAAAGCTATAAGACCCTGTGCTGTCGGTTGTTGTGCTGGCCACCAAGTTGCCTTGCTCATCCAGCAGCTCCACGATGGCTCCTGCGACGCCCGTCTCCCCAGGATCGATTTGCCCGTTGTCGTTGGTATCAACGTACACATCACCGGAGAGAGACGCTGGCGGCACCTCACAGAAGTGATACCCGATGGCTTGTTGGCCTGAGCCGACGGTGATCCCGGTGATGGTATCACCGTTGACTGTTCCACCTGCCGATCCGACTTGGGCAGCGCCGTTGAGCAGCCCGTCGGGTTGGACCTCCCGGATGCCGTATGTTCCTGGTGGCAAGTCCTCAAACGAGTAGAAACCCGCTGCGTCGGTGGTTGTTGTCTGCAGGAGGTCTCCCTGGGCATCAAGCAGCTCAATGGTCACACCTTCCAGAGGCGTCTCCCCAGGATCCAACACACAGTCGCCATCCAGATCAGCATGGACAATACCGCTGATGCTTGCCGGGGCCAACTCGCCGAAGTTGTAACCGGTCGCTTCCACACCGGCGCCTAACATCACCCCGGTGATCTGGTCCCCAGGATTCAGCGCTGTGCCTCCTGCGGTCCCTGGTGTGTCCTGACCATCAAAAAGCCCCGTTGGCTGAACTTGAGTAAGGCTGTACTCACCTGGACCGAGGTTTTCAAAGCTATAAGACCCTGTGCTGTCGGTTGTTGTGCTGGCCACCAAGTTGCCTTGCTCATCCAGCAGCTCCACGATGGCTCCTGCGACGCCCGTCTCCCCAGGATCGATTTGCCCGTTGTCGTTGGTATCAACGTACACATCACCGGAGAGAGACGCTGGCGGCACCTCACAGAAGTGATACCCGATGGCTTGTTGGCCTGAGCCGACGGTGATCCCGGTGATGGTATCACCGTTGACTGTTCCACCTGCCGATCCGACTTGGGCAGCGCCGTTGAGCAGCCCGTCGGGTTGGACCTCCCGGATGCCGTATGTTCCTGGTGGCAAGTCCTCAAACGAGTAGAAACCCGCTGCGTCGGTGGTTGTTGTCTGCAGGAGGTCTCCCTGGGCATCAAGCAGCTCAATGGTCACACCTTCCAGAGGCGTCTCCCCAGGATCCAACACACAGTCGCCATCCAGATCAGCGTGGACAGTACCGCTGATGCTTGCCGGGGCCAACTCGCCGAAGTCGTAGCCGACAGCGTGAACTCCGGCACCCAGAGTAATCTCGCTGATCTGGTCGCCCGGATTGGCAGCGACTCCACCTGCTGAGCCAACCGTGTCAAGGCCGTCGAAAAGACCGGGTGGTTGGATTTCGGTGATGGTGTACTCGCCAGCAGTGAGGTTTTCAAAGGTGTAGCTGCCGCTTGGATCGGTGGTGGTTGTGGCAACCAGGTTGCCTGCGGCATCTCGCAGTTCGAGAGTGACACCGCTGAGCCCGCTTTCGCCGACGTTGCGTGCTCCATCGTTATTGGAGTCGAGATAAACGCTTCCGCTGAGACCCGCGGGAGGAACTTCGCAGAAGTTGTATCCGGTTGCTTGTTGGCCGCTGCCGAGAACAATTCCTGAGATGGTATCGTTGCCCAGCAGAGTTCCTCCTGCGTCGCCGACATGGTCGTTGCCATCAAACAATCCGTCCGGCTGAACTTCTCGGACGGAGTAGACCCCTGGCAACAAGTCTTCAAAGGTGTAAGTTCCGTCGGCTCCCGTCGTGGTGACATCGATCACGGCACCCTGATCGTCAAGCAGCTCGATGGTGACGCCTTCCAACGGTGTTTCCCCGGGATCGAGAACACAGTCGCCATCAAGATCAGCATGAACCTGCCCAGAAATGCTGGCAGGAACCAGCTCTCCAAAGTTGTAGTCGACAGCCTGGGTGCCAGAAGCCAGCGAGATGTTGCTAATCTGGTCACCGGGATTCTCCGCGAAGCCACCAGCCGAGCCCGCCACATCAAGCCCATCAAGAAAACCAACCGGCTGGGTCTGGACGAGGGTGTAAGTTCCCGGGCTGAGGTCGTCAAAAAGGTAGCCCCCCTCGGCGTCTGTCGTTGTTGTGGCCACTGTCTGACCAGCGTCGTCAAGGAGAGTCACCTGGACGCCGCTGATTCCAGACTCTCCGTCATCGAAGATGCCGTTGCTGTTGGCATCGTGGAAGACAGAGCCACCAAGGGACCCCGGCAAAGCCTCCGCGAAGTTGTTCCCTTGGCTGTGCTCGCCGCCCACCAAACTGACTTCACTGATGACATTGGGCGATTCAACAACACCCCTGGGGTCACCCTCGACTTGGCCGGCTGTCGCGCCCACGCTGAAGTAACCATCTGGCTGAGTTTCGACAACCCGATACTGTCCGGGCAGGAGGCCCTCAAACTCATAATGTCCGGTTTGGTCAGTTGTGGTCGTTGCCTGGTTGACGTAGTTGGTTCCGTCGAACTCTTGGAGTGTCAGCGTGACCCCGCCAACTCCCTGCTCACCAGCGTCCAGCTGGTTATTGACGTTCAGATCGTCAAAGACACGTCCGCTCAGAGAAATCGGCAGAGGAGTTTGGTTAGTTTGTGCAATCGCTCCTGCGGTGAAGTCACGGGCGTCAACGGTCGCCGGAGGCACATAGCTGTCTGGGGGAAGGTCGAGATTGGTTCCCGACAAATCGTATTGATCGAGAAAGGTCCCTGTGAGGGTTTCATCCTCGTAGGTCTCTGCGGCGAAGGTACCGGTGATCGTGGATCCCTGGAACTCGATTCCCTCGACCGTCGGTGTGGTAGTCCCATCGCCGAGCTCGTCGTTGTCGAAACCGAGCACCAAGCGATCGCCAGCCTCAAAGCCGACCAGTGAGATCGTCAGGGTGGTGGCCCCATCAAGTTCCTGATTACTCTGGTGAATCTGAACGGAGTCGATTCCCTCGGCGCTGACGACCGAGAGGGGAACATAACCAGAGGTCCCTCCCCCACCTGGGGCTGTGTCAAAGAACCGGTCGCCACCAACCAAGGGTCCACCACCGGGGTTCAGCTCGACGGTCAGTTCGGTCAGCTGTGTTCCCTGAGCACCGCCCTGAAAGGTCACCTCCAGCAAATCTCCGGGCGGAGACTCGTCTGTCCCGCCGAGCGTCGCATCTTCGAGATAGACCGCGCCAAAGCTCAACGGATCGGCATTGAGCATCTCACGCCGTTCCAACAGCTCATAGCGGAAGGATCGCCTCGCCGGGCTTTTTCGCCCAGATCGCCCCGAACAAGTACCCTTGGAGAGTTCGTCTGACTTCTGCGGTTCTCGGCGGGGTGAGCGAACAAGCTGAGCCAACAGACGAAACAATCCCATGGTTCAACCTCCTTGTTGACCAGGCTGACGAGAATGCATGGAATTCTCAGCGGATGAATTCGTCTCGCGAGAACCATCTCTTGATCGGGTCTCTCATCGGTCAGTACTGTCGTTGGTTACTGTCTGCTTGAGATCGGCTTGCTGGCGACGGTCTGGCCCCTCAAAGGCCAGATCCGCACAGTGCAATCAAACCCACCGGTAATGAGTTCGCCTCGAGCTGAATCGTAGTCGATGCTGGCCACGCTTCCGTTGTGCCCCTCGAGGACGATCGGCCCAGGGATCTCTTGGGCGGTTGATGCGATTGTTGAGCCGGCTGTTGATCCGGCTGTTGATCCGGCTCTTGTTCCGGATGTCGGCTCAAGGCTGTTCAGGCTCCAGAGCCGCAGCCGATTATCGGTGCTGCCGACAGCCAGCAGGCGTTTGCCACAGAACCTTAAGGCCGGAACTCCACCGGCACGGATCGGCAAACGTGCCAGCGGTCGGGCCCCTTCCCATTGCCACACAACCACCTCCCGAGCATCACCGCCGCTGGCCAACAGACGCCCATCGGTGGAGAAGGCCAGTGCGCGAACTCGGCGTCTGCCTGTGGGCCATTGGCGGTCGAGGCGGATCAGCGGGAGGGCACCACGATTGTCCACACTCCACAGACGGATGGTCCCACCGCGGCCGGCTGTGGCGAACTTGGTCCCATCCGGACTGAAACGCAACGCGTGGACATCAGTGGTGCCGGCATCCAGCTGCAACACCAACTGCCGAGTGTCCGAGTGATACACACGTATGTCTTGGCCAAACCCAGCCACCGCCAGAAGGCCACGGCCTCCCGGGGCCGGATGAAACGCCAGAGTACGCACCGCCGCGACAAGGCCCGGCAGCTCTCCAAGCAGCCTCCCGGTCACCACATCCCAGAGATAAACTTGCCGGTCATCTCCGCCGGAAGCCAGTGTTCGTCCATCGGGATGAAACTGCAAAGCGCGGACCCAGTCCCGATGAGCGCGGAGTGTACGGATCAGCCTGTCTGTCTGTCGATCCCAGATCCGCACCAAGTGATCGTCACCAGCGGTGGCCAGCCAGCGTCCATCCGGGGAGACAGCCAAAGCCGTAATCACAGGAAGCGGTTGGTTGGGTCCGCGTGGTGGATCCGGGAGGAGCCGCTGTAAGGTCTGCGGATGGGACTGGTCAGATGAAGCAGCCTCCCGAGACAAGGGGTGGTTGAACTCCCCGGGATTGGCCGGCAAGGTCGAAGGAAGGGTCTGCTGTGTCAAAGGAGATTCCAAAGGGATCTCTGCAGTTGAGGGCGCGGCCCGTTGAAGAACGCGCGTCTGCGGGCTTTGGCTGCTGGCAAGCTGGGCCGAGAAGTGAGCAACACATCCAGCAAAAGCCAGCATGAGAAACAGCGGAAGACCGACCAGCTGCTCTGGAGGGGAGGAACAGGTGTGGACCACAACAGACTCCCTAAGGTGTTCAGAGGAGAATCATCGAATCCGTCGACGGACAAGCGCAAGGCATCCTCTCCTATCGGCCGAAGGAGCACATCTGTGGTGAGGATTTCTGAACTCCTGGCAAACACCTCACCCGAGAGCCGAGGCGAGCCGCAACAAATCCCCCCGAACAAGGGGAAGAGTTGACAGTTCGACGACACTCAGAGTCAATGCTGTCAATCTGGTTATTTCAGGATGAATTGTGACGATCGGTGGTCCTATTTTCCTCAAGTTCCTATTGTCTCATCTTTTGGTGATGCGTGATGACCTCACCTCGCTTCCGGCCAGGATTTACGCTTGTTGAGCTGCTGGTCGTGATTACGATTATCGGGATTTTGATGAGCTTGCTCTTGCCTGCTGTGCAAAGCATTCGGCAGGCTGCGCGGCGAACGGAGTGCAAGAACAACCTCAAGCAGTTGGGCTTGGCCCTGCTGAATCATGAGGCGCAACTGGGCAAGCTGCCCACCGGTTGCACACTGCCATGGGGCGAGTGGGGGTACAGTCCCAACGCTCAGCTGCTGCCTTACGTTGAGCAAACCAACGCTTATCTTCTCTTCGATTTGGAGCGAGGACCCTACGCAACGCCAGAAAACCAGGCAGCCATGGGTCAAAAGATCAAGCTGTTCCTCTGCCCCTCGGATCCTCAGCAAGGAGACAGCACATCATTTGGTTTTACCAGTTATCACGGGAACTCAGGAACCTGGAAGGTGACGGCCAAGGGGTGGGATGGCATCTTTGGTCTGGCGGTCGAATACCAGGGACAACCGCGTCTGAGGGCCTTGCGGGTGGATCAAATTCGCGATGGCACCAGCAATACCACCGCCTTCGCCGAGGTCCGCAACGGGCTGTACGACAGCAGCAGCTCCATTGATCCGAAGACAGATTGTTTCGAGTTTGGCAGCCCTCCCTCGCCCAATGATCCGGTTGCCGCACGGGCGGCCTTTTTGTCCAAGGACTGGACCACAGCCAGTATCCCCTGGAGTGGGAGCTGGCGATACCGAGGTTACCCTTGGACTGAGGGGAACATCTGGCGTGGTTGGTACAACCATTTGCTCCCCCCCAACAGCACCTGCTGGCGGCCCGGAGATTGGTGGGATCTGGTCACTCCTGCCAGCAGCTATCACACCGGTGGGGTCAACGCCGTGTTCTGCGACGGCAGCGTGCGTTTTGTCTCAGAAGGTGTTGATGGCCCGACCTGGGCCGCTGCTGGGAGCCGCTCGGGGCGAGAGGTCTTCCAACTCCCCCAGTAGGCAGGCAACCCATGAGGATCGGGTGAGCGGACGATTTCCCAGCCGTTGGGGCTTCTCTCCGATCCCAACCCTCTTTGTCTGCGGGCGATGAGGGCCAGCTCAACCGCCAGAACCAGCCTCGACGGAGCTCGCCGGAACAACCGGACTACGCACTTTTGGGAGGTTTCTCCTGAACCTCAGAGGAGATCTTCCCCCAGGGCGACCCACGGAAGCCTGGATTGCTGGGTTGGGCAGTGTTGGTGGTTGAACGCTTTTCAGGAAACCAATCAGACTCAGCTTCCCAACGTCGAATCTTCGTACCTTGGGGCTTCCTTGGAGCCACGACACCTTCCCTTTCGGTAACTATCATGACCAGCTTGATCCGTCAGCTCCTCTTCAGCGTCGTCAGCTTCTCATTGGTGTTGCTTGGAGCCGGATGTTCCAGCTCTTCACGGACCGAGGATCCTCAGAAGCTGCAACAGGAGGCCAAGAAAGTCCAAGAAGACCACGCTCGCGAAATGAGTGGTGAGTAGGTTCTATCTTAGAGCAATCTCACCCCCGGTGAATTCTCACCAAAAACGCTCCTGGCACCCGTTGAGTCTCCCTGGAAAACACTGGCATTTTTTCGGGGAATGAGACGTACAGCGAATTGCAATTCGACAACGCCGGAGGTATCCTCACGGTTCTGAGATTCTGCTGGTCATCATGAAGGCAGGAGAAGGGCATCCCAAGTTCAGCGTGTACCCCCCCCAGCAGCTCTTTTCTTCGCGCAGACTTCACTCATGAGTTTCTTCGCCCTGGCGAATCTTCTGAAGAGAACAAAGCTCGACAAAGAACGATCGACAGAGCAAAGCTCGACAAAGCAAAGATCGACAAAGAACGATTGGCAGAGAGCAATCCCAGTGGCAAGCATGTCAACTCAGCAATCCGCCGAAAAGGTCACCTCGCTCATCGGAAGGGGTTTGGCTCGGATGATGCCCCTTGGACTGGCGGGAGCTGTTGCCTTGAGCGGTTTTCTTGGGCCACCCCCGCTGGCGGTGTTCACACAAGCGGACGAGGTGGCCAAGAAAGCTGAAGTGGCTCAACCTTTGGGCAAGTGGAAGATCCGCATCGACGGGGGAGGCGAAATCTACACCGCCTACTTCACGCTGCAAAGCCGGGACGGCCGGCTGGAGGGGCTCTACGAAAACGAAGGTCGACGTAGCCGAGTCACCTCAGCGAAACTGAAAGGCAACGTGCTGACGGTGGTGGTCAACACTCAACGTTTCTCCACGCCGGTGGTGGCGACTTTCACTTGCGATCTCCAGGGCGACAAGATGTCCGGGGAGGTTGATCTCGACTTGGGAAGCACCTCACGATCGTATCCTTTTTCTGGCATTCGGATCGCTCAGCTTGCCTCCAGTGATTCTCCGGGGAGCGGCCCATCCCCTGCCCCACAAGCCAATGGTGAGCCGGTCACGCCCGCTGGCGAAAAAGGGGCTGCTGTTGAGGTTTCATCGGGCCCCCAGGCTCAGACCGTTTCGTTTCGGGCTGGGGTCAATGGTTACCAGGGCACGCTTGATGTGGAGATTTGGGAGATTGCTCCAACCAAATCGCTGGTACGTCAAGGGACAATGACCGTCGATGGGAACAACGGGGGTGGCGAGAGCCAAGTCTTATTACGGTTTGATGAGGTCTTTGGCGAAGGGCCGAACCGGATTCCCAAAAACGTTCGGGTTGTTTCGGCAACTTTGACGGTGGTTGCTTTTGATCCGGGGACGACCTGTCATGTCCACCGGTTGTTGATTCCCTGGACCCCGGCGGCCACCTGGGACGGGATGGCCAATGGCATCAGTGTTGACAATCAAGAGGCCAGCACCGTCCGAGATGGTTTTACCTTTGGTGAGATCAATATGGATAAGCAATCGGTCCGCTTCAATGTGACCGCGACAGTGCAAAAGTGGGTCGATGGCGAGCCCAATCATGGCTGGGTCTTTGTCAACACCGGCAGCAACGGCTGGGATTTCTATTCCTCGGATTGGAAAGAAGTCGATCTGCATCCCATGTTGGAAGTCACATTTGAGGGACGGGCCGCCGCACCGAAAACGCGGTGATTGTCATCTTTTGCGAAATTCGATCTTCGTTGCGTCAAATCGCCCCCTTCTACTGCTCCCCTCGGAAAATCCTTGCTCGGCCAACAACGCGAGCCGCCGGAACGACCGGTGATTTGGCAACTGTTGATCGACCAGCCTTTCCGCTGTGCCGGACGAGCCAAGATGTTCCTCAACCTCAAAAGTTGGGCTGTCCCAGATGTGGCCGTTGCCCACCCATATGTTGTTGCATGAACGGTTGCATGAACCTGCTGAGGGCCCGACAGGTTGGACTTCTGTCACGTTCTGGAACAGTCGAAGTAGGCCCCTCTCGCGATTCCTCACTTCAAGCGATAAGCGGATTGATCTCATGATGAAGCCTCAGATGCCTCGAAGGGTCTCTGGAATCCCTGGGCAGTTTGGTCGTCGGGACTTCTTGCAGGTGGGGGCCTTAGCCGGATTTGGTTTGACCTTGGGGGATTTGTTTCGCCAGCAGGCCGACGGCTCCGAAAGTGGGAAGGAGCCGGCTTGCCATTCGGTCATTCAAATCTATCTCCCCGGAGGGATTGCCCACCAGGAGTTCGTCGATCCGAAACCCGCCGCCCCGGTGGAATACCGTGGGGAATTCGACTCGATCCCAACAGCGATCTCTGGCGTGCGTTTCTCTGAGATGATGGCCGAGACCGCTAAGGTGGCCGATCGATTGTCGATTATTCGCTCGATGACTCACACCGAAGCAGCCCACGAGCGTGGCACGCATAATATGATCACCGGATATCGCCCCAGCCCGGCGATTGTCTATCCCAGCATGGGAAGCCTGGTCTCCCACGAAATGGGACCACGCACCGCCCTGCCGCCGTATGTGTGTGTGCCGAATCTCACCAGCCCCTACTCGGGCAGCGGCTATCTCAGCTCCGCCTATGGGCCGTTTACTCTGGGCAGCGATCCCGGTCGCCGGAGTTTCAAGGTTCGTGACCTCTCATTGCCCGAAGGAGTGGACGCACAACGTTTCCAGAACCGCCAGCGGACTCTGGAAGTCGTCGATCGGCACTTTCGCACAACCGAAAATGACGACGAAATTGCTGCCATGGAGTCCTTCTACCAGAGGGCCTATTCCGTGCTCAGCTCCAAAGAGGCCGTGGCAGCCTTCGATATCCAGGCCGAACCTCGGCAAGTGCAGCAACAGTATGGCAGAAATTCCGCAGGGGCTCGCTTGCTGATCGCCCGTCGTCTGATTGAGGCAGGTGTGCGTTTTGTCTCCGTTTCTTACGGATCTTGGGATACCCATACGTATCACTTTCGCACAACCCTCCGCCAGCTGCCCCCTTTCGACAAGGCCTTTGCCGCCTTAATCGGCGACCTGGACCAACGAGGGATGCTGGAGAAGACCATGGTGATCCTCTGCTCGGAGTTCGGTCGCACGCCGATGGTCAACGCCGGGGCAGGACGCGATCACTGGCCGCGTGTCTTTAGCACGGTTCTGGCCGGAGGCGGGTTGAAGAGAGGTTACGTCCACGGAGCGTCTGACGCGATCGCAGCCGAACCACAACAAAATCCCACTTCGCCTGAGGATTTTGCCTGCACGATCTACCAGCAGTTGGGCATCGACCCCCGCAAGGAGCTGATGGCCCCCGGCAATCGCCCTCTGGAGATCGTCGACGGAGGCGAGGTCGTCGGTGATTTGATCGCCTGAGACTCGCTCTTGCTGCTCAGAGGGGTTCCTCATCAGGCTGCACTCCCTGAGTTGGCTGGACACCCCGTTGGTGATCACAAACAAGGGCAGGCAATCGCCTTGGGTCGAATACTTAGTTGAGACTCACTCACGTATCTTGGCAGGAAATCCTCTGTTCCGATTTCGGCCCTTCTCACCTGTGGACATGTCTTTTGTGAAGAAAATCAGCCCCGAGTTTGGTCGTTACCCCGGTTCTGGGAACGGGCCGCTCCGGCCTGGGTTCGTCCAGCTCAGTCCAGCCTGGTTGCTGTTGGTCGGTTTGGTGCTGGCCTGTTTCCTGTTGACGGCGACCTCCGTCTTGGCTCAGAGTCCCCGGTTGGACCGGATCGATCAGCCTGGCGGTCAACAGGGAACGACCTTTTCGCTTCGCTGCCAAGGAGAACAGCTGACCGATCTGCAGGACGTACTGTTCTATCGACCGGGACTGACCGTGAAGTCGCTGCGGTCGATTGACTCGACCACTGCAGAGATCACCCTGCAAAGCGCTCAAGACTGTCCCCTCGGAGAACATACGCTGCGGCTGGTTACCCGACAGGGAGTCAGCGAGCTCCGCACAATCCACATCGGGCCCTATCAACATATTCAAGAGATCGAGCCGAACAGCAAGTTGGCCTCAGCACAGCGGATTGAACTGGGCAGGACCATCCACGGCCGCATCGACCAAGGTGATGTCGATCACTTTCAGGTGACCCTCACCAAGGGCCAGCGACTGTCGGCCGAGGTCGTCGGGATTCGGATGGGCGGATATCTTTCCGATTTTTGGCTGGCGGTGTTGGATTCTCAAGGTCAGCAGCTGGCCAGTTGTGACGATACCGCCTTGCTGAAACAAGATCCCATCGTCTCGATTGTCGCCCCGCAAGCCGGCCGGTACACCGTTCAGATTCGTGAGGCCGCTTTTGGTGGGGATTTGGACTCCGTCTACCAACTGCACATCGGCAGCCACCCCCGTCCGATGGTCGCCTACCCGGCAGGCGGCCAGCCTGGAAGCGAGCAGACCGTCCAGCTCATCGGAGATCCGGCTGGCCCTGCTCGTCAGGTGGTTGCTTTGCCCGACCAGGGCGAGGACTATTTTCAGCTCTTTGCGGAAGATGGTCAGGGCACGTCCCCCTCTCCGGTTCTTCTCCGGGTCTCAGACTGTGCCAACGTGTTGGAACTGGAGCCCAACGATAGCCCGAAAGCAGCCACTCCGACGGACTTGAGGCCGCCTTTTGCTCTCAATGGCATTCTGCAAAGCCAGGGTGATCAAGACGCGTTTCGGTTGACCGCCCGAGCGGGCGAGCAGTTCAGCGTGCAGACTTTTGCCGCCCGTCTCGGCTCACCAGCAGACACGGTAGTCTCCATCGTTGGGCCAGATGGTCGTGAAGTGGTCCGAAACGACGATGGGGCCGACCACGACAGCGTTTTTCGTTTTGTTGTTCCGGCCGATGGACAGTACACGCTTTGGGTCCGTGATCACCTTCGCCGTGGCGGAAAAGACTACGTTTACCGTGTGGAGTTTCTTCGAGTGCGTCCTTCTTTGGAGCTTGCCGTTCCTGTCCTCTCAGATCGCCGGCAACAACAGCGGCAGGCGATTGCGGTAGCCCGAGGAAGTCGCTTTGCCTTGATGGTAACCGCTCGACGGTCGGGCTTCTCAGGTCCGATTGAGCTGGACTTCAGCGGCCTCCCACTGGGGGTGAACGTCTCCTCTCAGACAATCGAGTCAGGCTCCCATCTTGGCTACGTCGTCTTCGAAGCAACCTCCGAGGCTCCGCTGTCACGAGGGTTGATCAACATCACGGGGCGGGCCAAGACCGATGCTGGCTTGATTTATGGGACATTGAAGCAACGAATCGGGCTGACCTTTGGCCCGCCGCGGCAAACAATTTATCACGCCACCGAGGTGGATCGCATTCCGCTGGTGGTGACTGAGTCAGCACCCTTTGAGCTGGATGTCACGCCTCCGAAGGTCCCGCTTGTCCAGGATGGCCGTTTGGCCCTGAAGGTCCAAGTCCGTCGCCGCCAAGATTTTGACGGTGAGATCTCTTTAAGTCTGCCGGTTCTCCCTCCTTGGGTTGAAGTTCCCGAAGATGGCGTGCGGATCCCTACTGGGAAGGACACTGCGATCTTCCCCATCACCTCAACGGATCAAATCCAACCACGTTCCTGGGAGTTGGTCATGGTAGGAAAGGGCTCGGTTGACGGCCAAGACGTCTTCGTGTCCTCGGCGCCTTTTGACCTGAACATCCTTCGGCCCTATCTCTCACTGGAAGTGAACCAGGCGGTCACCGAACAAGGCCAAGATACTCAGGTCACCTGCCAACTCCATTGGAACAAGCAGATCCCAGGATCCGCGATGGCTCGGCTGCAAGGTCTTCCCAAGTACGTCCGAGCTGGCGAGATCGCCCTGAGGGGTGACGAAACTCGCATCACCTTTCCGGTGACTGTGGGCCTGGAGACACCAGCATCGATTCACAACACACTGTTTGTTGAGCTGACCGTTGCAGAAGCAGGCGGCCAGGTGACCCACTTTTTGGGTCGCGGCGGCGTGCTGGAGGTCTTGGCTGAAGGCAAACAAGCCCGGCAAACTCTCAGCCGGTTACAGATCTTGCGGCAACAGCAGAGACAAAGCTCCCTAGCCACGCCACCTGACAAAGCCCCCGATTGACCAGCCAGGGATTGGCTCAAGCGATCATCAAGAAGCGATCCATCTGGGGGCAACCGAACCAAACCCAGAACGGACTGATGATTTTCGGTCCTCATGAAGCTTTCTGAGAATCAAGAATCATGAGATTTTTTTTGATCTTACTGATGTGTTCGGCCGCCAGCGCCGAAGACCGACTGCGGCTCTATCCCTCGGAGATTCGTCTTGAGGGAAAGCGAGACTTTCAGACGGTCGTCCTGCAGCAGCAGACCGCCGAGGGTCTCACCCTGGATCTTCAAGAAGTCGACTTGACAATCACGGACACCTCGATTGCTCGCGTGGAAGGACGAAAGATCATTCCTGTTGGTGATGGCCAGACGACGCTGCAGGTCAACGCTGCCGGGAGGATGTTAAGCGCCAAGGTGTCGGTCCAAGCAGCAAGCGACGATCCGCCGATCAGCTTTCGGTTGGATGTGATGCCTGTGCTGAGCAAGGCCGGCTGCAACTCTGGTCGCTGCCATGGAGCCGCCCGTGGCAAAGATGGTTTTCGCCTATCACTCTATGGTTTTGATCCGAAGGGTGATCATTTTCGCCTGACCCGGCAATTAGTAGGCCGTCGCATCAATTTAGCCCGGCCCGAGGCCAGCTTGTTGCTGACCAAGGCCATTGGCGAAGCTCCTCACACAGGTGGCCAAAGATTTTCCGATGAGAGTCCGCATTATGCGACATTGCATCGCTGGCTGAGCGAAGGTGCAGGCGATGACCAAGCAGAAGTCGCCTCGCCGACGGAAATCGAGATTCTGCCACCAAACGCCGTGCTGGCCGGCTCCGGCACAACACAACAACTGGTGGTCCGAGCGACATACTCCGATGGGACGACGCGTGATGTGACCCACTTGGCCACCTTCTTGAGCAATAACGACTCCTGTGCCGAGGTTGCCCAAGACGGCTTGGTCACAGCGGGCACTGGCGGCGAATCCTTTGTGATGGCACGTTTTGCAACCTTCACAGAAGGCATTCCCGTGATCACCTTATCAAGTGAACACCAAAGTACTCCCTGGCAAGCTCAAGAATATCATGAATTCGACAGGCTCGTGCATCAAAAGCTTCGCAAGCTGCGTATCGCCCCTTCCGAGGTTTGCAGCGACGAACGCTTTTTGCGCCGGGTGTTTATCGATTTGGCAGGGATTTTGCCGACTCGCCAGGAATACGAGAGGTTTTTGGCTGACCCCTCTCCGCAGAAGCGGGCCAAGTTGGTCGATGAACTGCTCTCGCGAGAGGAGTTTGTCGATCTGTGGACGATGAAGTTTGGCGAGCTGTTGAAGATCCGCACGGCCAATCAGGTCAGTTACAAGGCGCTCTTTGGGTTTCACAATTGGCTTCGGCAGCGAATCGCCGGAGAGGTCCCGCTCAATGAGATCATCGGCGAGGTCATCTCGGCTGAGGGGGGGACTTTTGATAGCCCGCCGACGAATTACTTTCAGATGGAGCCCAACCCACCTCAACTGGCAGAAAATGTGGCCCAGTCGTTTTTGGGGATGAGGATTCAGTGTGCTCAGTGTCACAATCATCCTTTCGATCGCTGGACGATGGATGATTATTACGGCTTCACCGCTTTCTTCAGCCAAATTGGATTCAAGCAGTCCCGAGATCCTCGGGAATACATCGTCCACAGCAAAGGAGAAGGTGAAGTTTACCATATCGTCGATAATCGGGTGGTCGCTCCAAAATTCCTTGGTGGTGCCACGCCGGATATCGACGGTAAGAGCCGCCGAGAGGTCCTTGCCGACTGGGTGTCTTCTGATGATAACCCGTATTTGGCCAAGCATTTGGCCAATATGATTTGGGCCCATCATTTTGGTCGGGGCATCGTGGACCCTGTGGATGATGTTCGCATCAGCAACCCTCCCTCGAACCCAGAGTTGTTAGAAGAACTTGCTGCTCGACTCAAACAGTCCAAGTACAATCTCAAGTCCCTGGTGCGTGAGATTTGCCTCTCACGGACCTATCAGCTCTGCACGCAAGCCAACGAAACCAACCAAGACGATTTTCACAACTTCTCCAGAGCCCACGTCCGCCGCATCCGTGCGGAAGTCTTGCTGGACAGCATCTCCCAGATTACCGCCACCCAAGACCGCTTTGCCCGTCTGCCTGAAGGTGCCCGCAGTGTGCAGATTGCCGACGGGGCTGTGAGCAATTATTTCCTCTCGACCTTCGGACGCGCCCCCCGGCAGACGGTCTGCTCCTGCGAAGTCGACGTCGAGCCGACTCTCTCCCAGGCGTTTCACTTACTCAATGGTGAGACCACCAACGAGAAGATCGCCCAAGGCCGGTTGGTCACAAAGTTACTACGCGAAGGGAAAACTCCTGCTGAGGTGATCGAGCACCTTTCCATCCTTTGTTTCAGCCGCCGGCCCACAGCAGAAGAACAAAGAGAATTGCAAGCGTTGGTTTCCCAGAGTAAGGACCAGGTGCAGGCGCTCCATGATATCTTTTGGGCTATGTTGAACTCCAAAGAGTTCATTTTCAACCATTAGTCGGAAAGCGCGAAGTTCCTTTGGGTAGAATTCTATGTTCCCTCAGCGATTGCTGCAGCACTGCGTGGCCGGTTGTGTCCTTGTGATGGGCCTTGTTGCTCAAGGATCCCAGCCAATCACCTATCAGACACATATTCATAAGATCTTTCGCAACTATTGCCAATCATGCCATCGTGGCAGCCGCGCTAAAGCAGGACTCGATCTTTCTTCCTACCAGAGCGTGCTTGAGGGTTCATCCTCTGGCTCTGTCCTCGTCAAGGGCGACCCCGCTGATAGCATCTTGTATCTGTGCATGACCCATGAACAAGAGCCGTCGATGCCCCCGGGTAAGGATCGGCTCGGCGAGGATATTCTCCAGGTCGTGGAGACTTGGATCAAAACAGGACTGCCTGAGACGCCCGTCGACGTGACACCAACCAAGCGTCAGCCAAATCTGGCTCAGGCTGATCCGGCTCAGGCTGATCCGGCTCAGGCTCAGGCAACAATGGCCAAGCCAGACCAGATTCAGCCAGACCAGACTCAGCCAGACCAGACTCAGCCAGACCAGACTCAGCCAGACCAGACTCAGTCAGATGAAGCCACTTTCAAGACAGCCAAGGCAACGGTGGACTCCTTGGTGGACAGGCCTGAACCTTTCAAGGCTGAACTGCTCAAGGCTGAACCGCTCAAGGCTGAACCGCTCAAACAGCAGCCGGCCAAGTTCCAACCCGGCAAGCCCAAAGGGATCGCAACCGAATCGGCATCGAGTCGGCTGGGAGGACTCGCTGTCAGTCCTGTCTTGCGTGGTGCTCGCCCTGCTCCGGTGACGGCCCTGGCGGTCTCGCCTTCGGGAAAGTGGGCGGCCCTAGGTGGTCAACTGCAAGTGCTGATCTTCGATCTGGCAAATGGCCAGCTTCGCGGAGTCCTTCCCTTTCCCGAGGGAGAGGTCTTTCAACTCCGATTTCGCTCTGACAGCAAGCAATTGCTTGCATCCGGTGGGACGCATGCTGAATCGGGCAAAGTCATCCTCTGGGATCTTCTGTCAGCCAAGCGAGTGCAAGAGTTGGGTGATGAGTTCGATGTGGTCCTGGCCGCTGATCTGAGCCCAGATGGTCAGACCGTTCTGTTAGGAGGTCCTGACCGAGTGGTGAAAATCATCGAGGTCGCATCGGGCCGAACTCGCGGCACACTGACCAAGCACACCGACTGGATCTTGGATGCCCGCTTTAGCCCCGAGGGCCTGATCTTCACAACGGCCGATCGTGCCGGCAATGTGTTTGTCTGGGAGACCGAGAGCACTCAGCTTCTGCACACCCTGCGAGGCCACCAGGGGGCCGTCACCTCCATCGCCTGGTCAGCCGATGGAGACACCTGCCTCACCGGTGGTGCCGACGGCACAGTTCGGCTTTGGGATATGCACACTGGCAAACGGCTACGCCAATGGACGGCGCATCCCGGCGGCGTGCTTGATCTTCAGCGGACACCCTCGGGGGATTTCTTCAGCGTTGGCCGTGACAACACAGCCAAGTGCTGGTCCGCTGAGGGAAAGCTTCGCCAAAAGGTCTCGGCCGACTCGTTACCGGTTAAGGTCGCAACGGTCGGAAAGAGTCGTGCCCTGCTTGGCACATGGTCCGGCCGGGTCCTCAGTTGGTCGTTCGATCAACCAACGCTGCAAGTTGCTCTCTTGGTGGATGAACAATTGTTGACCTCCGGCATCGAGGCCATTGTCCAGGAGGTCGTTTTGGCGCCTCAGGCGGAGTCCCCTGCCCGAGCAGGGGATACGGCCAGAACTGCAACAGCAGCGACGGCCAGCACTCCAGCTCAAGAGGCTGTTGTTGCTGCCAATCGGCTTCGCATCCTCTCGGAAAAACTCCCCGATGCTGCCCAACGGATGCGTGCTGCGGAGGCCGATCTCGACGAAGCGCGGCAGATGGTCAAGGCCGCTGAAAAACAGATCAAGTCTCTTTCACAAAGAGCCGAGTCAGAAGGGCTGCCCCAAGCCGAGGACGCACTCGCCCAGGAGGTTGAGCGTCATCTCAGCCTCCGCAATCGCGTGGCTGGGTTGGTGTCCTTGATCGACTCGCTGACAGCCGCTGTGCAACTGGCAGAAACGATCGACTCCGATTCCCCAGAGGCTCGTGAGTCTGCAATGCTCTCCAAAATCGCTCGGCAGAAAGCATTGGCTGCTTTGAAAGTCGCCCGGCAGCAAGAGCAGACATCCGACCGCCGGATTCGGGAGGCCTCTGAACAGCTCAAAACCCTTTCCAGCCGGCAGCAAACCATCAGCATCCAACAGGCAACCGCCGATCTCGCTCAAGCCCAGGAAAAGCTTGAAAAAGCCCAAAGACAATGGACCTCGGCTTCCTCGCTTCTGAAGGACATGCACAAGCAAATCGACCAAGTCGCTGACGCTCTCACCCGGTCTCAAGAGAGGTTCGGCTCTCTGGAGGGTCAGCTGCAGAACTTATCCAGCGAGATCGCCGAGCTGGAGGACCGCCTCTCGGCCCACCCCCAAAAAGAAGCCAAAGCAGCGGATTGACAACAAGCAATCGGTCCACGGTGCCTTCGCTTGCGGAGGACATTGCCGTTTCTGACGACCCTGCCCGTTTCTGACGTCTCTCCTTCCCACAAACGTCCTCTCCTCTCTTTCATCCGGGCTACCATTGGTTGGGCGGCTGCTGGGTCCCAGCAGCCTTGGGACGACCGAAGTGATTGGCTATGTTAGAGATGACGTGCGACTCAGGCGCCGGATTTCTGAATGGACTGCGATGTTTTCAAGAAATCCCGGGGCGGAAAGGTTGACTTTCCGGGCTTCCTTTCTGTACGGGCTTCCTTTCTGTACGGGCTTTGGGTCCTCAGCCGGAACCTTTTGTCGACCTTTGATGGTCACCACAAATTGCAAGAAGAAAGCCTTTCTTCAACGAGTTTGTCTCATTGATATGATTGAGTCATTGGGATGTTTGGATACGCTCTTGGGTCTCTGCTGGTCGCCGCTGGGGTGTGTTTGCATGCTGGCCTAAGCCAACTCTGTCCGTCTTTTCGACGGAGGGCTCCAATTCACTTGCTCTTTGGCGGGATGTGCCTGGTCGCATTCTGCCATGCACTTGCCAGCGTGCAGCTGTACCAATCGACGAGCCTAGAACAGTACATTGTTATGCTACGCTGCCAGCTGATACTGAGCGGTTTATTTCATATCGCTCTAGTCTGGTTCGCGGCGTTCTATACATCTCAACGGCCAATCTGGTTTTTGATTGCCCACAATGTGCTCTGTGTCTTACTATTGATTCTCAATGGTGTGTTGCCGAACACCTTGCTGTTCCTCAAAATCAATGAATTAGAAACGCTGACACTCCCTTGGGGAGAAACAGTCCGGCACATTGATGCTCTTTCCAGCCCTTGGGCCAATCTGGCTGGCATTTCATACTCCCTCTCTTTTGGTTTTGCCTACCTCTGTGCTCTTGGCCAGCTTCGGCGAAATTTGGCGAGCTCGGGCTTCTTCTTGGCTCTGGCGGTTTCGCTTCAATTGGCAGGGACAGCCCTCGCCGAGATGGTCGATGTTGCCGATCGCTCTTTCGTCTTTGTGGGGACCTTTGCCTTGGTGGGCTTCATCCTGGTCATGGCTTTTCGTCTCGCCTATGAGTGTGAAGCTGCTGATTCGGCATTCCGGCAGAGCGAAAGCCAATTTCGTCAGATGGTCGAAACAATCCGTGAGTTTGTTTATCTGGCTGACCCCCTCGATGGCCGCTACCTCTATGTGAGCCCTGGCTACGAAATTCTCACCGGCCGCAGCCCGGCCGAGTTGCAAGCGAATTCACGCTCTTGGCTGGAGGCGGTGGTCGCAAGCGACCGCCCACGGGTTCAACAAGGATTTGCCTACACGCGAAAGGGAGTTCCGCTTGAGCAGGAGTATCGCATTGAGCATGCTGATCGTTCGATCCGCTGGGTCAGTGACCGAGCTGCTCCGCTACTGGATGAAGAAGGACGGGTGTCACGCGTGGCCGGTGTTGCTCGTGACATCACCGGTCAGAAGCAGGCCGAGGCCAGCAGCCGGCAGGCCGAAACGCTCCAACGACTGACCTTGGAGAGCATTTCCGATGCTGTGTTGATCACCGACGATGCCGGGAATTTTACGTTTATCTGTCCGAATGCCAACGTGATCTTCGGCTACCAGGTCGATGAGATTCAGCAGATGGGCTGCATCGACCGGCTTCTCGGTGGAGGCCTCTTCGACCCGGAGCAGCTCCGTCAAGCTGGAGAAGTTCGAAACATCGAAAACCGGATTCAAGATAAGTTCGGCCTCAGCCATGATTTGCTGATTACCGTCCGGCAAGTCTCCATCAATGGAGGCACGCGTCTGTTTGTCTGCCGCGATATCACCGAGCGTAAGCAGGCCGAATCGGAATTGCTGGATAGCCAGCAACTGCTTCAAAGGCAGTTGACCGAACTGGCACATATCTACCGAACCTTTCCGGTAGGCCTCTGCTTTTTAGATCGCAACTTGAATTTCGTCCGCATCAACGACGAATTAGCGTCGATCAATAGGCTGCCCGTCGAAGACCACCTGGGACGCCATTTCGTCGAAGTGTTGCCAGACCTTGCCGAGACGATCGAGCCGATTTACCGCCGAGTCCTGGAGACCGGCGTTCCCGAAATGAATATCGAAGTCCAACGGCCCGCCCCACCATCCGGCGAGCTGCGAAACTATCGGGCCAGCTACTATCCCGTCACTCAAGAGGATGGCTCGGTGCTGGGTGTCAGCACCGTGGTGCAGGACATCACCCAAAGCAAGCGAATTGAACAGGCTTTGCGTGAAAACGAAGAGCAGACAACCGCCATCCTCGCTTCGCTCTCTGCGCACATCGCTGTCCTCGATCGCACCGGAACAATTGTCGCTGTCAATCCTGCTTGGGAGAATTTCGCCCGGCAGAACAGGGGATCGCCCAAGTCGTGCGATGTGGGCGCCAATTATTTGGAGGTCTGCCGAACAGCTCGCGGGGAGCATGCCGACCAGGCCCATCAAGTCTTGGAGGGCCTCCAGGCTATCCTTGCGGGCTACTCAGAGTCGCTGACCGTTGAGTACCCCTGTCATTCGCCGACCAAGAAGCGTTGGTTCCTGCTCCAGGCAACCTGCCTCCGCAACGGGCGTGGCGGTGCAGTGGTCTCGCACACCAATATCACCGAGAGACGGCAAACTGAGGAAGCACTCCGGCACGCTCACGAGTTTAGCGAAAGTCTGATCAATACCGCCCAGTCCATCGTCCTTGTGCTGGATGTCAACGGACGGATCGTCCGATTCAATCGGTACATGGAAGAACTCACCGGCTGGCAACTGGAGGAAATCCGGGGGCATGACTGGTTTGAAGCGTTTATTCCGGAACGCGATCGGACTTGCATCCGGGAATTGTTCGGCCATGCGACAACCGGCAGACGGACCCAGGGCAATATCAACTCCATTCTCACCAAGGACGGTCAGGAACGGGAGGTCGAGTGGTATGATGCGCCGCTGACTGACCCCGACGGTCGGCTGATGGGCCTGCTGTGCACGGGCCAAGATGTCACCGATCGACAGATGCTGCAGCGTGAGGTTTTGGAAATCGCTGCACAAGAACAACGCCGCATCGGTCAGGAACTGCACGATAGCACCCAACAGCAGTTGACCGGGCTGGGACTGCTTGCTCAAAGCATTGCCAGAACACTAGAAACGATCCACTCCAAGGAATACGCTGCTCACCTTGCGGGGCCTCTTGCGGAGCTCCATGGCCGTGCCAGGCAAGTCCATCATGGCTTGCAACATGCTGCTCGGGAGGTCAACCAACTGGCACGCGGCTTGATCCCTGTAGAAATCGACGCACAAGGTTTGATGTCGGCGTTGACCGAGCTTGCTTGTGGGATCAGTGAGGTGCATCCGGCAACATGCAGCTTTCATGCGGCCGGAACGGTTGAAGTGGGCAATAACCCCACCGCGACGCACCTCTATCGAATCGCCCAAGAAGCCGTCAACAACGCCATCAAACACAGCCAGGCCGACCGTATCGACATCTCACTCTCCAAACGCAACGGAGTCATCTGCTTACGGGTACTTGACAACGGTCAGGGCATTGGCCAGAACCACTTCAACGGTCCTGGTATGGGCCTGCGAATAATGGCTTATCGTGCCGAATTGATTGGGGCAGCCCTCAAAATCGGCCCAGGTCCCAGCGGAGGCACAGAAGTGGCCTGTACGATCTCCCAGGAGAATTGATCCCCCAGAGCGTTCCCGACCAAGAGAAGTGCGACAGATTGAAGTAAGATCCGCCCAAGCCCCTCTTGGCTTCCCTTGGTACTTTTCAGGAAATCAATAAGCCTGGGAAGAGACGTTTCCATCACTCACCTTTCAACACCCTTGAGATATTTCTTACTCAAGCAATTCCAACCTTACACAATGTTGCATACAGATCGAAGGGCAGCTTCGTGTCGACCCAACAGCCAGACTCATATAGCAAGATTATTCGGATTTTAATCGTCGACGACCATCCCATGATGCGCGCCGGCTTAGAGGCGCAGATTTCGGACCAACCTGATCTCGAAGTCTGCAGTCAGGCTGAGGACATTCCTGACGCACTGGCTGCGCTGAAATCCTCCCAACCCGACCTTGCCATTATCGACATCGCCTTGAAAACTGGGCACGGCCTGGACTTGATTAAGGAGATCAGGGCTCGTTTTCCCCAAGTCAAGATGCTTGTCTTATCCGCCTACAAGGAGTCGCTCTACGCGGAAAGGGCGCTGCGAGCGGGAGCACTGGGCTACCTGAACAAACAAGAAACTGGTGAGAAGCTGTTTGAGGCGATTCGGACTGTGCTTGCCGGCGACCGGTACCTCGGTCCAGAAATGACTCAGAAACTGGTCAGCCTCGCCATTGGGTCAACCGACCCCATCAAAACCTCGCCGGTCGAGACGCTGAGTGACCGCGAACTCGAAGTGTTTCAACTGATCGGCGAAGGCCTCACCACCAGCGCGATCGCCCGGCACCTCCACCTCAGCCCTCACACGATTGACACTTATCGCGAAAAACTTAAGCAAAAGCTTAACGTCAAAACCGCTAATGAACTCCAACGGGAAGCCACAAGCTGGGTCCTAGAAAACCGCTAACTGAGCAGGTGAATAAGAAGCTCAGCGACCCAGTCGGGAAAACACTCCGTTGGGAAAGCACCCCGTTGGGAGAGCCATCACCTGGGCAACAGTTCCAGCACTGCCAGGACCGGTCGGTGGTCCGAAGCGACCGCCTCGTTGAGCACCTCAGCAGAGAGGCTCCGCAATCGCGCCGAGCGAAAAAGGATATAGTCGATTTGCTTCGTGGGCTTGCTGGCTGGATACGTGAGCAACTCAGGTTCGGCGGTTGCCACAGTCCATCCTTTCTCGAATTGCCCCATCGCCTGACTCTCTGGGGTGGCGTTCAGATCGCCGGCCAGGATGACCTCATGCTTTGCCTGGGTGAATAACTGGTTGAGCTTGGCGACTTGCTGCTCGCGGAACTGAGCGTTTCGGTGATGCAGATGAGTGGTGACGAAGGCCAGCTGGTGACGCTGAGCATTCTGTGGGGCAGGGAGGTCTGCTGTCTGTTTTTGGGGCCACTTGCAGTTGATGCGGACCTCGAAAGCGATACGTTGTTCCTGAGCTGGGGTGCCAGGGAGGGTATGCACGGTGCCTTTGCCGATGGGGAAGCGAGCGAGAACCGCCTGGCCGTACTCACCGCCATCGTAGTCGATGGCCTTACCGAAGACCCCAAAAAGCCCAGTCAGCCTGGCCAGTTCGGCCGTCTGGTCCACTTGGTTCGTGCGGCCGGTCTTGTTGTCGACTTCCTGCAGGGCGACCAAATCAGCATCAGTGGCCCGAATCACCTTTGCCAGCCGCAGCAGATCGACCTGGCCATCAACACCCCGGCCGTGATGAATGTTATAACACAGCACACGCAGAGTCGGCCGGGATGGTTTCCTCCGCAGTACCGCAGTGACGGGAAAATGGTCTGAGGGGCTGCGGCCTCGCCGGGCGGTGCGATCGATTCCTGCAAGACGCACCTCCCAGTCTTCTGAGCAGCCGATCCAGTCGATTCGTCTTGGCGAGGCAGCCGTCGCCTGGAACCCGGAAAACGTGCCGGGCTGGAGGTCAGTTTGGTTCGTGCCAATCTCTGTATGAAAGGCTCGATAAGTATCCACCAAGGAGGGCTGATCATCGTCCGCCTCACCAAAGAGTGCTTGGTGGGGTTCGCTCCCCTCATCGGCATTGAAATCCCCGGTTGCTATGAGCCGACAGTCTTTGCCAAGGACCCCAAGTTGCTGCCGAATCAGGCGTGCCGCTTGGATTCGTGCTTGCACACCGCGATGGTCAAAATGGGTATTCAACAGGAGCACAGGCTTGGACTTGGGTGCCTGCAGGTCTTGTAACTTCACCCAAGTCGCCATACGCGGAAGGGCAGCATCCCATCCTTTGCTGCCGATTGTGTCAGGGGTTTCACTGAGCCAGAAGTGCCCACCGGCAAGTTTCTTAAAACGGCTCTTGCGGAAGAAAACAGCTGTCATCTCACCGGCGTTCTGGCCATCTTGACGGCCAGCGGCGACCACCTCATAGCCAGATAACCGCCCAGCGAGAAAATCCCGTTGGGTCGCCAGGGTCTCCTGAGTGCCCAGCAAGTCTGGGTCGAAGGCAAGAATCGTCTCGACCAAAAATTCTTGGCGGTTCTCCCACCGGTTGATCCCATCTTCTGCAGTGCCATAGCGGATGTTGAAGCTCATCACTCGGACAGGAGGTGAGCTGGCGTCGGGGACTTCTTCATGTGAGGCTGTTTGCCCAAAGGACACGTTCGACGACACCAGGCTGATCAGCGAAAGCAGAGCAAAACAGATCATCAAAAACCTCACTGAGGATTACCAGAAAAGAGCCGCTCTGAGCATGAGGCGATCAAAAACACCTCCAAGCGAAACATGCTCAGTCAGCCGCAACAAGACAAGTGCCCAAGCGTGATGCCCGAAGGGCTTTGGTGTGCCAGGGCAAGGTTTTGAAATTGGTTCTACGGCCTCAGAGCCGGGAAGTCCATGCGAGCCGGGGCTTTCGGCCTTCGCTGGGAAGCTACTGACCTTCGGAGAAGTTTTCGACCCAGGGCGACCAACGGAAGCCCGGATTGTCGGACGAAGAGTGCCCGCTTCGTCGAAGAGTTTTCAGGGAATCAGTAGTTTGGACTTCCCCACGAAAGAAGCCGTGCTCGCGCTCATTCGTTTGTGGGCATCTCAGGGATACGCGGCAACCGGTGCGTTCGTGCTGCCCTCCGCCCCAGCAGGCGTGTGCGGCCTCTCCGCGTCACAATTTGACTCCCCGCCTGTTGCCGACTGACCTGCCCTCGACGCCTCGTCGAAACGTTGCGGCCTTTCTCGCAATTTTTCCCCGCCAACACTACTCGATCTGCTCAGATCGACGCTGTCGCGGTCCATCGATCTGACCCCCGCCAACGAGTGCCCCAAAAATCCCGTCGTGCGATTCTCCGGCAAGCTCTTGTCATGGACAGAAACTTATGTACACTTACTGTTCGCCTGGACATGTTCAGCCGTCTTCGCGGGTCGTGATCCCCGCACCAGGCAATTTGCGTCATGGATTTCACTGGTTTGTGGTCTGCCGCAGCCAGCGTCAGTTTCCTCAAAACCCACGGAGGGTCTATGCAGCATCCCTGGCGGCCTCAGCCTGAGCCGCAATGTGTCATGGTTGGTTCTCCATAAGGACTCGCCCCGCCGGATCGCTGATTCGGCGGGGCTCGAGATGTTTCAACGCACCTACAGATCTCTGAGTCGATCACCTCAATCCTTCGCTGATTGTCGTGAGAGTCTCTCTGAGAGTTCCGTGAACTCAGAGCTTCTGAGGAGACAAATCCGGAAAGCTTTTCTGATGGGAGCCTTTCCGAGGGGTGAGTTACGCCCAAAACCTCAGGCTAGCGTTTCACATGATCCCCGAGCTGATTCATGCAGGCGGAAAACGCTCAAACAACGGACCTCAATTGATGAAAATCACACAGCGAAAAGCACAGGAGGAAAATCACACGATGAAGTTCACATGATGAAGTTCACATGATGAAGTTCACACAGCGAAAAGCACACAACGCAATGCCAACATTGGCACTCAAGCCAGGGAGTTTGACGGTGCTTCCGTGAAGGGCCTCCAAGGCTTGGAGTTGTCCCGCTGTTGCTTTGCTACTGAGCCTGAGATCGAGCCTCAGCTCAGTGTTCGAGCCAGGGCTTTCCGCCTGCCCTTTTTGTGCTGACCCGCGGGGGTCTGCCAGAGGCACCACCACAAGCCCGGATCCTTGGTCGTTCCGCAATGATCTGGTCGAGAACTTTTCAGAGAATCAAGAGACGACTTTGAAGCGGCAGAACGTAACACAAAAAGAGAGGAGTCTCCGCGGGTGAGCGAACCAAAGTTTCATCAATACAAGACGTCGTGGGAGCGATTTGATCAACGTCGGCAAATGCTCCGAGAAGGAAAAGGCTGGCTCGAGTATTACAACTTGATAAGCCAATTGGTTGGATCTGAACCAGGAGGCAAAACCCTTGCTTGGAGCGAGGTCACTTGGTATCTCGGCGGACGCCCGTTTTATCGACTCTGGCCGATGGTGGTGAGCTGTCTTCAAAACACACAATTGAATGTGCCGTGGACACAAATCAATTTGCCTGTTCCCACTCTTCTGATTCAGTTGCCAGTAGGACAGGAGATCCGGCTGCCGATTGGTGATATCGGGTCCTTTCTCGTTTCCAAGGGCCAGCCCGCTATTGACGATGATGGCAGCAGGATCAACTTATGGACGTTGACTGGCTTGACCGTTGCTGGAACACAGGGATTCGACTTTCGGACAGTCATCGACCAGGATCGCACGATCCAAGACCAATTGGATGAGCAGAACACAGCCAACCCTGAGATCTATCGCGGCTGCATGGAGTGTGCGCCTTTTGTGCGATTGGCTGTCGGTGTGGCTTTGCTATCGCAAAACCCTGATCTTGTGGAACCCATCCTGCTGAGGCGACACCAAAAACAAGCAAAAACATTGCCTCCGGAGAAGGTCGCACGATTTGCGCAGGCCGCCCGAGACAAGGGGCAATATGGGTTCAATGTGGGGGCACGACTGCAACCAACGGCCTCCACATGTCCACACTACCGACGGCCTCACTTCGCGATCCGTTGGAAAGGTCGCGGGCGCGTCCAACCATCGCTTGTGCCGGTGCGTGGTTGCGTCGTCAACAGGTCGCGATTGAGCAGAGTGCCCACTGGTCATCTTGATCGGGAGGCTCAATCGGCAGAAGCCCAGAGGGAGCCTTGACCACCACAGCATCGACCAAGCTGGTGGCCTGCGTGCGACAGTCGGCTTGGGAGAGATGACTGAACTGAGATTCCTCAGCCCAGCACAGCTTTGTCGAAAAAAGCCTTTGTCCACACAGAGCTTGGTCCACAACAAAGCAAAAGCCCTTCGACCTGTTGGCCAAAGGGCTTATTTCGAAAGATAGTCGGGGCGACTGGCGATCGTTTGAACGGATGGTGGAAGCGTACAGTTGCACTTGCCTCACCGACCGCACAGACTTTTGCCGAACTGCAAGGCTTGTGCGCTTCGGACCGAGGCAAGACTGACCTATTTCCCATCGACAAGTTCTAGCGTTGACGGATGGAACAACTCGTCGATCGTCAGCTTCCGTTTTGAGAGTCCTTGATCGTGTAGATAGCGGCACGCTGCTTCAAGGGCCTTGCGATTCTGCTTGATGCCATAGGAATAGAAGTTCTCTCCCATCAGGGCGCGTGTCTCGTTGAATTCTTGCCCGTACCACGGCAATGAACTGTACGCCCAGCGTATCTTGCGCATCTCGTCGTAGTCCAGCTGTTTGGCGCTCGAATATGCTTCGAACACTGCTTTTGGCAGCCACGGTTCCGCCTTCGCGAGTTCGCTTCGAATCGCGACGATGTGCATGATGGGAAAGATTCCCGTCTTTTCGAAATAGGCGCGTTCCACTTTGCGCGGATCGGAAAACAGGCGGTCAACCTTGGGGTGACGATCAACGTATGCTTTCGGTTCAGCCGGATGAAAGATCGCATCCACTTCACCTTCCAGCAATAAGGTTGAGTCGTCCTTTCCCTTGGGAGCCTGCGTGATGGACACGTCCTTTGGCGGTAGTAGCTTCTCCCACCTTGAGACGCCCCCGGTTTGGCCCTTTGCAGAGTCCTTGGGGGTGACCACCCAATGAATGTCTTCCGGCTTGACCCCGTATTCGTCTTGCAGGAGACCGCGAATCCAAGTCAAACCCGACGAAGAATATCCGACCGTTGCGACCTTGCGGCCACGGAGATCCTCGGGCTTGGTGATACCGCGGTCCGTATGAACAAAGATGCTCTTGTGACGGAAAACCTTCAGGACAAAGATCGGCAGCAGTTGGTAATCGCGAAGCCCGCCGTTGCAGAACGCGAGCAGGTAAGGGATCAGTCCCACCTCCGTGACGTCGCGCGTTCGCGGGCCGCTGAACACATGTTGATTCAATTCGCCAATCTTTGACGTCTCGAACTTGACTTTGCATCCAGCGACCTTGACGCGACCGTCTTGAATCGCCCGAACACGTTCGTAGGGATATCCGGCGATCGTAATAGGCACGTCGCCATTCTGGGCAAGCTTGTCATCTGCACAGGCATTTGCACCAAGTGTGATCGCACCGATTGCAGATGCTGCACCTGCCTTGAGAAAACGTCGCCGCGAGCCCTCGTGGTTCTTCATCTGGCAGTCCTCCATTTCCCACGCTCGTCGCACGACGGGGAAGATTGCCTCGCCCGAATTATTGCCTCTCGCCAAGGCCTGGATCTGCGTTTCGATCGAAAGGCAATTCGTCGAGGTGTTCGATGTACTCAAGTGGGTCGAATGGCAGCTTTTTCAAATCGAGAGGCGGTTTCGCAAGCGTTTTGATCTCAGGTGTCGCGTTCTCGATTCCGGTCCAGGGAATTCCGTGCCGTTCCTTCTGGTCGGGGTACTTCTTCTTCCACAACTCGTGCCGGAGTCGCATGCGGTTGAAGGGGCTTTTCAGATGTATCAGGTTCACCAGCATCGGAGACTTTTCACGCGGGTCAGACGGAAGGAAAAAGAATCCCGCGGGAATACCGCTTGCCTCGCCCACCGGATCGGGTGAAATCCAGTGTCGTTTGTAATTCCCTTTAACCGTGGCTCCCAAGTTGGGACCAGCGTAAATGAATACGTGGTCGCGACGGCTATGAGTGTTGCCATTTAGAAACAGCGCAGTCTGGTCGATTCCATCAATGACACGGTCCGTCGGAATACCCTTCGTCGCGCCAGCCAGACGCGCAAAGGTTGTGAACAGGTCGGCTTCGTGAATGATATCGCCAACTAACTGCCCGTCATCAATGACACCCGGCCACCACGCTTGAGCGGGCACGCGTACGCCGCCTTCGAGAAAATCGCCCTTTCCTCCGCGAAAGATCGTCTCGGCGAAACCGCAACCCGGAGGCGGGTTGTGTGCCATCGGACCGTTATCGGCCATGCAGACGACCAGCGTGTTTTCAGCGATGCCTAGCTCTTTGAGCTTCGCCATCAGTTTACCGACGAAGGGGTCGATGTTGCCCTGGAGTCCGTCCTGCAGCAGGCTCCGCGAGGTCGAGACCTTTTTCTCCGTTGGCATGAATGAAGCCATCATCGGCCAATTGGCAACATAAAACGGCTTGTCAGCCTTCGCGTTGCGTTCGATGAATTCTAAAGTGCGTCGTTGGGCCTCTTTGTCAATCTTGAGATAGGTCTCATAACTATTGTCGCCCCATTGCCGTGCTTTCTCGCCCTCCTTGCCTTGCAGCACCATTGCCCATCCTTTGGTCACGAACGTGTCGTCTAGCTTGTATGGGTCTTCGGGGAGCATGTCCTCGTACAAGCCAATGGTCGCGTTTGCCTGTTCGCCACGGCGCGTCCAGAGCGAAAGAATCTGGTTGTAGCCGGTAAAGAACGCTTCATCGAACCCCTGGTTGTGCGCGTAGCTCTCTTCGATGTCGCCCAAGTGCCACTTGCCGTGAAATGCCGTGGCGTATCCGGCCTTGCCGAGAACTTCCGCCAACGTGACTTCGCTGGCGCGGAGCCCGTGCATCTCACGGAGCATGCCGATGTTGTACATCGCGTTTCGGACAGGATGGCGGCCAGTCATGCACGCGGCTCGACTCGGAGTACAACCGACTTCGGTATACATCCGCGTGAAGAGGATTCCTTCGCGCGCCATTCTGTTCAAGTTAGGCGTCTTGAGCCCGCGGACCATTTGGATCGCGGGGATACCGACATCTCCATACGCCGTATCGTCCCACATGATGTGAACAATGTTTGGCGGCGTACCGTGTTTCCTTCGAAGCTCGGCGAGCCACTCGTTGAGCTTCTCGTCTTCGGCAGCCCACCTCTTGCCATTCTGGGCTTCAAGGATGTAGTACTCGGCGTCGTGAACGATCTTCTTCTGCTGAGCTGGTGCGACGCCGGCGCTCGACAACAACAGCGAGCACAGCATGATGCTCACAGATCTAGACATGGTGATTCTCCTCGGATGAAAATGTGCATCGCCCAAGACGGACGTCTGTGCTTAAGGTCGAGTCTTGCATCATAACTCCCACACTGTGGGCGTGCTAGGGTTCCAAGCAGGAACTGCTTTTACTGTAAGACGTTCCGTCGGCAGTCGCAGGGTCGATCTGCACGTCTTCTGCAAATTCATTTACGAATCTCCGCCGCTCGAAGGGAAATAAGTTGGCAGACGGGCGAAACGATCGCCGGGCGAATCGGAATACGTTGATGGGAGAAGCACGAATGGGATCGGGACTGACGTTTGACGAATGCAGGGAATTGAAGCTCAAGCCGCACTCGCGAGCGGATCGGGCCTTTCACCAGGCGGTGGAGCAGTCATGGGAAGAAATGTTCCCGATGCAAACGGTGGCGGCATCCCACCGCCTTCGCTCCTTGGGTTACGACTGCCGGCCGGAGATGCTCGAACTGCTCGTGAAAGACGGCACAGTCAGGCTCGCCGAACCGGACACCTGGAACCGCGCCGAAATGGAGGAGGCGGCGGCTTATCTGGAGCAATGCCAACTCTTCGTTCCCTACGTCGCCATGTGCGACACTCTCGGCTGCCGCTACGCGGACTTTCTGCGGTCGCTCCGCGAAGCATCCGAACGTGAATCGAAGAAGTACGGCCGTCACATCCCTGCTGACGACCAGTATTTCGTCATGCACCGCCAACCGCCCCGAGGCGTCACTGGCGAGGACGGCGAACTGCTCGACATCATGGACGCGGTCATCACGTTCACGCTGTGTGATGACATTCGCGAGCGGCTCGAGCGCGGAGAGGAAATCTAAATGGGCGAGGCAGCCAGAATCGAGCTGACGGAGGACCTGGCTGAATACGCCAGGAAGTCGGCGGCCAAGGAAGCAAGGAAACGCTGTCCCCCGTCCATGGACTGGGATGAAATTGCCCAGGAGGCAGTGTTTCGGTTGATTAGGTGCCCGCCCAAGTTTGATCCGACGAGGGGCGCCTCAAAGAAAACCCTGATCTATATCGCCGTGCGGTGTCTTGTCATAAAAAGCATTGCTCGCGAGTACGAGAAGGCGAACCAATTCAAGCAAGCGCCGATCGAAGCGGACTCGGTGAGCCCAACCGTTGTAGAGACTGGTTACATACCGGAAGACAAGTCTGAATCTGCTGCGCAGATGCTCAGTGACTTGCTCGAACACGTCCAAGGCGAAGAGAACCAACAATTCGTTCGCGCCTACGTCAAGTGCGGCGGGAACGCAAGCGAGACAGCGCGGCGCATCGGCCGTCAATAGGAACCGTCGCGACGGTTGCGTCGGTGCTCGTCGGCTGTTCGGGTCCTCCGGCGGACTGGCGGCTGGAGAGACGCCCGCGGGAACAAACGCAAACCCCAGCACAGTTTGTTTTGTTTGTCGGAAAACGTGAGCTTGCCGAACAAATACCGACCAAACCAACCAATCCAGCACCCGTTGATCGAAACCGATCGCCAGTTCTGGTTCATATCATATAGCTGCGTAGAGGTTGGAATTATGGAAACGGATTTCCAGGGCGCTGGAGTTCCCCGTCACATCGAGCATCATGTTGAGTCGCCGGCCTGGGTCAGCAACGACCTGCTGGCCGAGACCCGGCGTGTGTGGTCCGAGGCGTATGAACGCGAGATCGACCAATTCGAAGCATTGGAGATTCTCGGCAATGTCCGACGCCTGGCCGATGTTCTTTGGAAGGCTCGAAAGACGGGAGTTGCAGCATGAATGTGGTGGTGTGGGCGCGGGTCTCCTCGCGCGAACAACGAGAAGGCTACTCGATTGATGCCCAGTTGCGGGCGACACGGCAGCGGGCCGACCGCGAAGGCTGGGAGATCGCTCGCGAGTTCGAAGTGGCCGAGTCGGCGAAACGCGGCGCGGAGCGAGCCGCATTCAACGAGATGCTCAAGTGGATCAAGGCCAACGCCAAACGCGAGCGAATCAAAGCGATTCTCAGTCACAAGCTGGATCGCGTCTGTCGAAACATGCGCGACGCCGTTCGGCTTCAAGAACTCGAAGACGCCTGCGGAGTGCAACTGGCGTTCGTGGAGAACGAGGTCGGGCCCGGTCCCGCCGGCGCGCTGTCGTTCAACGTCATGGCGGCGGTCGCTCAGTACTACAGCGAAAACTTGCGGACCGAAGTCCTCAAGGGAATGGATGAGCGAGTTCGGCAAGGCTGGCCGACCGGTCTGGCTCCCTATGGCTACATCAACGTGCCTGACGATCGTGACGAGCCGGTGCAGCCGCATCCCGGGAAGTCGAAGACCGTTATCCGCATCTTCGATCTCTATTCCAGTGGCGCGATGACATTCCAGAGCCTGTCCGACCAACTCGAGCGTGAAGGGCATGTCTACCGAAAGAGCCAGCCACGGTTCCATCGCACGGCGCTCTCCTACATCCTCAACAACCGCTTCTACATTGGCGAACTCAAACGACGTGGGCAAACCTATCCTGGCAAACATCGTCCACTGATCGACCGCACAACCTTCGAGGCCTGCCAAACGATCCTGGCTGGCAAGAATCGCCGCCTTGGCAATCCCGAGCACCCATTGGCTGGCGGTTTGCTCCGTTGTAAATTCTGCGGCCAGGGAATTACGGGCGAAACCATCCGCCGAAAGCTTCGCGGTGGTGGCATCCGCGAGCACACCTACTATCGGTGCGCCAACCACGAACCCGGCGTGGACCATCCTCGCGTCCGTTGGCGAGCGGCCGACCTGGAACAAGCCATTGTCGAGGACCTGGCGAGCTTGCGAATGCCGACGCCTGACATCGCTTCGTGGTTTCGAACCGCCCTCGAAGCCGCATTGACCGATGTAACGAGCCATCAACGCCGGCAACAATCATCGCTCACCAAACGACGCGGCGAATTGGCGGGAATGCAGGACCGGCTGCTGAACGCTTACCTGGCCGGCTCGATCGACGAGGCCACGTTCAAGGCCAAGGGTGACGACCTGAAGACGCAAATCGCGACAGTCGACGAATCACTGGCCTCGGTGGAAGACGTCGACGAGGCGTGCGCCGAAACGGCCCTGAAACTGTTCGATTGGAGCCAGCAGGCGGCGGATCTGTGGCGCGGTTCAAACAATGCCGTTCGTCGCGAGATCTTGGATGCGGTTTGTTTGAACCGTACTTTGAGCGACGTAAGTCTCGTCATTGAAAAGAGAAAGCCGTTTGACGTACTCGCCAAACGGCCGGATTTGAAGAAAAGTCGGGCGGAGAGGATTTGAACCTCCGACCTCTGGTCCCCCAGACCAGCACTCTAACCAGGCTGAGCTACCGCCCGTAGGATCCACTCATTCGCTTAGTCTGGCCCACCCGCCACATCCCGTCAAGGCCGACGGCGCCATCCTCTCACCCGGACCTCCGCGGGTCGAGATGGCCGGTGGACCGCTGGCCTGCCGATGACTCTCCAGGAAGAATTTCTTTCCAGTGGTTGCCTTGGCTCACTTAGGTTGCTCCTGGCTGAGCTTACTCCTGGCTGAGCTTACTCGTGGTTGAGCTTACTCGTGGTTGAGCTTACTCGTGGTTGAGCTTGCTCGTGGTTGGGGTTGCTGCTCAGTCGACCGGTCCAGTAGCACTCCCCAAGGACGATCCTCAGCAACTTCAAAGGAAAACAAGCATGAACCGTACCAGGTGCTGGTCGATCGGTTGGGTGGTCTTGATCGGTTGGATGGTTTCGGTCGATTGGGCCGCTGAACTCTTTGCTCAGGAAGGCCCCCGGCTGATCGCTGCCGGAGACGTCCCGTCGGCTGAGGGACCAACTCTTCCGCACACTCAGGTGGCACTGCAGACATCTCGGGGGCGGTTTGTCACCTTACCCCAAGCCGCAGGAGCCCTGCGAGCGAGCCATCCGGCGGCTTTTGCGCCGCAGACCTTCCAGTTCGTCGAGTTGGAGAACGGTCGGGTTGCCTGGAAGGGCCCCCAAAATACATGGATCTCCGTGGTTCCTGGTTCACTTAGGGCGGTCACCCTGCTTGACGAGCAGGCAACCCTTCACCCGAGCATGCTATTTCGGTTGCATGAACTGGCAGATGGGGAATTTGTCCTGCAATCAGCCGATGGGCGATTCATCGTGGTCCACCCCAAAACTCACCTGCTGCAGGCAACCGGCCGCGACTTTGAGCGAGCCGAGCGATTTGCTGTGCTCAAACTCTCAGCTGTCCCGACGGCAGCCCAACAGACGATCTCGGCATTGGCAACTGGGCTGTTTCAGACGGTCTTCGTCGGAGAAACGTTCTCGAAACTGAGGACCAAAAAGCGATCGGTGAAGATCCCAGTGCTGGCACCGAAGTTGTCCAACCCGTTTCGCACCCGGAAAGTGACCATTGCCAAATGGGATGACCAGATCAGCTACAAAATCACAGTCCAACGAGCTGAACTGAAGGTGCTCAACTTCTCCATGGCCCGAGGGTTTCATCCTGACCAGGACAACCACCGCTGGGTATTCTCGGAGTATGAGGTCAAATGCCACTTGGCTGGGCGAGTGGGCTACAGAGCCTTCAAAAAGATCCCTGCCTCGACAAAAGTCTCCGCTGATGCCACCATCCGCATCATCACCCAAATGCGGTTGGCTCACGAGCACGGCCAACCCACTTTGAAGGTCGAAGTCCTGGACTTGAGGGCCTCTGTGCGACATCTGAGTTGCTCAGACAAAGCCGCTCATCTGGTCGAGGACCTCATTCAGAAACGAGTCAATCAGGACCTTCAAGCCAAACGAGGACACTACAAGAAGAAAGCCAACCAGGAACTGCAGAAGGTTGCCGCAAGCCGAGAGGTCGCTCAAGTGTTAACCGTCTTAGCCGTGCTGGGACTTTAAACCCGACTACTTGGACTCTCGAGGATGTGGCCATTGCCCAGCCGTATGTTGCTGCATGGAACTGTTGAGGGCCCGACAGGTTGGGCCTTGACCACAACTTGGGACAGTCGAGGCAGTTGCTCTGCGAGCCGCGGGCATTCTGGCTCGCCCAGGTGGGTTTGACGCCTGCGAGCCCTCAGGAACCCTCTCGAGAATCCCCGGCAGCGACCAACTCCTCAGCCTCAGACGGTTCGGTCAACTGCTGGCCCGCCTCTGGCTCGGATTCCTGAGTGGGAAAGGTCATCACATCAACTGCGGTGAAGCGCCCACCGCCGTTGCTAAAGACTCCATGACATTCCACAACATGCTCACGGTACTCTTGGTTCTCCGCCATCAGCGTTCGGTGCAGCTTGGGCAGCCAGTAATGAGGAATCCCGCTGTAGAGGTGGTGGGTGAGGTGCACATCCTGGCCGTAGACGAAAAACGCCCAACGGGTGAACGGATCCACGAAGAACACTCGGCTATTGGTGAGGCGTCCGTCGTCGGCATTTCCATGCTGGAAGATATCGCGGATGAGCATGTAATACGGAAATGCTGTCAGTAGCGGCACCACCCAGAGAAGCCAGAAATACAAGGCCCAGTCGGATTGGGTCACAAACCGGCCGATGGAGATTGCCCCGAGTAACGCAATGTAAAAGCCCATGCGGTAGATGCTGACAAAACGGGCACTGAACACTGGCTTCTTGATTGGGGTCCGGAAAAACCAATGCTCGGGGATCAAACAAATCACACCAACAGCCACGATCCAAGCGACCGGCGGCACAACCAACTGATGCCAGAGCGACCCGTGGGCATCGAAGTACCGCATCAGCCCAATCATCGCAAAAATGTACAGCACCGCCATGATACTGGTCAGCCGAAAACCGAAGAATTCCGGCGCCGGACGACTCCGCTGGTCTTTCCACGGATGCCGCGCTTGGCCCAAAACGGTTACGTAGATGTTGTCCCACATATAACGAAGCGCAGCCGGTGGCCAAAGCAATCTCACAAAGAAATTATGCAAGAACTGCCAGCGAGTCATGGGGAACTGATCCATCTTGCGGGTTTTGCCCAAGTTGGTCAGCTCAGGGTCACGGTCCCAATCATTGACGTACTGGTGGTGACCCAAGTGAACAATACGGTACTGCTCCGTGGTCGCGAAAATGGGAAACATGCACAACAGGTCGCTGGCGAGCTCATTCAAATAGCGGTTCTTAAAGAGGATGTAGTGCGCCCCCTCGTGGCCCAAACCAGCGAAACGATGCTGGATGGCCCCCACCAGCAGAACTGCCAAGGCATACACTGGAATACACCAACCCCAGCTGATGCCCCATTCCGATCGGAAATGGAAAAACCCAATCGAACCAGCCAGCACACAAACCAACGCCAAGTAATCCGCTGCGATGTAGCCAAAATTCGTCAGATTATCTAACCGACGAAACGGTTTAATCTTGGCGTTCAGCTCGTGCGTGTTCAGAGTCTTGCCGAGACGTTTTCCGGTCATGCGACCCTTTCTCCCAACAATAAGCCACGACTCGCTCCCTTGGATGACCACAAACACGCCACCGACGTCACCAGTCGCCCCGACGTGTCAGCTCCTCAGGCATCGCGTCTTATCAATCCTGTGTGCCCTGAATTCTAGCCTGTCATACAATAGGTCGTCAAACCAGGGGAAATAACCTCGTTTTGGGAAAATGGATAAAATGGAGGGATCGGTTTTCCACTCGATGCGTTGCGTTCTCAGTCGGCCTGCGACTGGGAGAGCAGAGGCTCACCAGAAGGCAGCACAGCCGCAAGGGCCAGGGTTGCTGGGACTTCTCGCCTATGGCGTCTCAACAAGCTTTCTGAGAATCACGGAACGGAACTCAAGGGAGCAAGTGTCCCATGACCACCGCTGGGTTGAGTATTGGTGTCGCACGGGGTTGGCCGGCAGGACAGATTCTTTCGGTATTGCTACTGGTTGCGATTGGTCCGCTGACCCTGGCAGCAGAGGTTGTTGCTGAGGGCAAACTAGAAGCCATCCGGCGAGCTGTGGCCGGCTCAGGCCGGGGCACAACCAGGAGTCCTTCAACTGAGACTCCACCCCATCGAAACGGCGTCAACTCCGGGCGAAGCAGAGACGCTTCTGGGGATTGGGATGATTGTCCCAGCGAGGGCGAGCAGCTTGTGGGCGAGCTGATCGGCAGCTTGCTGGTACCGATCGCTTGGGAGGCTGTCCAAGCGCCGTTCATCGTCCCGCAGCAGCTGATGGGCGATCATTGGGGCCAGACGATGGAGTATCGCTCGCGTCCGTACGAACACCGATATCCGGGTTATCTGGTTATTGACCCACCAGTTTCCATCGAGACTGTCGATCCCCTGGGAGTGGACTCTCGTTTCTGGTCCGCGCGTCTGCAGGCAGGCTACGGTCACAACCTCGACGGGGTTTCCTCATGGGAAGCCAGCTTCCTCTGGTCGTCTCATCATCGGCTCTCCCTGGAAACGGGCTGGACGGCCTTTCAAGAACAACGCTCTCGACCCGGCGGGGGCGAAGATCTGGATCAGTTGGTCCTGGGGGATCTTAACTTGATGTGGCGATTTGCCCAATCGCGCAAAGCCGAGATGTTTGCCGGGGTCGGGGCGAGGTTTCTTCATGATCCATTGGCAACGGACAGCGGTTGGGAACATGGTGTCAATTTCACTTACCAGCTGTATGCCTACCCTCTCCGGCCTTTGGTGGTTCACGCCAGCTTGGACGGCGGAACCGTTGGGCAGGCCGAACTCTTCCAAGGGCGGCTCACCGTGGGGGCGACGCTGCGTCGTGTGGAGTTTTTCACTGGCTGGAACGCGCTGGTCGTTGGCGGTGAAGATCTCTCGGGGCCAGTCTTCGGTCTGCGGGGTTGGTGGTGACCGCATCAGGACCGCCACGCACCTGGAACGGAAGGGCAATCAATGCTTGCTGTTGAACCGGAGAGCGAATGTCGGAGATTTCCGCTTATCATGAGGCCGGACATGCTCTGGTAGCCGTTTACGTCGGCGCTTGTGTCCAATCGGTGACGATCGACCCGGATCGGGACGACCGACCCGCTCGATACGGAGACATCGAGATCCTGTGGCCGGATGGTGAGTTCACCAATCGGCAAGTTCGGGAAAAATCCGCCTTGGTGGCCTTGGCTGGTCCTGTCGCCGAGATGCTTTACCGAGGTGAACCTTACCATCCTGCTGTGATTCCCGAGTGGGCAGTCGATTGGAAAACTGCTTGGGAGGTCACCGCCCAACTGGTGCCTGATGAGCGGAAACGGCTGGCCTACCTGGAACAAGTGACCCGGTCGCTGTATCAGCTCCTCAACCAAGACGATCACTGGGCCGCACTGGCCGCCATCGTTGACCATCTGATTGCCCACGAAACCCTTGACGGCGAAGAGATCGAAGACATCGTCAGACAATGGCTGCCCTAAGCGGCTGCTCCGAGGAAACCAATCCTTGGCATTGGCCGAGGACAGCCACCAAGCATCGTCTCCCAGGGCCACAAAACAAGTCGTTCTGAGGCTCAGGAAGAATCTGCCTCAAAGAATGACTAAGCCTCAGATCAGTCTTCGACCAAAGGGCGACCAACGGAAGCCCGGATTGCCGGACGAAACGCCCCGCTTCGTCGAAGACCTTTCAACGAATCAGTCAGCCTCAGATCAGTCTTCGACCAAAGGGCGACCAATGGAAGCCCGGATTGCCGGACGAAACGCCCCGCTTCGTCGAAGACCTTTCAACGAATCAGAAAAAAAAGCGAACCAGTGAGCGGTTCGCGCGTCTAACTTCTCAGAGAGTTGATCACACATACAGCAACATTGGGGATATCTCATGCTGACAAGATTCCGTTCAGGTGACCTGAGCCGACGCACGAGAAGTCGCCGCCTGGCCAACCGGCCAGCGAATCGGCGAAGTCAGCATTCTTTGCGTTTGTGACGTTGAGGGATTTTCCCCAGCGAGGCTTTCCCAAGGCCGGGTGTCACAAGCGACATCCGGCCTTTTTCGCGTTCTGGTCAAACGATCTTGATCAATCCGGTGTGGCCAAATGGTAAGGCGGCTCCCTGTTAAGGAGACGATTGAAGGTTCGAGTCCTTCCACCGGAGCTATTCAACGGAGGCGACCAACAACCCGCTCTGCCAGCAATTCAGTCTGCGGACAATCCGCCCAACTGATCACTTCAGCGGCCCGTTGGCCCATCCCGATGGTGTAAAGGAGAGCATCAGACCCTCCTAAGGTCTGGATCCTGGTTCGAATCCAGGTCGGGATACCTTATTGGCGAGCAGATCCGCTGACGGGTCTCTTGCGCAGATGCCTTGCGAGTGTGATGGACGCACAGCGGTCTTCGGAACCGCAAGACGGGGTTCGAATCCCTGGCGAGGTACTTCGTCTCATTTGTCCTCGGGGTGTGATGGATTGGCACACAACCCTGCGAAGGTTGAGGACCAGGTTCAATTCCTGGCGAGGACACTCCTCGAACTCCAAACCCCGCCAGCCAAAGCATATCTCGGTCTCAGCTGGATCACCCGTCTCGCAATTGCCACCAGAGCGGACACCGGGGATGTTGGGCTACAATCACGTTGGCTTGAGTCTTCTGCCCAAAGCGGCACTTCCCGACGATCAGACCAAGTCGTGCCAAACGAGAGGCATCTTCGACTTGGAGACCTCGATCAAAGGCCAACAGCATCTGCTGATTCACAACCTGAGTCAGGACACCTGCCTCCTGGGCCAACGCTTGCATCAAAGAGTTGGGCAAGTGAGGGCGGGCCTGGTGCTGATTTTCGGCGAACGGCCACCTTGGTTGGACTGCCCGCGCCACCTACTTACTCTGCTCTCTGGTGGAGACACGACCCTGAAGGTGTTCACAGCACGGCCCTTTACGGTCGATGAACTCGTGCAGATCAATTTCAGCGGGTTTTCTGGCCGGGCTTCGCTGAAGGCGGGACCTTTTGGATGATCAAACGGTAGCCTAAAAAGTTCTGCTGGTTGCGATTGGAGTACCAATCGCGATAGGCGCTGCGGCAATTCTCCGGCACGCTGACCCAAGAACCGCCACGGGCGGCGCGATCAAGGCACCACTCAGCCACGTTTCCATAAACATCATGCAACCCCCAGGGATTCGGCCGGTAGGAACCAACAATCGCTAGCTGAACATGGTGATCGTCGAGGGTGCGGTCAGCGGCATTGGAGTAGATATCCTTGCTGAGATAGTAGCTGCGATCTCCAAAATTGGCATGACTGGGCAACTCAACAAGACCGTCGCCAAAATAGAACCGACTGGTTGATCCAGCCCGAGCAGCGTATTCCCATTGGTCCTCGGTCGGCAAACTGTATTGCCAATCGCTGGGCAAACGCCCTTGCTTTCGCTCTTGCTGCGTCAAGACCCGCGTGGTCATCGAGCGAGCATCATCCAGGTGCATCATCGTCAGGGGATGGTTCTTGTGCTTGGCGATCGTGCCGCGGGGATGGTTCCGCAGGTTCTCCCGGAGTGTCAGCTCGTATTTGCCGATCCAAAAACCACGTGCGATGGTCACCTTCCGTTGCGTCTCGTCGGGGTAACGACCCGGCAGATCCTCAGGACTGCCAGCCAGGTACGAACCGGGGGGGCACCAGCAAAAAACTGTCCCATGAAGGTTCACCCATTCGTCGCCGGCTTTCTTGCCGATGGGAAACGTCTGAGGTCCGGCGATGGCCTTCGACCCCGATCCTCCAAGGGTCGCATTTTGGGGCAAGCGACTCTGCGACCAGCGGCTGCCTGATCGAAGCGACGCCAGCAGGTCACCTCGATTGGCCTGCTTCAAGAACGTCTCCGTTATGATTGAGGCCAGAAAACATCCTGCGGGTAATCGGTTTTCCTTGAGTTCTTGTTGCTTGTTGCCAGGAAGTGACTTGGCCGGATCAATCACCACGAGATTGACGCTGCTGCCGCCCCGAGAACTCAGCCCGTCCAGCAGAGTCTCCACAGAGTATCCGGCGTATCCGATGTCTCGCCCCTGAAGGCGTTTGACATCTGTGCCCACCAGAAAAGTACCTGGCTTGCTCTTGTAAGTCCCCGATAACACCTGACCGCTGAAGTAGACCAGCGACGTCCCTCGAGTTGGTGTGGACCGAGTGAAGGACTCCACCGCCTCCTTCAGTTTCTTACCTGGAAGGTTTGTCAGCACCCGGCAACGAAAACCGTAGGTTTGCAAACTAGCCGCCAGAGCCGCAAGATCTCGCTGGGGTGCGGCGCCTTGGGGCATTTGGTACTGACTGTTGCCAACCAGCAAGGCAACTCGGTGCTCAGCCCATGTGGGAGTCTCACAGAGAAAAAGGGTAAGCAGCGCAAGACCATAGCAAGGGCAGACTTTCATACTGGTTTGTTAAGCCCGAAGGCTCATTTTCTTGAGGAAAGCTTCTTGCAACCTGCCGGGCCGGCCGCAGGGAATTACTGATCCCCTGAACAGTCTTCGACGAAGCGGACACCTTGGGTCCGGTAATCCGGGCTTCCGGTGGTGCCTCAGGCTGCCCCCTTGAGGTCATCACAAACAGGGGCACACGGACAGTCCTGGGTCGAAAACTTCTCCGAAGGTCAGTAGGAGACCATCATTTCTGCCAGGGGTCCATCTTGGTCGAGATCGAGCAGCTGGCTGTCTTTGAGTCCGAAATTCTCCCGACGATCGCCAACAGCATGCAGAAGTGAGAGGTACAGATTGGCAATGGTGCGATGGCCCGAGTTGCCATACCAAGGGTATCGCAGATACCGGCCACCGAGCTTCAACCGCCCTGCGAGATCACCAATAAGGATGAAGGGCCACTCCTCGCAGCGTGGGTGATGGCCCTCGGCCGAGTCGGACATGTAGACCACAAGCGTATTGTCCATCATACTGCCGTCCCCTTCAGGAATGTCTTCCAGGGTGGCGATGAACTTGGCGAGTTTTTCCAAACATTTCCGCCGAATCAGGCTGTGCCACTGACTGGCACTCTTTCCATGCGGCGAGCCGCCATGGCCGATGGTATGAGCACCCACGTAGCCTCCGCTTGCACCAAGCTCGCTGGCCAGACAACTCAGACCGATTCTGTCTGGTCCCGCACCAGCGGACATTGTGACCACATTGGAGAGCCCAGCTATCAAAATGCCAGCTGCGTTGTCGAATTGGGCCTCCAGGCGATCGAACACCCCGGTTGGCGCGTTCTTGGAGTCGTCGATGGTGCCCAACTTGGGATCAACCACCGGGGCTGCCTTGGCAATCCGCTCTGACATGCTGGCAAGTTGATTCTGCCGAGCGCTGAGGGCCTCAAAAGCGGCCAGGTAACGCTCAAGCTTCTCTTTTTCCGATCCATCCAAACGAACACTCATTCGCTTGACATCATCGGCCAGGAAATCCAGCAATTTGGTGTCGGTGTCAAACTCTTGCCGTGCTGCCCCTTGGGCGCCGGCGGCAAAGTACTGCCGATGAGCTAATACCGGGTTGAGCAAAGTCGGCAGAGCCTTGCCTCGCTCAGTCGAGGTCAAGTTATAGGTCATCGACAATGCTCGATTGGACACCCCTAAACCCACATGCGGATAGATTCCCCCGAGATGACGGGCGATGGCCGCATCGACGGTTTCCCCATAAGCCTTTTTTGCCATGGGCCAGCAGCCGAGGGCGGCAAAACCGGAATTGTGGCTGCCACGGGCGATTCGGCCTGAGAGGCCGTGGATGATGGTCATTTTGTCGACGTACGGTTGCAACGGCTGCAGACTTGCCGGCAGGGTCGCGCCGGAAAGCGACCGGTCCTCCAGCGTCGTTGGGTGCCGTGGTCGCTCAATGGCCGGTGGTTGAATCTCGGCAGGGTAAACACCATTGCCCTGGACGAAGAACAACACTCTTGCTGGAGTGAGATTGCCCGGGCTGGCGGCTTCCAATTGCCGGATGAACGGCGCCAGGTACAGGCCACCGAGACCAAGTGTTGTTCCGCGGAAGAATGTACGTCGATTGAGCATTGGCTGACTCCTGCGAAGCAATGGGGACAATTGGTGCTCGTGGGCCAAGGGATGAGGGCTGAGGTTTCAGCATCAACGCCGCCGCCTGACCTGTTGCTCAAGAGCCGTGAATTTCCAAACTGCCGGAGAGATAGAACGGACGACTTGGGATTGAAATGAAGGACCGGCCTATTCTCTGGAAGGTTGACTTGGGGAACGTCGATGCGGTTGCTGAACCTGTCGTAACAAGAATGAGTCTGAGCTCAGCAACGACACGACGAGCTCGTTCAAACTCCCGTCGTGACTGCGGTACGCCTGGTGAGCATCCTGCAGAGTGTTGGCGTCACCGAGGGTCTCGTTACGGCCCAGCAAGAACCGGAACACATGTCGCACAAAGACCTGCTCGACCTGTTCTGAGTTGGCGAGCACCTTGACCAGTTCGATTGGGCTGGAGACCTTCTGATGCAGATGAGGAAACTCCGTTCGAGCGATTGCGCCGCTGGGATCAACGGGCTGGCCGGCATCCAATCGTTGATAGCGGCCAAAGTGGTCGTACTGCTCAAAGGGCAGGCCCAGGGGATCCATCTTGCGATGGCAACGCCAGCATTGGGCTGGTCGGGTGGCCATGCTCAACCGATCGCGAAAGGTGGTGTGTTCTTTTTCCGGGACACGTGCGTCCACGCCGATGGGCACGTCGGGAACGGTACCACCTAAGAGGCGTGTGCGAATCCACTTGCCACGCTGGACGGGATGGTTTTCGAAATTTCCCGACCAGGCAGCCAGCCAAGCAGGGTGTGTCAGCACACCAGCACGTTCATCCTCGCGGAAGGCCACCGGCTGCAGATGCACGCTCCACTTCCAATCAAGCGGCAGACTGAAGGCGGTTTGATACTTGCGAGTTCTCTCATGACGTTTGACGATCTGGTTGGCTTGCTGCTTTCGACCGTACCCAGCGTTGACATAGTATTTGCGTGTGGTCAGAAGCTGTTTGAGCACCCGCCGATCGGTCTTGAGGATCTCCTTGATGGTCAGCTCCAAATCCGCCACCAACAGTGAGGCGTCATGTTCGCCCCCTTGGGGCTGGTCTTTGAAAACCTCCCGGGCGAAAGGATAGTGAAAATACTCGCGGAAGAACTGGATGATCCGGGGATTCTTGGTGTACTTGGGGGATCCATCCTGAAGACGCTCGCGGACCAAGGTCGCCACTTGCTCGTGGGTAGCCAGCTTCCCGGCCTCGGCAGCCTCAAGAAAGTCCTCAAGCGGTGCGTTGGCCAGTGCATAAGACAGTGCATAAGCAATCTCTCTTTGTGAGAGTCGCACCCGGCCATAGCGGTCGGGCTTTCCCGCTCCGAGTTCCTGGCGAAAGAGAAACTCAGGCTGCATGAGGATGGCCGTCAGCAGCGATTCCGCGGCAGCCTTCGGCCCACCGATCGTCAGAGACTGGTGATACAGACCCAAAAAGCGGTGTTGTTCTTCCTTCGTTGGCCCACGAGAAAGCGCTTTGCGAAAGCCTGTCTCGATCGCAGCAAGGACTGTTTCCTCCGAGGGAGTCTGAGAACCTGCAACCAATTTCTTGAAGATCCGATCTTTCGACCCCCGCCCCAACTGAGCAGCGGCGATCTTCTTGGCGTTGGCCAACAGCTGCACAGTCGATGCCTCATCCAGAAAGTACGCTGCCGCATAATCCTTGAACTCTGAGCCATCGACCCGGCTGAGGGCATTGGAAAGCGGGCCAACTTGTTCACCCAACCGGGGAGCAACCATCTCATAAATCGCCGGACGCACTCGCCAAATCCGGGGCGGGGCCGGGGTCACATGGGAGTATCGATGCTGGAAGAGGGCCCGGTGGTCCACATAATTCCCAAATTCCGGCAAGAGGAGTTTCTCCTCAGTGAAGACCCCCGGTTGTTGCGTCTTAAGCAGTTCCTGGCCAATCCAGCCGAGCAACCGCCGACGCTCTTGGCTGGTCGGCTGATCGGCCTCCGAGGGAGGCATGTCGCCAAAGCGAATCTGCTCCTGGACCATTCTCCAGGTTTCCAGATCGTCTCCTGCAAGCAAATCCGCACGAACGCTGGTCAGCGACAGCCCGGCCTCCCGGAGATCCGGACCATGGCAGTCAACGCAATACTTCCTCAAAAGAGGAGCCACCTTGCTCCGAAACCCTTGAAGATCCGCTTGAGGTCCCTCTGCCGCTGTGACGACAGACGCCGATATGAGGACGGAACTCAATGAAGTCAGCCGCAGAAAGAACAACAATTGAGATTTCATGGAAATGGCAACGATGAATCTGATAACCAACTGGCCACAAATTTTCACCCAAAGATCCCACATAAATTGCTACTTTGTCTTGCTAGTCGATGTCGTGAAATTTCTCGACGAAATACAATTGCCAAAAGGCGATGTGCTCTTCCATTGCTTGACGTGCCCGCGAGCCGTCCCGGCCCTCTAGGGCATCCAAGATTTCCAGGTGCTCTGCCAGTGCCTGTTGCAGCGAGCGAAAGTCGGTGGTGATACGGTTGAACCCACGATGCAACAGTCGATAACGAGCGACATCTTGAGCCAGCCGACGGTTGCCGGAGCCTTCGGCGATCGACTGGTGGAACCGCTCGTCAAAATCGCTCCAGCGACGGATCCAGTCGACGGATTGTTGCTTGCTTTGCAGTTGATCGGCCATCTGTCGCAGAGGGCGAAGCTGCCGCTGATCCAGGCGTCCGGCGGCCAATTCCGCAGCGGGCCCTTCGAGAAACTTGCGGATCTCAAAAATCTCCCACAGATCGTCTCGACCAAACTGAGTCACTCGAGCCCTTCGTCCGGCTTGCAGCTCCACCAGCCCGTCGCTGCAGAGCATCCACAGGGCCTCGTGCACTGGTGTCCGGCTGACATCTAACTTTTCCGACAACTTGGCTGCACTGAGAAACATCCCCGGGGTCAACTGACCGCAGATAATCCCCTCCAGCAGGGACTCGTAGACCGCCTCCCCCAAGGACTCAGCCGAGCCCTCCTCCACTGGTTTCAGATCCGCCTCACTGAGGACCAACGCCCTTTCCTGCATTTTTGAATTCCTTAATGTGCTTCTGCATGCAGAAATACTAACCGCCCTGAATCAGCCCCGTCAACGCATTTCCCGTTTCCTCAGCAACGAGGCATCTCTGAAGACGCGGAAGAATCTGTGACCCAGGGTCGACCATCGGGAGCCCGGCAGCTGCGGGCTTTTGCCTTTGACCCATCAAGAAGCTGTCGGAGAATCAACAGTTCGGATGGTCGGCAATCGCTGTTCTGTGGTCTGATTGGACAGAGAGTTGGCTTGGCCGCCATGACCGTGGGTTACTCAGACCAACGGCCAGAACAATTCATTCCCCTCCACCACTCATCTGGCACTGGGGTGAACCGATTCCCCTTTCTCCGGTTCCGCTTTATAGTGGTTGCCAAATCGATTTCTTGTCTCTCCCTCATTGCCACTTAGAACCACCTCATGGCCGCCAAACGCGGGGCCGGGCGAGCTGGCAAGCACCAAGCTCAGCGAGCAGCCAAGCAAGCCGTTCCTCCAAAACGGAAATCTCGGCCCAGCTCTCCGGCATCGACACCTTCTGCCATCTCAGGACCCGACTCTGGGTTTCTGCAAACCGCTCACCGGCTGTTTTCCCAGGGGCGGTACGCCGAGGCTCTCGGCTTCTTTGATGAGGCCGTTCGCCGCCAGCCGACAGACATCCGCACGTTGGTCGATTCTGCACGAGCGCATGGGTTTCGCTACAATTACCCCAGGGCAGTCCAGCTCGTCGAGCAGTTGCTGCATCAATTCGGCGAACAGGCAGAAGTCCAGCATCTTGCAGGCGAAACTTATCGGATGCTTCGCCTGCCAGAAAAGGCAGTTCCCTGTTTTGAGAGAGCTTGCCACCTCTCTCCCAATATTGCTATGGCTCAGTTCGAGTTAGCCACTCTCTACGAACGCAGCCACAACCTCGAAGAAGCCCACCAGCTCGCTCTCAAACTGACCCAGAAACACCCAGAACTTGAGGGCGTTCCAGTTCTCTTGGCCCGGATCCTCAGGCGACAGAAGAAGCCGGATCAGGCTGAGACGATCCTCCGAACGCTGTTGCGGTCACAGCCCAAAAACCCACTTGCCGAGGCGGAAGCCTGGGGAGAGCTCGCGGAGCTGTTGGATTCCCAGGGAGCCTACGATGACGCTTGGTCGGCCATTTTAGACTGCAAAAAGGTGTTGCTTTTGCGTGACGCCCGTGAGCGTCAGGCCGCAGAGTTTGTCTTTGGACGTTTCGCCCGGATGGTCGAGGCAATCCGAGCGGAGGATTTGCTTCGCTGGCAGGAGTTTTCCCAGCAGATCGAACCCGTCCGGGTGGCCTTGCTCACTGGCTTTCCCCGATCGGGGACAACACTGCTGGAGCAGGTGCTGGATGCTCACCCACAACTGGTCAGCTCCGAAGAACGAGAGCTTTTTTCGGCCGAGATCTTTCCCCGCCTGGGGCAGGGCTTGAGTCCGCAGACCGAGGTGGTCGAGGTTCTCGATCGTCTCAGTCCACAAAAGCTCCTGGGTGAGCGGGCCCATTATCTGAAGACGATGGAGGGAATGCTTGGTCAACAAATTGGGGACCGGGTTCATTTGGATAAAAACCCAGCGATGAACCTAATGCTTCCGGCTGTCTTACGGGTGTTTCCTGAGATGAAGATCCTGCTGGCGATTCGGGACCCACGCGATGTGGTCTTGAGCTGCTTTTTGCGTTACTTAAGTCTCAATCCCGTGAGTGTTTGGTTTCTGACACTCCAGCGGACTGTGCAGCGTTATACGCTGGATATGCGAGCCTGGTTAAAATTTCGGGAGATGCTCCTAATCCCTTGGGCCGAGTTTCGCTACGAAGATCTTGTGGACGATCTGGAGGCTGCAACGCGCCGGGCGCTGAATTTGTTGGAGCTCCCCTGGGACGAAGATGTGATGGGGTACCGCCAACGGGTCACCCAAAAACACGTCTTTTCGCCGACCTATGAGGCCGTTGCCCAACCAGTGACCCAGAAAGCAATAGGCCGGTGGCGGAACTATCAACACCACTTAGAACCAGTGCTTGAGCAACTCGAGCCGTTTGTCAAAGAGTTTGGCTATCGCTAAGCTGAGGAAGAAAGCCTCAGGGAAAACTGGATAACCACTCAACACAGCTCCCACAACAGGGCATCTTGATCCTACGCTGCCTTGGCTAACGCGATGCCGCCAGGGATGCGATCCTGGCAATCGTGCGATCCTGGCAATCGTGCGATCCTGGCAATCAGTCGCGTTGAGAAAAGTGCTCGGCCAACCGGTTGGCACAATTGCTGGGAGTTCTTAGGCAGCGCGAGATTGCGGAGGTGCTTGCAAAGGCAGGGTGATGGGGTCGGCAATCTCAGGGGTCAAACGCCGGTAAACGCTTTCGCCAGCGATCCCCAGCCAGAACATTCGGTCGGCCCAGCGAACAAACGGCCACATAAGCCAACCGGTCAGATAGATCAATCCGGCTGACCACATGACATCGCTGGGGAAGTGACAGCCCTGAGCGATCCGGGCGAGCCCGATGATCCCCCCTGCGGCAAGACCCACAACGAGAAATGCCGCGGCGATCTTTTTACGCCGGGGGTACAACACAAAAGCCGGGGTCATCAGGAAGAAGCCCATCGAGGCATGCCCACAGGGAAATGAGGCATTGGTCAGCATGTAGGGACTCGGCTCCCAAGGGCGAATCATCGCCAGCTCACCCCCAAAGGTCACCGTTTGACAAGGTCTGGGGCGTCCCCACTGCTCTTTCAGACAGAGATTGACCAACAAACCAGGGCCAACCAACAACACTACCCCCAAGTATAAACCAGCGATCCGATAACGCCGCAGAGGCCTCACTATGAGTGAAAGAAAGGCGACGTTGATTCCAGCGATGCCCAAAATGAGGGCAGGAAGTGGCCCGTAATGGTAGAGATTACGCCAGAGGGGCCACTGATCTTGAGGCCAGGACTGATCATGCTCGTTGTAAAACAAGCGGCAAACAGTCGTATCGATCGGCACCAGCCAACAAAGGATGGTCAAAGCGACCAGCAGTAACAAGGGGCAGCCAGCCCAGATCAACATACCTCTCCAGAGGTTTGAGGTATCAGCTGGGGTGGAATGGCTGATTTTGCCGCTCTTGGGATGGTTCATCCGCCTGGCCCGACATCCGTGTCAGTTGGCATAGGGTGACATTTCCAATTTATCGCAGTAGTCGGCAAGCGGAGTGGTTTTGGATCAACTTTTGTCGATTGATCTGGCAACAGTTTCTCGAGGGGCCGAGTTTCCGGCAAGGGAAGATTGAGCGGACCGAGAAGACCAGTGCCCAACCTCAAAAAACACCGGGGATAATGCTTCTGGGTCCGCCAATCCGCGGCCGACAACCGTCGTGTTCCATGTGGCAAGCCAGTGCTAGTGCGTTCTCAGGTGAAGTTTGTGGGATCGAAAGATCTGAAGTTGCTCCAACTTGCCCAGGGCACCAGTTCTCCAACCCCGCTGTTTGCCCTTGAAGATGCGCTTGTGGTCGGTTTCCTTCTGGTTTGGTAGGTGGTTCTCTTGGAATCGGGGGATTCACGTCCAACCGACTGCCAAAATCATGGGGAACAAGGCACTACTCCCCCGTCGATCGTGGCAGACTCTTTTTATAAGCCTCAAACTGACTTTGATACTCTGCAGGAGGCGGAATCCGAAAACCTGCCCGGTTGCCTCGCTGGTTGTCGCTGCGTGCTGGCCGGTCGCTGAGCTTGCGGCTCTTGGAACCAATCCCCAGCCCATCAACCAGTCGTTCCCACTTCTGCCTTTGCTTGCTGCCGGGCTCTGCCTTTTTTGCCTCTTCAAAATATTGGCCGAACTCATTAAGGAAATCCTTGAGTTCCTCTCGATTGCCGCCTAAGCGGTCGACCAAATCGCTGTCTTCCTTGGCCAGTTCCTCTTCGAGGTGTTTGAAGACCAGGTCGACTTGCCGATTGCTGTCTGAGGGGTCAACCGCATCGCTGCCATATTCAGCAAGATTTTCCTGTCCACGTGGGTTCCCAGTCGGGTCATCGCGTTGTCCGGCAGGACGCCCGCCGCCTTCGGTTGGGTTGACGCCCCCGCTCTGCTGATCAGCAGCTCGCTGGTTGTTGGGGTCGGGTGTTCCCCCACGCCCGAGGTCCTCTTGGGCTGGTCGTTGTTGAGGTTGTTGCTGTTGGCCTTGTTGTTGTTGGCTTGGTTGCTGTTGAGGTGGACGAGTTTGTTGTCTTCCGGGTTGTTGGTCGGCTTGTTGAGTGGGTTCCTGACTGGGCTGCTGTTTTCCGACCTGTTGTCCGCCAGGCTGGCCGTTTTTCGGGCTTTGTGCTGGGCCTTCTTTGCTGCCGTTGCCAGGGGTTTTTCGAGGATCGGACCTGCCAGTGGGCCGATCGGAAAGGGCATCGTTTCCGGCCTTGCTGTCGAGCTCCTGGCCGGGTCCGCGAGTTTTCTGGCCTCCGGTCTGGCTGCCGGTGTTTTGACCGGCACCTCCTGTTCCCTCACGGTTGGCATCTTCGCCGCCGCCTTCGGCTCCTCCGCCAGATTTGTCACCCTTATCGTCGCTTTCGGTCTGACCGTCGGATTTCTTCTCATCGTTACTTGGGCTGCTGGGATCCTCGCCGATACTTCGGCGGGTATCTTTGCGATCACCAGGACCTGGCTGTTTGGATCGGTCTTGGTTAGCTCCCTGCGCTTCTGGTGTCGGCTTGCTGTCCTCCGAGGGCCGGCCTTGGCCGCTGCCTGTATCAGGGTTTTCCCGGGAGCCACCTGTGGCGTCGGGATCCTCGCGTCCTGAGGGCGTGCCTTGGTTTTCTTTTGGGCTGCCGACGGGTGAGTCGCCCATCCCTGGCTGAGGCTGGTTGGGCTTTTCTGAAGTGGGATCACCTCCGCCCTGCATGCCTTCCGGGGGCATCCCGTTAGGCTGGTCGCCTTGAGGTGGCGATCCCTGGGGAGTTCCACCGTCTTGTGGTTGTGCTCCCTCGGGCACCTGGGGATCACCACCGCCCTCTGAGGGCTTACTCGAATCCGCCCCCGATTCTTTGGAATCCTGCCCGGGTGTTGGCGGTTGTCCAGATTGTTGCTGGCCGGGTTGTTGCTGGCCGGGTTGTTGCTGGCCGGGCTGTTGCCTGTTGGGATTCTGATTGGTTGAGCTCGCACTGTTGGGATCGTTCATCCCGCCAGGCTGGTCCCTACGGGTCTTAGAACCGCTCCCTTGCTGAGATTCTCCGGACTGGCCATTAGGCGGCTGACCCGACTGGCCCTCATTTGGCTGGGTATTGTTGGGCTGGGTATTGTTGGGCTGGGTATTGTTTTGCTGGCCGTTGTTTGGGGGAGCTCCGGACTCCGAGCCGGAGTTTTGCTGATTGCCCTGAGGTTCTGTCCCTTGGCCGTTGGTTTGACCAGGATTGTTTTGTTGTCCGGTGTTATTTGGTTGGTCGGGTTGCCTTTGGCTTGCGTCCTGCGTGCCATCTTGCGGCTGGTTGCTTTGGTTAGGGGTGTTTGCCTTGTTGTCGTTTTGCTTGCCAGCGGAGTTCTCCTGCTGGGAATCGTCAGACCCCTGCGGCTCACTCTCCTCTGACTGAGCTTGTCTCTCAGGTTGGGCTTGTCTCTGAGGCTGCTCAGACCCTTCGGGCTGGTCGCCTTGTTGATTCGGTTGCTCCTGTTTGCCTTCCTGCTGGCTTTGCTTTTCTTTGAGGTGTTTGAGCACTTCCTCAAACAGCTCTTTGTTATTGCGCGGCTTTTGGGGCTGTTGGCTTTCTTGCCCCTGTTGCCCCGCCTGGTCCCCCGCTTGGCCAGGCTGGCCGTCTTGAGGCTGGCCATTCTGCGGCTGGCCGTCTTGAGGCTGGCCGTCTTGAGGTTGGCCGTCTTGAGGTTGGTCTGCTGGCTGCTGTTCTTCTGGAGGACGCCCGCCTTGGCCACCTTGTCTGGGTTCAGCTTGGCCTTGACCCTGTTCTGGCTGGTTTTGGTCTGGGCGAGGTTGGGGCTCGACGATTGTCAAGGTCCATTGCCGACTCCGGGAGCGATTTGGGGTGGGTCGATTGTCGGCTGCTTCGGCGTAATAGGTCACCGTAGTTCCTGGGGTCAGCTGGAACTGCTGGGGACGAAAGAAATAACGACCTTCGTGGGGTCCCTCCACGGGCTCTTGCAGAAGCTCTCCGGCGTCACCGACGAGCAAGTCACGTCCCTCGACGACAAAGTGCACTTGAAGGCTTGTCAGGGCAAAGTCGGGATCCAACGCCTCGACAGTCAGCGTCAAGGTCTGGTCGGCAGGCAGTTCGATGTTGTCTCGGCCGGGATCAGCGATAGAGACTTCTGGTGCCTGATCTTCGAGAACTTCGATGGCATGCCGGACAGGGAAGGGATTGAGTTGCCCCTCGGGTGTCTGAAAGCGGACCAGGTACTTGGAGTATCCCGCGTTTCTGGAAAGGGTGAAGGACCCCGAAACGGCCTGCCCTTGACCACGCAGGTTGATCGGCGAGTAATTTCCTTCCCCTAAAAACTGCAGCTGAGCTGAGTTCTCTCGAATCGGCTGGTTGGCTGTGGCGTTGATGGTGACTTCCGTGCCCTCAAGGGCCTGAATTCCGCCGTGCGAGGCCATGTGAGGGGACAGCTTCGTATATGCGGGATAGCGATATTCCACGCTCTCGACAGTGATCGAGGGCGGGGGCCGCACCTGCAGACGAAAGACCTCCGTCTGCACATCGCCAGCGACGAGATAGTATTCCGCGTCCTGCCCCAATCCCTCACCGTCGGACGGCAGAATGGCCTTGTAACGAGTGCTGTTCTCGGGCAACTGCATCTCCACCGGCTGCTCAACCACGGTGTTGTCTGCGGTGGTGTAATAAAGCGTGACCTGTTCGTCAGCCGCCAGGCCCTCGACTAAAGCGGAGATCTCTTGAAACTCGCCCGTAAACACCTTGCCGTTGCCTGGCTGCACATCGGAAATGCTCACCCGGGTGGGAGCACTGACAGAAGCCCAGGGAAGGATCACCCTTTGTAAACTGGCCAACGAGTTCTTCGGGCTGAGAATCGTGTACAGGCAGCCGGCAGCCACAAGAGCGACAAGCACATACAGAACCTTCAACAGCCGGTTGTAATCAATGACCTGTTCCAGTGGCACTCGGCTCAGGTCGCCAGCGGCTCGTTGTTCGATCGCATCGGCAATTCCTGGATGCAGCGTGCCCTCGCTGGAACGCAACATCAGGAAGTTAATCAGGCTGTTTTTCAGTCTGGGCTCAGACTTCTCGATTGTCGCAGCGGCATAGACCGGATTGATCCTTTGAACAACCAAGGGAAGGACCTTGGCCCACAGATACCAGCCAATCCCCCCAATCAGACTGGCAAAGGCCAACGCCCTTCCCCACAAGCCCAAGCCGGAGGCAAAGACCCAGTGATCGAGAATCACCACGGTCAACAGAAAAGCCATCACCAACACGCCTAAGGAGAGCAGCTCGCTCCAGACCTCGACGGTTTTGACTTGCTCACGTGTCTTTTGGACCTGGGAGTCTATGAATTTGGCCGCCGGAACAGGCGGCGGAGAAGGGAACTGGGGATGGTGTGGCTGTGAGCGATGGGATTGTGGTTGGGTGACGGTGGCCATAGGCCGGCGCTCCCTGTGGAAGAACCGACGCCATTTTTTGAAACGGAGTGAGCTTGAGCCAGCGAGCCCAAGATCCTCAAGTTCTGGCGTCAGGGTGAGTCATTCCTTCGAAATCGGCAACAAACTGGGGTCCCTCAGTCGAAAATCCCAAGGAGACCAAACCTGCTTGAAATTATAGACGGACCCAGCGAGTCGAACGACTCCGAAGATTTTTGTACCCTCAGCCGATTTCTTGTTGGGTGGCAGGCAACCCGAGAGGTCAACGACACAAGGCTCCAGCCGATTTCGATGGCCGGAGGATCCGGCAAACCTTCCACCAACCCAATACTGCTTCAACAATGATCGACATGCATTTACTGATGCATTTCAGCCCAGTATGAACTGGTTTTGGCGGGACTGTGATCGCGGATCATTCACCCCACCGAGTTGATGCTGGAGGTGTGCGGGTCAAAACCCTCAATTGACCAGCCGCCAAAGGCCACGTCACCGCTTCAGGCAACCTCATCGTAGAAACAACCTGATTGAAGTCGTTCCTGTCAGGAGCTCACCTCATCCGTCTTCACCTCATCCGTCTTCACCTCATCCGTCTTCACCTCATCCGTCTTCACCTCATCCGTGCTCACTTCATCCGTCTTCACCTCATCTGTGCTCACTTCATCCGTCTTCACCTCGCGGTGTTGTCTTCTTGAGTCCTAAAGAAGCAATCCGCTCTCTGGCCAAGCAAGCAACTTCTCGGTCAATGCGAACCACATCCTGAGTGATCAGCCTTGACCAAAAATCTAAGGCAAAGTTGTCCTTTGTTGATCTCTTGTAATCCATGACCTTAAAAGTGTGGGCGAAATCTCTCGCAGAGAACTCACGACCTTTTGGGCTTCTTGCAAGGTGTCGCGGTGGTGTCCGGTGCTGAGCAGTCCCACACTGACCGCGCCGGCAGCATTCGCTGCGGCGATGCCAGCCGGCGCATCTTCGATGACCACACACCGAGCCGGAGGAAGACTCAGCCGCTGGGCGGCCTTGAGAAAGACTTCTGGATTCGGCTTGCCAAGAGTCACATCATGCCCCGTGACCACCGCCTGAAACTTGTCTTGTTGGCCGAGCGACTGCAAACACAACCTCACGTTCTCTGGGGGCCCGGAGGATCCTGCGGCAATGCCGAAGCCATCGGCATGCAGCTGTTCGATGAGTTCAGCAGCCCCATCCATGGCTGGAAATTCACTGGCGACCAGTTCCCGATACCGGGCCTCCTTTTCCTCGTCCCACTGGCGAATCTCTTCCTCGGAGAGCCTCCCTTCACCAAAGAGCGTGGCAATAATCTCCCGGCTTGTGCGGCCGAAGGTTGTGACAAATTCTGCCTCACTCAAGTGGCGGCCACGAGCAGCCAGCATGTCTTGCCAACTCTGATAGTGAGGCCAGTAAGAATCTACCAAAACTCCATCGACGTCAAAGATCACACCAACAGAATCCGGGACGGAGTCTGAGGTCACAGCTGGAGAAACAGGTTCGCTCATTTCGTTGCCCCCAACGATCAGGTCCTCGCCAGTAAGTCAAACAAGACAAAATCAACGACTGCGATTCCGGAAAGAATCCCACCCAGGGCGACCAACAGGTGCCCGGATTGCCCGCCTTGCTCATTGAGCCTGGTTCAAGACTCCTCAGGGAATCAATAGAAGCATCACAACTGCACCCCAAAGGAGATTGTCTGAAGACTGGCTCAACCGCAAAGGGCCTCAAACTGAGTGGGAGGCCCGCGACGTTGTGCACGTCGGTCGCCGGTGGCAGGCTCGCAGGGCAGCAGATAAATTGCGGGTGGCACCGAACAAGGTCGACAGGAGGAAGGTGAGACAATGGGCCAGTTCAACCTGCTTCAACATGGCATCACCGTTCAGGATGTCAAGCGAAACCTCTCACCTCCACGTCTGTACGAGGAGGGGATCCGCCAAGAGTCCAACGCCGCCATCTCCGATGCCGGAGCCATGATCGCCTACTCCGGCGAAAAAACCGGACGCAGCCCCCAGGACAAACGCGTTGTCCGCCACCCAGATAGCGAGAACGACGTCTGGTGGGGCCCAGTCAACATGGAAATCAGTGATCAAATCTTCCAGGTCAACTTGGAACGGGCCAAAGACTATCTGAACATCTGCCCTCACCTTTACGTCGTCGATGCCTTTGCTGGTTGGGATCCACGCCATCGCATCAAAGTCCGCGTGATCTGCTCGAGGCCTTATCATGCTTTGTTCATGTACACCATGCTCATCCGGCCAACCGCCCAAGAGCTGGCCTCCTTCGGGGATCCCGAGGCGGTGATCTACAACGCCGGGCGATTCCCGGCCAATCGCTACACCACTGGGATGACCTCCAAGACGAGCATCGACCTGTGTCTGGAGACCAAGGAGCTGGTCATCTTAGGCACGGAATACGCCGGTGAGATGAAGAAAGGAGTCTTCACCATGATGAACTACCTGATGCCCAAAATCGGCGTGCTCTCGATGCACTGCTCGGCCACCGCAGACAAAGAGTCAACCGCCAGCTCCGTCCTGTTTGGCCTCTCCGGGACTGGCAAGACCACCCTTTCGGCCGATCCGAAACGGCTGCTCATCGGCGATGACGAGCACTGTTGGACTGACGAAGGGATCTTCAACATTGAAGGCGGATGCTACGCCAAAGCCATCGACCTGACCCCAGAAAGCGAGCCCGATATCTTTCGTGCCCTCCGCTTCGGGGCAGTGCTGGAGAACGTCGTCTACGACCAGGAAAAGCACTCAGTCGACTTCCACGATACTTCCATCACCCAAAACACCCGGGGGGCCTACCCGATCGAGTTTATCGCCAACGCAAAAATCCCCTGCGTTGCCGGACATCCCACGGATGTCATTTTTCTGACCTGCGATGCCTTCGGGGTGTTACCCCCGGTTGCCAAATTGACCCCCGAACAAGCGATGTTCCACTTCATCAGCGGCTACACCGCAAAGGTGGCCGGCACTGAGGTCGGCGTGACCGAACCCCAGGCGACCTTCAGCCCCTGTTTTGGAGGTCCGTTTTTGGTTTGGCATCCCATGAAGTATGCGGAACTGCTGGCTGAGAAGATGAAAAAGCATGGAGCCAATGCCTGGCTGGTCAACACCGGTTGGAGCGGTGGAGCCTATGGCACAGGCAGCCGCATCAAGCTGCGATTCACTCGAGCCATCATTGACGCGATCCATTCCGGCGCTCTGGCCAACGCTCCCACCACTCGGGATGAGGTCTTTGGAATCCAAACAGTCACCCAGGTCCCAGAAGTCCCCTCAGAAATTCTCGTTCCTAGGGAGACCTGGGCCGACCAAGCCGCTTTCGCTGCTACCGCCAAAAAATTGGCGACTTTGTTCCGCAACAACTTTGATAAGTACGCCGCCAAGGCCAGTTCCGAGGTGCTTCAGGCAGGACCTGTTGCTTAGCTGGGCTGTCCCATCTTGTGGCAAAAGGTCCATTGTCGGGTTGGGACCAACCTGGAGGAAGCTCAACACCCCAGGACAACTCTATCTTCGTCAGCAACAGCCACACCCAGAACGATTCCAGAAGAAATGTTCGGAGAGGTTCCTGACCAATCCATGGCAAAACGCCCGCATTGCTGATGCCCTGCAAAATCAAGATGCCCTGCAAAATCAAGAAGCCCTGCAAAATCGAGAAGCCCTGAAGAGTCGAGAAGCCCTGAAGAGTCGAGAAGCCCCAGGGAGGGGGTGGACCTCCCTGGGGCAGGGCCTCTGTACCGGCCATACAAAGGCACAGGTGGGTGGAGAGATCTTGAGGTGAAGCATGTGAAGACTGCGTACTGAAAGGTTGCCAGCAGTCGGCGTTGGTCCAACGTCCGGCCGCTGCAACATCTCAGGTGGGACACGGAGCCTTCTGTCTCTCTCACCACACCCTAACCGCAACGCTTGTGCCGCGACCGAAGTCCCAGGGCTGTCTTCCGGGCGATCAACGTAAGGTAATGTTCTCCAGCGAGTTACCTCACCATGAAAGCTCTGTGAATAGTCCGAAGACGGACGACCTTGTGAAAATTGCTCAAGTTCCAAGCGGTTCTTGCCTGAACCGCATGCAGGTGCGACCTCGGCTATCCCCACGTCAACTGCCCCCAACTATCGCCGCTGGGGTGATCGCGGAAATCTGGGATGGCTCTGGCTTTCACAAGCTCGCGCCCCAAAGTCCTGGCCCGACGAGGCTTCCCGTTTGGAGAGTTCCGTCATGCAGGTGGAACATGCCTGGGAAGCGATCGCTCCAACCCTGATTGCCGGCAGGGCAATACTGCCGAGCGTTGCCCTCGATGGCGGCAACGGTGGGGATCCTGGCGGCCAATGTTGCCGAGTGCAGAAAAGAGGCCCCGGGGCAAGTGAGATCTTGAACGCAGAGAAAGAGCCCAAACTTTTGGGCAGCCGCGGCCATGAGCAAAGCTCCGGTTTGCCCTTTACAGGCTTTCAAAGCAACGCCCGAATATCCTTGTTGCCGGGCCAACTGCAGGCTTGCTAAGTCCACCAAGGATTCGTCGATGACCACCGGTTTGATGGCAGCGGCCTGGTGCATTTGATTGTCCGGATGAGCGGCCAGATCACGGTGTGTGGGTTGCTCGATATACTGGACCCTCTGCCAGGCCTGGGGGCTGCGTTGATTGAGTTGTGCGAGAAACTCCAGCACGTAAGCCACATCTTGGCACTTCTCGTTAAAATCTAGCGAGTAAAACCATCGATCACAGCCCCGAGCACGCTGGGCTCGCTCGGCGACCGACTCGATAGCGACAACGCGATGAACATCCCAGCTCAGGTCATCGCCGTTGAGCTTGATCTTCAAATGGGTCAAACCGTCTGCTGCAATCCACTCAGCAAGAGTTTCGGGTAAGCCGTCTCCCACTTTTCGGCTGAGATCCTCTGGCGAGAGCGGATCCAGAGCACCCACCAGGTGATAGAGAGGCATCCGATCTTTGGGCTGCCTGAGCGTATACTGATCGAGATACTCACCCGCAAATTCACTCCCCAAATAGCTGCCAAGATCCTGGTTCACAAATTCTTTTCCAAGAACATTGTAAGAATTTTGTTCCAAGACCTTTCCGTAGGCATCATGAATTGCGGCTTCGAGAGGGCTGGCGGCAACCAATTGTGCCAATTTGGGAATCGGCTCGGCCAGCGATCGTTCGGCACCGACTTCTTGAGCAAGGGTTTTGTGGCGGCCTTCCAAGGCAGTGGTGAGCTCCAGAGGATGGCCGAACTCAGAGAAGGCCGAAGCCTCAGCAACGATTCTTTCGGCAAGCTGCTGAAGGGCCCGGAGCGTGGTCCCAGGTTCCAGGTTCTCCGAGGGCCAGGCCCAGACGTTACCAAGCGGCATTGAACCCAACCCTTGACCGCGGTTGCCAAGGCGAGTCTCAACAACGCAACGGACATCAAAGACTGCAGCATCGGTAACAACGCGGCCCCCAAATTTGATCGGAGTGCGATACTCAATGCTCTGTACCTGCGAGCTCACTTCCACAAGGCGGATATCCGTCTGTTTGCTCATCCTCATACCTCGCCTCAGAACGGGAGACTGGAGCTTGTCAGGCGCGGAAAGGTCTCTTGATTCTCTGAACAGTCTCCGACCACCCAGGAGCGGAACGACCGGTCATCCCAACGCCCGGCGGGGCCGCTGGCTGCCCCATCCAGTGCCCAGTCAAACTGCCAGATCAACGAGGGATCAGACGCGGAGCCTCGGGGGTCGAAAACCGATCTGAGGCTCGTTCCCGTCCCGACCGAGTGAGCCTCTGCCAGAACCTGAAACAGTCGAGCGACTGATTTCGAGGAACCTCTTGGATTGTGGCAAAGGCTGCAACGTCAACGGCCACTCAAAGAGGCATTCGCGTGCTGGCGAAGCAACAATGTTCCCCAAGGACAACTGGGCGATCAGCTGGAGTCAGCCGAGACGAGTTGATCTGATCCGTTGCTGGCAAGCAGCCCCAGAAAGTCGCCACAATCAAAGACAACCGGGACTTCGATCCACGACAGGTGTGAGAGGGCAAGCTGGTCGACGTGCTGCGGCTCTTGGATGAACCGCCTCGTGAGCAAGAGAACTGTTGACCGGTGAGCAGTGCCACCATTGGCCCAAGCGATTTCGGGGCCCAAGCGATTTCGGGGCCTGAGCGTGGGTTCCTCTTGGTCGGGCGCTGGGCCGCGTGTTTTGGTTGACCAGGCTCTCAGTCGGCCGAGGGCAAACCGAGAACCTGCGGTGGAACATGTTGGGCTGAAAATTGATGGCTGTCCCGGCGGCCTTCTAAACAAGTCCTTTGCGAACAGCCCAAACGGCGGCCTGAGTTCGGTCGGAGACACCGACCTTGCGGAGAATGTGCTGCACGTGCTCCTTGACCGTCTCCACACTGATGTGCAGGCTGCGAGCGATTTCCTTGTTGGTCAACCCGCAGGCGACTTGCCGCAAGACTTGGGCCTCTCGCTCGGTCAGCGGGACGTCCAGGTCGGCCTTGACTCGGGGGGTCACCATGGCGCCCATCACCCGCCGAAGGTCTTCTTGGCTCCAGGCATCGGCTCCGTCAGCAACGGTGCGAATGGCTCCGAGCAACTCGTCGCGGCTGGATCCTTTCAGCAGGTATCCCTTGGCTCCGGCGGCAACAGCCTGGGCGATGTAGGTTGGGTTGTCGTAGGTGGTCAGCATGATCACCTTGGTCTCAGGCAGATCCCGCTGCAGTTCTTTGAGCACCGAGAGACCGTTGCCGTCGGGCATGCGAATATCCAGCAGGACGACATCGGGGCTGTGCTGCCGTGCCATCTCCACCGCCTCAGCTCCGCTGGCGGCTCCGGCGACCACCTCGATCTCGGTGTCCGAAACCAGGCTGGCCAGACCAGTGCGAACTACCTCATGATCGTCCGCGATCAGCAATTTGATAGTCATCTCTCAAGCTCGCTTGACCGAAGGTCGGCCGACAGGACAACTCCCAAGACGGCCGGATGGAGTAGGGTTCGAAACAGCGGATTTAACAACAGACAAGAAAGTCACTTGGATGATGAGCCGGACGCTCAATTGGAAGTTGGTGACCTGCGGGTTCAAAGATCATCAGCCCTGATAAGAGTGACCAAGGACCTCAAAAGCCGCGTCTGTGGACTGAGCTTCTCGCCCAAGGAGCCCGCAAGACACACAGTCGCTTGGGGTTGACCGAGGCAGAAATTCTCTCTGGAACACACTCAAGCCGACACGAAGAAGGCTTTGTCGAGTGTGAGAGGTTCCATCGAGACTGCCAATACGCATGGATGGGGTGAAGTGAGATCTGGAGTTTTGAAATCATAGCCGTCCAGGAAAGCCCCTTCTGGCACACGACTTTGGCACGAGGTTTTTAGCACACGACTTTTAGCACACGCTTGGCGGAGTCCCTGAATGTTGGGCACATCTTGCACGCTGGAAATATCCCTAAGGTTGGAAACAGCCTCAAAATTTGAGACAGCCTCGACGTTGGAAACAGCCTTGGTGCCAAAAATCACCCAGGCACTTCAAATCAACACACAACCCAAACGAAAACCTCATCAAAAACCGAAGGCCGTTTGGGCAATCACAAGCCAAGATCAATCACCAGGTTCAATCACTCCGCTCCCAGAATCAAGCCAAACCCGGGATCAATTCGGCAATTGATGAGATGGAGTCGCCTCAAACGGGTTGCGTGCGTGGACGCCACTGTAGGAATTGACGCCCCCGGAAGTCGGGAATCAAGACCCCAGAACTGAGGTCATTGAATAGCATAAGTGTAGCCGCGCCGTTGGTCTCTCAAAAAGGGGGTGATCGAGAAAAAACTCGCGAGCTTTCTAGTCCACACCGCTCCCCCGTCCACGAGCACCTCAGGAAGCCCCTCTGGTTGGGCCTCGCCGAGCTTCGAGTTCGTTCAAGGGTCTGCAGCCACAACAGGGTCCACTTCGTCGCTGGACAATCCTCACCTGGGCCGAGTGCCATGTTTCCTGTGATTTTGGCAGTCGGTTGGATGTGAATCCCCCGATTCCACGAGAACCAACTGCCAAATCAGAAGGAAACCGACCACTCGGCGATGATCAGGGCCGCTGAGCGGACCCACCGCAGCCCAGCGAGGCAAGCATGTCCTTTGGGGCAGCAGGGGCAGGACCAGCTCTCAGGGATCGAGCAATATCCCGGTGCGTTGCCAAAGAAGTTTGGGCCTATCGGCAAGAACGATGAAAAGCTTGGGCCGAGCCCGCACGTTCTTGGCGAGCTCGGCCCAGAGAGCCTTTCGAAAAACCGTCAGAAGCAGTCTGGAGCCCTTGGCCGGTCCAAATCGTGACGGCCAAGGGCTCCAGATCTGAGCTAATTGTCAGCGGTGACTCAAGAAAAACTCCTCACAAAGCTCACCAGAAAGGTTTCTGTGTGAAATCTCTCTCTGTAGGGAATCTCTCTCTGTAGGAAATCTCTCTCTGTGAGAAGTCTCCGGAAGGAGCCTGTCTCAACCAGACAGGTATGTTTCCAAGTCATACTGGGGTGATCTGCGAAGGAGTTCTTCTCTGGCAAGGATTGCTCACTTAGGGAGCTGGCAGTTCACCTTCTTCGATCAGGGAGCCGTAACTCTTGCCGTCGCCGTTGGTGGCAGCCGTTGCGGCCTCCACAGCCTTGGCCAAGACATCGGCGGATTTCTCGTTCTTTTTGGTCAGACCCTTTCCAAAAGCTGAGCCGAAGTCATTACGCTTTTTCGCCCAGCCTCGAGGCTTCGGACTGGCTAGGTACTCAGAGTGGCAAACGCCACACTTCTTGGACTTAATCAGCGTCAGCGCCTTTTCGGAGTTCTTGGCCTGGTAAAATTTGCCCACAGCCTTAGCATATTGTGGGCGAGCGGTCGCAGGTTCGGTCAAAGTTGTCGAGAGAACAACGCCGACCAAGGTGGCTAATGCCACTAAAAACCCATACTTGCACACATTGGTCATCACACAAATCTCCAAGGGAAAGATTACAAACCAACGTCCTTGCTCGACATTGGAGGCAACACCCAACCCGTGGAGCAGACGAACAAACCATCTCAACAGACTGATCGATACCTCCCGTAAAAAACCCTCAAATCTTAGCCGAGGACTTTTCTCACGGAACTCTGGTTTTGCAAAGTCTGAGGTCGGCTGATCGTGTTCAAGAGAGCCCGAACGAGCGCCTTGCTGTCTGGCTGGGTCGCCCAGGGTTGGGACTCGGGACGCATTTAAATTCGCTGCACAACTGCTGTCAACCAACCGACTTAGGAAGGCCGCCTGTCACACAAGGGCCGCAAAGTCAGCCCAATCGCCACAACCGACACCCCGAAACCGGCCTGACTTGCCAAACAATGCCAAGGACCCCCAATCGATTGCGAGCCTTTCAATTGCACGATGCCTGACAAACAGTTGTCCCATTACACATCAAAACCTCTGGATGCGTTGTCAGTCAAGCAGATACTGCTGCGAAAGCTCACCTGAGAGCGAAAAAGCTGGCCCTGGGGCTTGATGCACCGAAGAGGACCCAGAGTCGCACAGATCGCTCTTCTCGCCCGGCGTTCTCTGGTTAGCGTCCTTGATCGCAGAGGTACCCCAAGCAAATCTGGGACCAAGTCTCAAAGGAGCTCAGCTCGGCCAGCAGAGAACTCTGTGGCGCAAATCCAGCCTCCAGCAGATCAAGTTCTCGTGGCTGGACCGCCGGACGTTCCACCTCATAGAGGTGAGCAACACCCAGGTGAACTCGGCCAACCTCCGTTTGGTCGTCGTTGATCAGCCCCAAGCAGTGTGCTTGGTAAGGAGTATCGATTTGCACTTCCTCCGCCAGTTCCCTGGCTAGTCCCGTGTTGTAGCAATCCTCGTCCGCCTGGCCGTCGGCCGAGCAGATGTGGCCTCCGACACCGACGCTGCGTTTGCGATGAAGTCGCTGCTCGCTGTGGCCTCCCCCCCGGGCATAGTGAAACAACTGCCCTTTCCAACGGAACAAGACATAAGGAATGAGCTGCTTGAAGCTGGGATCCGTTTCCGCTTGATCTCGCGGCAGAAACCTCAGGACCTCTGGTTGCAGCAGGCGGGAGAGATAGCGGTCTGCCTCCGGGCAAAAGCCCTGGAAGCTCCCGACCTGGCGGAACAGCTCTGTCGGGACCACCAGCACCCGTTCAACAGAATCTTTCATACAGCCGACCTGCGATCTCCAGACTCTCGAGCTTGGGACTTTCTCTTGAGCGTCCCAGCCAAATTTCTTGTAAAAACTTGCTGCGACTACTGAAACCTCAGCTCAAAAACCACCGAAACCACCCCGTCAGACGGAAGCGACTCTCCAAGAAAGCTTGGTCGCTTACTGCCTTTGGGAAACATTCTTGCTCGTCCTCAAGGCTGCAACAGCGCAACAACCGCTGATTTCGCAACCTTTCCACAAACCGGACGAGGCAAGATTTTCCCCAACCTCAGTAGGCAGCTGGTGGCGAGCCGAGGCCGGAGCAAGAAGACCAACTCCCTTTTGGCCATCTCTGAGCATCGTCTTGCCCAGCAAAGGTTCATGAGATCCAAACTCACCTTGCAGCCTTTAGCTATTGACCAGGTTAATCACTGATTATTACTGCTCTCGAAGGAAATTCTTGAGTTTGGGGGGGTGACAATTTTCGCGCCGCACGAGTGTTGATCCAGTCCTGGGACAGTTGGCGATTGAAGGCCCTCGGACTTGGGGCCCACTGAGCCAGACGCCAGAGTTATTCAATGAGCATGGCGTCGCCATAACTGTAGAAGCGATACCTCTGCGCGATCGCCTCGTGGTAGGCCTGGCGAATCAGCTCAGACCCCCCAAATGTCTGGACCAGCACCAAGAGGGTGGATCTCGGAAGGTGAAAGTTGGTCATCAGTGCGTCGACTGCCCGAAAACGGAAGGGCGGCCGGATGAAGAGATCCGTCCAGCCCTCCCAAGGACGAAACTGCCGGTCCTGGCCAACAGCGGTTTCCAAGACCCGCATTGAGGTGGTCCCCACCGCAACGATGCGGCCTCCTTGGTTGCGAACTCCATTCAGAGCCTGGACAGCCTCCGCATCCAGCTGGCCCCATTCCGCATGCATCTGGTGTTCGTCCAGTCGGTCTGCTGAGATCGGCCGAAAGGTGCCCAAGCCAACATGTAAAGTCACCCGGACAAGCACGACTCCACGACCTTGGAGTCGCTCTAGAAGCGGCTCGGTAAAGTGGAGACCAGCAGTCGGAGCAGCCACCGCTCCCGGAGCCGAAGCAAAAATCGTCTGGTAGCTTTGGCGATCACTCTGCTCGGCTCGGCCTTGGCGGATGTAAAGAGGCAGTGGAATCCGTCCCATTCGGTTGAGGATGGCCTCTGCTTGCGCTTGCTCCAGAGGCCGCACCCTCCACAATCCTCCCTCCAAAAGTTCTTCAAGACGCAATTCACCTAAGGCCTGTGAGGCACCTGCGTGTTCTGCAGCTGCCCGGTCTTTCCCAGCATGCTCTTTCCCAGCATGCACTTTCCCAGCATGCTCTTTCCCAGCATGCTCAGGCTCGGCATGCTCAGGCTCGGCCAAGCGGGTTTCGGCGTCAGTCCCTTTCGGCGGGGCCTCGACTTGGATGATCTCACCGGGTTGAAGTTTGCCGCGAGTTCGGCACATGATTCGCCAGCAACCATCCGGAAGGGCGTCCAGAAAAAGACCTTCCCACTGGCCACCGGTCTTGGCTCGTCGTCCAATCAGCCGGGCGGGAACGACCCGTGTTTGATTGACAACAAGAGCATCCCCTGGTTGGAGTGAACTTGGCAAATCAGAGACATATTGGTGCCAAAGCTGTTGGGTGGCTCGGTTGACCACCAGCAAACGAGCAGCATCGCGTTGTGCTAGAGGATGCTGGGCAATCAGCTCTGGAGGTAAGTCGTAGTCGTAAAGCGTCAGATCGGTCATCAGTTGGCAGCGACCGCTTTCCTCTTGGGCTGATAGATAACCGGCTTAGGAACAATCGGCTCCTCAAGAGCCGGCTTGTCAATGATCGACTCCAGCTGGCTCAGGTGATCAGGAGCCGGAACTGACCTCAAGGTCAGGGAAGCCAACTGGGAACGCACGCGTGGTCACGAGAACCCAACTGCCAAATCAGAAGGAAACCGACCACTAGGCTTCCATCGTAGCGATCCCCACCTCACCGCGGCAACGCAACCTTCGCTTCTGGCTCCCAAGGTGTGCCAAGCCAAGGTGCTGGACTGACCGAGACAAAACACTCGGACCCTCAAGAGAATCCGATGCCAGACCGCTTGGCCTTTGTCCTGACGGAGTTGACCCCGGGAGGAGCAGAACGCTGTGCCACCGAGCTGGCATTGCACTTTGCCAGGCTGGGCAGCCAGGTGATGGTCTGCAGTCTGCGTTGCATGCCCCAACCAGACCGTCGCGAATTGGTCGATCGGCTGAGCTCCGCTGGCGTCAAGCTCCGATTTCTCGGAGCGAGCAAGCTGTGGGATTTCCGCCGGGTTGTGGCTGATTTGACCAAGAATCTCCAGGAGCACCAACCGGAGGTTCTGCAGAGTTTGCTGTTTCATGCCAACATCATTGGTGTTTCTGCAGGGACCGCAGCATCCGTGCCGGTTCTTGTCACAGGTCTGCGGGTGGCTGATCAACGTTTTCGGTGGAGGCTCTGGGCGGAACGCTGGTTGACTCGCCGAGCACGTTGCCATGTTTGCGTCAGCGAGGCAGTCCGGCAATTCATGATCCAGCGGGGAAGGTTTCCAGCAAGCAAGTTGATGGTCATTCCCAATGCTGTTGATCTCAGCCGGTTTCATGCCGCAACGCCCACAGGCAGCGAAGATCTCGGGCTGGCTGCCGGCAGACGCTTTGTCGTCAGCGTCGGGCGTTTGGATCCTCAGAAGAACCTTCTGTGGCTCATTCGGCATGCCTGGATGTGGCTCAGCCAATTGCCATTTTATGATTTGATACTGGTGGGAACCGGAGCTCAGCAATCCGCTCTTCAGAAAGAGATCGACCGCCAGCAACGCCGCCACCGACAGCTGGCCGGTCGAATTCGGCTGTTGGGCTTCCGGAGGGATATTCCCAACATCTTGGCTGCTGCCGACCTCTTGGTCCTGCCCAGCCTCTGGGAAGGAATGCCCAATGTCGTGCTCGAGGCGATGGCCGCCGGGCTTCCCGTCCTCGCCCGGCCAGTCGAAGGCATCCAAGAACTGCTGGGCACGCCAGACCAACTATCCCCACAAATGGTCACCTCCTCAGAAGCCGAGCAATGGTCAAATCAGCTGGTGAATATTATTAGCAATTATCAATTAGCTGCCAAATTGAGCCAGAAGAATCAGCAACGGGCCCAAGAACTGTTCGGTTTACCGATGATGTGTGGCCGATACGAAAACCTTTACAGGTCGCTGCTGGCCGGCCCCGAGGCGACCAGCAGCGGTTGATTCTCCACCACACAACCCTTTGGCGGCCTGCCTGAAGCTGAGCAAGTCTTTGAGCCTGGGAAGTTCCAAGCTGAGCTCCAACTGCCTTGGGAAAACTCTGGTTTATCCAAAACGCGGGAACCGCCGCGGTCACCAGTGATCTGGCTGTTGATCTGGCAGCTGTTGATCTGGCAGCTGTTGATCTGGTGGCTGTTGATCTCTGGCAGCTTGTCCACAGTGGCGGAGGAGCCAAGATTTTCCTCGGCCTCAGTCAGGGGGCGATCACTTGGTGCGGGGGATAGCTTTGATACGCAGATGGTCGAAGGAGGCCTCACCGGTGCCTCCTAACAGTCCCATTTGCAAGATGGCTGAGCGTGCTTTTTGGGGGACTCGGAGTCGACCGGTTTTTTCGGTCCATTCGAAGGTGTCAAACCAAGGCCCAATCCAATCCTCCCCGATCGGTTCTCGGTTCTCTCCGAAGAACGAGACGACGATCACGGCCAGTTGATCAGGCTTGCGACCAGGGCGGACGTCGTCAGCTTTCACCCAGGCAGCGATGGCGAGTTGCCCGATTTCCCGGCCGTCGAGGGCGAAGCCTTGCACAGTGCGGGCCAGACGTCCAGGGACATCGTTGCTGAAGGTCACATAACGCTGGCCGTTGGGTGCCAACTTGTCATCGACCAATTTGGCACGCTGAAAGTAGTGCCAACCGGCTGGGAACTTTTCTGCTTGGGAGTCGGTCGCAGGGGTGTTGTCCTGGGCGGCTTTCTCTTCGAGCGATTGCTCAAAGCTGCCGTTGACAATCTGTGGATTGGTCGGATCAGGTTGGGCCTGGCGGAGCTCTTCTGCCTGGCCGGTCATGGGGACAAACAACGTCGACCGCAGAGCCTCGGGCACCAGTTTGCCTTCCTCCTTCTTCAGCAGATACATCGTCTGCTGATAACGCCTCCCCAAAGGGATGACCATCCGACCGCCCTCGCGAAGTTGCTGCACCAGCGGGACGGGGACTTTCTCAGGGCTGCAGGTAACGATGATCTTGTCAAAGGGTGCATGGGCCGGCCAGCCAGCGAACCCATCACCCACTTTTGTGGTGATATTGCGATAGCCGAGTTTTTTAAGGGTTTTCGCTGCTTTTCTGCCCAGTTTCTCCACAATTTCAATGGTGTAGACTTCCTTGACCAGTGGACTGAGCACAGCAGCCTGGTATCCGCTGCCTGTGCCGATTTCCAACACTTTGTCGGTGGGTTGAGGGTCCAAAGCCTGGGTCATGAAGGCAACGATAAAAGGCGGGCTGATTGTCTGCTGCTCGCCGATTGGCAAAGCCGCATCGACATAGGAGAGACGCCTCAGATGCAGCGGCACAAACTCATGCCGGGGGGTCTCCCTGATGGACTGAATCACACGCTTGTTGGTGATCCCAGCCCCCTCGATCTCCTGATTGACGAGGCGTTGACGGGCCAGCTCCATCTCTCGCCTGGACTGAGCGTGCGTTTCGGGCAAGCAGACTGTGCCCACTCCCAAAATCACCAGAGCCCAGGCTCTCCATGCCGACAAGTTCTGCACAATCACGGTGACCTCAATTCGCAAACGATTCCGATCCTAGTGGTCGGTTTCCTTCTGATTTGGCAGTTGCTTCTCGTGGAGTCGGGGGATTCACGTCCAACCGACTGCCAAAATCAACCGACTGCCAAAATCAACCGACTGCCAAAAGCAACCGACTGCCAAAATCAACCGACTGCCAAAATCATAGGAAACAAGGTACCAGGCCGCAGGTCCATCTCCGGCCTGCGAGGCTGTTTTCCGTTTTATAGTCTCGCTAAGCCAATGCCTGTTGGCCAGAACTGACCGAATGGCTGGGTTTGATGGTTGCCAAACTCTCAAGAGATTCCGCTGACGGTTGATCTGAGAGTCCGTCCGAAATCGTGGCGGAGGCACAACCGCTGGTGGTCAACGAGTCTTGGTGCAACGAATCCTCGTTGTGCCGGGACACTTTTCGGACAGTCGCTGAGTTGTTGGTCATTCCCAATGATCTTCTCAACGCTGGGCAAAGGCTTCTTTGAGTCGCTCTTGGTAGGCAGACGTTTTGATTTTGCACATCCACAGATCCGGGCCACCGTTGCCGCCTTTGCAGACGACCCCCTCGGCAACCGAATACTTGCCCTCCCGGACATCGTCGGCAAACTTTCCGGTGAGCTTCCCTCGGTAGACAACACCGGCGGAGGAAAGATCGCTTGTGTCGGCAGCAAAATCCTCAGGGCCGATCATCCCAAACCCTTCCGCCCAGAGGTCGAAGAGCCGCAGTTCTTTGGGATCGTCGGCTTGATGCAGTCCAGCAAAGGAATGGGGGCCGAAAAACTCAGTAAAAGCCTTCAGCTGCTGAACCGGTTGATATCGGGGATGCTCCCGAAATAACAGCTCCAAACCCTCAGCCAGCGAATCGCCGAAGACCGCAACGCACTCGGCGAGGTGTTCATGGCGTTGGACAAAAGCCGCTATCCCGCTCTTGTCCAGGGAAAACTCGTCCCGCCGGGTGCCAAAACTATGAAAACCAAAGTCGCGATCCCAATCCCAGTGCAGATTGGTGCCGTCGTACTTCTCAAAAGCCACACAACGCCCACCGGGGGCCGCGCGGCTGCCGGGAATTTTCGGGTAATGTAACACAGCATCTTCCAAGAAGGGTCCAGATTCGCTTCTCTGGACTCAAGGCAACCCGCATTGGTTCGCCCCGAGATGCTGCCATCCGGCGGCCTCAGCTCGTCTTGCTGGCCCAAAGCCCAAGGCGGCGATTGGCTTTCAGCCGCGGTTCTTGATGACCATCACCTGCACGATGGTGATGGCCTGATCACCGCTGATCTGCAGCAACCGCTGGAGGTTGTTGAGGTACTCTTTCTCTTCTTCCTCAACGATGCCATCGGCCAACACAAGGTCGCAGGCGTTGGCAAAGACGGTCTCTTTGAGTTCCTGGGGCAGGCCCTGGGTGAACTTTTGCAAGGCATCGTCGACTCCTTGACGTTTGATGGTCGCCAGCAAGCGGTCCAGCATGTTGCCAAATCGCTCGTCGGACCAATTCTCAAACATCGTCATCCGCTGCAAAATCGTCACCAGCCCCTGGGCCTCTTCACTGCTGATATGACCGTCAGAGGCTGTCGCAGCAACCAAGACACCGGCGAATGATTCGTGGACAGTCAGCTCTCGTTCATGAGAACCAAACAAGTTGTCAAATAGGCCCATCGGGTCGAACTCCTCTTTGAGGACTCTGTTTGAGGACTCTGGGCAAACCAATGCAGGCGACCAAATCGCCTTCAACCGATTGTCGCTTGTTCTAACACGGGTGCTTTCAAGTTGGACTTGACCAGCAATCGCTGCCGTTGAGCAGACTCAACGATTCCCGAAAAACCCCTCTGGACTCTATAAGCTCAGAAAAGTCGCCGACTGAGGGCTCTCCATCTGCTCGGGAGCCCCGAAGGGCCCAGCGGAAACGCGGACAGCACAGAAGCCTGGACGATGAGGACTGTCAGCCCTCGATCTGCCAAGAACCTTTCCGAGGATCAAATCCATCGCGGCAAACGCTGTTCGACCCAAAGGTCAGCTCGCCTATCAGGGCCCGCACGATGCGTCGGTCATCGTCAGAACAATCCTGTGCAAGTGTCTATATCGGACCTCCGGTGTGAGGGCAACGCCCATCCAGAGCCATTTGGACGTCGTCAGACGCCGTGCGAGCGTCAGAACCGTGGGGAGCCAGCCGCGGGTCTTGCACCCAGAGCATGCATCTTCAGGCCAAGCATGCATCTTCAGGCCGAGTCCAGCTGCAGCGTTCCCTCCAGACACGAACCGACTGAGACACTGGCCCCCCGAGACACTGGCCCCCCGAGACACTGGCCGACTGACCTCGGCAGTTCGCTCAGGACCGATCCTCAATTCGACCACACTTTCCAACGACTTTCCTGACCCTCACACTCAGGCGTCCGCCAAAGGCCGCCGTCAGCCCACCGGCTAAACTGAGGATGTCTCCTCCAACAGCCGGTGCTACATTCTTGACTACGTCCAAATCAGGTCACCAACACCACCAGCGTCCACAACACCAGCGTCACGCCCAAGGGTTGTCTGCATTGGCTCTTTCCGGCCCCGACAGAGTCAGCCCCGGCCACTAGCTGGAAGAGTCGAGCCAGGGAAAAAGCCTTAAGGATCATTAGAAAACAAGTCTTGAAAAGTCCATTCGGCCTCGATCCTCAGAAACTTGGCGACAATCAAGAGCGATCATCAGCAGGTTTTGGCGATCTGACGAAACGAACAAGTCCGTCACTGGCGACCCTCGGTGCTCTTCTGCGGCTTTGATGTCTTGCTGGGGCGGCCAAGGTCCTTATTGGTTGGCCTTCCTCCAAGGATGGCAACGGGAAACTCAGGGATGTCCGAGACTGCTGGCTTGTTCACCGCCGGCTGTCCTAAACCGAAATCCGAGACAATGAAGAAACCCCAGCACGTGTTGTTGACCGGCGCAACTGGCCACATCGGACGCTATCTGCTGAGGGATCTGCTATTGGAGGGAACTCCGGTAGCGGTATTGATTCGGCCGAAGAAGGATCGATCGGCGGAGGGTCGTCTAGCCGATCTCCTGGAGCAATGGCAGAGGTTGCTGGGCTTTCAGCTTCCCAAGCCGGTTTGCCTGGTTGGCGACACTCGGGAAGAGGGTTTTGGCTTAAACCGCACTGACCGAGCGTGGGTCGGAGCCAATTGCCGAACGCTTTTGCACAACGCCGCTTCCGTTGAGTTTGGCAATGGGACACGACAAACCTGGGACAATAACGTCAGCAGCATCCAACGGCTGCTGGAGCTCTGCGAGTCATCTCGCCTTGAACACCTGGCCTATGTCTCCACCGCTTATGTGTGCGGCCGGAGGTCGGATATTGTTGGCGAGGACCAACTGCTGCAGACACCAGACTTTCGCAACGAATACGAACACTCCAAGCACGAGGCTGAGCGACTGCTGCGGAACTCATCGTTGGCAGACCGTCTGACCGTTCTTCGACCGGGCATTGTCGTTGGCGACTATCAGTCCGGACACACCACCAGCTACCATGGCTTTTATCGTGCCGCACAGTTTGTCAGCCTGCTGGCACAGGGGGCACAGCGAGATCAGCACGGACGGTGGAGAGCCAACGTTCGCCTGACTCTCAGCGGGGAGGAGAGACGGAACTTTGTCCCAGTCGACTGGGTCAGCGCGGCGATGAGCCGGATTGTCCTCGATGAACAGTGGCATCACCGCACCTACCACTTGACCCCGTCGCAGCCAACGACATCGCGGCAACTCGAAGACGCTTTGCAGGAGTACTTTCACTACGATGCCGTGGAATTCATCGGTCGGGTGACCTTAGATGATCGGGACAAGACCGAGGAAGAACACCGGTTTTACGAGTACCTTTCCGGCTACGAGGAATACTGGCAAGAAGACCCTCAGTTCGACCGCCGCAATACCGACCAAGCCACAGCGTCCTTGCCCGAACCTCACGTGGATGTTCCCTGTCTGGTGCGGCTGATCGATTTTGCTGTGAAAGATCGCTTTGGAAGACGGCGTGCCCGAACTGCCGCGGCGTCCGTCACTCGAGAGTAAAGCACCATCATTGTTGTTCAAGCACGCCAGGGTCCTTCACTTCGGAACACCCCGTCGGCGAGAACCCGTCTTTGGTGCCGCGGCTCTTCAATCAGACCCAAGCCAGGCCGATGGGGCAGCCCAGATGCCCAAGAACTGCGGAGCCCTTCCGAAGCCCGGCAACCCGGCTTTAGGCGGCCTCAGTAGGCTCGTCGCGATCAAGCACTTCAAGCTTGACACGTTCGATCCGGCGGCGAGTTGCATCTAAGACGGTGATCCGCACATTGCCATGGGTGAGTTGCTCACCGACCAGCGGGACGTGGCCGAGGGTACTAAAGACGAAACCACCGATGGTGTCGAAGTCGGCCTCATCGGGCAGATCCAGTTGCAGAGCATCGTTGAGTTCGTCGATGTGAACTCGCCCAAGCGCCTCGACGCTGTGCTCGTCGAGCCGACGAATTCCCTCGTCCTGAGCTTGGTCATATTCGTCTGCGATTTCGCCGACGATCTCCTCCAAAATGTCCTCAATGGTCACCAGCCCGGCGACTCCGCCGAACTCGTCCAGGACAATGGCTAGATGCTTGCGGTTCTGGCGGAATTCATTGAGCAGGTCGATCACCTTTTTGCTCTCGGGAACGAACTGCGGCTCTTGCAGAAGTGCTTTGAGTTGCGTGGCCTGCCCATTGCGACCCTCTGGCGGGCAAGGTAAGTTCCTGCCCGCCGCTTCCAGCAGATCTCGGGCGTGCAGGATCCCCACAATGGTATCCCGGGTATCGTGGTAAACGGGGATACGGGTGTGCGCATGGCTGATCACAAAGGCCAAGGCCTCATCAAGAGACGCATCGTCCGGCAGGCAGATCATATCGGTTCTCGGGGTCATCACTTCGGAGACCTTGACATCGGAGAGCTCAATTACGCCCTCGATCATGTCTCGTTCGGTCTCGGCGATGTGCCCCTCTCGGTGCCCCTCGGTCACGACTGCGAGGATTTCTTCTTCAAAGGACTCGTCACTGAGTTTTTTGGGCTCTCGGCCAAAGGAGCGAAAGACCGCCCAATCAAGAGCTCGCGCAACCAGCGTCAGCGGATAGAGCAGCTGACGGATGGCTCCCAACAGGGGCCAGAAGCGGCAGAGGAATCCCTCGCTGCCAATGCGGACAAACGTCCAAGGTAACCAACTGACCGCCACCACAATGACCAAGGAGGCCGTCAGCAATTCCACAGCGAGAAACTGCCAGCTCAGCGTCAGCGATGTATTCAGCCGCCCCCATTGAAAAGCGCTCCAAAAGGTCAAGGCAGTCGCCAGGGCCTGTAGGCTTTCGCAAGCCAGCGCCGTGGGCTCATGCATCCGGAGAATTTCGCTGAGTCGGCGCTCCTGGTCTTGTCGCTGGCAGACATCCTCCAGGTCAGCTCGGGAGAATTCCCGCAGCGCCTTGGTGGCACACGCAGCCAGACAAGTCAGCAGGGCCGAGATGGCCCCCAGCGTCGCGTAGATCCCCGCGTACACCGCGTTCACACCTCAAATTAGGCTTCCGGCCAAAGCGGCCTCGAGGAAGATCGTTGAAATCCCGACAGCCGAAATTCCGCTGATTCCAGCTCTCGCGATGCCAGGATACCAGTTGGCTGGCCAACTTGGGATCAGCCAGCGACACACCCCTTGGGTTCTATCTCTGAGAACTCCCACGCACCAGCAAACATTTCTTCGCTCCTGACTCGACTGTTCCAGCTTGTCGCAAAGGTCCAGCAAAGGTCCAACCCGTGAGACCTCAAGACAAGCGATTCAGCAACATCTGGGTGGACCCAGGCCCCATCTGGGACAGTCGAACTCAAGCGTTTCTCAGCAGCCGACTCGACTGCCGATCAGCCGCTGGCCCAGCCGGCAACCACCAGCGAGGGGCAGACTGAGAACCTGCTGCTGGAAGCTCTTCCACTCACAAGCGAACTCAGTCACCTCGTTGGTCTCCAGGATCACGACCAGGCGCCCTCCCCAAACCAAGCTGCTGGAGGTACAGCTGTTCCCGCGCCTGCATCTTGTGTAACTCCGCCACTGTCTGATCATCGTGGCCGCTCAGATGGAGTGCCCCATGAATGATGTAGAGCAACAGCTCCTGGAGGCCCCCCCAGGCCTGTCGACTCTCAGAGCACCGTTGATCTCCAACTCCCACGCTCGGCTGAGAGGAACCGGTCGGGCAAACCGCTTGCTGAACTGCCAGCCGGAGAGCTGTCTGTGCGCTTGCGATGATCTCCCCTTCCCAACGCCCGGTCGTCGCTGGATCGGTCAACAGAAAACTGAGCACGTCGGTCTCCCAGTCGTGATTTAAGAACTGACAGTTCAACCGACGGATGGTTGCATCATCCACGATGGCCACGCTGATCTCCGCGGGTGTACACCCCTCCCCAATGAGAACTCGCTCAACGGTTGAGGCAACCACAGCAGCGGGAACGAACAGGTGATCCTGTTGATTGTTCAGTTCAACCGAGACCAGAGGGGAATCAGACTCAGGAGACTCCCAAGCCAATGAAGATGAGGGGGGCTCCCCGTCGCCGGCAGAGGCTTCGTCAGCAGAGGCTTCGTCAGCAGAGGCTTCAGAGGGAGGTTCTGAAGTCGCGCGGGCCGCACCAAACTGAGAGTCGCAGCTACGATGTGCTGGGAACTGGGGAGGGTGATGGTGGCTCATCACAATTGCTAGAGCTTATTTGATCTCAACGCGTGTTGCGGACTCAAGTCGTTGCTGTCCAACGCGTTGCTTGTTGTTCCTAAGAGGCCCCGTGTGGGCCTTTTTTGAGTGCTTTGCCTCTGCAGGAGTTGTCCTGGAAACCTGAAACAGGGACTCTCCAAGCGACCGGCTGTGGTTCTGGGAGCTCAAGTCGGCTCTGTCAAGTCTGGCTTTTCGAAGGCTGTTCTTGCAAAGGCTGGTCCTGCGGGTGTTGCTGGCCATTGGCCCCAGCGGAAAGGGTCTTTTTGGGGTTGGCGTTGGTCTCTGCGTTTTCGGGTTGCTGGTGATTGCTGGCCTGTTCTGATTCTCCCTGAGTTTGTCCATTTTTACTGAGTTTGGACTGCTCGAGTTTGGACTGCTCGACTTTGGACTGCTCGACTTTGGACTGTTCTGTTTCTGGCTGAGTTTGGCTGGGTGTTGGAGCCAGGCCGAGTCCGGGGAGAGTGCCTTGTGTGGGGGCTTCGGCTTGTCGGCTGTCGGTCAGCCGTCCGGTTGGTGTATCTTCGCTTCGCAAGTCTTGTTTGGGATCGGAGTACTTGACCCGACCATGATAAACGGCGATCAAGCTCTTGACCAAGCTCTCCTGGATGGTGTGGATTTCCTGCAGGTTCAGGCCACTCTCGTCGAACTGACCGTCCATCAGGCGTGCCTGGGCGATTGCCTGCACCAAGTTCTTGATTCTGGTCGCGGTAGGCTCTGCTAGGGTACGGCTGGCGCTTTCAACAGCGTCAGCAAGCATGAGCACCCCAGCTTCTTTTGTTTGGGGTTTTGGTCCGGGATAGCGAAAGAGGCTCTCCTCGATCGGGGTGCCACCGGCGAGGTCTTGCTGCTGGCGGTTAGCTCGGTCGTAGAAGTACTGAACTAAAGTTGTCCCGTGGTGTTGCTCAATGAAGTCGATAATCGGCTGGGGCAGATTGTACTGACGCCCGAGGTCCGCTCCATCTTTGACGTGAGCAATGATCACCAGTCGGCTCATCGCTGGCATCAGGAAATCGTGGCGGTTGACCGAATCTTGGTTTTCAATGAAGTAGTCGGGTTTGAGCATCTTGCCGATATCGTGGAAATAAGCCCCCACCCGAACAAGCAACCCATTACCACCAATAGACTCAGCCGCGGCATCAGCGATTGCCGCGACGTTGATTGAGTGGTTGTAAGTCCCAGGGGCTCTTCGAGCAAGCTCCTGCAACAGCGGATGGGCCACGTCGCCCAGTTCTAACAGGCTGATGTCGGTGACCACCCCAAACCGCTGCTCCAAAAAGGGCAGCAGCCCGCCCATCAGAAAGCCGGAAGCAACTGCCCAGGCAGCATAACCAGCACCAATGTAGATCAGGCTGGGCAAAGGTTGTCCTTGCAAGACGCCGAGAGTCAGCGTCAAGGCAAAGGCCGCGGCCCCACAGAGGCTGCCTACAAAGATCAACTTGACCCGACTGCGGATCCGCCGACAGGTAAAGACCCCCAGTGAGACAACGGACACCAGCAGGAGAAAGTCGCTCAAACCCAATCCCAAGCCGAAGACCACCAGCAGGCAAACAACCACCGACAACAGCAAGGCTGCTTCTTGCCGGTAGGCGACTGCCATGGCCATTCCAAAGAGCAGAACCGGGATCAACTCGGCTCGCCATTCGTCTCCGCCTAGTCCGATGGAGGCAGCGACAACACCAACGGCCAACACCAGCACATTGACAAGGCTTCCGATCGGTCGCCACAAAGCTGGTTCGTGCCAGGTGACATAGTATCCACAAAGGGCATAAAGAGCCAGAACCAAGACGAACCCAGCAGCTCCTCGGATCCACTGGTCAGTTGCACCTCGACGGCTGAGCAACTCTTGGTGTTCGTGCTGCAGCAGCTCGACCTCTTGCTCGGTCAGCGGCTGGCCAGCCAGCGCCAAGGGTGTGTTGACGCGGTAGGTCGTCGGCCTGGGTTTGACTTGATTTCTGGCTTGATTGATTTGCTGCTGTGTAAACGACTGATCGAATGTCAGTGGGGCCAACCCCAAGAGTTTGCGATACAGGTAAGGAAAGAGCACATCAGCGGTGCTGATCATCTCGGCCTTATCGCCGAGCCTCCGTGAGAGCACACGGCCGTTATCCAAACCCGCGTCTTGCTTGTTCCGCTTGGGGCTTTGTTCCCGATCCAGCGGGTCAGCTCCCGGCGGGATGACCACAAACTCATCTTGTTGGAAAGCGTGAGGGAAGGGAGGCCACGTTTCTAATTGTTCTTGAGAAAGGAAACCCTTTTCTCGAAAGGGACGCAAAGCATAGTCCAGAGTCTCCCGGATGCTCTCAAAGGACTCTGGTTCAGCCAAGGCCTGGCGAAATCGGGCGAATTTATCCAGAAAGTCAACGTCGGGTGGGATCGCCTGCCCGGTCCCTTCTTGGAGGGGCCAGAAACTCTTTGGGATCCTGTTGGGTTGATCTTGAGCAGCTGGATCAAGGGGGCCGAGCTCTTGGAGGTCGGCCATGAGTTGGTCGAGCACTTGCTCGATACCATCGGTTTTCAGGCGAAAGTACAGCGGGACCTTGCGTTCCTTGTCCGCCTGACGAATGCGAGTCTCCTCCTCGCTGACCACCTGAAAATCCACCCGTGCTCGGATGTCCCGCGCTGGGGTCTGTCCAATCCGGAAGGCAAAGGGCGGTTGCCAAGGCTGAATCACCCCCCAAACGGCAAAAGCCCCCAAAATACCAAGCAGGAACCTTGGCCACCCCCCGGCACGACGGAAACGTCTGAGTTTGGCCAGCCACCCAGCGGGTCGGACCTCCAAGGAGGCTACCCGCTGCGAGCGAGTCTTCTTCTGCGAGGTAGCAGACATCAGCACGACCACAAGAGTCGATGGGCCTGCAAGCGGTCAGCAAATCCTGTGATTTGCTGATGGCCAATGGGTTGTTGACGACCGGTTCGCTGTTGAGGGCCAGCTTGTTGTTGGCTCTGGTGAGTGACTTGGCAAGCTCGACCAAGCTTCTGGAGTTTTTGGGAAGCCAGTGGGCTCCAGGAACAGCCGAAGGGTCCTCGCGTGGTGAACTTCAAACAAACCCTCATCGTTGGCCTGGCAATCGTTTGGGATCTCGTCAAACTCCCACTTCCAGGGCGGCTGCCCATTTGGTTGTCGGAGATTTCCTTGCTCTCAAGGTGCACTCAGTTCTCTTCAGAACAGCTGTCCTTGCCAACTCTTTGCAGAGCGGCGGGGTCTGTCAACTCGTGTTGCGGTTGGGAAGCCCAGCGTCCGTTGGCTCAGCCGGTTCATCATTGCCGGGTGTCTTGCCCAGAGCAACAACTTTTTCCACAGGCCCCTGGGCTGAGGCCATCCTCAGAGAAGCCCAACTGACCTGGGGACTTGCTCACTCAACCCGGAACGGGCCCTGCTCGGGATCCCTCTGGGCAGGCTGCTGGTTCTTGGCAACGTCGCCGACCTCTGTTTGATCAAAGCTTGTTGCGGCTGGATCGGGAACACCAGGACTCGGTGGATGAAAGCCAGGGTCACCAGCGGCCTGCGAGTCAGGCCCCACGTCGCCCCTGTGGTCATCTTCACGGTGGTCATCTTCACGGTGGTCATCTTCACGGTGGTCATCTTCACGGTGATTCTCTTCGCGGTGATTCTCTTCGCGGTGATATTCGTCGTGGTCAGCACCATCTGAGGCAGAGTGTTCCTGGGAGGAGCTGAGATCGTGATGAGGGTTCTCCTCGTCGTAGGCCTGAACAATAGCCTGAACAAGGGGGTGGCGGACCACATCGGTCTGGTGAAGCTGGACGACGGAGACAGAGGGGATTGAACGCAATCGCCGCATGGCATCGCCAAAACCACTCCGAACGGTGCTGGGGAGGTCGATCTGGGTGATATCGCCGCTGATGACGATCTTCGAGTCGTTCCCCATCCGGGTGAGGAACATCTTCATCTGGGCGACTGTTGTGTTTTGGGCCTCGTCGAGGATGATGAATGCCCCGTTGAGCGTGCGGCCCCGCATGTAGGCAAGCGGGATCATCTCGATGATGTCTTGCTCGGTGTAACGTTTGATGGTCTCAAAGTCCATCATCTCCCGCAGCGCGTCCAGCAATGGCCGCAGATAGGGATTGATCTTGGCCTGCAGGTCGCCCGGCAAAAACCCCAGCCGCTCCCCAGCTTCGACCGCTGGGCGAACCAGGACGATTTTGCGGACTTGTTCTTGTTTGAGGGCCGAGACGGCCATTGCCACGGCCAGATAGGTCTTCCCTGTTCCGGCTGGACCAACGGCAAAGGTCAGGTCATGTCGACTGATGGCTTCGATCAAGCGGGCCTGCCCAGCAGTCAGCGGCCGGATACGCTTGTTGGCCTGGAAGACCTCAATGGAGGTCACCTGGGGCATCTTCTGGTTGAATCGTGCTGCCTGCAGCATCCGTTGGAGCAACCCTGGATCAATCGAAAGGCCTTGCTCCAACAGGCTGGTCAGTTGCTGGAGGATCTCAGTCGCTTGAGCAACCGAGCTCTCTTCCCCTCGCAAGGTTAGCTGAGAGCCGTTGACTCTCAGATCGACTCCCAAGGCCTGTCGGATTTGACGCAAGTGTTGATCGCGGATGCCGTACAGCTGCCGCGCGTGCGATTCTGAGATGGTGATGGTGGCTTCGGTCATTTGCCCTAGTTGGGATCCTTCGGGCGATGGAGTTGTTTTCGACCAGAAGACTCTGGGAGAGAACCAGGCGAGAATCTGGGAACGGAAGTCCCGACAACGCAACTTCGGAGCACCCCTGGTTTCCCCCAAAGGCCCTCAGGTCAACGGAGGCTTGCCTGGCAAAACGCCGCGGCCTGTGCGAGCTTGTCCAAGGTATGGGGAGGTCTACGGCATTTCGGACAGATCTTTCGCCTTCAGACTGTCGGCTACTGCAGCCCTGAAGCCGAGCAATTCATTCTCAAGCTGCCGCAAAAGCCGGACAAGCGACTTCGCGATGTTTTGGAAAATCCTTGCCTTGGACTCCGCCGGATCAGCAGACCTGATGAGGCTGGCAGAAGCCCTGAACATCTAGTCTCTGCTCGGCTGGCAACACGTTGCCAACACCCTGGGTCGATCATCCGAACAGTCCTGCTGGTCGCCTCCGTCGAGCGGCCATCGAAGTGCCCTTGCTGGACTGCCCAAATTCCTTGACCGTTCAGATTCCTTGACCGTTCAGATTCCTTGACTGTTCAGATTCGAAGTGGCGGCTTTGTTGGTGGCTCTTGGGCTCAATTGGTCTCCAGCGGTGACCTCACGCTCTGGAACAGAAGGCGCTTCGGAGGACGAAAAGGTTCGCCCCTGGAACTTTCAACAGCTGGAACTTTCAACAGCTGGAACTTTCAACAGCTGGGAACTTTCAGGAGTTGGGGGCTTTCAGCGGTTGGGAACTTTCCGCAGAATCCCACGAGATCTCGCGGGGTGATCCGTCTTGATCTTGAGGTTGCAGGGAGCCTGGCTCCTCTGGGGGATTTGTGCCCAGCCAGCGTGTGATCGGTCGAGCCAACTGGCAGAAGGTCTGGCCGGAAAGAGCGTAGGTCTGCCAACGGGGGGAAATCAAACGAGCGGCCCGAGCGTAGACCTGATGCTCGATTCCAACAAACCCGTAATACTGATCGCGGAACCGAAACATCTGCGGAGGCGGCAGGGGAGCTTGGTCCTCACAGACAAGGTAAGCGAAGACCAGCAGGGCCTGAAAGTGCTCGCCAAAGAGCTTCTGCCATTGACTCAGCCCGCGAAGATCGTCGGAAGTCGCCCAGTTCTTCCAATATTGCTTCCGACGGGCAGTCGGAAACCGCCGACCCTTCACATCAACCAGCAATCCGCGCTGCCCTGGAGGTGAGACGATAAAATCCAGGGTTTTGAGGCTCTCTCCTGCGGCCAAGCTCCTTCGTGCCTCATCGGTGGCAACATAGGGGATTTGGAGGGATCGCAGATAGGCCTCAAAGGCAGCTTCGTAGGGATTCTGTCGCAGAGCCATCGGCGGGGTCCGATCAGCATGCCAACGCAGAGGCGACCTGAGAGCCCAAGCTCGGCAAGATGGGGAGGCCTCGGGTGCCAGGCCGGCCGGCAAAATCCGGGACCGTCAATCTAAGGGTGGACAGACTAACAGATCCGATGATCCGGGTAAAGCAAATTCTCCCGGCCGGTCTCGCGAGGTTCCACTCCGAGTGACCGTCGGCATCGATGGCCTGCCAAAATGCGGATCAAGGCTGCTCAGCAAGCCACTGAGCATAAGGCGTGACACCATCGGCCAACCATGTGGACCACACGAAGAAATCGCAGAACAGCTCCGAAATCTCAGCCGCCCCCTCCCGGCAAAGCCGCTCATAGGCACGATGCGGCAACAGTTGATCGTCAGTCCACACCTGGCCATCACGCTGACCCCCCGAAGCGCTGAGGACATAAGCGCTGAGGACATAAGCGCTGAGGACATCAGCGCTGAGAACATCAGCAGGTCGTGTCGAGACATCCAGACCGTTTGGTATGGGCTCACTGGCTGTTGGCTCGGTGGCTGTTGGCTCGGTGGCTGTTGGCTCGGTGGCTGTTGGCTCGGTGGCTGTTGGCTCGGTGGTCGGTTGGTTGGGGGGCTCTGCCATGCCCGAACCGGGCCACGGGCAACAGCTCACCGGAAGCAGGTCGTAGCCTCTTTCTCGGAGGCGGAGAGCAGGAAGATCTTCCAGGCTGACTTTGATCAAGATGCCATTGATCACATCCTCGGCCCGACCGCTGCAGAGAACATTCAAGGCCGCCCGTTCGCGGGGCTGGCTGGGCGTCCCGAAACGTGTGTCGACACTAGCGGACATTCGGTAGTTAAAAATTCGCCTACAGCCGCTGACCAACACCGGCAGCCGGTCGGGGGCATCTGTTTGCCGGATGGTCCGCGCTGCCGAGGCGGTGTTCAACAGGCTGCCATAGCCGACCAGCCAGAGGGCCTCAAGCAGACCGCCGGCCAGGTCGGACTCCAGGCCGAACCAAGGGAACTGGTAAGCACGGAAAGGCCTCTCCGTCGTTGGCCGGCAGATCGCCGGGGCCAAGTTCAACAGATCACCAAGGTGGGAGGGAATTTCAGCAGGGGGCATTCAACCACACAGGTCGTCAATTCTCCGACCGCAAGGGGCAAGAAGGTCAACCAGCCAAGAGGAAGGAACCGTAGTTCACATGCCGACTCACCCCGGGGACCGATCTTTGCTGGGGAAGTTGGCCAACTCGTCGCTGGGGGCTCGGTCGGATCGGGGTTTCGCAAAACTGGCTTGGCCAAGCACGCACGCATCCTTGGCCGGCCAGGCTTGCAGGGGGTCAACAGCTCAGACCGTTTGGCTCCACCGACGCAGCGATTCCATCCCTCGTTTGACCAAGCCGGCAGCCGCGGCGGTGGATCGGCCGAGGTGATCGGCAATGGCCGAAAGACTCCAACCCTCTAAATGTCTGAGTCGAACGGCCGTTCGCTGATCTTCAGGCAGACGATCCAACAGACTCTTCAGCCGAGCCATGTCCTCCAGCCGCATGGCAAACTGACTGGGGGTGGGGTCGTCAGCGGGAAATTCGATTCCAGTTGGTGTCGCCTCAGGATCGGCGACCTGCAAAGGGACATCCCGTTGGACGGTGCGTTTTTGGGTTTGATAGTGGTCCCGAATCAGCGTAGCAATATTTCTATGGAGGATTTGTGAGAGCCAGGCAGTCAACTCGCCAGCGGTTTCGCCCTGAAAACGCGGGTATCCCTGACAAGCCTCCATGAGGGATTGCTGCACAACATCGGCGGGATCGAAACGTTGAGCGAGCCGATTGCCCAACTGTCGTTCGGCCAAAGCGGTGAGGTAACCACGGTAGCGCTCCACCAGAGCCCCCAGGACCAGCAAGTCACCAGCCCGAGCTTGGTAAATGAGCTCACGCAACTCATCTCCCTTGGGAACCGATGGGGCGTGGTCCGGCAAAGGTCCAGCCACAGGGCTGGACATCGAGCTGGACATCGGTCGTCCGGGCAGGGCATTGAGCCCCTCGTAGCCGGTCCCACGAGAGGGATCGGTTGGGTCTTCAACAGTCATCTGTTTGAGTACCTTGCCAACTTGTCTTTGACGGACGGGTTCTCCACGGGCACTGGAAACTCCGCTCGCGATATCAGTCAATCCGAAGTTGACGACCTACCAGACCATACTCGGCCGGATTTTGGAAGGTGCCCGCAGTCTCACCGAAACGTGTCCTCCGGTGTTTGGCCGAGTTCTACTGACCCCATCTTGGGTTGGGCCCGAGGCCACAGACATACCCATACAACATAACCGATTTTCGCCCGGCGTGGCCACTTCGCAGACTTCTGCAAGGTGGGAATTCCATTGTCAGACTCCTCCCCGACAAGCCCACCAAAGTCAACAGGCATTTCAGAGTGTTTTTCGGCCAAAGACCTTCGCTTCGCATGGGGGTCGACTCCAGCCTGCCAACAACCATGCCTTCAATCCGCCAGTTCTTGAGAAAATTGGGGCCTCTCCATGCAAAGTTCGGGCAAATCCTGGCAGCAATCCAGCGGACTGTCGCCCAAGAAGGCCGACTCCTGCCAGGACCCAATCGCCGGGACGCTGGTCGGGCGTCGTCCTTTCGGCTCGCTTGAAAACGCATGGCCACTGAACACCGCAGCACACTCACCCCAAACAAACCTTCCCAGATCAACAAGCTGCCGACGAACCAACCTGCAAGTCTGTCTCGGTTGTGAAAGTGTCCGAGATCAAAGGTGCTTGACGAGGATATTCTGGAATCGCTTGGGGGAATGGATCAGCGGTGTCGACCTCACGCAACAGCTGCAACAGTCTCCTTAGGCCGCCAGGAGGTGATTGTGGCCTGCAGTCGGCGACGCCCACTTCCTCGTTGCCCTGTTGCCGTGTTGCCGTGTTGCCCTGTTGCCGTGTTGCCCTGTTGCCCCGCTTACCTGTTGATTGTCTCGATTGCTCCTGGAAATCAGCCTGAGGGGACCAAGCAGCGTGGGCGAGGGGGCCTGAGAAACTGATACCTTTTTGGACAAAACCGTCAAGCGCGACATACCCAACCCCAGCGGCTGTTGCAAGGTTCCATCAAATCAGCGACAGTCTACCCCCACAACAGCAGATCAGCTTCGGTGAGCTCTCCGAAAGCGTTTGGCTTGATCAAGGCACCACTGACCAATCACCACGAACCGAGATCTGCCAAAACTCAAGGATCTCGCATCCTGAGAACAGCAGACAAACAACAGCAGACAGCCAGCAACCAACTCTCAGCTTCAAGCCCCAGCAAACAATCACCGACAAGTGGTTGTCTTCAGCGGTGAGGCCATCTCTTAACGGACCAAACGCATGTCGGAGAACACCTCATCGAGCACAACCTCGCAACCGGGCCATTCCCCCGAGGCAGCCAACGCTCCCAAACCAGACGGCTCCCCATCCGCCGATGGCCCCAACGAAAACCCACCCAGTCACCCAACACACACTCAGCCGACGCCTGTGCCCACCATTCCCTGGAGGAAACGTCTGCTCTCGGTCTTCGTTGTGTCCCTGGTCGCATGTAGTGGCCTTGCCCTTTGGGGGGTCGTCGACCCAGACGGACTCTCAGGCACAGCTCGAGGGCTGACCGAGTTTTCTCTGACAGGATTTGACTGGTTGTTCATGGGGTCCTGTACATGCTATGTCGTCATCTGCTTAGTGTTAGCTTTTAGCAAATATGGCTCACTCAAACTTGGCAAAGATGATGAGGAGCCAGAATTCTCCACGCCCAGCTGGCTCTCAATGCTCTTTGCCGCTGGGATGGGTTCAGGCTTGCTCTTCTGGGGCGCTGCCGAACCGGTGACGCACCTGATGCACCCGCCACCAGAGCAGCAAACCCGGGCCGAGGACCCGGCCCGCTGGGCGATGGTGATCACCCTTTTTCACTGGGGATTGCACCCTTGGGGAATTTATGCTCTGGGCGCTTTGGTGCTCGCCTTCTTTGGATTTCGGCAAGACCGGCCGCTGTTGCCCAGTGCGCCACTTCATGCCACCCTCCCTCCCAAACTCGGCAAAACACTTGGCTCGGTGGCCGATGTGGTCGCCGTTCTTGCGGTGGTCTTTGGCGTCTCCGGGTCAATCGGGATGGGCGTCCTGCAGGTCTCAGCAGGGCTCAATGCCGTCTTTGGCACACCCTTGGATAGCCCGTTGCTTTCCATTGCCATTTTGGCTCTGGTGGTCGCCTCTTACCTGGCCTCGGCATCCACAAGCGTCGATCAGGGTATTGAACTGCTCAGCAACCTGAACATGGCCGCTGCTATTCTGTTGATGGTCTACATCCTATTTGTCGGCCCCACTTCGTTTATGCTCAGCACGGCAATCACCAGTGTCGGAGATTACCTGGAAAACCTCGTTGGTCTCTCGACTCGGCTCTTCCACTATTCTGGGGAAACGGAGTGGTCCCGCGTGTGGACGCTGACTTATCTGATCTGGTGGATCGCCTGGACTCCCTTTGTTGGAATCTTCATCGCCCGGATCAGCCGCGGCCGGACCATCCGGGAATTCGTCACCGGTGTGATGCTGTTGCCAACGGTCTTCTCGGTGGTTTGGTTTGGCGTCTTCGGCGGGACGGGCATCTACCTGCAGGAATTCGGTGGCTCTGGTTTTGGCTCCCTGGTCAGCGAGGACGTCTCCCGAGCCTTGTTCAGCCTTTTTGCCTACTTTCCCGGTTCGACTTTCCTCAGTCTGCTAGCGTTGTTCCTGATCTTTATCTTCTTAGTTACCAGTGCCGATAGTGCCTCCTTTGTCTTGGGCATGATGACCTCCGGCGGGTCGTTGAACCCCCCAACCTCGCGAAAACTCCTCTGGGGCTTGGTCATCGCCGCGCTGACGGTCGCCGGCCTCTTTGCCACCAGCGGCGAAAAGGCGGTGCGGGTGATGCGAGCGATCGCCATTAGCGGGGCCATTCCGTTTATTTTCGTCATGAATATCAATGCGCTCTGTCTCTTGTGGCACCTCACCGTCCGCATGCCCGACGAGGAAGCCGACAAGACCCCGCCCTCGAGTTCGCCGGACTCCAACGGGCCAACTGCCAGCACGCAGCTTCCCAGTCCAAACTCTGGCAAGCCCTCAGAGGTTACAAACGCCCCGAGCCCAGGCAAAGAGGAACCCCGATGACTCGGCTGCTCTCCCCATGGAATCCGGCCAAGGCTTCCCAACGCCTGGCTGCTCAACGCCTGGCTGCTCAACGCCTGGCTGCTCAACGCCTGGCTGCTCAACGCCTGGCTGCTCAACGGCTGGCTGCTCAACGGCTGGCTGCTCAACGCCGGAGGGATCAACTCAGTGGTGCAGGGAGCGTGTGTTATTGGGGCTGTATGGTTGTGGTGTTTTGTCTGTGCCTGAGCGGCTGCGGCGGTCAGCCGCCTTTGACAGTGGGCTCGAAGTCCTTCAGCGAGAGCATCATCCTGGGGGAGATGTTTGCTCAACTCGCCGAGCAACAGGACATCCCGGTACGGCGGAGACTGCCCTTGGGGAATTCGTTTGATTGTCAGGATGCCATCCGACGTGGCGAGCTGGACATTTATGCGGAATACACCGGCACGGGGTTGGCTCTGTTGGGGCAACCAACGACCAACCACTCCTCGGCCCTCCAACGGTGCAGGCAGCTGTACCAACGCTACGAGCTAACCTGGGGCGAGCCGTTGGGATTTTCCAACCGTTATGTGCTGGCGATGACTCGCACCCGGGCAGCCCAACTGCGGATCAATACACCTCAGGGAAAAACCAGCGACCTAGCCCGGCTGGAGAAAATCAGCGACCTGTCCCGACTGGAGAAACCGGTGGCCTTCGCCTGCACACTCGAGTTTCAGCAAAGACCCACCGATGGCCTTCAACCGCTGGTGCAAACGTATGGGCTTCGGCTGAGCCCGGCCAGTGTGGTCGCGGAGCATCGAGAAGGTGTCTATGAGGCGCTTTTCGACGGTCAAGTCGATGTGGCGGTCGGATACGAAACCGACGGCCAGATCGCAGAGTTTGGCCTGGTCGTGCTTGAGGACGACGACAACTTTTTTCCCAAGTACGAAGCGGTTCCGTTAATTCACAACACCGCGCTTGAGAAGCATCCCCAGCTCGTTGAGCTGCTCTCTCGCATTAAGCTCACCGAGGACAAAATGCGGGAACTCACCAAAGCCGTCGACGTCGACGGACGCAATCTGCGGTCGGTCGTCAGCGAGTATTTGGTTGAGCAGAATCTCCTGGACGCTCCCCAGCCGGAGGTTGCCCCAACGGTGAGCCTGGCGGTCTCGCCGAGCACAGAAACTTCGCGGTTGACAACTCGCGCCCTGCGAGCAGTTCGCAAGGTCAATCCAGGACGCCCTACCAAGGCCCGGGGAACGGAGGATGTTGCCCAAGAGGTGCGAAACGCTCGGGCCTTTGCTGGGGTCCTGGGAGCCGATCAGTTTTTTCAGCTCACACCAACGCAGCAGACGCCCCAGCGAAACGACTCGGTTGAGGCTGTGGCGGTTGTCGGTTATCGCTATCTGCACTTGATCACACGCGTCCGAAGCTCGGGTCCGGTGCCTGCAGAGCCGCCGAAGGACAAAACCAATCAGCAGAAAATAACAAGCGTTTCTCTTCCTGCCAACCACTCAGAGAGCACCTCGGAAGAAGCCTCTGAAAAAACCCCCAGCCGATCTCCGCAGCAAGCCCTAGAACCTGCCCAGAAGCCTGCTGCCCAGAAGCCTGCCGCCCAGAAGCCTGCCGCCCAGAAGCCTGCTGCCCAGAAGCCTGGGCGAGCCAGCGTCGATCTTGCGACTGTCGGTCGCATCGGAGTGGGCCCAGAAGGTGGTCCTTCAGCGGATGCGGCGCGGTTGCTCTTGGCGGACTACCAGCGAGCAGAAGGCTCTGCAGAAGCGGAAATGGCCACAGGAACTTGGTCCAAGCTTTTCGGCGACCTGTCCGAGGGAAAGTTGGACCTGGTGATCATGATGGCTGAGCTGGGCAACCCGACGCTGATGGAGATTCTCAATACCAACCCCACCCTGCGTGTGGCCAGCTTGGAGAACTGGCAACAAACTGAGCGTCCGTTTCGCTTTCCGTTTTATCACCGAGTCCGCATCCCGGCGAAAACCTATCCCAACCAAACCGACCTGGTGCAGACGCTCAACGTTCAGGTGGTGTTGGTCGGCCCCAACCCAGGCCGCAGGGCCTTTGGTGATGTCGGCCCCGTCAGCGCGGTGCCCGGGAAACGTCAGCGGCTTGCCGATGCCTCCAAAGTTCGCTTGCGTGAAGCTCTCAACATGCAAGTGTCCATCGACCCCACCTTGCCCGGCCGGACCGTCGGCCTGGTCACCGCCCGAGACGAACAACACCCCCTCAATCCCCGTCCCGAGGTTTCTTTGCTCACGTTTCTGGCACTTGTTGGAACCGCTTATCTGGCCTGGACGGTCTTCCGCCACCACCGGCGACTTCAGCCAAGCAAGCCAAATCCCCCCAACTGACCCACTGAGACCAGCCCAGTCAGCCAAGCCCAGTCAGGCCAGCCCAGTCAAACCAGCCCAGTCAGGCCAGCCCAGTCAGTTCTGCCTAGCCAATCAAGCACTTGGGTTGGCCAGGGGACGCCCACCCAGGGAACCAAGGCCGAACCCATGGGAAATGCGTGAATTGACAGCTCCATCACGCGCTTTACACTATGGGAGTTGTCAAGGTTGGTGGTTTTGCCAACGATGCTCCGGAGATCCAACAAATTCCCGGGGCTTTTTCCGGAATCAGTAGCATCCTGCGAAATTTGACGCTGGACTCAACGTAAGGCCTGGTCGGTCAGCAGATCTTTGCGAGCCGATCGGTCCGTTGGCTCCTCAAAATTTGCTGTCACTTCTTGCTACTGATCTTTCATGACTGGCTTTCAACACCAGGTTCTCCGCCGGGCTCGCCCTCTGCTTGCCAAGCTGGCCGAAGAGGACCTGAACAAGCAGACCGCTGACCGCGCTGTGGGCAACCTGAGCGCTGGATCTATGAATGCCAAATTGGTCGTCATTAGCGGCAACACTTCAAAATCTGAAGTCCCCCTCCGGTCACTCCCGCTTACCATCGGGAGAACTCGGAAAGCCGATTTGCCAATCGGCCATCCCCGAGTCAGCCGCGAACACTGCGTGATCGAGGAATACCAAGGGGTATTGCTGGTGACCGACCGAAACAGCAGCAATGGAACTCGTATCAACGGCCGGTCGATCAAACAGGCGTTTCTCAAGCCCGGAGACGAACTCTCAGTCGGTCCGGTGACCTTTCTTGTCTCCTACCAACACAACGGCCCTTGGCCTCGGCTCCCCCAGCCAACCGCCCCCCAGACGTCCTTCAATCCTCAGGAGTTGGGCGAGACAGCCACCGAAACCGGCACACCGATCCCTGAACAAGTCCACCTCCAACACAAATTACCGCACCCCAGTCCAAACCCTGCTAGCGTGAACCCTTCCAGCCGGAATCCACAAGCTCAGAACACCTCGGTCTCCCAAAATCCGGTCTCCCAAAATCCGGTCTCACAGGCTCCCGGCTCACAGGCTCCCGGCTCCCAGGCTCCCGGCTCCCAGGCTTTGGGCCAACCTGCGGTCTTTGAATTGGGAGGCGTTGAAGCAAGCGAGCCGACGCTGCAGGATTTTGGCCATCGTGATGCTCTGTTTTCTACAGACGATGCTGACTTCAACGAGGCGGATTTCGGCGAACGTGATGCCCTTGCAGATTCCGATGAACCGTCATCCGACTCCGAGTTTGACAGGTTCCTCTTCGGTGAAGCCCGTCTGGACGCTCTGGAGGATTCTGCCGACGTTCCAGCAACAGCTCATCATCAACGAGGCCGTTGCCGACGAAACCCGCCTGACGCCGGACCAGGCCGCAGCCCTCTCTCAGGCCGAAGTAACAAAACCGCCCAACGAGCCTCGGATCCTTCATCGATCGATTTTGAGAAGCTCCTCTTTGACCCCGACGATTCGGAAAACTCCCAGCAGTCTCGGCCAAAATCCTCAAGGCAGGATGAATCCTCCGAGAAGTAACCCTCAACACATCCAAGAACCCACCCAAGAACCAAAAAGCTCACGCGAAAGTCGACAACTGCCTGAAACCTCCCAAACTGTTCAGCTGCCAAGCTTTCGCAATTTGAGATCTTGGTCTTCCACCTTCAGTTGCCTTACCTCCACCAAGTCTCCGAAGGCGGGTCGTGCAGAACCACCACTCGCCGGACGAAGACATGAGGAACTTTGTCAGGTCCAGCAGTCATGGTCCCGATCACACCCACCTGTTTGCCGGCGTGCCGCAGTAGGTTGAGACCCGGACTCGGCGTCACATAAGCCCGCGGATGGCCAAGCTCATCCAACAACGCAAAGTGCGGTGCTCCAAGATTTCCAGAGACCACAGGCGCGAGTCGGCCGTAGCCATCCAAACGGGCGTCCTGAAGACCTGGAGCCGCGACAGTTCTTTGCTGGTGAGGTGTCCTGGCGGCGGAACGAGCGGAGACCTCACTCAGCCTGCTGGGTTTGTTCTGGGGGGACAGTGCCTGGTCTTTGGCCTGGCTTTGCCGAGCTTGATAGCGTTTGCGGATGCTTTCGAAACGATCGATCTGTTCCAGAAGCAGTTGAGCTTGCTGGCGGATCTTTGCGGAACGGCCGTCCAGCACGAGCTCTTTGGCCTGGAGGTAAAGGCGGTCAAAATCCCAACTGCCGCGAGGCCGAGCCAACAACACCGTCATATCTCGATGCAGCTCGTCCAAGACAGCCTGTTGCTTGGCTGCGGTCACCCTCGCTCCACTGCCTGGCGACCTGGGAGGCGGACTGGTTCGCGGACTCTGGCCCGGACTGAGCTTATTGGTCTCTCGACCCGTTGATGGTGTGGCTTCCCTCTGAGCTTGAGCAGCATTGGGCTGATCTGGTGGTTTTTCCCAAGCATCTTGACTGAGCGAGTTCGCTGCTTGAACAAACCCCGTGCGACGGACCTGGAATTCATCGGGAGGTCTCCAGCCATCAACGGCCTGGACCTGACTCTGGGAAGCCGGGACAACCGAGGACGATTGAGAACCCTCGGATGCCGCCAAAGTGAGGTGTTGCTGAGCGTGTTCCGCCGAGGAACCAGCGTGAGGCCTCGACTGGTCACTTGCTTGCCGGTCACTTGCTTGCCGGTCACTTGCTTGCCAGCCAACTGGTTGTTGCTCAATGAGTGGGTCTCGGTCGGTTGGCAGCCTGCGGTCGTCTGCGGCAACTGACTCTCGTTCAGGAAAGTTTGGACGTTTGGGAATGAGGAGCTTCGCTGGTTTTTGGGATCGAGCGGGTTGCTCGGCAGGTTGCGGGATCTCGCGGACCAAAGATGCTGGGGAGAAATTCTCGGCTGGTTTCTCCTCCGCTGCTCGCTTGCGCGACCGGTTGATAGGTCGAGGGAGCGGTTTCTTTGGGGATGTCTTGGAAATATCTGCGGCGGCTATCCAACGGAACTCGCCCGGGGGAGGAGCGATTTGATACCATCTCCGACCATCGGGCAAGATCTGCGCGTCGAACAATTCGACCTGATCGCCCTGATCCAGTTTGACCTGGATGACATCTCGGATTGGGCTGAAGTGGCTTCCCACGCGGACAACGACCCCGTTGGCGGTGACGCGTGCGATCTGATCGGTACGAATGTCGATGTACTCAGCAGCCACCCAGCTAAAGGCGTGTTCTGGAGGACGAATGGCGTACCAGCCGCCAGGATCGTGCTGGTACACCTGCACGGTGTCGCCGTGTTTGAGGGTCTCGGTGGTGTAATACTGTTGCCCCGGACCGCTTCGCAGGCGTGTTTGCCGGCTCACAACATATGCGGTGTAAGGAAACCGCGATTTCGCCCCAGAGACAGTACTCCCAGAGACAGTACTCCCAGAGACAGTACTCCCAGAGACAGTAGCCCCAGACCCTGTGGCCTGAGAGACTTGAGCCCCAGGAAGGTCAGCCGCCCCCAGGAAAACAGCCGCGGTTGCTAAGATCCTGAGTTGGACTGTCCCAGAGGTAGCTCGGTTCACCCAGGTGTTGTTGCAGGGTCGTGGAGATGGTCCCACCGTTGGCAACTCTGCCACAATTTGGGACAGTCGAGTGAGACAGGCGGCGACAAAGACCTTGTTCATACGCGCCGATTGGCCTCCGGCGAACTCAAGCCAACTCAGATGGTCGTAACAGGACCGGGTGTTGTGCGTTGGAGCAACCTCCGCGGTCAAGTCCAGATTCGGTCAACTCAGACTCTCCAAGCTCTCGATGTGCAAGCAACAGAGGGGTCCTAGCTTGTTCAACTATGTGTGAGCCTTTGCCAAGAGAGTGGGAAGAGTGGTCGCCTTGGGCAACGGTCCTGGCTGATCTGCCGACGTCAGCGGGTTGCTACCTCCGGCGGTTGCTGCCTACGTTTGTTGGTGCCTCTGGCGGTTGCTGCCTCTGGCGGTTGCTGCCTCTGGCGGTTACTGCCTCGGTTGGGCCCTTCAGTTGGACTCGGTTTCTGGTTCCCGGCGGACTGGCTGACGCGGAGTTGTTGCCTTGGGGGGGCGTATGCCTTGGAAGCAGGTCCGACGGGACTGTCTGCCCACTTTTCTGATCTTGACACTCCAACTCACTTGTGTAGCGACCGAGCGAGTCTCTCCATCCCTTCTGTCGTGGAGACAACCGGTTGGTAACCAAAATCCTCCCGAGCACGGCGAATGTTGAAGTAATGAGATGTACTCAGCTGAGCTGCGACAAATCGGGTCATTGGTGGTTCTGCTGAGCTTCGCAGCAAGGTGTAGGCGGCTTCCAGAACCACCCCGGCCGCCCATGCTGCTTGAGCTGAAATTCGCCGTGTGACTGGCTGCTGCCCAGCGAGTTGGAGAACTTGGTTGACCCATTGCCAACAATTCACTGGCTCACCTTGGCTGAGGAAATAAGCCTGGCCGCAAACAGGGGATCCTTCGGTGAGGTGATCAGCAGCTTGGATCTGTCCCCAGGCAGCGTTTTCCACGTAGGTGATGTCGATGAGATTAGTTCCTTGGCCAACTTGCCGAAGCCGTTTACGCTGGTTGCGTTCGAGTAGCCGGGGGATTAAGTGAGGATCGCCTGGCCCCCAAATGAGGTGCGGACGCAAGGCGCAGCTGAGCAGTGTTCCCTGAGCATGAGCGACTCCGTTGGCAGCCAGGACGAGCTTCTCAGCAGCGGCTTTGGTTCTTGGGTAGTGGCACAACCAACGTCTGGCATAGGGGGCAGTTTCGTCGACGTTGACTTGATCACAGGCCTCAAAGGTCACACTTGGGCTACTGGTGAAAGCCAGTCTGCCCACGCCATGTCTCAGACAGCCGTCGATGACATGCTGTGTGCCCTGCGTGTTGATCTGCTCGTATTCCTGCTTGGCACCCCAAACCCCCGCCTTGGCAGCGACGTGATGCACAACATCAACTCCCTGGCAGGCAGCCACCACCACCTCGCGGTCACGGAGGTCTCCGCGAACCGTTTCGACGCCCAGCGATCTCAGATGTGGGTAGTCATTGCGTCCCAAGGCACGAACTTCGTCTCCCCGAGCGCGGAGGAGGCGAACAATCTCCGTGCCCAAAAATCCTCCCGCCCCAGTGACTAACACCTTCATGATTCTTCTCTTGAGGCGATTCCTTCAGACCCAAGCCCCACTTGTTGTGTGGCCGTCCGGACCTGCAAACCAGTCGGAAGCTCGCGTGGGCAATCTGGCTTTTGGTGGAAGTGCGGCTGCTGTTGGCAGGGCTTCTCCTGTTGAGCGCGGGATTCCTTTCGCCGCACCTCTGCTTGGCCAAAAACATTATACGTCAAATGCTGCACGCGTCCGCGTGCGTTAACTCGGTAAACAATACCACGCCAGCAAATTTTGTAACCAAATGCACTAGCAATCCAAGCTAAGCATCCAAGCAAACCTCCGAGGGGAAAAGCCCATTGATCGAACATCTGAGCACGACGAGCTGTTGGGCCGGGATCGGGTTGGAAGAATCGGCCGGCTCTCTGGCGGTACCGCGCTCTCAGCCAACCGATGGTATAGAGGGTGATCACACCTGGCAGGCAGACCAGCAGCAACGCGACGTTGTTGAGGCTGGTGTCCCCGGCGAGCATTGTTCCCAAAGCCAACGAAGAAGCCAGCAGCAGTCCCCAAAAGGCAACTTGTTGAAGGATCAGCGTGGCTCCAGCCACAAACCACCACAACGGTTGATAGAACCGGACGAGCAAGAACTGCCGACGCACGAAGTTCCAGGCGCCAGCCCAACTGTAGTTGCATCGCCCTTGCAGAACCGCCCGGGGTTCAAAGGCGATCCTCCAGCCTCCTTCTCGAGCCGATTGGCTGACGAGAAGATCCTCACACACGCAACCCTTCCACCCTTGGGCAATCAAGCGGCGATCCCAGTCGGAGACCCGAATGGCCCAAGCCCCGCCCCAAAGCGTCGGCAGCCAAGAACGGGTCCGCATCATGCCGCCAAAGCTGGCATTCAAACTGCAGATGGCCAAGTTAATGCAACTGAGGCGATCGGGGACAAGCCAGCGGTAGCCAGTCACCGCACCGATCTTGGGCTGGAGTGAGGAGACAATCTCTCGCAGCCAATCCGGCCCAGGTTGAGAATCGGAATCCAGAAACACCAGAAACTGAACTCCTGGCGAACGATGGGAAACTGCCGTCAACAAGTTGTGAACCTTCTGCCCTTCCCCAACGGCAGGGCCAGCGATCACCAGGCGCGCGTCCACCTGCGGAAATCTGGCCACCAACTGCTTGATGATCTCGACAGCGCCATCAACAGGCGAATCGACCACAAAAAGCAACTCGTAATCGGGATCGTCTTGGAAAAAGAGCGATCGAAGATTGGCCAGCAGACCCGCCTCCCAACCTCGGCAGGGAACGATCACCGCAGCTCGCCCGGCCGGACGCGGTCGGCCAGAAGACGATCGGCTCGCAAGAGACCGGTTCCCAGGAGCCTGGCTAGCAAGAACTCGACCAACGCGACTTTCCGGGCTACCATCAGGTGATGCGGCCAGCTGGGGTGCCAATCGACGAGAGACGTCCTTCCAATGCTTGTAGGTCGCCCGGCAACCAGCGGCTGCCGAGAGACCCGAGAGCACAGCCAGCAGAAACAGCAACATCAAGAGCGGTAGCATGGTCAACAGAACCAGTCGTTGATTCCGGGAGCGGTCAACGGTGTCTGCCGCCCGGCGCGTCAGACTGAAGTTCCCCGAGGTTGTTTGACGGACCCCAAAATCCCTTTTTTCAACAGGACCTGATGCTTGTGGGGGATTCCTTTGCTGATCGCCTGGTCACGGCGATCTGCCGACGCAAGACGCCGGTGTGTGTTGGTTTGGACCCTCGATGGGAGTCCCTTCCTGGCACCCTGACAGGCGGCCAGCAGCGGATGGGCTGGTCCAAAGCCGCTGAGGTGACGCGTCGTTTTTGCGAAGAGATCATTGATGTCGTCGCGCCGTTGGTCGCGGTGGTCAAGCCACAGGCGGCTTTCTTCGAACAGCTGGGTCCCCCAGGAATGGTGGCCTTGTGGGAGACGATTCGCTACGCCCAACAGCAAGGGCTGTTGGTCATCCTCGATGCCAAACGCAACGACATTGGTTCAACGGCAGCGGCCTACGCGGCGGCTTACTTCGGGCCAAGTTTGTCAGGTCCTGTCGTGGCAACCGCAGGATCTTCGGGTCCTCCGGCAGAACCTCTCTCAGCGAAACCTCTCTCAGCGAAACCTCTCTCAGCGGAGGGTTTATCAATTGAAGGATCGGCCATGGTTGCAGGGGGAGTGGAATCCCGTTTGGTTGAATCTGAGGCGGCGGAATCATGGTGCGTAGACGCCCTGACGGTCAACCCCTATCTGGGAGAAGACAGCCTCCAGCCGTTCATCGAGGCTGGATTGCAGCGGGGTGGTGGGGTTTTTGTGCTGGTGAAGACCTCCAACCCTGGCAGCCAAACCTTCCAGGATCTCGACTGCGGCGGAGAGCCGCTTTTCCAGCGGGTCGGTCGAGTGGTTGATCAACTTGCCGCTTCTACAGCTCAGCAAGCTGGAGCACGTTGCGGCTATGGATTGGTGGGTGGTGTTGTGGGGGCAACGCATTCTGAGGAGCTCTGCCGATTGCGAGCGGCGATGCCTCACACGTGGCTGTTGGTGCCCGGTTACGGGCATCAGGGAGCTGGTGCGGCGGAGGTTGCTGGGGCTTTTGACGCCAGGGGGTTGGGAGCGGTGGTCAACAGCTCTCGGGGGATCATCTTTGCTTACCAGCAAGAACCCTATGCCTCAAGATACAAGCACAACCAGTGGCAGGATGCAGTGGCTGAGGCCGCCGTGACGATGATCGATGCCCTTCGCACGGAGACCCCAGCTGGACATCTCGGCCAAAGACCCCAGCCAGAGCAAAGACCCCAGCCAGAGCAAAGACCCCAGCCAGAGCAAAGACCCCAGCCAGAGCAATGAGCCGACCCGCCCAGATCAGCCTTCGTCGGCGGCTCGGAGCGAAGTGGTGATGGTTGGTTCGTAGGAGCAAAGCTCATCGTCTTGGAAGTAGAGGGCAATTTCTCGTGCGGCCGCCTCAGGCCCGTCTGAGGCGTGGACCAAGTTCATTTGGCGGCTGCTGCTGAAGTCCCCGCGGATCGTTCCAGCCTGGGCTTTCAACCCGTTGGTGGCCCCGAGCATCTCCCGGATGACGCGAATGGCCTCCAACCCTTCGATCACCATGGCCACAATCGGGCAACTGGTGATAAAGGACTCCAAGGAAGGATAAAACGGCTTTTCGACGTGTTCTGCGTAATGCTGTTTGGACAACTCCGGGGTGACAAGCATCATCTTCATCCCCACCACATTGAGCCCTTTGTCCTCAAAGCGGGAGAGGATACGACCCATCAGACGGCGTTGAATGCAGTCAGGTTTCAACAGAACAAGTGTGCGTTCCATAGATCATCGACCTCCTACGGAGGGCTTCGAGTTCGAGGAAGAGAAATCTGAGGAAAGTCAGCCAGCAACCAGCAAGCTTGTCAGGAACCAAAAAGCTTCTCAGCGTTCTTCAGGACACTGCCTGGTGTCCCGATCCAAGGAAACACCCAACCACCTTGATGAACACAAGCAAATGAACACAAGCAAATGAACACAAGGGTCCTGTCCCACAGTTTCGCTTGGTTGCGGCCATGATCGCGCGGCGGGATTGTAGGAAATGCATCCGTCTCCCACAACCGCTGGGCCTCTGCCAACGGAGAGGCTCCGACAACCGCGTAGCCTTTTCTCTGCCCGATGATTTTGGGGTAGGTCGATCCCCATTCGGGTTAACTGACTTGAAAAGCGATTCGGTGACTGCTAATTTGGGAAAAGCTTGAGCAACCCGCTGAGGAGTCAGCCTCCCCATCGTTTGTGGATCCCTCTTCATCCACAAAACCAAATCCAGAGTCGCACAGTTCGACGAACTTCAAGCAACACCGGGGAGTCAGAACACGGCAGCAACCGGTTTGTTTTCTGCTGAATCGTTGGAGTCCAAAACTGACAGGCGGTGTTTTCACATAGGATCACTGGTTTGGTCAAAGGCCGGGCCAAATCAAGCCAGCCGCTGCACACTCCCGCCGATCACGCTTTTGGCAACCTCAATGCGGGCAAGCTGAACTGGGCAAGCTGAACTGGGCAAGCTGAACTGGGCAAGCTCAACCGGCCAGTCAACCGCATCAAGTTGCCCCCGGCAAGTAAGACTTTGGCGAGGTGTCCAAGCACAGATGCCCTGAGGTTGTGCTCCCCGAGAGAAACTCCACCGCCTGATTGGCCGCCGGTGGGCCTGAGTGATCCTCACCGAAAGCCCCAAAGTCCAAAACGATCAGCCGGGTATCCAGAAGTCAGCTCAGTGGCGAACAATCCAAAGAGGCGTTGGCCTGAAGCAATCGTGCGTGCCACCGACAACTGGCTTGAAAACCCTCATGAACTCAACTGTCCCAGATTGTGACCGAGGTCCAACCTGGAGCGACCTGAGACAAGAACAACATCGAAATGGGCACAAGCTCTCCTAGTGGTTGGTTTCCTTCTGATTTGGCAGTTGGTTCTCTTGGAATCGGGGGATTCACGTCCAACCGACTGCCAAAATCAACCGACTGCCAAAATCAACCGACTGCCAAAATCCTAGGAAACAAGGCACTAGGGCAGTTCCAGAATTGCGAGAGCCGTCCGGCCACAAGCCAGCAAAACCAAATGCAAACTCATGCTTTTCAAGCAGTTGGTCAAAACGAAGTTGGGCTCACAAGAAACCCCAACTCGCCAGATCACGATCACTAAGCATGACACGATCACTGAGCATGACACGATCACTGAGCACCGCGAGATGGCTGACCGTTGATGGCCTGCGGGATCGGGCTGACGCCAAAAACTGGGCAGTTCACGATGGTCTCCGCGAACCCTTCGGCACGACTGACCCTCGGAGAAGTGTTCGACTCAGGGCGACCAACGGAAGCCCGGATTGCCGGACCAACGGTGCCAGCTTCGTCGAAGACTTTTCAGCGAATCAGGAAACGCCTCGTAGCCTTCGCAGAGGGATTTCCCAGGGAGATCCCCGATCACCGGAAAAGGGATCACCAAACGGCCTTCAGCGGCACCCTCGAAAACACACAGAAGCGGATCGGGCTGCGGATTGTCCCCGAATCTTGTTCGTCAATCGGTTCCCTAAACCCTCGCTGGTTCGGGATTTTCACACCTTGGGAGGCGGATCCCTCCCTGGTCCTTTGTCTCGGAGTAGACGGCCATGGCGGCGAAACAACGAATTTTGCTGGTCGACGACGACCCAGAGATCATCGAGTGCATGCGGGTCGCCCTGGAAGGAAAGGGCTATCAGATGTCCATCGCCCGTGACGGCAACCAGGGTCTGGAGATGGCCGAACGTGAGGACCCCGACTTGGTCATCCTCGACATGATGATGCCCAAACGCAGCGGCTTCCTCGTGCTGGAAAAGCTGGTCCAGATGAAGCTGAACAACCCACCGCGAAACCCGCCTGCCCGGTATATCATGATTACCGCCAACGAGGGCAAGCGGCACGAAGAATACGCTCGCATGCTCGGTGTCTCAGCTTACCTCCACAAGCCCTTCCCCATGGAACGCCTTGTCCAAACCGCCGAAGAGGTGTTGAACCTCGACTGACCTCTCCCAAAACCTGTGATCGTCCGCCTTAAAGTCCGACCGAGCTGAATTGTCCCAGATACCAGCAAAACCCCTTCGCTGTTGTTCCTCCTGAGCGTTCTCAACATGATGCGAGGGCTCAACATGATGCGAGGGCTCAACACGATTAGGGCTCAACCGGTCGGACTCAACCGGCCAGACTCAACCAGCTAGACTCAACCGGCCAGACTAGCGATTTCGGAGAATTTCCAGAGATTTCCTCAGCCGAAGGATTCTCGGCCGGGCCCGTGCGAAACAAGTGGTTTCCAGAGAAGCGTTTTCCAGCTAAGCGATCCTTGGTCAAGCGATCCTTGGTCAAGCGGTCCTTGGTCAAGCGATCCTTGGCGAAGCAGTCCTCAGAGCAGCAAAGCTCCAAGATGCAACCTTTTGCGAACCGCCGACCAGCTCTGCTCGTCTGTTTCTCATCGGAAACAAACGGCAAATCCTGAGGCCACGTCTTGCCACGATTGGTCCCTGGAGAATTGGAGCATTGGATCGCGGAGAATGTTGACCATTGATGGCTCCCAAGGGGAAGGTGGAGGACAAATCCTCCGGACCTCTTTATCACTGAGCGTTTGTTCGGGCCAACCAGTCCAGTTTCAGAATATCCGTGCCCGTCGGCCCAAACCGGGCCTTGGCCGGCAACATCTCAAGGCCGTTCAAGCAGCAACGCAGATCTGCCAGGCCAAAGTCCGGGGGGCCTCGCTGGGAAGCCAGTCGCTGGAGTTCCGGCCAAAACGGATCCGCCCCGGAAACTACGAGTTTCGCATCACCACTGCCGGCAGCGCCATGCTCGTGCTGCAGACCGTGCTGCCCCCCTTGCTGTTGGCCTCAGGCCCAAGTCGAGTTGTGTTCGAGGGAGGAACGCACAATCCCATTGCACCTCCCTTTGATTTTATCGCCGACTCCTTTCTTCCCTTAATTAACCAGCTTGGTGGCCACGTTGAGGCCACCCTAATCCGTCCTGGCTTCTATCCTGCCGGGGGTGGAAGAGCCGAGGTGAGCATCACACCGATTACGGAGTTTCGGCCTCTGAGCGTGTTGACCCGGGGAGCACTTCTCAAACGTTGTGCGGTCGCCTATGTGTCCGGACTGCCGGTCCATATCGCCGAGCGGGAGTTGGCCGAATTGAGAGCCCTATTGAATTGGCCAGCTGAAAACGCTCAGGTAGTTGAGGTCGCCGATCCTCCAGGACGTGGCAATGCTCTTTCGGTGTCGGTGACCTTTCAAAATATCACAGCAACGTTTGTGACCCTTGGTGAGCGTGCCCGGCCGGCCGAACAGGTCGCCGCCGATGCCGCCAGGGAAGTCACCTCCTATCTGGAATCCGACTATCCAGTCGGCGAGCATCTCGCCGACCAGTTGCTGCTGCCCTTAGCGCTGGCAGCTCAGCAGGGGATCTCCAGTTGCTATCGGACCGGCCCGCTCTCCTCACACACAACAACCAACATCCAGACCATCCAAAAGTTTTTGGATCTCTCTATCTCCGCCACTGCGGTCTCCTCGGAATCCCAAACCGGCACAGACACACCAAAACCGCTCTGGGAAATCTCCGTGCGTCCCTCCTGAGGTTGAGGAAAATCTTGACTCGTCCGGCACAGCGGAGAGGCTGCCAAATCGCTGATGGTTCGAGCGGCTCGCCTGTTTTGGCCGAGCAAGAATTTTCCGAGGGGAGCAGTAGTAAACCCTGCAAACTGCCCAACGCAGGCTCTCTGTCTGCCTCTGGATCAATGTGACCGGACGCTCTTTGACCACGAGACGCTCTTGGACCACGAGACGCTCTTGGACCACGAGACGTTCTTGGACCAAGAGATGCTCTTGGACCGAGAGACACTCATTGACCAAACGGCGGACTGACGTCGGTGGTCTCAGAAGTCACAATCGGCCGGGCCAGCGAGCGAGCCTCCAAGCCAGCCAAGATGGTGGCTTCACCTGCCAAGACCCCGCGGATGCGAAATTCGTAGTCGATGGTTTGCCCTGGAGCAAGCTCGCTCAATGGGAGGAACTTCAGCACGCCCCGACGCTGACTGGCAACGCCAGTGGGATTGCCCGGTGCCACATCGACGAGTTGCATCGCCGCTGGCAGATTGATGGACAGTTGCAATTGCCGCGCGGTGGAGGTACCGGTGTTGCGGATCGAGGCCTGGTAGGTGGTCACTTCATTGAGTGGGACCGGGTCGCGAAATTCTTGCAAGTTCAGCTCTAACTGAGGAGGCGGTGAGGGGCGGATCTGGACGCAAACCTCATCGGAGAGAATCCTTCCCTCCGTGGTGGTCACGCTCACACGATTGCAGGCACGCTGCGCGGCAGCCAAGGCCTCAAACTGGATTTGTAGCCTCACGGACCGATTGGGCTCAAGCTGCGGCACATCCCAAACAACCTCTCGGATGGGTTCCCGAACAGGACGGCGGTCCCGGTCAGTCGCCTGCCTGGCAGCCAAAAACTGAAAATCAAACGTCGCCCGTACCACAAACGCCCCGGCAGCCTGCTGACCATTGTTGGAGATGATGATGTCAAAAAGCTCCAACTCCCCAACTTCGAGGCTTTCTGGCCCTCGAGCTTGAACCTCCAGGTTCGCCTGCGGTGACGGCGGCGGCTCCTCTGCGGTGACACAGAGTTCTTTCGAGACATCCACTCCCCCATCGCCGATGAGGCGAACCGTCTGGCAGAGCCTCCCAGTACGGTTGACGGTAAACGTGACACCGAGGGAACGTGAACTGCCCGAGGTGATATCTTCGAGTCGACGCTCAATAGGGCTGGTGAATCCACCCGGAGCTTGCAGCCCCTCGTCAAAACGATCACTCAAAAGCAGTCCGGTGGCGGTGGCTTCTCCCGTGTTGGTGACCTCGATTCGAAACGTGACACGTTGACCAACTTGCACACGCTCGGGTCCCGAGAGCCGCAACTCCACAGTCGGCTCGGTCACCGTCGTTGCCGCGGAATCTTCAGCGGTGAGATCCCCCTCGGCGGTCGCCGTCGAGGGAACGTTGATCACCCCGGCAGCGTCCAGACGTAGCCTCAACTCAATCGTCCGCCGCTGGCCTGCACCGATGTCACCCAAGGACCAGCGGAGGGAACGCCCATCCACTTGAGCCGCGGGCAGACTGCTGACGTACGTGGTCCCGGTGGGAACGGAGTCCACCACTTGGACATTTCCGGCGGTGGCGTTACCGTTGTTGACCACTTCGATGGTGTAGGTGACCTCAGCACCCACGGCTGCCTGGGCGGGGCCGGTTTTGCTGATGGAGAGTTGAGCGGCAGTCCAAGTCTTGGTCGTCAGGCCATCTCCGAGCAACAATGTGGTGCCCCCGGAAGTTGGAGCGGAGGCAGGGCGGAGCACCTGAACACGGATCTGGTTGGTCCCTGCCACAGTCTGGACCTGAGTGAGCTGAGCACGAGCTTGACCACGAGAGTCCGTCGTTGTGGTTATCAACCGAACCTGATCGGGGCCAAAGCCGGCTTGCGGTCCATCGAGGACCTCATAGCGGACTTGCCATCCCTCAATGGGTTGCTGGTCGCTGGATCGCGTGACGGTCGTCACCAACTGGTGAGGTGTTCCCACAGGGTTGGTCGCCGCTGGCGGAAAAACCCATTGAGCATCAACCCAGATGACCTGGGTGCGATCGCGACGCAGATCCCAGGCACGGACATCCGGGGCAAAGGCGGTCACGTAGCTGATCCCCTCCACCGGCGAGGTCAGGGTGATCCAGGCCTGACCTCGCAAGATCGTCAGGTCATCCACAGGTGTCGGCGTCCCTCGGGTCAGCCGAAAGGTCCGCCGGCTGGCCGTTGTGATCGCAAAGTCGTTATCCACTTTTCGGGTTGGTCCGATGGGGATCAGGCCCCCAGGGTCCCCCAATGCGACAATCTCCCCAACCCCGCCTTGGCTCAACAACCACTGAATTTGCTCGCCACTGAGAAACTGGCCCTGCTGATCCCCCACACCAGCGGCTAACACAACCTCACTACCAACCGGAGCAATCACCCTGGTCGGTCGAACTTGCAAACCAGGACGCACCGGAAGCGTGCCAGTTGCCGAAGCCGGACCAGCAACCCCACCAACAACTGGCGCCGGTGGCACCGCCGGAGCAACACCACAGCTCCCACAACGCCGTTTCCCCTGCTGCGTTCCCGGAGGCTGCCGCGAAACTTGTCCAACCGGAAGACCAAATCGCCCAGCCGAAATTCGAGTCCCCTGTCCCCAGACTGGCAGAGGATGGAAAACCAACTGCCAATAAAGCAAGGACAAACTCAGCAAGAACAGCCAACGGAGGAGGTCACACAGCGCGTACCTCTGTCGAGCGTTCGCTAACTGCACGAAGGGGGGGCAGGGTGTGCGAAACATCAGCTCAACGAGGTCGTGGAGTTGGCCGAGCCAGGAGTCTCGACCAGGAAAAGGCAACAGCGGGAAGATCAGAGTTCTCTGGAGGACTTCGTCCTGCCTCAAGAGGTCTCTTCTGAGATATCCCTGGCCGTCGAATGGCCAGAATCACTCATCCAATCGACAGAGGCACTCAAGCCGATATGGCCACGACAACCTGACCGAGTTGAGTAGCGATTGGGCTGAGCTGCCCAAGAGCCCGCCGAACCCAAGCAGCTTGGAGTGAGGTCGCTGACCACCCAGGGAGCTGCAGCCGAGCCTGCGACAGACACACAACTGCGACAGACACGCAACTGGGACAGGAACTCGCGACAGACACTCGCGACAGACAACCGAGAGCGCATAAAAAACGCGAGCGACAACAAGCAGGCTGCGACGAGGCGGGACCCACAGACGGTGGCGAGCCGACTGAGGCAGAAGGTGGCGATGAGGTGGTCGCAAGAGCAGCAGTTGTCGCCCGCGAGACAGCTGGGCGGTGGAATGGGGAGCAACTCTCAGACCACAAAGGCACCGTCTTGTGGTGAGCTTCGGATGAGCGGGCCAACAAAGTTGGATTCCTCGGGATTTGAGCTCATTCTGCGCAAAAGAAAAGTGAGTTTGTGCCCTTGGCCCCTTTGCCCTCCCAAAAAGTTTGGTCCAAACTGTTGAAGAATTCAGCGCCGAGTCATTGGTTCTTCAGCGCTGCCACAACTCAACACGCAGCGGCGCCGAAAATGAAGCGCTTCCCTTGGCTTCGATTACAGCAATTTGCGATTATTGCGAGCTGTCTGGGTGTCATCCTCTACTCAACACTTGTCCTCTCTCGCGTCTCCGGCAGTCGGGATGTTGGCCTGTTCTGTCTGCTTTCCACTCAAAGTGATCACTCAAACACATCCCCCAGCGGAGTCATCGTTGCGCTGAACCGAGATTGCCACACGTACCGGGATTTGCCTTGTCCCAGCAAGCGTGATCAACTGCTCAGCTTAGGTGGGGTGCCAACGACCAACTTGTTGGAGTTTCAACAAGCTCTTCGTGATGCCTCACAGACTCCGGCAACATCGATCTCGCCGTCGGAGTTGAACCAGCAACTGCTCAAGCAGCCTTACCAGCACAGCCATCGCTGGAAAAGAACTGAGTCTCGCTCAGCTGACTCGCCTCCCCAGGTTTTGGAGGTTGAGGGCAAACTGTGGGTCCATCTGCAGTTCCGCACTGCCAACTCTCCTGGTGATCCTGAAAACTCTGGTGATCCTGAAAACTCTGGTGATCCTGAAAACTCTGGTGATCCTGAAAACTCTGGTGAGGCCCAAAACCCTCCAAACGCTGGACCCAAACATGCCAGCGGTGTGAAGCCGGTTCAAGAGACGCTTGTTCAGCTGCAGCCGGTTCCGATGTTAGCCTTGGTTTCCTCAGTGGGATGGTTGCTGCTGAAGATGATCATCCTGGGTGTCGGGGCGTTTGTGCTCTGGAGTCGGCCACGGGATCGTTCCGCGGGCCTCTTCTTTATGAACTGCGTGATCACCGTCGTGGCTTACATTGGTGGTTTTCATTGGTCCCATCTCATTGGCCAACCGTGGTTAGTTTATCCCTTCGCGATCTGTGCGACCCTTGTCCCACCCGTGACCTTACATTTTTACTATCAGTTCCCAGCCGAGGAACCACTGGGCCAACACCGCAGGCTGTTTTTGGCGGGGACTTATGCGCTTCCGGCGTTATTTTTGAGTTGTCTTTTGCCACTGCTCAGTTATGCCGCCTGGCACCGTTCGGGAGAAGGCACCGAACAGGCTTTGGCCTGGACTGAAACGCTCGTCAGTGCCTACCTTGTTGCCGCCGGAGTCCTCTTCGCGCTGGCATTGGGGGTGCTTTGGCTGCGTTGGCAAGCCAGCTCAGGTGTACCGCAACGGAACCAAATGAAATGGGTTCTCTTAGCGGCTTTGTTGGCTGTCGTTCCGTTCGGCTACGTGCTGTGGGTGGCGGCGACTGATGTCGGTGAATTGGTCTATGGCGAGACCACCAAGCCGGTGATGCTCGGCACGAGCCTGATGTTCGCTTTTTTTTATGCAGTCAGTTTAAGCCGTGGCCGTGTCAGCCAGACTGGACGAGTGGTCAACCGGTGGCTGTTACATACGCTGGTGAGCTTGACGACGGTTGGGGTTTTCTGTGTGTTGCTTTGTCTGTGGGCCTGGACCAGTGTGGCCCCTGGCAGTTTGTCAGAGGGAATCTGGTCTCAGGTGACGACGGTTGGATTGAGCGTCTTGCTGGTCATGGCCGGGATGGGCTGGCTGGGCGACTACGTCCAACGGGTCTGGCGGGAACGGTTTGATCGAGACCAACAGCAGCTCGATGGGGCCATGCAACGCTTAGCCCGGGCTGTCGAGGATCTGATTGAGCCTGACCAACTGGTCGAGCAAGTTCTGCGATCGGCCCTCCCGGCGGTCCACTGTCTGCACGGAGCGGTCTACTTGGCCGATGTCCCAGGCAAGCCGTTCCGACTGGCCTGCCAAGTCTCGGACGACCAACAAGCCCTGGGCTTTCAAGACCAAAACCGCTTGGCCAAGACCGGCCCGCACCCGGCCGCGGATGACCCCCAAAGCAGCCGCATCCCCTGTTGGCCTGCTCAACTGGCCGCCGATGCCCCCCTGGCTGAGGATCTGGCTCAGTGCAACCTCACCAGCGTCCCTCGTCCCAATGACGGTGGCCGCCGAGGCGGCCTGGGAACCGGACAGTTTACCCTGCCGACCCCTTTTGTTCTGGGAAACCGCCCAGCCGACGGAAGCCTCTCGCCAGCACAACGGCAACTGGTGGAACTTGGCGGCACTCTGGCGCTGGCTCTGGAGTGCCATGGAGCCCTCGTGGGAATTTTCATCCTGGGCCCTCGTGAGGACGGCGTGTATTCCGACGCCGAACACAACGTCCTGCGTGCCATGGCTCGGACTGCTAGCTTGGTCCTGCAAACCGCTCAGGGCCACCATGAAATCGAAAGGCTCCGAGAAGAACTTGAGGCCAAAGTGGAAGAAATCGCCGAGCAACGACGCCGGATTCTCTTTCTGCAAGGTGAGCTTCTCAGCCGAGGCCGAGATTTCACCGGCGAATCGGCTGAGGCTTCTGCATCAACCGGCTCATTCCCCAAATACTACAAGCCATCCGGTTTACGTCAAGGAACTAGCCACCAAGATTTAGGAAAATCCCCAAGCTGTGGCGGTGCGGCAACCAGCCAGTCTCCTGAAGGCGAGCAGGCCGCCTTGGAGGGCTCACACAGTCATTGGCCCGACCAGTTCGCCTGGAACCAAGCACGCTTACGCGGTGCTTCTGCGGTCTCGCCAGGGGGAATCCACCCTGACGAAATGAGCGAGGAGGAAACTCCGCGGACGCTTCGTCGCTTGCGGCATCAGATCCGCGGCTCGAGTCCAGCCATCCGCGAGGTTCTCGACCGAGTCCGTAGAGTGGCCGCCAGCCAATCCTCGGTGCTGATTCAGGGAGAGAGCGGAACCGGCAAGGAACTGCTCGCCCGAGCTGTTCATGATCATGGCGATCGCGCTGATCGGCCTTTTGTTGCTGTCCACTGTGCTGCGTTGAGCTCAGGGGTGCTGGAAAGTGAGTTGTTTGGCCATGTCAAAGGAGCCTTCACCGGAGCCGACCGAGACCGTCAGGGGCGATTTGAGTTAGCCGACGGCGGCAGCCTCTTTTTGGATGAAGTGGGGGATATCGATCTGCCCACTCAAACGAAGCTGTTGCGAGTTCTGCAAGAGCGAGCCTTTGAGAGAGTTGGTGGGACCGAAACCATCCATGTGGATGTCCGCGTGATCGCCGCGACTCATCGCCACCTGGAACAACTCATCAGAGAAGGGACGTTCCGCGAAGATCTCTTCTATCGACTCAACGTCATCAGCCTCTGCGCCCCTCCCTTGCGAGAGCGCGGAGACGACGTCTTCGAACTGGCTGTCCACTTCTTGGACCATTATTCTCGCGCCGCTGGAAAATCGATCACCCGGATTGACCCGAATGCTGTCAGTGCGTTGAAGGCTTATCACTGGCCTGGCAATGTCCGGCAGTTGGCCAATGCCATCGAACGCGCCGTGGTGCTGGCAGAAGGCCAGGAAATCACTTTAGCCGAACTCCCTCCTGAAGTCCTTAGCTCTGCCGAGGCCGGTCTTCAGTCCGGCTCTTCCAAGAAGCGTCCTGCAACGACTCGCCGATCACGACGGTCCCGCAAACGCCCTTCTGCTTCTTCAGTGGAAAATCCTAGGGAAGCAGGCTTGGGCCGGGCCAGTTCGCAGCCTCTGGCCTCTTCGCTGAAAGAGGCCGAAAAACGGCAACTGTTAGAGACCCTGGCAGCTTGCGGAGGAAACAAAACCGAGGCAGCACGCCAGCTGGGAATGCACCGCAGCACACTCTTCAGCAAGCTCAAGCGTTACGGGCTGATCCCGTAAGACCAACAGCGTGCTGAAAAAACTGCAGTCTGAAAAAACCGCAGTCTGAAAAAACCTGAATAGCGACAATCTGAGAGGCGACAGGCTGTTCACGGTCGGGCCTGTCTCTTGGCGAGTCTTTCACTGGCCAGTCTGTCACTTGACCGGTCTTTCACTTGACCGGTCTTTCACTTGACCGGTTTGTCACTGGCCGGGTTATCACTGGTCGAGGAGCTGCCGAATCGCTTTGACGGCTCCAAGGTAGGCGGCCGACACAGACGAGAAGAACAGCCCGCTGCCGATCGCAATCCCGACTGTCAGATCCTGGCTCCCCACTTGAGCCATCATGAACCCGACGAGTGATCCTAGGGCCAATCCAAAGAGCAGCCCCATTCCACCCCCGAGGACCATTCCCTGCAGTAAGGCGAGATGGATCGGAGCGAATTGGCCACCTGGTTTCGTGCCAGCAGGGGCTGTGGCAGGGTGTTCCTCGGCCTGACTGGTTCGCGCTCGTATCAGATCGGGCCTGACAGAGGGAATGCGAGTTGCCTCGGATTGACTTGAGCCGACGGAGCTTTGGAGGTGTTGCTCATGTCGGTTGTCGGATTGTTGGACTGAGATGGCAGGACGTGCATCCACCAACTCGCCATCCTCGGCGTTGAGCGACAGATCGGCCATCGTCGGGGAATCTTGGAGGTCTTCCTCCTTCGGGCCGAGGTTTGGTCCTCGGGTCGGTTCGTTGGCTTGGCTGGCAGGACTGACGGTACCTTCGGAGCCCCGAGCCGACGAGAACCCGCCGGAGGTGAGGTTGATCGAGGACTGGCTGGAACGAAAGGACCGATCAAAGGATTCGTCGCCGCTCTCCCCGATCATCGAGAACGGTGCCAAGGCGAAGGCCACTTCGCCGGGCGTCTGATACCGCTGCTCGGGCTTGCGTGCCAGCATCTTAGCGACAACGGCCTCCAGCGTCGCAGGGATCTCACTGCGGAGGCTGCAGACCTTGGGAGCATCTCGATTGGCCCGCGCCAACAGCTTCTGAACTGGTGTCCCCCCGGCAAAAGGCAGCTGTCCGGTCAGGGCCTTAAAGAGCGTGCAACCAAGGCTGAAGATATCGCTACGGATATCAGCGTCGAAGGTGCTCTCGGCTTGCTCAGGCGACATGTAGTCTGGGGTGCCAAAAATCTGCCAACTTCGAGTTAAGCGAACCCCCCCATCGTCGTCGGCCTTTCGAGCAAATCCCAAATCCAGCACCTTGGCTTCCGGCCGCAGTTCGAAGCTTTCGGCACGAATCAGCAAATTGCCGGGTTTGATATCTCGGTGGATCAGCCCTTGTTCGTGAGCATGCTGTAAGCCAAGAGCTGCCTGCCGGATGACCTCACAGGCCCAGTGGATGGGCAATAACCCATGAGCTTCTTTGATCCAGCGGTTGAGGTCCCGGCCCTCCATGTATTCCATGACCAGGAAATGGACATCCTCATCGGACTCTGCATCATAGGCGGTAATAATATTGGGGTGGTGGACCGAGGCAGCCATCCTCGTTTCTTGCTTGAAGCGAGCCAACGCCTCCGGCTTGCGGCTGAGTTCCTCAGTGAGCACCTTGATGGCCACGATCCGCCCTAACTGCGTCTGCACAGCCTTATAGACTGTGCCGCTTGCCCCGGACCCCACCTTTTCCAGAAGCTTGTACTTCTGCAAGAAGAAACGATTTCTCCCGGCCAGCAATTCATCAGCCTGCCATTGGGTGACGACCCCACGGTCCACGAGCCAGCGAGCCACAGCTGCGGGCGGGACTTCCTCCTGTCGAGAGGCGATCTGCTCGCGGATCTGCCGCGTTTGGGCGACAGCAACGAGACGGCTGGCCTCGAGGCTATCGAAGAAGGCGTCAAGAGTCGTGGTTGCCATGATCTTGGCGGTTTGGAAGCCGCTGGCGAAAACGTCGGTCCGAAACGTCGTTGCAAGAGATGCTTGGATCCCGGCAGCCCGGTTGCTCAGGGATCTGGTTGCTCAGGGATCTGGTTGCTCAGGGATCTGGCTGCTCAGGGATCTGGTCCTGCCGCGGATTTGGTTGCCCGATCCCGATTGTTCGAGGTTTGTCCAAACCCAAATCGTTCGTCCTGAAGTGGAGGTTGTCTCGCTCGGGCTGTCGGTGCGGCCAATCAAAAGTGCCTCACTTGATTTCCAACCGGATCGGCTCCGAGCGCGTCGACCGACGAACGCTCGGTGCACCCACACGCTCCTGCCCAGGTGCTCAAGTTCAGGTGCTCAAGTTCAGGTGCTCAAGTTCAGGTGCTCAAGT
>CAZYKP010000006.1:0-11111 GCA_964648025.1 uncultured Pirellulales bacterium | reverse complement strand
CAGGTGCTCAAGTTCAGGTGCTCAAGTTCAGGTGCTCAAGTTCAGGTGCTCAAGTCCAGACGCTCCTGGATCAAACGGGCCCGAATTGGGGGCGGGGGACTTATGGCCCGAGATGAATTTTACTCTAACGCACCGGCTGAACCGGGTCACCTCCCCCGTCTGTATTTCGCCCCCAAATCTGGTTGGGTGCGTCTCTTTGCATGAAGTTTCGATCAAGATGATTGCTCTTTGCAGCAGAACCGCCCCGAACTGCCTAGTCGGGCGATTTGGCTGCCGCCCTCAACGATAGTCTGACTTGAACCTTGGGGCACAAGCAACCACGGCCAAGTCGGATCTTGACGAACTGATCGTCTGGGGCAAGCTCGACAGCGGTCCAGCAACGGCTCGGCACGCGGCGTCTCGCGGAAAGCTTCTGGTGGACAGTCGGGGTTGTGCAACCAGCGCTCTGATGAGCAGATGACAGCAGTTGTGCAGTTTTTGAATTCCTGAACGCTTGTTCGAAATCAATCGAAATCAGGAGGCCTTGAGGATCATTCAGGCTGTGTCATCTTGGGCTGTTTTTTCTTGGGCTGGGTTATCTTGGGCTGGGTTATCTTGGGCTGGGTGATCTTGGACTGGGTCCGAGAGGTTGTGATCGCTGGGATCGGTGATCTGGAATCCAGCAGACACTGAAGACGGACTCAGAGGGAATTTGCGAGGATAGACCCCGGGATTGCGGACCGAATCGCTGCCCAAGGTCGCGACGAAGGAAACGAGGTGACAGAGACGATCGCAGTAGGCGCCATAACACATGTGTTGCCGTAGCTCTTCGGTCAGGGCTGCCCCTCCAACGACAACAGGAACCTCGGCTGCAACAGCGGCTGCATAAAACTCAGCATACTCTGCCAGGAACTCCTCGCGATCTCTGATGGAGGAGACGCTCAACCAAAACAACCTGGGGCTGAGCTGATTCAGAGCTTTGGCCAATGTAGAAAAAGGAAGATCCACTCCGAGGCTCTCTGCTTGCCAGCCCAGACCGCGAAGGGTCAACTCGACCAGAAGCGTAGGCAGGCGGTAAGGGTCCCCAGAGGGGGCACCACCGATCGCCAGTGGGCTGGCATCGCCAGGAGGAGCCAAGATCAACCGAACCTCTTGGAGACAGCGTTCAACCTGTTCACAACTCCGTCGTTCCTGGTAGATATCAAGTTCACCACATTGCCATTGTTCCCCCACCAACTTCATGGTGGGACTGAGCACCTGATCCCCCAAATCACTCAGAGGGTGGTTGTTCAAAAACAAACCCAAAATCACCCGACGACAGCCCGACTCATCCCCATCACGCAAGGCCGCATAGAGCTCTTGTTGACCTTGGAGAATTCCCAGAGGCCGTGTGCCCACAGGAAGGCCAAGCAGTTCAGGACGCTGGAGGCTGTGCCCGGACTGCCGGCAGAAGAGCAGCACATCCGGAACCGCCAAACGTCGGTGCTTGCCCGCAGTCCGACGCACGGGAATCAAGCCCCGATCACACCATCGTTTCAGGGAACTCTCGCTGACCCCAAAGGCATCAGCCACCTGCTTCGGACTGTAAAATTGCTCAGGCATCGACTTGCCGAGGTCTGAACTGCGATTGAATAAGCCTCAACGACTGGTCAACTCTTACAGCCTGTCCGAAATAGTGGTGGAGGCACAACGGCTGGTGGCTCACGGGTCTTGATGCAACGAATCCTCGGTGTGCCGGGACACTTTTCGGACAGTCACTTACTGCTCTTGGGGAAAATTTTTGCTCTTCCAAAACGCTAAAACCGCACAACAACCCGCGATTTCGCAGCTTTTCCGTGGACCGGACGAGCCAAGATTGTCCCCAACCTCAATAGGGGGTTATTCCAACAAAACCTAGCTTGAATCTAGGCTATCTGGACAGAACGGACTGCACCACTGTTTCAGACGAATTTTCGGGCATTATAGTGGTGCGGCCGATGAGGGAAACCTCAAGTTGACCTGAGGGCTCGATGGTGTTTGAGCATGTGGTTGGGCGAGTGTTTGCCGGCATGTTGCGGCCGAGAAGCAGCCGAAAAGGACAGCCGTGAGAGTCAGACAGATGGGGGGTGAGCCCGCAGAGGCCAGCCAACGGCGAGGCGTCAGCCAGCTGGTGCGGCCGGCCGAGTTCAGCTGAAGGGTCACCGCAGGCACCAACCGAGACAACAACCAGCGGCCGCACCAACCGACTGGCGGCAGTTGGCCGAGGACTGTTGCCCAGCTCGACCAATCTTCCCACCCATTTTCCGCAGGCTCACACCGAGTATGGCGCGAGGTGGGGTGGTCAGCTTGCCGGTCCTTGAGGAGAATGGCGCGTTGAACTCTGCCTGAACAATCATTGTTTGACGATCGCCCTGACCGATGACCAACCTTGCCATCACTCAAATTCGCACCGACCGTGACGATGCCTCCACAACCTTGACGGCGTTGCGTCAACGGCTGAGTCCTCAAGGAGATGTTGTCTCCGAGGCAGGGCGTGCACGGACTCTGCAGGTCTTTGGAGAAGCGTTGAGTCCTCGTCAGGTGGTCGAGACGATTTGCCAACACGTGAAGCAGCGAGGGCTGGCCGCTGTGTTGGACTACACTCAGCGGCTGGATGGGGCAGAACTGACCGGAGAGACCCTCCGTGTCTCCCCAGCCGAATTGGCCACAGCACATGCTCAGGTCCAACAACAACGGCCTGGGTTTTTGCAAAGCGTGCGAAGAATCCGAGACAGGATTTGGGCTTTTCAGCAAACCATTCTGCATCACGACGCTCGCCTCGAGCTTCCCCGCGGTGGGTACTTGGCTGAGTGCTATCGGCCGCTGGAACGTGTTGGCATTTGTGTTCCTGGGGGAGCTGCTGCGTACCCATCCTCGCTGCTGATGACTGCCGTGCCAGCCCAGGTCGCCGGCGTCGACCAGATCGCGGTGATCGCCCCGCCCACCCCTTTTGGTTCTTATAATCTCGACCTGCTAGCAACCTGCCAGGAAATCGGCATCCAGGAAATCTATCGCCTCGGGGGGGCACAAGGCGTTGCCGCTCTTGCTTACGGGCTGGAGAACCTACCGCCGGTCCGCAAAATCGTCGGCCCGGGAAACCTGTTTGTGGCCCTTGCCAAAGGCTTTGTCTTTGGCACCGTCGGCATTGATAGCATCTCCGGCCCCAGCGAGATCGTCATTGTTGCTAGCGGCTCAGCTCCGGCCAGCTATGTCGCAGCAGATCTCATCGCCCAAGCCGAACACTCTCCTGGCTCAAGCTTGTTGTTGACCTGGTCGGAGCCATTGTGGGAGGACGTTCTGATGGAACTGGAGGGGCAACTGGCCTTGGCGGACCGAGGAAACCTCGCTCGTGATAGTTTGGAAGAGTTCGGAGCTCTGATCCTCTGCCGCGATGCCAACGAGGCCTGCCAGATCGCCACAGAATTCGCTCCTGAGCACCTGCACATAGCCGCCGAGGATCCAGAAGTCCTACTGGAAAAAATCCCCACAGCCGGAGCTGCGTTTTTGGGCCCCTACAGCCCGGTGGCAGTCGGGGATTATGTGGCCGGCCCCAGCCATGTGCTGCCAACCAGCGGAACTGCCTGCTTTGCTCACGGCCTGACGGCCAACGACTTTCGACGCCCTCACAGCATCATCAGCTACAGCCCGGAGAACCTGTTGGAGGTGGCCGACGATCTTGAGCAGATGGCAAAGACCGAAGGCCTGACTGCTCACTGGCAGAGCGTGCAAGTCCGCCTCCCAGCAGCTCGTCAGCAAGCCCAAGCTCACTCCCACTCTTGAAGACCAGAAAAGTTGCTGACCTCCTGAAGTTGGGGAAAATCTTGGCTCGTCCCCTTTTAGATGGAAAGGTGGAAAGACCAGTGGTGATTCCATTGCCCCGCCGCATGTTGGACAAACAAAACTGTTGCTAAAGCCCAGTCGGGCCACCGTCTGCACCTGTTGACCCCGCATCGACCCGACACATTGGCCCGACACATTGGCCCGACACATTGGCCCGACACATTGGCCCAACACTCAGCAGCGTCGGCAGAGGCTGACCGGAAGCCGATCCAGAAGGGACTTTCGAGTCTCGATCGGGTAAGAAACTTCGCGAGAATCAATCAAAGCTGTCAGACGAAAAACCAGCTTCCATAGCAAAACTCTTCATAAAAAACTCTTCCACGCTCAGCCACAAAAGAACTCCTCAGCGACTTGCCATGGCGACTTCGTTCTTCCGACCAGAGATTCTGCAAATGTCCGGCTATAAGCCGGGCGAGCAGCCTCAAGGTCACAAAATTATCAAGCTCAACACCAACGAAAATCCTTACCCAGCCTCTGAAGCGGTGACCAGGGCCGTGACAGCCAGGCTCCAGCAGGGGCTGCAGCGTTATCCCGATCCAACTGCTGAGGCTTTTCGTCAGCGTGCTGCCGACATCCTGGGCGTGCAGCCGGAGTGGATTCTGGCCGGCAATGGCAGCGACGACCTGCTGACCATATGCACGCGGGCCTTTGTCCCCGCCGGCGCTCGTCTTCGCCTCCCCTATCCTAGCTATATTCTTTATAAGACGTTAGCGCAGATTCAGGGGGCCGACAGTCAAGAGATCTTCTTTGAGCCTGATTGGCGTCTCCCGGCAGCTTTTGGAGAGGGCACTGAAGATGTCAAGCTGGTCTTCCTGCCCAACCCGAACAGCCCCTCCGGAACGATGATTCCCCCCGAGGAGATCTTGGACCTCGCCGAGCGTTTGCCCTGTCCCCTGCTTGTGGATGAGGCCTACGCCGAATTCGCCCAAAGCAACTGTTTGCATCTGGTCCACAAGAGCGAGAAAATCTTGATCAGCCGATCGCTCAGCAAAGGCTACGCCCTGGCCGGTCTACGGTTTGGATACCTGGTGGCCCAACCGCACATCATCGAACAATTGCAAAAAGTCAAGGATTCCTACAACTGCGACGCGTTATCCATCGCCGGAGCCACAGCAGCCATTGACGACCAACAATGGCTTCTCCAAACCCGGGCTCAGATCGTCTCCACCCGTCAGCGACTCCATCAGGAACTCGCTAGGCTCGGCTTTGCACCAGTTGACTCGCAGGCCAACTTCGTTTGGGCACCTCACCCTGAGATCCCCGTCAAGAGGCTCTTTGAACAACTCCGGGAACAAGGCGTCTTGGTCCGATACATGGATTATCCTGGCTGGGGAGATGGACTACGCTTTTCCGTAGGCACTGATGATCAGATCGATGTCTGCCTTCACCTGCTCGGCCAGATCATTTAAAGAAAACCCAGTCACGATCTCGAACGAGGCTCTGTCTCAAAACACGCTCGTTGGTCCGAGGAGGCGATCGGCCAGTTGCTGGCCAGGAGGGCAAAGCAGGCCGATTCAGGAGATTCTTCAATCAGGCCGCCAGCGGCTTTGATCTCCCTGCCCGAAGCCAAGCGGCCCGACAGACAGATTCGTGTTTCGAGACAGAGCCAAGCTCGGCTCAACAGCATCAGAGCCTGATCCGTGGACTTCCCCAAAACCCGAAATGCCTCGCCCCACGAGCAAGAGCTTTTCCTTGTGAGCAGCAAGAATGGGACGCACCGCCGGTATTGAGCGAACCACAGCCGAAACACAAATTGCCCTGGGGCTGGACCTCGATGGGACCGGACAAGCCGAGGTCTCGTCAGGCATCGGCTTTTTCGACCACATGCTGACCTTGCTGGCGAAACACGCCGCCTGGGACCTCACCGTCCAGGCACAAGGAGACTTGCATGTGGACTTCCACCACACCGTCGAGGACACCGGGATCTGCCTAGGGCAGGCGATCAAACAGGCACTGGGTGATAAAGCTGGGATCCGGCGGTATGGGCATTTCACATTGCCCATGGAGGAGACCCTCGTGACAACTGCTGTAGATTTCAGCGGGCGTTACTTTCTGGTCTATCAAGCTCCGATCCCTCAGCCAAAAATCGGTGAATTCGATAGTGAGCTGGTGGAAGATTTCTGGCAAGCGGTTGCTGCCAATTCCCTCTGCAACTTGCATGTTCTGCTGCATCATGGCCGCAACAGCCACCACATCAGCGAGGGTGTCTTCAAGTCGGCAGCCAGGGCCATCCGTATGGCCGTCGAGCCTGACCCACGATTGACCGGAATCCCGAGCACCAAGGGGACCTTAACAGGCTGAAACTCCCCACTTCAAGGCAGTTCTCCTTGACGATTCCCAGATCCCCAAAGGTCTGCCCGTCGAGCGTCGAAGCAAACCGGACCGCAGGCGACCAAACCAAACCGAGACAGGAAAGACTCCCCATCTCTGGGTCCCTAAAGGAACCTTCCGGAGAATCAAGAAGACTGTTGGGAAGACAACTGAGTCGAGGACTCAGGAAACGTCACCCAGGTCAATAGCTCCCAACCGACCATGTCGTTGCCCAAGGGACCTGTTGGGCAGGCAGACTTCTCATTCGATCGGAGGTCTTCGCTCAGAGCGAGAGGGGAGGAGTTCCCAGGGTGGTAAACGTTGCGGATTTCCAGTTGATCGCCCGGTTGCGGCTGACCAGATGAAGCCGCAAGCCTGACAGGATCCCAGGAGTTTTCTGCTTGCCCAGCTGCCAGTCGCTGGCCGGCTGCATTGCACCAGACCACCGACAGCAGGGTCTGCGGACCACGGCAATACTCAGGCTCGAAGTTGACCTCCAAAACCCGACCGCCGACATGCCAACAAGCATGCACTCGATAAACCTCGCCTTGAAGCACGTTGCCGATCGTCGGTGTGGTCTTCAACAACTGGATCTGATCAGAAGGAACGCAGAAGCTCCAGTCAAGAGTTGGGCCATCCCCAGCGGCCATCCCTTCTGCCAATCGCTGAGCCTCACGGGTGCAGCTCGGTCGATGCTGCTGTTGCTGGTCGGCGTTCTGTTCTGCTTCGGACTCAACCCAGAAGCGTTGACCGGCAAGACTAATCGGATTCATCCAAATAGCTGGCAGCCGCTGGTAGATTTCATTCGAGAGCTGGAGCAAGGCGACTGGATTGACAGCCAGCAGCATCAGATCTTGCTCGCCGAGTCCTTCTAAGCCCAAATCGAAAACAGCGTCCAGTTTTCGAGGAGGTAAGCCAACCCAACAGGAAAAGTGCCCGTCGAATCGCTCATTCAGGACGATGACGTATTCGCGAAGGTCATCAAAGCTAACCAACAGATGTTCCAGCCAACGGCGAAATTCCTCTCGCTCAGACGACTCCCAATCTCGGGAGACGCTCTTCATGGCTTCCTGCAACCTCTGCAAGGCTGCCTCCCAGAGCTGCTCCACCTGATCTGCCCCCAGGCACGGCGTTGAGTCCGTCGGTGAGTCCAGGGACCCGATCTTTCCCGATCGGCATAGCTTCCCAGCAGACTTCTCTGGTCCGCCTTCGGTTCCGCTCGCTGGCACTCCCCCCTCATCGGGGAGGATCGCCGCAGGCCACAGATCACCAACAACTGGCCCACGAGGCGTCTTGCCAGAAGACGGCATCTCGCAGTTGGGTTCTCCTTGGACGAAGACCGAAACCAGTTTATCAACCGAGCCGCCGAAATGAGCCGCGCGTGCCAGCCCAACAGGCCGGGGGTGAGCCCGAGATCGGCGTGGATCCGTGGCGTCAGCTGAACCCGAGCAATCCCGAGAACGAAAGCGGCCGTCAAAGATCGATTCCTGGTTCATGGCGGGATTTGCAAGGCAACTAAGGTTTCGAGTGAGCCGACAAGACAATCTCACGCCCTTGAGTGGTCAGAACCTCTGAAAAGGCACTTTCCCTCCCAAAGAGCGATGGCCCGATCCTAGTCCAAAAACTCGCGTGCCCTTGCGAGTCACTCGGGTAACGTACCGTCAGCAATCGATTGTCAGCCGATTCGAGGCAAATTCCAATCCGGCCCGACTTCACCGAGGCCGTTGGCAATTCCCCCGAAATTCTTCCAGCTCTGGCCGGCCTCCTCGCTGTACGGGCGATGAACAGGGATGGTTTGGTTGAACGAGTTGAGAGATGGCGGGAACTCGGGGTTCCTTTTTCGATGAACTCCCCAGAAACGACTAACAAAATTTGACGGGCAACGGACGCAGATGGCGGTTTGACTCTTGGAAAACAACCTGCGACGCCACTGGGGGAACTTCGGGAGGCTAACGGTAATGGTGGAGGCGGACGAAGTCAGGATAGGGAGGGTAGCCAGCCTGTTGCAGGTGTTGGCTGAAGTGTCGCTCGGCGGCCAATCGCTGTCGACGCACACGCTGGGCGATGGCTCCCTGTGTCCCCGCGGAGACTTCCTGCCAGCCTTCATCCCGCAGTTGCACAGCAATCGCGGCATCGGTTGCAGTCCGCCCTACCGGAGGGTGCCGCAAGAGCATCAAGCGACGGACGAACTCGGGGCGTTGTTCCAGCCATTGGTTGACCAAGATTGTCAGGTCCATTTCGGAGCCGTCGGCAGGATCATGACGAGAGGCACGGTCGGCCAGGTCGGGCAAGGCCTCCAGCTGGACGGATTTGTTCGCCCGGCGCTGGATGTCAATGAACACGCGATCAGCCACTTGGTAGAGCCATCCGCGAAGTCGGCTGTAACCAGCAATAAGTTTGCTTTGGTCGGTTTGGTCGGTTTGGAACCGTTGCGGACCATGGCGGCGGACGAAGCTCAATGCCCTCCGCTCGGCTTCGGCCACGCACTCCTCGGCGAGGTTGTCCTGGCAGCCTCGCCGTCGCTGCAGAGCATGAACACAGGTCAGGCGATCTCGCTGCCACCAGCGGCCGGCCAACCAGATCTCCAGGACCAGCACAGACTCTGCCGTTTCCAAATCCGCAGCCAACTCAGGAGGCAAGCGATCACTCGGAGTTGGTTGGTCTGATTTGGCCGGCGGCTGTGCCTGACATTGCACTCTGGCTGGAGCTGGTTGCTTGGCAGAGTGTTCAGGCGCTTGGGCCGTCTCGCCCGACTGAGGTGGGTGGGACTGAGACTTCTGAAGGGCAATCCGAAAGACCGCTGCGGAGGCCTCTTGGTCTGTGCAGCTGTAGAGACGCGCAAGATGCTCAGCAAGCAGCGTCAGGTGACTCATGGTGACGAATCCTGAGAACAAGCGTTTGGAGGTTCAAGCCGCAATCGCTGGAGGTTCGACTAGAAGAACGACGTGGGCGTGACTTTTTCAGAGAAAATCTTGCCAGCTTGGGTTGGGAAGGCCCAACCTTCTCAGCGAGAGCATTGCCGATATGTGCAAAAGAATTTCGCTGGTAAAATGCATTCTGCGAACGAGGGGCCTGCTCATCAGGCCCGCAAACCCCCAGCCACAAACCCCCAGCCACAAACCCCCAGCCACAAACTCACAGGCCACAAACTCACAGGCCACAAACTCACAGGCCACAAACTCACAGGCCACAAGTCCCAACCGAGCCAATCTCTGGAAGGCAAAAGAGAACTGCCGGCGGTGAGGTCTGCCAGCAGCTTCTGCATTGGCGAACAGAGGTTGGTGGATGCTGTCGAACAGCTGGTCACCCCGCTTCTTGGGAGGCGTGCAGACGATTGCCACCAGAAGGTTTCCGTTGAGTTCAGGCCTCTGGGATATCCTGGATCTTCGTGGCTTGTGGGAGCGGTTTGGCGGCGGAGCTGGAGGGAACCAAAGCATCCGGCCGAGAAACCGCATTTGACTCGGCGACCTCGGCGACATCATCGATGGTTTCCAAGAGGGCCTCCAGGATGTCCCCGTCCCGATCGATGACGGTGGTGACGATCTCCGGAAAGGAGTCGGCCTCGGTCGGCAAGACAAGCAGCACAGTGAGGTCTTGGGCAACCTCGGGTTGGTTGAGCTGCTGGGTACTGAACAACCGAGTCAGCACGGCCAACGGAAGGCCGGGCGCTTGGGCTGGTTGGAGGTCCTGCAAAAACGCCACACCTAAGAGCTGCTGATGATTCTTGGCAGCCTCCGCCAAGGACGGAACGGTCTGTGGTGTCAGAGGTTTGATCACCGAGTTGTCGCTGAAAAGATCGACAGCAACCGCTTGAGTGATGGTTTGGTCGTCCCCAAAGAGAAGCCACAGAAGGCCGGGCTGCCCCGGCTGGCAACCTGCCCGGCTGAGAGGGGCCAGGGCAGAGCTGGTGATCTCCCGAAGCGTCTTGAGAGACATTGTTCGAATGCAGCCAATGTTCATCGTTGGTGCTCCTTCGTTGTTTGGCCTGATGGATCAATCCACGCAGGGAGGCTTCGGAAACCGGAAGCAACATCAGCCTGGATCTATTTCCCTAACGTTGGAAGATTGAGAATTTTTCCAAAAAATAATTCTCAGAAACGATGGCCGACGGTTCGCAGCAGAACTCGCTTGGACAGCCAAAACAAAGAGCTGGCACAAGTTGGAGCGATCACTCTTGCGGAGCAAAAGCCGCAGCGGACAATTGAGGTTGTGGGAGAGCCTCCACAACAATGACTTCAGGACACCAGCGGCGAACACGGAAAACACAACCTCAAGAGATAGCCACAGATCCCTCAGGTCGACGAGCGGGAATTCTTGACACACTCATTCAGGATAAGAACGCTCACGATTGGCTGGGCCTTTCTGGAAGGCGGTCAGAATCGATCCCCAGCAAAGAGACCTCGATGGTCACAATCGGTTCGCAGCAAGCCCAAAAACCTCGAAGTGCTCTCCTTGAAAAAGTGTCGTACACCAAAAAAGCTCGGACTGCAGATACTCCTGGAGCTGACTGACCGACCCGAGGACGATCTGGTGTCAAACGCTTGATACCCTTACGTGTTGCGAAGAAAAACCTCTCGAAAGCGTCGGTTGGAAAGCCTTCGATAGTACGCGTGTTGTGCCGAGCTACTGCTGCGCTCGGAAAATTCTTGCTCGGCCAAAACACGCGAACCGTCGGAACGACCAGTGATTGGGCAGCTGTTAATCGACCAGCCTTTCGGCTGTGCCAGACCAGCCAAGACTTCCCAACCTCAGTGGGTGCTGGAGACTGTCAAGAAAGGCTCTAGCACAAGCTGAGGCAAGCTCGCACAATCATGTGAAAGATGAAACAAGAAGGTCTTCTGATCCCATTGAGAAGGCCGCGGGTCTCTTACAGTCTGTCCGAAAAGCACCGGAATCCACCTGGATCGTATTGCACCATGACTTCGGCTCCACAACATAGTGGATTGCCGGATGCTTTTCGGAGA
>CAZYKP010000005.1:133739-210623 GCA_964648025.1 uncultured Pirellulales bacterium | reverse complement strand
AATTGAGGGGAAAGGTTACTCATACACCTTGTACGTCCAGGTGTTGGAGTAGATCACCGCTGCGTTTCGCAAAGGGTTTCCCTTGTGCTCAGACGTCACCTCCGCAGGGGCCTTACACATTCGTGGGAGGCTCTTGCCGCTATGTATCAAGAACCAGCTGAGCATCGCTAGGTGGGCTCATTTCGGAGAGCTCCAGAAGGGACGGTGTGCAGTCATCAAGAAGAGACTCGGTTCATTGCTTGCCTTGAAGGTCCTCAGCTTGTCCGTCGTGTGGTCAGCGCACCTACTAAAGCAAAGAGTTGCACGATGAGCAGCGAGGCAGGTTCTGGAACGATGCCTGGCCGGCTCGAGGTTGGAAGTTCCACATTATCCACTCGGATCGTGATTTGTAGTCCGTCATCACTTCCCAGTGCTAGGAATTCCAGCATGAGGACTTGGGGGGCCAACTCAGAGACGTCGAGGGTCACACGTCGTGTTCCCCCACCGACGTCCTCGATTGAGACAGTGGCTGAATTGAAGAACTCGGTACCGTCGTTGTCAACGCTGAAGAAAGCGGGGAACAGGAGTGGGTCGCCAGCGAACAAAACAGGATTAAAGGCTGTGTCGAACAGCGTTGCCTGGAAGCTATGGGCAATCAATCCCGCGGACCCGCCTACTATGGCGGCGTGTTGGTATTCAAACGAGAGCCTAGCGCGTCGCCGCGGAGCGTAAACAATTGCTGAAGTTGCCGGTCCTCAAAAACGTCGCCCACGGTGAACTCCGCAAAGCCGCCGCCGTCGGCTGGTGGTGCCCCAAAAACGAATCCGTGTCCCAACTCGCAAACGATCTCCTCGGTTGTCAACTGTTCATCGTTGGTGATATAGAAAAAATAGCGTGACTCGTCGAACAGTTTCTTCTGGCCTTGTTCTCAGGAGATGGTTTTCCGGACCACAATCATTCGATACGCCCGTGAGCAGGCGGTGGGTTGATACGAAAACTCTGCGACATGTTCGCACTGCAATTCCAATTGCTTGAACTCTCGTTGACGAATGATTTCGCGTTTGACTCGAGGTGGCTTGTGGCGAGTCTGGGTCTTCACCTGGTACCGAGCAGGCCGTTGCAGTTGTGTCCAAGCCTCTTCTGGCAGAGCATCAGCTCGTTTCACCAGATTTGGGCAGGCATCGTAGCCAAACTGGAATATGACGCCCTGTTGATGCCAACTGTCGAGAAAGAGGGTCTGGCTGAAAGCGGTGTCTCCTCGCAATCGAATGCTCTGGAATCCGCCTTCGCGGCAAACGGCAATGGCTCGGTCGGCTTCGGCGGCAGCCCCTTCCTCGCTTGGGCGGTTTCCCGAACGATTGACCACTGAGAGGATTTCTCCAGTGTTGGCTAAAGAGACGATCAGCGGGTGATATCCCCAAGTTCCTTTGTAAGAGATATCCATTCCTTGCTTGCATTCACCCGAGGTAGTGACCATCGTGCCATCCATATCGATGACCGCTTCCTGAAAGAATGCAGCAGGTTGTTGTTGCCAAACCTGCAGGCGGGACTGATTGATGACCTCTTGCAAAGTGCGAATGTGGCCGACAGTAAAACGGCGGCAGAAGTCTCCTGCCGTGGTTGGATCGGGAAGACTCCGGGCTCCGACAGCATCCAAGAACACCTCATCCTGACGCCGGAGCTCGATGTCCTCCAGGCACCGTCCTTCACAACAGGCATTGATGACGAAGTTCAGAACATGATCACTTTCCCGGTAAGGTCGATAAAACGTCAACAAGTTGAGATGTTGGTTGATGCCATCGATCAAACCAACATCTTCAGCGAATCTGAGCATCAAGGGAATGCCACCGTAGGCCAAACCACGAGAGCGCTCAGCAACATCGTAGTGCAAACCTGCAGTTGTGAGGGTTGGGTGGTGAGGATCAGCACCGCGCTTACGTGCCAACCGACGGGCGAGTCGACGCTTGCGATTCTCCAGTCGCTGAAAGATAATGCGTTTCACTTGAAATCCTCTTTGGCTGTGGGTGTCGGATTGGTCTGGTAACCTTTCGACTCCCTAACACCGAAGAGGATTTCATTTTTTTCAGATTTTTCTCTACCTCGAACCTTAGCCGCTTCGCTTGTTTAAGGCCTAGTGGTTGGCTTTTTTTGATTGGGCAGTTGGTTCTCGTGGAATCGGGGGATTCACGCTCAACCGACTGCCAAAACCATAGGAAACAAGGCACTAGGTCGGTTCCATGGATTGTCGTTTGTGGAGTCCCTTGTCCACCCCTGCGGCGGACACCGGTGCGGACATGGGGCCGGCTCCTGGCCAACAATGTGCCGGGGGCGTTCTGAGTCCCCGCAGAGAACACTCCAGGAAGGTCTGTGCCTTGGGCCCGGTCACCGGCGATTCTCGGTGAGAAGGCGGGTTTTGGAGCACGGACTGTCGAGGTATACGATGACCGACCATGAATTCTTTGAAAAGCTGTTAATCATCCTCGGGGGATCATTATGTGCAACGATTCTCTTTCGGCGTTTCCGGCTCCCCCCGATTGTTGCCTACATCAGTGTGGGAATGTTCGTGGGACCGGAGGTGTTGGGTTGGATTCATGAGCCAGAGGACTTCGCGTTGATCGCCGAGTTCGGCGTCGCGTTTCTGCTGTTCTCGATTGGGCTTGAGTTTTCCCTGAGCAAAATGCTCTCCTTGCGGTTTGCAGTTTTCGGTTTGGGAACAGCCCAAGTGGCGGTTTGCACAGGGGTTTTCGCCTTAGCTGTCTTTCTCTGGGGGCAGGCCACACCAGAAACAGTCGTGGTGGTCGCCGGGGCCTTGGCCCTCTCGTCGACGGCCATCGTCACCCGGGAACTGAGCGACCAGCAACAGTTTGAGTCACGCTATGCACAGCTCGCACTAGGAGTGCTGCTGTTTCAAGACTTGATCGCAGTGGTGTTCTTGGTGTTGGTGCCGATTTTTGGGGGAACTTCTCAGGGGGCTTTCTGGCTGCTGGTACTCACCTCGCTCGGAAAGAGCATCTTGCTGTTTGCGATTTTGATGGCAGTGGGCAAGTGGCTTTTGCCGCCGGTGTATCAGGAGGTGGCACGAGGGAGTTCCGATGAGGTGTTTGTCTTGAGCACCCTGTTTATTGTCCTTCTGGCGGCTTGGCTGACTTACACCTTTGGGCTCTCCATGGCCTTGGGTGGTTTTGCCATTGGGATGATGCTCAGCGAGAGTCCGTTTAAACATCAAATCGTCAGCGACATCCGCCCTTTTCGGGATATCTTGCTGGGATTGTTCTTTGTGACAGTGGGGATCAACATCGAGGTCAGCCTCTTGGGGGACTACGGGCTGCGGATCCTTGTCTTCACCGTTGCGTTGATTGTCATCAAGGCTGTCGTGGTCGCTGCTGTGGTCTGGATGATGGGCGAACCAGGGACGGTCCCGCTGAGGGTGGGACTTGCCTTGGCCCAAGCGGGAGAATTCGGCTTGGCCCTGATTGCCCTGGGCCGATTGAATAACGTCATTCCCTCGGATCAGGCGTCCTTTATCGCGTTGATTGCCATCTTCAGCATGCTGACCAGCCCCATACTGATCCGGCACAGCAACACCATCGCTGAGGCTTTACTCTTCTGGCTGCCCCAAGGCGGAATGCGGAAAGCGACCCCGGCGGTGACTTTGCACCAGGCCGATCACGTGGTCATCGGCGGCTTCGGGCGTGTCGGCCAAACGATCACCGAACTGATGGAAGCCAACCATATTCCCTATATTGCCATCGACCGGAACATCGACTTAGTCCGGGAAGGCCGCTCCCGTGGCCGGAACGTGGTCTACGGAAACGCAACTCACGTCGACATTCTGCGTAGTTGCCATATCGACAAGGCCAAACTGGCGGTGCTCACCTTCCGCTCGGCCGATTTGGCCACCGGCACGGTCCAGCAAATCCGCAGCAAGGGAATTCAGACCCCGATCATCGTGAGGTGCCACGAATACGGGGATTTTAACGAGCTGATCTCCATCGGCGCCGACCACGTGGTTCCGGAAATGCTTGAGGCCAGCCTGATTATCAGTTCCCACGTTCTGACGATGCTCGGGGTCCCCGGCCATCTCATTGAGCAGCAGTTGGAGGCCATTCGGGATCGCCACCGGCCCACCTCCTCCAAGTCGGTCGAATGAGTCCCTCTGCAACTTTTTGAATCACTCAGCAACTTACTGCGTCACTGAGCAACTGACCGAGTCCTTTGAATCCGTCGCTTGATGTGCTGTTGGATCAACTCGCTGCTGGTCGTCTCGACAAAGGCCAGTTCCAGCCAATGGTTCTTGGAGATCTCCTCCAAAAGGGGGAGGTAGTCCGTCAAGGTGCGTCCTTCAACCACAACGCCCACATAAACGACACTTCCCCACCCTTGAGCTTGCTTGAGAATCCGAGCTGCGTCTTGGATGCTGATGTTGCGTTGGTTCTCCGACTTGACATCGGAGTAGATGGAAACACCTGTTTTGGAGTCCTCGGTTTTGCTCACGTGGACTCCGATGATTCTTGTTTCGCCCCAGCATTCCATCGGGGCCACCACCACAATGATCAAAAAGCAGAGGCTCAACGGTTTCATCACTGGTCTCCGAATCTGACTGGTAAAAAACGCAGCAGCCCCTGACGGTCGAGCCTTCCAGCGATTCCGGTTTCCCGGAGCGAAGTTTCCCACATGAGGTCGTCGCTCAAGCGAGGGGTCTCAGGCCGGAGCAGGGATTTTGGAACATGGGAATGCTTTGGCCTGGTTTTTCATGCTCTTGGGGGATATCCGTTGCTGGCTTGGACGATCTTGCGGGCACGGTTGTTCCCTACTTCGGAGAGCTTGAGTGGGTTCCTGCCTGAGGCCAAGCGGGCCAACAACGACTCCGCCTGGCAAGAACTCGCCGTTGCGGTAGAATACAACGCGTTGGAAGACCCTTTGGCAACTTGACGGCCCGACGGCGACCCATCGCAGCTGGGGATGACCCCTGCGGTTGGGCGATGTTGTGCGTGTGACTTGAGCACTCGAAGGCTCTCTATGTCCAGCGGACTTGCTACCACACCACTTTCCGAATGGCATGCAGCCCATCATGGCCGCATGGTCGATTTCGCTGGCTGGTCTATGCCGGTTCAGTATGCTCGCGGAATTGTTGCCGAACACAACGCCGTTCGGCAAACCGCCGGGGTTTTCGACATTTCCCATATGGGCCGGCTGCTCTTTGGGGGGCCGGCGGCAGCCGAATTTCTCAGCCGCTTGCTGACCAAGAACGTCGCTAAGTTGCGTGCCGGGCGTGTCCGCTACGCCCTTATCACCAACCAACAGGGTAATATCCTTGACGATGTCCTGGTGACGCATCTGCCCGAGGATTTCGTCGCTCCCTCTGGCGAGATTTGGCGTTATCTTCTGGTTGTCAACGCCAGCAATCGCAGCAAAATCTTGACGCACACGCAGCAGCTGTTGGAGCAATTCGAATCCCAAGCTGCTCTTCGCTGGCGTGATGCCACCTCTGAGCTGGCGATGATTGCCGTGCAGGGTCCACAAGCCGTCGAGCTAGTTGGTCAAGTTGCCGGGGTGCCTGCTGCCAAACTTTCTTACTACCGTGCCCAGCTGGCGAAATTTTCTGGAGTGTGTGATTCTCCGGCGATCTTCAGCCGCACAGGATATACCGGCGAAGACGGGCTGGAGTTGATCCTGCCGGCGGAGTTCGCTGTCGCCGCTTGGGAACGGATTCTTGGGGCTCCGCTGCCTGACGAGGACTCCGCTGGGGGGATTTTTCCAGCCGGACTGGGAAGCCGCGATACTTTGCGGCTTGAGGCGGGGATGCCACTTTACGGTCATGAGTTGTCCGAGCAAGTCAATCCCTACCAAGCTGGGCTGGGCTTTGCCGTCGATTTGGACCGGGGGCCGTTTTGCGGAAGCGACTCGCTTGTGGAGTTGGCAAGTACGCCGCCTCAGAAGGTGCGTGTGGGTCTGGAACTCGATGGCAAACGGATCGCACGTGAGGGATTTCGGGTTGGTCCACGCAGCGGCGAGCTGAGTTCCCCGTCTGAGCAGGTTTTTGGGACGGTGACAAGTGGTACCTTCTCGCCGACTTTGCAAAAGTCGATTGCCATGGCGTATGTGCAAGCTCCTTTTAGCAGCATTGGGACTGAGCTCGGCGTGGATATCCGCGGACGCAGCGAGCACGCCCGTGTGGTGGAGTTGCCGTTCTATCAACGAAATCGCTAGCATCTCGTGTTGACGGTCACATCGATTTCTCAAAACGTACTTTCAAAGGTTACAGCAGGCGGATTTCATTTCTCACGAGGGAGGCTTCGGTGAACCCAGACGAACTACGATTTCGGGAAACACACGAATGGATGGCCATCAGCGACCAAGGAGATGAGAAGACTGCCACCATCGGTATCTCCGCGCATGCTGTGGAGAGTCTCACCGATGTGGTCTATCTCGAACTCCCCGAGGTGGGCAAAGTCTTTCAGGCCGGCGACTCGTTTGGCCATGTCGAGAGCGTCAAAGCTGTGAGTGATCTCTATGCTCCCTTGCATCTTGAGGTCACCGAGGTGAATGATCAGCTGCCCAACAATCTCTCCTGGCTTTCGGATGATCCCTACGGACAAGCCTGGATGATCAAAGGCAGGGTTCTCGGTGACGGCGATCTCAACTCGCTGATGGACCACTCCGCCTACCAGAAACAAATCGCTGAAAGCTCCTGAAGTCGCAGCACCGTCTCCGGACTGAGGCCATCCAGCCAGATGAGACTGTTGCTTGGGACGCCGATCACATCCGGAGAGCTACAACCCAGACGAAGCAACCAACTACTTGCGGCTAGCGACACGCAACCAGTCCAAGAGTTTTCGCAACAAACGGGAGGCTGGGGCCCGGGCCTCCTTCAGTCTCGTCAGCCAAATACACTAAACCTGTTGAGTTCCTATGCCTTATCTGTTGAATTCTGCTCAAGATGTTCAGTCCATGCTGCAGGCGATTGGTGTCTCCAGCCTGGAGGAGCTTCTCACCCAGGTGCCTGCCGGAGTCCGTCTGAATCGGCCGCTGAATGTGCCACCGGCGATGGCGGAGTTGGAGTTGACTGCGCATATGCAGCAGCTGGCAGGGCAGAACGAGTCAGCCGAAGATAAGGTCTGCTTTCTCGGCGGCGGGGCTTACGATCACTTCGTCCCGGCAGTGGTCGACCACTTGGCCAGCCGCGGCGAGTATTACACCAGCTACACGCCTTATCAGGCTGAAGCCAGCCAAGGTACTCTTCAGGTGATGTTCGAGTACCAAACTCTCATCACCCAGCTGACCGGTCTGGAAATCTCCAACGCGAGTCTCTACGAGGGCGGTACCGCTGCTGTTGAAGCCGTGTTCATGGCGATCAACCACACCCGGCGTAGCGGCAAGGTCGTCACCGCTTCAAGTGTTCATCCAGAATACCGCCAAATTCTGGGAACTTATCTCCACAACATCGGTGTCGAAATCCAGACCGTCGGCACACCTGAGGGCCATCTTGAGCTCGATGACCTCGCCCAAGCGATCGATGACCAAACGGCCTGTGTGCTGGTGCAGCATCCGAACTTCTTTGGCCAACTGGAACATGTCGAGGCTTTGGCCGAGTACGCTCACAAACAGGGAGCGTTGTTTATTGTGGCCTTCGACCCTATCAGCTTAGGGTTGCTCAAACGGCCGGGCGACTACCAGGCCGACATTGCCATCGCCGAGGGTCAGCCTCTGGGCAACCATCTCTCCTTTGGCGGTCCGTATCTTGGTCTGATGGCCTGCCGAGAGGAGCTGATGCGCAAGCTGCCCGGACGGCTTGTTGGCCAGACGACCGACCAACGCGGCAACCGCTGCTGGGTGTTGACCCTGCAAACCCGTGAGCAGCACATCCGCCGAGATCGCGCCACAAGCAACATTTGCACAAACCAGGGCCTGCTGGCACTCCGGGCGAGCATCTATCTGGCGTTGATGGGACCTCAAGGATTGCGTGAGGTTGCCGAGCTTTGCCTCCGGAAGGCTGCCTACGCCAAGGAGCAGTTGACTGCGGGGAAGCTGTCGCCTGCCTTCGCCGGACCGCACTTCAAAGAATTTGTCCTTCGCGTGCCGGGCGGAGAGGCAGCCGAACTAGCCGCTGAACTTGAGGCCTCTGGCTACTTCGCTGGAATTCCCCTCAGGCGATGGTACCCAGAGTTAGCCGACTGCTTACTCGTCGCGGTGACTGAGAAACGCACCCGTGGGGAAATCGACCAGTTGGCCAATCTCGTCGCCGATTCCAGGGTGTTGCAAAACGGCCGAGCCCGGCAAGCCGAACCTTCCGGCTCGGCCGTCTCCTGCTGAGGTTGACGACCATCTGGGCTCCTCCGGCACAACGGAAAGTCTGGCCAATCACCCGCTGGGCACTCAACAGCTGGCCACTCACTGTGCTTGCGGCGTTTTGGACGAGCAAGAATTGTGCTGGACCTCAGCAATCGGGTTGGTTTTCTGAAGAGGCCCTGTTCTGAATCGCGCAGCTTTCCTCAGGAGCTGGCCTTCTGGCTTCGAGCAAGACGTCCGCTGCTTCACCATTTTGACTTGGGATGACTTGGGATTTATGAAGAACACCGTCCATACGCGATTATTGTTTGAACTCTCCAAGCCTGGACTCCGCGGGGCAAGCCTGCCGGCAAGTGATGTTCCCGAAGTGCCCTTGTCGCATTTGCTTCCCGAGCAGTGGGCAGCCCAAACGCCACCGGCACTGCCGGAACTCGGCGAGCCCGACATCGTGCGGCACTACACGAATCTGTCGCAATTGAACATGTCGGTCGATACGCACTTTTACCCCTTGGGTTCGTGTACGATGAAGTACAACCCCAAGAGGAACGAGCGGCTCGCTTCTCTGTCGGGTCTCACCTCCTTGCACCCCTACCAGCCGGACGCATCGGTGCAAGGCTTGCTGGCGGCTCTCTACGGCTTGCAAGAAGCCCTCGGGGAGATTGCAGGGCTCCCAGCGGTCAGTCTGCAGCCGGCCGCCGGTGCTCATGGAGAGCTCACCGCCTTGCTGGTGGCCTCGGCGTACTTCCGCCAACGGGGCGAGGGTGATCAGCGCAAGCGTGTCCTCATTCCCGACAGCGCACACGGCACCAATCCGGCCAGTGCCATCACGGCGGGCTTGGAAGCAGTCACCGTCAAGAGCACCGAGTCTGGCGGGGTCGACCTGGAGGATCTTCAGGCCAAGCTCGACGATCGCACAGCCGTGTTCATGATCACCAACCCCAACACCGTGGGGCTCTTTGAGCAGTCGATCGCTCAAATCGCCGAGGCAGTGCACAGCCAAGGTGGTCTGATCTATTTGGATGGTGCCAACATGAACGCAATCCTGGGGGTCACCCGTCCTGGTGACTTCGGGGCTGACATGATGCACTACAACTTACACAAAACCTTTAGCGGGCCGCATGGCGGTGGTGGACCAGGGGCTGGGCCGATTGCTGTGCGAGATTGGTTGGGGCCTTATTTGCCTGCCCCAGTGATTGTGCAAGACTCCGAGGGTACCCTGAGCGATGCCCACGGGTCCAACGGACGCGAGAATGCCTATCCTCGCTTTCGCCTGGACTTTGATCGGCCACTGTCCATTGGCAGGATGCGAACATTCTTTGGATCGATCGGGGTCCTGCTACGGGCCTATTGCTACATCCTCACGCATGGACCTGACGGCCTGCGACGGGTTAGTGAGCATGCGGTTCTCAATGCGAACTACTTGCTGGCTCGGGTGAAGGAGCTGATGAGCGTTCCCCATGGTGATCGTTGTCTGCATGAGTTTGTGGCCTCAGCTGCAGCCTTGAAGAAAGAGCACGGCATCACGGCCATGGATTTGGCGAAGGGCCTTCTGGACCACGGATTCCACGCTCCCACTGTGTACTTTCCGATGATCGTCCCAGAGGCTCTGATGATGGAGCCCACCGAGACCGAAAGCCGTCAGACTCTGGATGCCTTCGTCGAAGCCTTGGCCAAGATTATTGAGCAAGGCAAAGAGCGTGTGGCGGCTTTGCCAGAATCGACAACGGTCAGTCGGCCTGATGAAGTCCACGCGGCTCGTCAACCGATTCTTTCTTGGAAGCAAGCGGCCGCCCAGCGATGAGCACCTTCCGCTATCTCCGGCCGGAAACCGCAGATGGCCGCTGGAACATGGCTGTCGACGCCATGTTGCTGCAAAACGCCGGACTCGGAGAAGTTCCCTGTTTGCGGCTCTATCACTGGAGTTCGCCAACCCTTTCGCTCGGCTACTTTCAGCGAATCGGCGATCGGCTCAGCCACTCTGCCAGCCAGAGCTGCTCGGTTGTCCGGCGGGACACCGGGGGCGGGGCGATCGTTCACCACCGGGAATTGACCTACAGCCTCACAGGCAGTCGAGCTTTTGTGGAGAAACACGGAATCGGGAATCTGTATTGCCTATTCCACCAAAGCCTGGCACAGACCATTGAAGATCTGACTCAGGTGAAAGCTCAAACCTGCGGCCAGCCAACAGCAGATGGGCCGGGAGCACCTTTTCTCTGCTTTCAGCGTCGAGCAGTCGGAGACTTACTGATCGGCGAGCACAAAGTTGGCGGCAGTGCTCAGCGTCGACCCAGTGTTGGCTTTTTGCAGCACGGAAGCGTGCTCTGGCAACAGTCCCCCGTTGCCCCTGAGCTTCCGGGCATTGCCGACTTAACCGGGACAAACCAGAGCCTGGAGGAATTTGCAGCAGCTTGGCTGCTGCGGCTGGGTGAGAAGTTGCAGGCCACCTGGCAGAAAGATCCTCTCCGCGATGAGGAACTTCGTACCGTCGAACAGCTCGTCCAAACAAAGTACGGCTCAACGCAGTGGACTCAGCGGAGATAGAAATCGTCTGACCAAAGTTTGCCACCGATGACACCAGTGAACTGAGGCGGCTGGGAGATGATCCTGGCCGCCTCAGATTCCTTTGAAGATCGGTTCAGCCTTTGGCCGCAGCATACCGACGATTCACTTCGTCCCAGTTGATGACGTTAAAGAACGCCGCAATGTAATCAGGACGACGATTCTGGTACTTCAGGTAGTAGGCATGTTCCCACACATCCAGACCCAGAATCGGGGTGCCAGCACATCCAGCAACGGCCTGGCCCATCAAGGGATTATCTTGATTGGCTGTTGAGCAGACCGCCAGCTTGCCATCGGCGCCGACGACCAGCCAAGCCCAACCACTGCCAAATCGACCGGTGGCCTTGGCGGTGAATTCCTCTTTGAACTTTTCATAGCCGCCCAACTCAGCGTTGATCGCCTCGCCAACAGCACCGCTGGGATCGCCCCCGGCGTTTGGCCCCATGATCGTGAAGAAGAGCGAGTGATTCGCGTGCCCGCCAGCGTTGTTTCGCAGAGGAGTGCGGATGTTCTCGGGGATCTGCTCGATCATGCCAACGAGGGCTTCCACGCTGTGGCTTTCCAGGCCGGAGCCTTCCAAAGCCGCATTCGCTTTGTTCACGTAGGTGGCATGGTGCTTGGTGTGGTGGATCTCCATCGTCTGTGCGTCGATGTGAGGCTCCAGAGCGTTGTAGGCGTAGGGAAGATCTGGCAATGTGAAGGCCATGGGTGTTCCTCGAGCTGTCCTTCGGAAGTGAGAAGAGTTAGGCTTTCCGCTGCCCCAGAGGTACGCGTGCTCTCGCTTGACAGGCCGGCAGAGCCGGCGAACTTGCAGTGTTACGCGTTCCGGGGGCGCAGAAATCTAGGCCCGAGTCTCCCAGGTTTCAAGCCCTCAACCTTTCAGCACGCTCTTGAAGCATCAGCTCTCCAGCAGCAGGTCAAGAGATCACTCGGCCTTGGCATTTTGCTCGGCCAGCGTCAGTGCACGATCGATGCGTGCCAGGCTGGCTGACTTCCCGAGGATCTCCAGAGTCTCGTACAACCCGCATCCGACCGTTTGACCCGTCACGGCGACTCGGACCGGATGGACCAGCATCCCCACCTTCAGCTCCCGTTGAGCACAAAAGTCTTGCAAGGCAGTCTCCAGGGTCTCTGCATCAAAACTCTCCAATTGGGCCAGCACTTGGCGAAAGCCCGAGAGGTTCTCGGCGGCGGCGGTTTTGCCCATCCCTTTTTGCCAAGCCTTCTGGTCGTAAGGGAACGCCCCATCGTCCAGGAAGAAATAGGTGTGGTTCAAAATCTCCCCGCCAACCTTGAGTCGATTGCCACAGGCAGAAATCACCTGAGTGAGCCTGTGCTGCTCCGCTTCCCGGGGTGGGTCGGCAATCAGGCCAGCCTTTTGCAGAAACGGCAGCATCATCTCCGCTTTGGCCTCGATGGAGAGCTGCTGCATGTAGTGATCTTCAAAAGAAGCCAATTTGACCGGATCGAACTTCGCCGGAGCCTTACCGACACGCTCCAACGAGAAGTTCTCAATGGCCGTCTGCCGGCTCATGATTTCGGTCTGATCATCCAGGCTCCAGCCCAGCAACAACAGGTAATTGAACAGCGCGTCGGCCAGATAGCCTGTCTGCTCGTAAAACTCCACCAGCACCGGGTTGAACGTCTCCGCACTGACGGTCAGCCCGATTCGCGCGGCAATCGCCTGGCCCTCTTCGTAAAGCTTGTTGAAGTCTTTGTTCTTCAGGTACTTGGCAATGTCCCGTTTGCTGAGTTTCTTGTTCCCGCCCGGCTCGTTGACAAACGGCACATGGGCGTACATCGGCAGATCATAGCCCAAGCCCTGGGCAATGAAAATTTGTCGAGGGGTGTTGGAAAAATGCTCCGCAGCCCGGATGACGTGGGTGATTTGAAACATCCCGTCATCGACGACGCTGGCCAAGTGATAGGTGCAGGTGCCGTCGGCACGTTGGATGACCGTGTCTTGCTCCCGCGACCATTCGAAGGGCACCTCGCCGCGGATGGCATCCCGAACTGTGACTGTCCCCTCACGAGGCATCTTCAACCGGACGGTCGGCTTTCGACCCTCTGCCTCAAAGGCTGCACGTTTGTCGGGCGTGTCGCCCATCCATGTTCGGCTGTAGAAGAAGGGCTCTTTGGCTTGCTGTGCGGCGTCTCGCTCGGCACCGTACTCCTCGGCGGTCGAATAGTCGTAATAAGCCTGGCCTTTGTCCAACAGTCTTTGGACTGCTTGTTGGTAGAGGGGCAGCCGCTGCGATTGATAGTAAGGCTCATGGAGACCGCCCACTTCGGGGCCCTCGTCCCAATTGAGGCCCATCCAGCGAAATCCATGCAGGATCGGGGCTAAGGCCTCCTGCAGGTTTCTTTTTTGGTCGGTATCGTCGATGCGGAGGATGAATTGGCCCCCGTGCCGCCGGGCGAAGAGCCAGTTGAACAAGGCCGTTCGCACCCCGCCGATGTGGAGGTAACCGGTGGGGCTGGGAGCAAACCGCGTACGTACCGTCACAACATTCTCCGATGGCGTACTGGTGACCGTGTTGAGTGAGGCTTTGCAGAAGTTTCCGACTCCAGGCGTGCTGCCATTATCGAAGCTGGAACCCTGCCGCCAAGAAGGACCTTGGGGGTCGATTTGCAGGTTCGGTCAAAAGGGGTTTCAGGAGAAGCGAAGGCCTTAACGTCGTTTCTTGCGTTGTTTCCGCAGCTGACGCTGGGCCCTTTTGCTGAGCTTTTGCTGGTGGGGATCTTGAAGGTCCTCGGCATCATCAACCCGCCAGGCTCCGGAATCTGCAGAAGAAGACTCCCTCGGCTCCGCTTCATCGAATTCTTGTGGCTCCCCTTCCTCCAGGTTGCCTGTCCACTCAGGCTCGGTCATATCCGCTTCTGTCAAAGGCACCCCCTGATCCTGTTGCAGGGCCGAATCGGATGGATCGCCGGCCACATCGTCGCTGCCTTCGGTCTCGACCGAGTTGGCCCCCTCGCCAGGATTTGCCCGAGAATCAAACTCACCCTCATCAGCAGACTCAATTGGGTCAACTTGTTTTTCTTGAGATTTTTTGGGTGTCGCGGCTGTTGTGCCCCTTGAAGCCTGTTCTTTGTGCAAGACTGGCGAAGGATCGTCCGCGGATTCTTGAGAAGTCGATTTGGCCTTGGGGGCCGATCTGGTCTTTTTCAGTCGAGCCGACTTGCCTTTTTCTGGGTGATCGTTTGGGGAACCGTCTTGCGGCCTCTGAGTCTCTGGGCTGTGGGAGTCTGTGCTTGCGGATTCTGGGCTGGCCGACTCTAAGCTGTTGGATTCTGGGCTGCTTGTCTGGGAGGTCAGACTCTCTTGGTCGGCAACTGTGAGCTTGGGGGAGTTCCAACGAGCACGAGTGGTTTCTCGTGGGGACCCGTTGTTGGTTTTGCGGGCCGGGGCGGGGGAGAGGTTTTCGGCAGACTGCTCTGGAGGATCGCAGTAAGTGTTGACCACTTGGCGGGCTTGGAAGAGGACTGCCAACAGCCAGCACCAGCAGGCCAGCAGTCGGGCGGCGGCGATCCAAACGGCTCCCTCGAGACCGGCGAATTCCCGGAGCTGGAGCACATGGCAGGTGCAGGCCATCGCGGCGAGAATCGCTGCAACCAACAAGGCCCCGCGAGCAAGCGCGGAGGAACGCATTTGCATCCAGAGAAGCAGCCCCAGCGGCACCAGGATCCAGCCGGCTGCCATCAGCCACCACAGAGAACCGTCGCCGGAGATCTCGTGGCCGGTGAGGTGGATGAAAGCCCAGCTCCACATTTCGTGCAGGCCCGAAGTGATATCCGCAGAGAGCACCAACGACGCCACCGCGGCCCAGAGCCAGATACGGTATCGAGCTCGATAGTCTTCAACATGCTGTTTGGCGACAGCAAAAATCCCCAGACAGCCACAACTGGCTCCGCTGAGCACCAACGTCGTCAACCAGCCGCTCAAGGAATCGCTCCGGGTGATATCCAACGCACCCCATGCTTGCGAGGCGCCCTCCGCCCACGGCCGAGACCAGCTGTGCAGAAAGACCACAGCCACCACGGAGGCTGCTGCCGCCAAGACCAACGCAATCAAGGTCAACACCCGACGCGGAGCAAGATCGATGATCCTCGGCGGCTGCTCCATCAGAGCCCCGCCGACGGAGTTGGCCGGTTGCGGAAGCCGTCCACGGGAGGATCGAAGTGAGGGGGTGGGAACTCCCTCAGTGATGGTCTCACGCAAATGCTGATCGGTCAGCAAGCGGCGCCGACGACCAGCGCGAGCCAGGGAGCGAGAGGCACTCATGAAGCGCGATGGGTTCTGAGAGAATTGATCGACTGGGTTCTGTCGGGAGCATCGGCAGTGGCAGGGTCCTGTCTCGAAGGAGGAGTCACCGCCCGACAGGGTTTACCGGACCAACCGTCGCTGAGGCAGGCAGCAGCAACAAACTTCCGACAACGACTCAAGTCGAGCTCACATTAGCCAAGCAAAAGCACGCAATTATCTAAGCTGTTAGAGGATTTCTCCTAAAAAACAAACGCTTGCTGGACCTTTTGGGACGAGAGATCCCGATCGGATTGCACTCAAGAGGGGGGTGCCTCGTGCGGAGCCCGGCAATGAGAGAAAGGCAGCGAGAGAAAGGCAGCGAGAGAAAGGCAGCGGCCAGTCGGTGGAGTCGGAGGGCCAGCGAACTGCTCCCACAGAAGAAGCGAACTGCTCCCACAGAAGAGGCGGCCGGTGAGGTGGAACCCATTGGCTGGACCACAAACGGCCTTGGAGGAGATGTGCCTTCTCTGGCGAGAAGCGGCCCGCGAGACCCATTCCAAGGGTCTCGCGTAGACGCCTCGCCTTGGCTGCCTGTGACTCAACCAGCCGCCACTTCTTCCTCGAATGGAGACGGGCGAGGGTGGATTTCTTGAGTTGTTCGATCTCCAGCCTGAGAGAAGCTGAGGCCGCACAACAGAGGGCCGGCGACAGAGGGCCGGCGACAGAGGGTAGTGCGGGAACTAACTGGAGAGTGGGTGGCTTCTCTCGGGATCCTCGGGTCCGGGTATGGGCTCGGAGACGGCTTCCTCGGCGGCTTGCTCGACTGTTTCGGAGGCAACGCGTTCGCGGAAGCCGACTGTAAAGACCAACAGCGTGGCCCCTGCCATCACAGCAGGCCAGATCCAGATGATGTACCAAGGATTGGCTTGGGCCTGCCGCCAGTCTTCGCGGCTGATTTTGCCGTTGCCGTTGGTGTCAATTTGATCGAAGACTGCCCGAATGTTCTCACCGGGAAAGACGATCTTCTCAACGTCCCCGGAGCCAGGGACGACCCATCGGTCGGGGATGTTCTCGGGGTGGAGGAGACCGTCTTGGCCGACGTTTTCGCCGAAGTGGGGAGTTTGGTCTTGCTCCTGCTTGGTGCCCAAAACGGCATTGATCGCGTTGACCGGATTCAGATACCGCAAGAGCGATTCTTCGGCGTCAGACCTCCAATTAGGCAACGGCATCTCTTTTTCGATCGGTTGAGACTGACCCTGTTGGTAAACCTCGGCCTTGACCAGAATCGGCGGATACATATCCACAATTTGCTGAGCAAGAATCGAGCCGATGAACATCCCGACCCCCAGGGTCACAAAGTTGAAGAAACTCTGCGCACTGGCGGCTTGATCCTTGGGGGCTTTCTGGCCGACGTAGATATAGCTGGCCACGAAGAAGAAGTCGTAGCAAATGCCGTGCAGCAGCAAACCCACAATCGACAGCGAGAAATCCATCGCGCCAAAGAAAACGTATCGCAAGGCCCACGCGGCCATGCCCACCACCAGCATCCATTTGATCCCCAGGCGGACGATGAAAAACGGCATCGCCGCCATAAAGAAGATCTCAGAGAACTGCCCCAGTGTCATCAACGCCTGTGGAGCCGGGGCATCGGTTTGCGTCAAAAAGGTCGGCGTGAAGGCATAGTAAAACGCTAAAGGAATGCACACCAGAAATGAGCAAGCGATAAAGACGGAAAAAGATGTTTCCTGCATCAGCCCAAGTGTTTTTAGCCCCAGAATATCAGAGATTGATTCGCCTCGGCTCTCCGGCGGGGTATGCGGCAAGATCAGACACCAGCCGGCCAACAGAATGGAGGCGGCGCCAGCCAGGTAAAAGAATCCAGGGGTGTCGGTTCCCAGAACCACCCCCACAATGATCCCCGCGACGATCCAACCGATCGTCCCCCAAACGCGGATCAGCGGGAACTCCTTCTCACTATCGCCGATGTTGCGAAAGGAAATCGAGGTGGTCAGGCCCAGCGTCGGCATGTAGCACAAACAATGAAGCAGTAAAACCCAAAAAAGGCTCAGCGGATCTTCTTGAAGACCAGTGGCAAACAATAGGGCCCCACTCACTAAGTGAAGAAACGCCAGAACCTTTTCTGTGGCAAAGTACCTGTCGGCAATCAGGCCCACAAACAGTGGTGCTACCATGGCCCCAATCGGTGGGGTGGCGAAGGCCCAGCCGATCCAGCTTGCACCACCTAGCATTGAGGGCAGATACGTGCCGACGGAGACCATCCAAGCTCCCCAGATAAAAAACTGGAGAAACATCATCACCGAGAGTCGAAACTGCACCGATGCCATCACTTCCTCACGTCCAATGATGGGTTGTTTGTCCGAACGGGGCGAAACCCCAACGATGTCCTGTCAAGCCGACTTGAATGAACCGGATGGTCAAACCCGCCTATTCTTCACGGTTTGCCGGCCTCAGTTTTAAGTTGCTAAGCCTGTGGCCTTTGGCACTTGAGGTTTGAAAACCTTTAAGCGGTGATTCCCAGCAACTGAGAGAGTCAATTGAGTTGGCAGAGAGGCTGGTGCCAACAGCCTTCGTGTCCAGCGTGCGGACTTGTTTGGTCCGGAAATGACCGGAACCCGCAGCTGGGCTTCCCCGGATCGTTGTTCCTCTCAGCGGGTCCGCAGACACACCAACGCGTCGAATATAGTGAGCGGTTCTCTCGGGCAAAAGCACCGTCGGTCACTGGAACCAGCGGCAACTTGAAGTCGGCTGGCCACCCGCAACGTCCGTTTGCTGTGAGAATCGATCTGGCTGAGACCAGCTTCGCGCCTGATAATGAGGCGGTATCCGGGGATTCGCTCTGCGTTGCTGTCATGTTCCCCCCGATGTCCTGTTCCAGCAAAAGGGGAACGGCGTGGCCGACGATCTTGATCTACAGCAACTGGCCGAATACTTGCACCTGGAACTCAGCCGGGTGACAAAAATGGCCGAGCGTGGGCAGTTACCCGGACGCAAAGTGGCCGGGCAGTGGAGGTTCCACCGCGCCGAGGTCAACCAATGGCTCGAACAGCGGATCGGTGGACTGGAGGACGATGAGCTGGAACGCCTGGAAACAGGCTTACATCGTGTCGGCGGCGGCCGTTCTCCTCATGAATTTACTCTTGCGGAACTGCTGGTGATCGAGGCCATCGCCGTGCCGTTGGCCGCTCGAACTCGTTCCTCGGTGATCAGGGCGATGGTCGACCTGGCCGCCCAAACCGGTTGGTTGTGGGACCCTCAGTCGTTTGCCGAGGCCGTCCGCCAGCGAGAAGAACTCTACCCAACAGCCATGGAGGGCGGATACGCGTTGCTGCACCCCCGACGCCCTCTGGCGAGTATTCTGGCTCAACCTTTTCTGGCCTTGGGCCGAACGGAGACCGGCATCCCCTTCGGAACAACAGCGAGTGGATTAACGGATTTGTTCTTTCTGATTTGTTCGACCGACGACGCTGAGCATCTGCAGACGCTTGCTCGACTTGGCCGGGTCCTCTCACAACCGGGCATCGGTGATCGTCTGCGGGAGGCAGTTGATGCAGTCGCCGTTCGCGAGGTGCTTGTGGAGACCGAGCAAGAATTGCTCTCTTGAGCAGTCCGGCTGCAAGTTCCGCCGGATCAAGCTCAGAACATTCGCAAGTTTGGCTGTTGCCTGTTTGATGATCAGCGTTTCCGATGACCCCCGCAGGGAGGCGGTTGGCACAGAATGGATGTGATCGTTGTCGGTCGCCATCACGAGGCCGAATTTCAGCCGATGATGGCATCGCTACGCCGGCAGGCGCGGATCATTCCGTTGGAGAACCTCGAGCAAACCTTGGCTTTGCTCCGGCTCGAAGCCATTGCTGCCCCGACGGTGTTGCTGCTGCGATCTCTGCCGTCAGAACATACGCTGGGGGAAGTTCAGCAGTTACAACAGGCCTTTCCGCTGGCTCGCGTCGTGGCTGTGCGAGGTCCTTGGGCCGAGGATGCCTCGCGACAAGGCTTGGCCTGGCCCGGGGTTCCGGAGTTTCAACCTGATCAGTTGCTGTGGCTCGGGGCTGACAACAAAGAGCTAGCTTCGACCGCCAGTGGCGAGGAGGTCTTTCTCGCTGGCCTGAGTCCCCAATGGACTGGGGGGACGGGCTTGGTTGTGATTTCCGCAGTCAACCCAGAGTCCGCACGGTGGTTGAATGATGCCTGCCGGTGCTTTGGCTACCAGACCGTCGTGGTGCAACGTTGCTCCGGCGGCCTGCTCCCTCCCGACTTTCAACACTGCCAGGCCGTCGCCGGTCTATGGCAAGGTCAACATCTTCAGGGCCTATTCAAAAACCAGTTCTGCTCTTTTCTGCGTTCGCTTCCAGAGGTCCCGGTGATCGCGTTGTTGGATTTTCCTCGTGAAGAAGACTGCCAAGTCGCAAAAAAGTTCGGTCCCGGACGGGTCCTCGCTCAACCGGTCCCGCTCGGTGTGCTGGCCCTATCACTGTCGGAATCCATCGCCTCGCCCGCCTCAGCTCCGCCTGCCACATCACCACCTGACTCGTCTCCACCTGACTCGTCTCCACCTGACTCAAAGGAATTGCCCACTGCGCCCGCCCATTTCAAGAAAATGGTGGCGTAACAACCCGGCGGCAGACTAAAGAGGAGGCTCAACTTGCGATACCCAGAATTCAGCTCGTCGTGTTCGGCCTGGTGAGCCAGCTGGCTGGGAAAGACCGCCGCGGGTCGATTCGCCCTGGCAAAGAAGACATCGCGAACATTGGGTATCCGCATCTTCCACCAAGGCAGATCGAAGTCAGCCAGTGCCCCCTCCAGCAGGTCCTGAAGTTCTTGGCTCGGTGATTTGAGCCGGCAGGACGGAAGAGGCAGAGTCAGCTCCCTCCAGGCCCGACGCTGTTGGGCGTTGAGTTGTGTAGGCCTGGGCACCTGGAAAAATCGAAGCGAAAGCATCTCCAACTTTTGCTGATCAAAGCGTGGAAGAATCCAAGCGGCCAGCATGAGGTTCCACAGGTGGCTCTGAAAGGCCGAGAGATAAAGGCTGCGGAGGTCTGTGCGAATTCTGGCCAGAGCACCACGGAAGTCTTCAGGCCGATCATTGAGGAAGGAGATGATGCTTCGGCGATGCGAGCGATTCAGCGACTGCTTGCACGTAGCCCAGTCTCCCCAATGCTGACGCAACAGTTCCTTTTCGGCTGCCGCAGCTTTGGTATCGTGTCGGTTGGGGTCGGCCAGTGCCAGCCACAACGCACGTTCGTAGGATTTCTGACACCAGCGATGGGCCACAAACTCGCCGGAGGTCCCCACCGAGCCAAATCGTTGGTCGTCAAAGAAGTTGGGAAAGCCGACTTCGGCGAGGTTAGCCAGCCGTTGGGCAACGCCGCTTGCCGCGACAGAAGACATCCGTCGAAGGACGACTTGGAAGTGGTTGCCTACGAGCTGCTTGGCTGTAAACGGCTGGGCGGTTTGCCCGAGATACTCCAGAGAGAACCGCTCGGTTTGCAGATTTCGCTGGGGGCCTTGGCGGATGGTCAAATGTTGGATGCTCACCGAATGCCAGTCCTTGAGTCCTCCGTAGGACAGCTGGTGCCTGGGGATCCGCCAACACGCAAGCACCTGCTGGACAACCTCAGGTGTGCCGATCCATCGTTTCTTCAACCGGTAGAGTGCGTAGGGGCCCTTGGAAGGCTCAACGTCCGTCAGCTCGGTCACCTGAAAATCTTCCGGCAGTTGCTTCAGACGCACAGTCACCTCAGTTCAGAAATAGTACCCAGGCCGAAATTTGACAGAAGTCCCTCGGCCCAAAGGCGAAAACGACATCAACGGTCCTCGGCCGGGTGAGAATGCGGCGGTTGGAAGGATCGAGACCGTTGTGAGGCCCGACGCGATTTTCCCGGTTTGCTGCGGAGTCGATCCAACACCGCTTGAAGGTCCGGCGGAAGAGCCGAGCGATATTCCAGCCGTGCCCCTGTTTGGGGGTGGCTAATGGCCAGCTCCGCGGCATGCAGAAACAACCGAGGGGACTGACTGCTGTCCGGGATCTCCCCAGCTCCAGCTTGCGGCCTCCGGTAGACCTTGTCGCCGCAGACAGGGTGCCCTTGTTCGCAAAGGTGAATGCGGATTTGGTGGGTTCGTCCTGTCTCCAAAGTGCAGGAGATGAGGGTATAGCCGGGGAGGTACTCAATTGGTTCCACATGGGTGACTGCGCGTTTCCCCGGCAGGCGTCGGCCGGAAGCTTTTCCGGAATCTGCCTGGGCACGTGCTGTCCCCTCGCCAGTTGACCCTGAGCTGCTTGAGTTTGGGCTGCCTGACTGGCGACCGGTGGCACCCAGAGCCGGGGACCCATCAGGGGAACGATCTTGGGATCGACTTTCCTGAGTGACTTCCTTGACAGCGGAGGCGGGGCTGGCAGCACTGCCACGACGGCCGTCCCCCCGGTCGCGAACGAGGTAAGACTCGATCGTTTGGGCTTGCACACGCCCGTGCACCAAAGCGAGGTAACGCCTGCCGGTAGTGTGCTGGCGAAACTGCTCCTGGAGATGACGTTCGGCCTCCACAGATCGTGCAAAGGCCATCAGGCCGCTGGTCTCGCGGTCCAGCCGGTGGACGGCTCTGACGGGGGGGAGGCCCCCACGTCGGGTTCGTCTGACGCCGATTTTTGCCAACACACGTGGCAGGATCTCATCGAGGGTTGGCTGGAATTGCTTGCGTCGGACAGACCAATTCCGCTCTTCGCTGTGGCGGAGGGTGGTCATTCCGGCGGGTTTCTCCACAATCACCACATCCGCGTCCCAAAACCGGACTTTGACGTCATCTTCGGTGGGCAAAGGGGCCGCAGGACGAGATTGCACGCAGACAACCTCACCCTGCTGCAGACGTCTGGCGTCATCAACACAGAGATTCCCGTTGACAAGCACCTGACGGCCGCGGATGAGTTTGCGGACTTCCGACCAGCTTTGGCCGGGCCGCCAAAGACGGAGCAGGGCTGCCAAAGTGTTCCCTTGGTGTGGCCCTTCGACGTGGTAGATCTGGCGGTCTTGGGCGTTCATCGCAATCGAGGTGAGCCCTCACGTGTGTCCTCGGCTTGTTCTCGGCTGGCCTCTGGGGCATTCCCCAGATGGAAGCCGCGGTCTTCTGGCGTCATTCCCCTTGTGCATCAGCTTGCAGACAAGTTTTTTTGGATGAGGTCTGATTCCCAAGGGCCGAGCGTTGTTGGTCGGGCAGTGGAGAGCTCTCCGGATTCAGGAGGACTTCTCCGGGACAGTTTGGTCTGGAAAGCGATCTGCTCAGCAGCGATTCTTTCCGGTTCTGCAGTCTCAACCGCCGACTGAGCAGGATTGATTCTCCGAGGAGTTCTCGACCACGTCATTGGAGAAACGACAGACAATCCGGGGCTTCCGGTAGTGCCTAGTGCCATGTTTCCTGTGATTTTGGCAGTCGGTTGGACGTGAATCCCCCGATTTCACGAGAACCCAACTGCCCAATCAGAAGGAAACCGACCTCTAGGGCTGCCCCCCACTGGTCATCGCCAACAAGGGCAGACGGTCGCCTGAGGTCGAGGACTCCGTTGAGGCTCAGTCGTTGGGCTGTCCCAGCTGGGGCACGGTTCACCAAGCTGTTGTTGCAGGAGTTTCTGGATGGTCCTACGGATGAGACCTCCGCCACGGTCGGCAGCGGTCGAGGCGGCGACTTGAGGTTCAATGTAGGCTGGAGTCCTGAGTGTTGAGAAGGACACGCCGAGCCATCTAGCAGAGACAATTTTTCGGGTTGATGTGAGGGGAGTGACTGATGCGTGTGATGATCGTTCCAGATGCCGAGGCCCTCAGCCAACGAGCCGCAACGATTGTGGCCGATTTGGTTCGCCGCAAGCCAAGCTGCGTTCTGGGGCTGGCCACCGGCGGAACTCCTCTGGGACTGTACGCACAGCTGATCCGTCTCCACCAACAAGCACAGCTCGATTTTTCTCAGGTGACCACCTTCAACCTCGACGAATATGCCGGCCTGTCAGCTGACCACCCCCAGAGTTATCGTACCTTTATGCAAGAACATTTTTTCCAGCATGTTAACGTCCCCTCTGAGAACATCCACATCCCAGACGGTCTCGCTGAGGATTTCGCCCTGCACGCCAGAAAGTATGAAGAACGGATTATTCAAGCAGGGGGGATTGATCTGCAAGTGTTGGGAATCGGCACCGATGGCCACATTGCCTTCAACGAGCCAGGATCGTCGCTGGGCAGCCGTACCCGCTTAACGGTCTTGGCGGCCCAAACTCGGCAAGATAACGCTCGCTTCTTTGGGAGCATTGAGGAAGTCCCCTGCCTGGCCATCACCATGGGAGTTGGCACGATCCTCGAAAGTCGGCAGTGCTTGTTGTTGGCTTCAGGACGACAGAAAGCCGAGGCGATTTTGGCGACTGTGGAAGGCCCCCTGACCTCTCAAGTGACCGCCTCGGCCCTGCAGATGCACCCAGAGACGATCATTGTGGTCGATGAGCAGGCCGCCAGCTTTCTGCGGCGACGACAGTACTACAACCAAGTGGAAGAAGTCCACCGTCAGCTGGAGAACGGCCAACTCGCGCTCCACCATGCCCCAAACAGCCGCCCTCGAAAAACGCTACCGCGTGCCACTCAGTCCCAGAACAACCAAACAAGCCAGCAACCCCAACGCAAGAAAAAGAGTCCAGGAAAACAGAAGAAGTCCTAAACACCAAAAGAATTCCTTCCCGCAGTGCACTCGTCAGAAGTTCAGTCGCCATTTCCCTTCGTTCGGTGACCGAAAGTTATTCTTGGATGATCTTGGTTGCGGATTTCCGCCTGGCACCCTCGTGAGGCACCGCTGGCGGTCCGTCCAGGAAGATTTGCCGGAGGGGATAGCAGGCCCTTCGCCCGGGAAATGCGTCATGCCATCTGACAATCTTTCCTTGACAATCCACTAGCGGATGGTGATCTCAGCGATCTCCCGTCGAAGGAAGTCCGCTAAAAACTCTTCAGGGAAGAGAACAAACGAATAATCTCGCGAAGCCAGTTGAGTTTGTTCGCTGGCGACCTGCTGCACTATTGGTTCCCAGTCGGCCACGAGTCGCTTGCGTCGGGCCACATAGCCCTCGAGGAACCGATTGGCCTCTCGAATGGCTCGAAATCGCCGCCGGGCGTTTTCGCGTGTCCGCTGAGTCGATGCCCACTGCTCTTTGATGTCCATCCAGTGAGCGGCCTCTTGGGCATCCTGAGGATCCACGGGTTGATGGTGTTGCAAGCGGTCCTGGGGGTTCCATTCCAGTCGCCGCAGTACGCTGCGGACCCGTGCAACATCCTCCGGCCCGATGCCTGAGCGTGGAACCGGCAAGCGAGCCGTGGCCGTCACCGTCAGGTAGCCAGGAGCAGGACGCCCGTAGAACTCGCGGATCACTTCGTTGGTGACCTGGTCGTATTTGGCCCCGCCGAGCCCATGGATAAACAGATCGCCCAAGAACAGCCGAGCCCACAGGGTGGTGGTCACCGCACGGGTGCGGATCTTAATACCCCGTTGAGCAAGCCCTGTCAGGCGGTCGACCAGAAGCCGGCCGTCCATGTCTGACGTCCATGGAAAAGCGACTTGCCAGCCCTGGCGATCGGTCAGGGTCATGCTGCCGCCGGCGGATTGGACAAACAACCGCCTGCGTTGTGGATGCTGAAGACTCCAGACCCAAAAGGGGGCCTCCAGCCAGCTGCCAGTCTCCAGTTCTGGAAACGGATGCCGCTTGCTGCGGAGCTTGTTGATCTTTCGATATCGCCGGATAGCCGTGTGATAGATCCCCTGAAATCGTGGAAGATCGCTCAGCAGGTGTGCGACAAACCACCAGAACGGCTCTCCCTGGCAAGTCGCACTCAGCGGGAGTTCTAGTGTACGCAGGTCCCACTGTGCTTCCCACTGATGCCGGGCCTGCGCCAGAGCGAGCCCGAGCTTGGCCCCCTCTTTCCAACGCTGCATCACCAAGGGCCAGAATTGTTTCACCAGAGGATTGGGGATCAGACCAGCAAGCTGCGTCTGAACTCGAGTTGCAAAACTCTGCCAAAGAGAGCTCTCGAGAACTCGCCGCTCTTCCGCTGGGCACGGCGGGCCGGTGGTGTCAAATGGCACCCAATCGAAACGTGGCCAGGCTGGAGTGCCGCCAGGGATGCGAAGGCTGCTTCTTTTGAGAACATCGCTGTCGACGACCAAGTTGATCGGCACAGCCCGATGGGCAGCGGCAAAGCGATGGAGGGCAAAGTTCTTCGCCCAGACCCCGACGTGGAAAAGTTCGGCTTGGTGTCCAGCCAAGATGATGGGGACCGGTGGAGCCTCGACGCCCGGCTGCGGAACCACAGGCAAGTTGTCCCGATAACAACGGCTGTAGGCGACAGCTGCTTCGAGGAGCTCTTGCCGCGCTTGAGTGGCTAGCTCATCAAGAGATCGGCTGAGCAACTCCACATCACTGGAGGTTCGCTCTGCCAAAAGGGCAGGAACTTGATCAGCAGGTGGAGAGATCAGGATCCCGCGATCAGCACTCGGGGCTTGAAGGGTTCTCACCTGTTGGATGTCGGGTGCCAAACCGCTTCATCTCCACCAGATCAAACCTTGCTGGATAGGGTCTTTATCCTGGGCGAAGCCTTGCGTTGGCGACGCTTTAGATTGGCCTTTTTCGTGGTCCGTCAAGGAAGATTTGCCGGACGGGATAGCAGGCTCCTCATGAGGCAAAGGCGTCATGCCATCCGACCATCTTTGCTTGACAATCTCCTAGTGGTTGGATTCTTCTGATTTGGCAGTTGGTTCTCGTGGAATCGGGGGATTCACGTCCAATCGACTGCCAAAATCCTAGGAAACAAGGCACTAGCGTCCCGAAGTAGGCCGGCAATGAAGATCCTGGATCGCCCCGAACTGGTGAGGCTTGAGAATCTGATCAGGCAGTCTCTCAATGTCCGTTGGGAGACCCACAGGGTGCTGGTTGGAGGGAGTCGCCACAGGGGCTGTCGAAGAGTCCGATTTCATACCGAAGAGGGTAATTGGACGACTGCCGTGCAGCAATGCTCCGATCCAAAGTCAGATGATAGTATTCCAACCGAGTGGCCCCATCGTCGAGAGCCCCTCCAAAAGAACGTTTCTCTTGCAGGTAAATTCGGGGGATCGCCACCTCGACCACTTGCAGGCCCAAGCTGGCTGCCTGAACCCACACCTCCAGAGGCATGGAATATCCGTCTTCTGTGAGATCCAAGCGACTGAGGGCAGAAATACGATAGGCCTTAAATCCACAAAAAGCATCTGTCAAATTCAAACCCAATCGGCGATTGAGCTCGGCTGTCAGCTGCCGGTTGATGCGTCTGCGTTCTGCCGGAGCTGGACTGTCACCAGGAAAGTCCTCAAGGTAGCGACTTCCTGAAACAATATCAGCTCCGGACTCAACCATCCTCTGGATGAGTGCGGGAATTCGCTGGGGTTCGTGTTGACCGTCGCAATCGATAGTCACCACCAAGTCGTAACTCTGCTCGATAGCGTACTGGAACGCGGACCTCAGGGCTGCTCCGTAACCTTGGTTGGTTGGATGCGTCACCACCGAGATTTGTGGGTAGTTTTGGAGGATCTCGCCGCTGCGGTCGGTCGAGCCGTCATTGACCACGAGGACGTCATCACTGTAGCGAAACACCCGGCTCAATACCGCGTCCAGGTGGTGTTGCTCATTGTAGACCGGTAGGGCGGTCAGTGCTCTGAGGGGTTTTGTGTCCGCGGCGTGAGCTTCGGCAGCAGTCAGTTCAGATTCCATTGGGCACACCGCTTGAAACTCTGTGGGTGATTTGTGACCCCGAATTGTATTCGGTATGAAAGACCAGTCAATTCTCGAGAATTCGGGAAGATCCCCACGGCGGACAAAAGCCTAAAGATGGCGAGTTTTCGGCTTTCGAACGCTCAAGACCGCCGTTGAAAGTCAGAGCTTTCGCGACTTTCCGCGTCAGAGCAGAGCCTGGCCGAATCGGTGAGCTTTGCTGTGGCTTTGATCTTCTCGCCTGGAGTCGAACGCGCGGCATTATCCGGCGGGCCGAAGATCCGGCAACCCGCGTGTTCTGAGTTGGTTCTCAGGGTGAGCGTCAGAAAAGTGGGTAGTCAGCCCGCAGGTTGCGGCCAACGTCAGGGCGTCAGCCTGCTGCTCACGGATGCTGGGCATTCTCCCTGAGGCAGCGTCAAGCTGAAGCTTGTACCACGGGAGTTCACCGCTGAGGAACTGTCTCGACCCTCACACTGGCTCTGGGGGGCCTTGGCAGAGCAGCAATTGAGCCATCGGGAAGGCAGCGGTAAAATTCTCACCACTGGTCGGAGAGAGAAACTTGTGAAGGGGAATGACAACAATGCCGTTGTTTGATTTTCGTTGCGTTGATTGTGCTCACGAAGTCGAACTGTTGGTCCGATTTGGGGAGGTCCCCGCCTGCCCGCAGTGTGGCAGTTCGCGGATGGACAAGCGGCTTGGCCGCCCCACGGCCCATGTTAGAGGAGGTCAGTCGGTCAATGGCAGCTTGCCGCTCTGTGAACCAGCCCAGACAAGTGCGCCGTTCTGCGGTCGCGGCCTCTGCGGCATGCCCGGCTGTGGCGACAACTAATCCGTTCAGGCTGCCCTCGCTCTGCCCGAGAGACCTTACTCTGCCCGAGAGAGCTTACTCTGCAAGCGATCAAGGCCCCGGTAGGCCGACACCGAGACCGTCAAATAGACCGAGCCTGTCAACAAAACCGAGACTCCAAGAAAAAGGCCTGAGCGCGATCTTCGCACTCAGGCCGTATTTGGGTCCATTGAGTCAGAGTGTCTTGTTCAGGAGATCTCGTGAGGCTTGCCTGCTTTGGGTTTTCTTTGGCCGAAGAAGGAACCCGGTTCGGAGACATGGCCCGCACACAACTTGCCTCGCAGATCACACGCGGCAAGATCGCAGGGATTGTTTCCAGCCAACGGGTTTCCTCGAAGGGCCGAAGAGCCTCGTTTTAGGGAATCAATGCGATCAATCCCCCTACCACAGCAGCTTGCAGCAAGGCCCCTTTGGGTTGAAAGGGGATGCGATAGCGGAGGTAAGGAGCACAGTTGCCAGGACGGTAGTACCCCAAAGCGTAGAGGCACTCCCCAGGCGGCTCCAGTCCCATTTTGTAGGGCAATACAGGCACCGAAAGCAGGAAGGTTGCTCCAGAGATCAGTGGCTGGAGCCAAGGGGCACGTGTGTGGCCGTATCGCTCGAGGGCCACTTCCTCGAAATAGAGAGGCTTGTGGCACAAACTGGATGCCACCCAAGTGTAGGTGATGGGGTGCTGGCCACGAGCAAACGTTCCCTCGGCAACCAGCGGGCAGTCTTCCGGGGGCTCATCCTCCGGGAACACATTGATTGTCATCAATCCCACCGGAGGGCGTCTCTCTCCAATTCGGCACCGATCGCTGGCCTTGCTGGGGTCTGGCTCGTCAGGATCCTCTTCGGAGAGATCATTCTCCAGACCGTCATCCTCGAGTTGATCTTTCGTCTTCTTGTCCTTCTCCCGATCGATCTGCTCGTCTTGCTCGAGACCACTTTCCAGGTTGCTTGAGGAAGGTTCCTCTCTCGTAGAGTCGCTCCCCGCGGCATTCCGGTCGATGCTCAACTGCGGGCCCTCACCGCCAGAGGTCAGACTCGCACTGTACACAGCTGGCCTGAACAGGGGCGAGGAGACGCGGCCTTCCGCAGAATCCTCCTGAAAAGAACTTTTCTGAGAAGATTTCGCTTGAGAAGATTTCGCTTGAGAAGCACCGTTCTGAAAAAAACTGCTGAGGTCCGAACCTCTTGCTGGAGAACCGCTGGGCGAGAAAAAGGTCTCTGACGAAACGTTCCTGGCCGGAAAGTCAGCAATCCCAGAACCTCCAGCGCCCGCCAAGCGGCTGGCCGCCGAAGTACGCCGCCTCAAGGGATCTTGGGGCCGATCAGGCACGTCCTGAAATTGTGGCAGATCTAGAGGACGAGGTGCCGGAACGTCCCTGTGCGGCCGGCGCAACGCCGAGGGTCGAGGCTGGCGAGAGGACGCCCGTTGTTGCCTGTCGGCAAATGGATCGTCGGTCGCACGTTGCCAAGCTGAATGTCGTTGCCGAGCGTTCGAGACTCGGCTGGCATCTGAAGTAGAACCAGTGCCGCCCTTGTCAGCAACAAACCGATCCGCTGCCATGCTGTCCTTGCCCGTGCCGGTCTTGGCCGTGCCAGTCTTGCCCGTGCCAGTCTTGCCCGTGCCAGTCTTGCCAGAAGTGATTGCGCCGGAAGTGGATTTGGCTGCGGTGTTCGGGCGAGGGTTGATTGGTCCGAGCCAACGAAACCCCAGCACCGGCGTCGGTTGTGCCAGAACGGAATGGACGCCTCCGCCGCTGAAGCACAACACCAAACCCAACTGGATCAGGCGATGGGTTGTGAGCCAGTGTGAAGTCACTGGCTGGGCGGTTAGGGTTGGCCCAGGGGGTTCAACGTGATCCACCTGGGTTCTCGTGTTCGGTACTGTAATTGGGGGATTCCTGTGTAATGGCGATATCATGCGGATGGCTCTCCCGCACACTGGCTGCGGAGACTTGGATGAACTTCGCTTCCGTACGAAGTTCTTCGATCTGACGGGCCCCGCAGTAGCCCATTCCGGCCCGAAGTCCGCCGACAAGCTGGTAGACAAACGGCCCAAGAGTCCCTCGATAGGGGACTCGCCCTTCAACCCCTTCCGGGACGAGCTTGTCACCTCGCCCTCGAGTGTGAGACTGCCGGTAGCGATCGCTGGAGCCGTGAACCATGGCTCCTAGTGATCCCATCCCTCGATAAACCTTAAAGGTCCTACCTTGGTAGAGGATTGTCTGCCCTGGGCTTTCCTCCAGGCCGGCAAACAGCCCCCCGATCATCACGCAGTGAGCTCCGGCAGCGATGGCCTTGGTGATATCGCCGGAAAAACGGATCCCACCATCGGCGATAATTGGGATTCCGCTGCCTCGGGCAGCACGGGCGGCCTCATAGACAGCAGTGATCTGAGGCACCCCGACGCCGGAGATGACCCGTGTTGTGCAAATGGAGCCCGGGCCAATGCCAACCTTGACTGCATCAACCCCCGCTTTGATGAGATCGACACATCCTTCGGCAGTGGCGATGTTGCCGGCAACCACTTGGATATCGTGACGCTGTTTGATGCGGCGAACAGTCTCCAGCACGTTTTTGGTGTGTCCATGGGCGGAGTCGACCACGATCACATCCACTTCCCGCTTGAGAAGACTCTCCACACGTTCGTAATCATGAACTCCGACGGCCGCCCCGACGCGAAGCCGCCCCTGCTTATCCTTGCAGGCATGCGGATACCGTCGCATTTTGTCGATATCTTTGATGGTGATCAGGCCGGTGAGGCGAAACTCGCCATCAACCAGCAACAACTTCTCCACTTTGTTTTTGGTGAGGATTTTCTCGGCCTGTTCCAGGGTGACCTCACCGGTGGCGGTCACCAGTGGATCTTTGGTCATGACCTCGGAAATCCGTCTTTGGTCATCCTCGAGAAACCTCAGGTCGCGTCGCGTGAGGATCCCGACCAATTTGCCATCGGGGTGAGTGATCGGCACGCCCGAGATATTGTGGATCTCCATCTCCCGTTGCGCCTGCTGGACGGTTGCATCGGGAGGCAGCGTAATCGGGTCGGCGATAATGCCGTTGGCGCTGCGTTTGACTTTTTCGACTTCCTCGGTTTGCTCCTCTATGGACAAGTTTTTGTGAATAAAGCCGAGGCCGCCTTCCTGAGCGAGGGCGATGGCCATCTCGCTCTCGCTGACGGTATCCATGGGACTGCTCACCAAAGGGATGTTCAACGCGATTTTTTCGGTCAGCTGCGTCTGAACATCCACTTCGCTGGGCACCACCTCGCTGTAGCGTGGGCACAATAGAACGTCGTCGAAGGTGATCCCCTGCGTCTGGATCAGTTCGTTCTCAGCAATCTTGTCCATGATCGATACCTCAACAAGGCGATCTGGCGAGCGTCTCTTGGAAACTGTTGGGCGGTCGGGACGTCTTTGAGAATCCAGAAGTTTTTGAGAATCCAGCAGGCTTTGGGATCTGTGGGCAACCTCCAGCATCGGCCGCTGGAGTCGCCACCTGACCAAAGCCTCTGCGATCGGAGATTTCTCTCCATCCACACCTTACCAGCAACCCTCGTCCGCTGAACGAGCCAAGCGGACGTTGGCCCTCAGAGCTCAAGCAGGTTTTGGCTTGGACCCAAGATGTGCCTTCAGCACAGATCCTCCGACCGAGGAAGGCTTGGACTGTTCGTTGGGAGAGGATGCTTGAGGAGGGAACTTTGTTTGTGGTGAGGGGACTGCGCGGAGAATCAGCCAGGTTGTTGGGGCGAGAGTTGCCTGATGCAGGTGGCAAAGGTGTCCACGTGAGTGGGTCAGTCATAGGACGGTCTGCCCACGCCAGGGCCGATGCCGAGACACCTCCGTAAGATGAGGCTTGACGCAGGGAGATGTCTGATAGGACCCTTGGCGGCAACCAATTATAGCCCCACAGGCTTAAGACCGAGAACCCCAATTTGGCCACCCATCTTGCCGACCCAGGCATCATTTTGAAACGACGGCCACCGCCACGCTGGAGATGTCTTGCTCGCGGGAGACGCGTCTGTAACGCGAGAGTCACCACTGGCCATCTGGGTTTCTGCTGGGCCTCTGGCGGCCTTCCCTGCGGGCGGGCTCAACAGGGGCAAACGGAGAGCCCTTGGCCAGAGCCGTTTCCAGCGTCGCAGGACTCATCGCCCTCGCTGCAGTCCGTCACGCGAGAGGAACGAAGGTCGGTCGGGGTGGAAAGGGGCTCAGGGTTGAAAGCTTGGGAATTCGAGGCTGAGAAAACAGCCGGATTGGGCATTTTGGCCTTACGGTCTCGCGAGGATCGACACGTTGGCAGGAAGGACCAACCGGGCGATTGAGGTTGCGCTGACGGCCATCGGCACCCCGCTACAATGCCGCTGGGCAGCAGGGGCCAGCGGGGGCCAGCGGCGGCACAAAAGCAGGGAAGAAGTCGAAAATGGTAGCAGTTCCGAAACTCCGGATCCACGCCTGCAATGACAAACCGACGCGACCAGACGGTCAGTATGTCCTGTACTGGATGATTGCCAACCGGAGGGTCGGTTGGAACTTCAGTCTGCAAAGAGCGGTCGAGCATGCGAAATCTTGGCAGAAGCCTTTAGTGATCTTGGAGGCCCTGCGATGCGATTATCGCTGGGCCAGTGACCGCTTGCATCGTTTTGTCCTTCAAGGGATGGCCGTGAACCGGCAACGGACAGCCGACTCCCCGGCGTTTTATTACCCTTACGTCGAACCAGAGCGTGGTGCCGACCATGGTTTGCTCAAGCAGCTGGCCGAAAAAGCTTGTGTGGTCGTCACTGACGATTTTCCCACCTTCTTTTTGCCAAGGATGGTCAAGATCGTCGCTGGTCGTTTGCCGGTGTTGCTTGAGAAGGTCGACAGCAACGGGTTGTTGCCCATGCGAGCGACCGATCGAGTGTTTCCCACCGCGTACTCCTTTCGCCGGTACCTGCATCAGGAACTCCCACAGCATCTTGGCGATGCTCCGCTGGCAGACCCGCTGGCCTCCGCGAAGCTTCCTCCCATCGGTGATTTGCTGCAAGATATCCTCAAGCGGTGGCCACCAGCTGATAAGCCAACCCTGCATGCCTCCGCCGAGACGCTCGCCCGTCTCCCCATTGACCATTCCGTCAAGCCAGGGATCGCCCAGGGTGGTTCGGAAGAGGCCGAGGAGATTCTTGCACGTTTTTTGGACGAGCGTCTGGAAGTGTACGGCAAGGACCGCAATCACCCCGACGAAGAAGCCGGCAGCGGATTGAGCCCTTATCTGCATTTCGGCCATGTCTCGGCCCATCAGATCTTCGATGCCCTGGGCCGCCAAGAAAAATGGTCACCAGATAAGCTGGGCAAAAAACCGACAGGCAAGCGGGAGGGATGGTGGGGGATGAGCGGCAATGCCGAGAGTTTTCTTGATGAAATGATTACCTGGCGTGAGTTAGGCTACAACTTCACTTGGCAAAGGTCAGATTATGACCAGTATAGTTCGCTGCCGGATTGGGCTCGGCTGACATTGGAGGAACACGAGGACGACCCCCGACCCCATCTGTACTCACTTGCGGAATTTGAGAACGCCGCCACTCATGATGAGTTGTGGAACGCCGCCCAGCGACAGCTGGTGAGCGAAGGACGGATGCACAATTATCTGCGGATGCTGTGGGGGAAGAAGATCCTCCATTGGAGTAAGACTCCCCAAGACGCCTTGCTGGTCATGATCGAGCTGAACAACAAGTACGGGCAGGATGGCCGCAATCCCAACAGCTACAGCGGAATCTTTTGGGTGCTGGGTCGTTACGATCGAGCTTGGGGCCCTGAACGCAAGATTTTTGGCAAGGTCCGCTATATGACTAGCGATAGCACCATGAAAAAGCTTCGCCTCTCGCATTATCTCTCGAAGTACCAACCTCAAACGGACTAGTTGGTCTCCTTCCACCTTTCCTTCTGAGTGACTGTCCGAACAGTGTTCCTGCACAACGGCGAGTCGTTGTATCAAGACCCGTTCGCCATCCGCCTTTGTGCCTTTGCCATTATCTCGGACAGACTCTGAGTATCCATAGAAGCACCCCTGCAGGGGAGAAGCTGACGTTCGGTGTGAACGTCAGCTGGACGAGTCGCCAATTTGCAGGGGTGCTGCTGGGTGGCGGTTGCACTTTGCGCTGACGGCGTTTTGGAATGTCCCGAGCGAAGACGGATCGGGCCGGGCCAATGATCCGAGGGGGCTTTTGGTCACTTTAGCCGATGGGTCGTTCCAGGCGAAGGATGTGCACAGGGCAGTTGTGAGGGTCGAGCATGACAAAGTTGCTCTCGCCGGACCAAGTGTAGTAAGCTCCGGTGAGGAGATCTTGGACCTGAAATGACTCGTAAGGTGCGATGTGCAGTTCATCGAGCGGCAAGCGGAGCCAACCGCTCTGAGTCCAATTGGGGTCGAGATTCACAACCATCATCATCACATTGGACCCATCCGGAGTGCTCTTGCCGTAGGCGAGCAAGAACTCGTTATCGACGTCGAAGAATTTTAAATTCCAGTTGTGTTGCAGAGCAGGATTCTCTCGTCGAATCTGATTGATTTGGCCAATGAAAGATCGCAAGCTGTGCGGGGCCTCGAGGTCCCAATGGCGACGCTGATATTTTTCGCTATCAAGATATTCTTCGCTACCTTCTCTGACTGGTTGGCTGATGCACAGTTCAAACGGAGGTCCGTAGATACCGTAAGAAGCACTGAGGGTGGCGGCCAGTGCGAAGCGTGTCATAAACGGGGCCCGGCCCCCTTGCTGGAGGTAAGCGTGAAGGATGTCTGGTGTGTTGGCAAACAGGTTGGGCCGCAGATATTCGCGGCACTCCTCCTGAGTTAATTCAGTCAGGTAATCCGCTAGTTCTGTTTTGCCGTTGCGCCAAGTAAAATATGTGTAGCTTTGAGTGAATCCCACCTTGGCGAGATATTTCATGACCTTGGGACGGGTGAAGGCCTCCGAGAGAAAGATCGCGTCGGGGTATTGCTCTTTCAGCCTGCTCAAACACCAGTGCCAAAACGCATAGGGCTTGGTATGTGGGTTATCCACACGAAAGACCCGCACACCCCGCTCCAACCAACAAGCAAAGACACTGCGGATTTCCTCCCACAGAGACTGCCAAGCCTCGCACTCAAAATTCAGCGGATAGATGTCCTGATATTTTTTGGGAGGGTTTTCAGCATACTTGATCGTGCCATCGGGACGGTGGCGAAACCACTCAGGGTGTTGTTGCACATAGGGATGATCGGGCGAGCACTGAATGGCGATATCCAAGGCGATGTGGATTCCGTAGCCGCGTGCCACCTCGACAAGGGCGGCAAAGTCCTCAAGGGTGCCCAGCTCGGGGTGAATGTCTTTGTGGCCTCCTTGCTGCGAGCCGATCCCCCAGGGGCTGCCAGGATCGTGGGGCCCGGCCTGAAGCGAATTGTTGGGCCCCTTGCGGAATTGCTTGCCGATCGGATGAATCGGCGGAAGGTACAAAACGTCAAAGCCCATTTCGGCCACATAGGGAAGCCGGTTGATCACATCCTGCAAAGTCCCAGGGCGATTGGGATCAGGCGACGCGCTGCGGGGGAACATCTCATACCAGGCCCCACAACGGGCAAGCACCGGATCGACGACGACCCTGAGCGGGCGATGCGACGAGACGGGATCCCGTGAGCCGTGCAAGTCCACCAGGGTGCTTGCCTCTTCGCTCAGGGCAGCTGCCACCCGATCGTCCATGGGCCAGTCGGCTCGCAGACCATCGGCCAAAGTCCGCAGGCGTTGGGCATCCTGCTGCGTGTCGGTGGTGGCAGCTCGTGCGGACGCCTCTCGCAGGTGCTCGGCTCCTTCCAGAAGCTCGCTGGAGACATCCTGATTGGCCTCGTGTTTTTTCCGCAGCTCCCGCTGCCAGCTGCCAAAACGATCGATCCAACCTTCAACGATGTACTCATACTGCCCCTCGCGATCGACGGTGAACTGCCCCCGAAAGCGATCGTTCCCCAGGGGCATCATCGCTGTCCACTGCCACTGCGGATCGTCGAGGTGGCGATACTTAACAACCGCTGCCAACAGGTCGTGCCCGTCAGCATGCAGGTCAGCCTCCACCGTCACATCTTCTCCCACAGTCCGTTTGATGGGGAACTGGCCAGCGTTGATCTCCGGGACCACGCGTTCAATCACCACCCGACTGGCAAAGCGTTCTGTGCCGGGGTGAGACTTTGCAGACTGATCAGCAGGCTGAACAACAGGACTATCAATGCTCATCGTGATCGAAATGGTTCCACGGGTCGCGAGGGTCAAGGAAATCGCCGGTCTCCCCCCAGCCACGGCCGCGACGTTGCAGACTTCTCGGGCCGTGCTGGGCGGAGGCTGCCCCATCAGTGCCGCTACCCAGGTCAATGGCTCATCATGGATCGCGGCGTTCTGGTACTGCAGAGTCTGTCAGCCGATGACAAATCGTCGAAGCCATACCACGAAATTCGTGAGCTGTTGCCCCGGCCTGTGCTCCATGGTTATAGCGAGCAGCCCCCCAACTGGCCAGCAGCGACCTCAAAACAGGGAGATTTCCTCGTGCCAAGGCACTCTTGGGACAGTCCCAGATAGGGGCCTTGCCCCCCGTGACCTCCTGTCCCCCTGAGACTTTTTGGCCCCTGAGACCTGCTGGCCCCTGAGACCTGCTGGCCCCTGAGACCTGCTGGCAAGCGAGATGTTGGGTCCTGCCGCTTTCCGGCCCCGAGGGAGTGAGCCTCCGCCACAATCTGGAACAGTCAAGACGCCTCCGATCCGCAAACCGATCACGCCGAAGCGGCGATGAGCGCAAAATCCCCCACCCTGATCTGCCGTCGGTCGAAGGCTTCCTCCATCGATGCACCCCTGAATTAGGTGTCGCTGTCTGGTGTGGTGCCGGTGATGGCGTGCCGGTGATGGCGTGCTGGTGATGGCGTGCCGGTGATGTGCTCGCGGTGATGTGGTTTCGGTGGGGGGTTTGGCTGCTGTTCTGGATTCTCGGAAAGCTTCCCAGCAAGCGACTGTCGCAGGGTGAGCAGTCGGGGTGGTCCCGAAGCCTCACTTGGCAGTGGTCCTTCGGGGAGGTGCTCAGGCAGCTCAAGAAGAGAAGCAGGCAAGGTCCGGTCGATCGCTGCGGAGGTGAACTCCGAAAAAGCAGTGATCCTTGGGACCAGTGGATTGCTGAGACTCGTTGGTGTTTTTGGAGACAACTCAGACTGGGGAGGCTACTGGATCAGCAAAGCCCCATCGAAATTCCCAATGAGGATTTGGTCGTCTTCTGCACCAATAACGGTATTGGCCCGTGTGCTTTCCAAGACCGTGAAGCCAGGGCCGGAGATCAGTCCGAAGCCGATCTGGTCGGTGCCTGTGCCAAAGATGATTGTGTTGCTGTTGGCGGTGAATGTATCTGCGAAGTTCGCGTCTGGAGCAAAGTTCAAAGCAAAGCCGAGTTGATTCGTGCCACCATCGGCAATGGTGAATGTATTGTTCTCGGCTGTTACAAACGCCAGACTGAAGGTGCCTTGGACAGCGGCCGGAGCATCGCTGGCTAGGTCGGCGGTCAAATTGTTCAACGTGAAAACGCCACTATTCAAACCAGGAGCAGACTCATCCAGGACGACCGCCTGCTGGCCCGCTCCCCCCAAAATCGAACCACCGAGGATGGAAACGGTGCCGAAATTGGTATCGCGGATCCTCACAGGAACAAAGCCCACCGCCACGTTGCCAACATCGATCCTGTTCACAGTGATCTCCCCAGCGGTTTCTTGGATAAAGATCCCGTCATTGCCAGTGGTGTCAACCGTGACGGTATCTCCTAAGGCGATCACGCCAAAATTGCCGTCGCTGAAGAGACCGGATTGATCCAAGTTGGTGAGGTTGGTGGAGCCGATGTTGGTGAACAGGCCAAAGAAGTCCGTAAACGCCAGGCCATTTCCAGTCCCTTGGTCAACATCCAAACCGTGAAGCAGAAATTCCCCAGCGCTGCCGTTGATCTCCAGACCATCTCCCACATTGGTGAGAGTTGTTCGGCCGAAAACGCTCACACTCCCCACGAACGCGTTGCGAAACGCTGCCCCGTCACCGACGGTATTGGAGACCGTCAAGCTCTCCAGGGTGTAGGTGCCAGCACCACCGTCGGCCACAAAGCCATCAGTTCCTGCGGTGTCAATGACGACATCTCCGAAGTCAGCGTTCCCGCTAAAGCCATCTAGGATGATGGCATTGTCACCGCTCTGGTTGACGGTGATATCACCAAAGGTGACTCGCCCCACGCCGCCGACAAACTCGATGCCGTCATCTCCGGCACTGCTGAAAGTGCCCCCGGTGGTTCCTCCCGAGATGGTCAGCGTCCCGCTTAGGTTGTTCACTTGGAGACCATCCTCGACCGCATCCAGAACGTTCAATTCGACGATGGAGGCTGTGGTGGAGACATTGTCCACCACGATCCCGCTGCCGGCGGTGGTATTGATGATGTCAAAGCCGCGAGCGACCGTGCCGTCGCCCAGCGTGACCATCCCATTCAGCTCGGTCCGAGCGAGTTGGTCGGCGGCGGTCAAAGGAACCCTCAGGACCCTGCCGTCTGCCACCAGAGTGGTGGCCACTCCACCTGCATCAGGGCTGGCGATGACTTGTTGGCCGTTATCCAGGGCGATGTCGCCTGCGATGATTCCGTTGCGTGGAAGCAGCACAGCGATGTCGTTGTCATCAAAGTTGCTCATCGCCAGTTCCGCTGGGGTGACGGGCATCGCCAGCGATCCATCGCCGCCGCCGTTGGCATCGACAAAGAAGAGCCGCGCTCCTGTGGGGATCAGCGTTGTCTGTTTCAAAATCACCGGATGGTAGCGGCGGCGCACCGGTTCGCTCAGCCGGCCGGCGAGGCTTTGTGGTCCCTGGTTGTTTGCCGAAGGCCAAGTGAAGATGGCCATCAGTTGGGCGGTGCTATCAAACACATCATCGTGGCGGACTTGCAGGCCCAGGCGAACCGAACGATCAATGGTTGCTTCGACGCCGAGCATGGCCCCGGTTGCCGTGGGGGCCCCCGGCCCGGCAAAGTGATACAACCCGAACGATCCCCGGAGGTCAGCTCGTTGCTCGACCCGTGTGGTATACCCGATCTCCCAATCCACTCCGCCCATGTGGATCTCTTCGCGTCGTCCCACAAACACATGTCGGCCCCGGAGTATCGCGTTGGGTGCGAAGTTGACAAAACCTCGTTGAGTCCCCAGCGGGCCGTACCAGTTCAACCGCGTATCGATGTCCCCAGTGATATACTCCAAGCCCCCGGCCACCTGGCTGAAGCTGTTAAGCTCTTCCCCCCAGAGATCGAAGTAGAGGTTAACGCCGATGACTCCCGAAGGGCTGCCAAACAAACCTGGCTGTTCCCAGCGGCTCCCGGCGCCGAGGGTGAAGCTGACATCCTCGCGTTCCCGCAGCATCAAACGCAAATCCACAAAATTGAACGAGCTGCCGTCATCGCCGAAACGCCCCGCAAAGCCTTCCAGACTGAAAAAGTCTTGCACAGACCCAATGTTCTCACCACCAAAGGCCCCCACACGTCCTCGGAACAACCGCGGATCGGCCTCAACGTCCTCATCTTGAGGGTCCGCCGACTCTCCGGCGACACCCTCGGTGCCTCCCTGGGCTTGCTCCTGCTGAGTCCCCTGCTGCACGGTCTCGGCCTCAGACGCAGGTTCCGTTTGTTCCTCGTTGCCATCTTCCGTTGGCCTCGGCTGACCTTCCGCTTCGCCTCGGTTGCCGGCATCTCCTTCCTCACCGGCTGACTCAGCTGAGCCTGCCGGTTGAGACCCTGAAGAACCAGAGCCCCGAGAACCAGAGCCCCGAGAACCAGAGCCCCGAGAACCAGAGCCCAGAGAACCAGGGCCCAGAGAACCAGGGCCCGGAGAACCAGGGCCCGGAGAACTGCCGCCAGCAGACGGGTTGTTTGGGGGTAAAGTAGCTTCTCCTGGAGGAGTAAGATCCGCTGGGGGGGATGTTGAACCAGGGGGTCTTGGAGGTTGGCTTCGGAAAATCTGAAAGTCCCGCGGAGGCGGCAACTGCTCAGGGTGACTGTCCCAGAAGACCCGCGTGCTTTTGCCCTCTGGGGGAATCACCTTGCCGTTGCTCTCTTGAGGCCGCTGATTCGGAGTTGAAGCCTCGGCAGATGGAGGCTGCGCGAGGTTTCTCAGAGGGGTCGGTCGCAACGGAGGAGTCTGGTCAGCAGGTAGAGGCAAAGCCTGCCGGTCGCGGCGTTGAGAGCGACGGCGTTGAGAGCGGCGGCGTCCTGTTGGACCTCGTCTTGGAGTTGTTGGCACCACTGACGTGGCCGGCTCTTCGGTGGCAGACGATCGTCCTGGACTTCCCCGGCTGGGCACCTTGCTTGCGGGGACTGCCGAACCCGGCTGGGCGTCTCCGTCGGATGGATCCTCCGCCGGACCTTCCGACCGAGAGAAGCTCTCTGTCGGTGAGCTTGCCATCCGAGGTGGCGGGGCAGACCCTTGGGGGTCCACCCAATTGAGGTCTGATGGAGCGGCCGTGTCGGCCGGGCTGGACCAAAACCAATGAGGCACTGAGGCCGGCGTCTGATCTGGGTCCTCATCCGGGGGGTCTGCCCCAAGGCACAACGGGGGTGCGGCGACCAAACCCGCCAACACCAGCATTCGCACGTACCAGTTGAGCATCCTCAACCCCCACAGGATCTGCCCGGAGTGATGGTCCATAGGGAAGTGTCGATTCTGCAGTTTGGGGGGTTTGGCCCCTTCTGCGATGGCACTCCGTAGCCCCGGAAAACGTCGTGTTTTCGACTTATCGGCCAACAGGACCCTATGCCTGTTGTCGGTGTTGCAAGATAGAACTGTTGTAGTGGTCACCCATCTCCTGGGACCGATAGGATAGACCGACTGGGTTCACTGGTTCGTCTAGGCTGGTCCAAGAGTTGTTCCCAGAACGCTTAAGGAACACCTCCGTTACAAAGGCGAAAGCACGTTAGATGCGTTCCAAGCAATGTTCCAACTCCCCGCTGGGCCGGGTGGCCAGCTGCCCACCACAAAGCCCTCTCTCCGTTGGATTAGGGAGAAGACTTTGAGGATGAAGGTGGAACCGGCTGGCCCGCCAGGCTCTGGCCAACGCGGCGGGTGGCTTCCCAAGGCCATCGGCTCTAGGATATCGAACCAACAGGTGATTCGGCCGAATTCTCACCCAAGAAGCGATGCAGTTGGTGAGTTCTTCAGCCGTTCCGGGAAGCCTTTTTCTGAGCCACTTGTTTCCCGGCCTTCCCAATCCTTGTCTTGAGATGACCCTTCTGCCGGCACCCAATCCACTCAAACTCAGTCTCCCAGGAACTAGTTGCAACGCTCTCTTGCAGCATCTTGATTGGCAGCATCTCGATTGGCGGCATCTCGATTGGCAGCATCTCGATTGGCAGCATCTTGATTGGCAGAGACTTGGTTTTCCAAGACTTGGTTTGCAGCGGCTTGATTTCCAACAACCGACAGGTTCCCAACAACCGACAGGTTCCCAACAACCGACAGGTTCCCAGCAACCGACAGGTTCCCAACAACGGAGAGACATTGCATGCAACGTTCGGGGTTACGGATGTTGACCGCTGCGGTGGTCGCCCTAGTTGCCACCACCGCTGGTTCAGTTTTGGTCCAAGGCCAGCCACCAACCAACTCAGGAGGCCGGCCGACGCCGGGAAGGCCAGCAGTGGAACATCGTGCCGAGGCAACCTTGGAGTACACCCAAACTCAAAAACTGCCCAAGAGCGTGACTCTAGCCAAGTTGAGCAATGGGATGACCGTGCTTGTGCAGGAAAACCATACTGCTCCGGTGGCCACTGTTCGCTGTTACGTTGACAACACCGGCAGCGCCTATGAAGGCAAGTACCTCGGCATGGGCATCAGCCACCTGTTGGAGCATTTGGTCGCGGGGGGCTCAACCACCAACCGAACCGAGAAAGAGATCTCCAACATCATCGATACTCTCGGCGGGCAGACCAACGCGTACACCTCCAACAATGTGACCGCTTATTACATCAACTGCCCTTCCAAGAAAGCCAACGTCGCGATTGAGTTGATCGCCGACAGCATGCAGAACGCAGCGATTCCGGAGGACGAATACCGTCGGGAGTTAGGCGTCGTCCAACGCGAGTTGGAGATGGGCGAAAGCCAACGGTTGCGTGTTGGCTACCAGGCCATGAAAGAGCTTGTCTTCACTCGTCATGCCACGCGGGTGCCGATTATCGGCTATCTGCAGGTGTTGCAGGGGGTCACGCGTCAGGATGTGTTGGACTTCTACAAGGGCCGTTACGCCCCGCACAACATGGTCTTTGTAGTTGTTGGAGACATTCAGACCGAGGAGATCCTCAAGGAGATCCAGCAGCGGTTCGCCACGTTCGTCCGTCGAGCTCAGCCGGAGATCGAGCTCGGTGAGGAGCCCAATCAGGCCTCTCCTCGAAGCACACGGATCGAAATGCCTGGCTCAACAGTTGACTTTGCCGTGGCCTGGCCCACGGTGATGTTGCAACACCCCGATCTCTATGCTCTGGATGTGGCCAGTTATCTGCTGGCCACCGGAGACAGCTCACGGCTTGGCCGTCGTCTCAAGCTGGAGAACCCCTTGGCGGTGAGTGTTTCCAGCGCCAGCTACACCCCTGGCTTTGTTAAGGGGTGGTTTCAGGTGGGCTTCCGCTGTGATCCGGACAACCTCTCCCAGTGCCGGGCTATTGTCCAGGAGGAAATCCAACGCCTGAAAACCGAACTTGTCGACACCAAGGAATTGGCTAAAGTCAAACGCCAAAAAGCAGCCGAACACGTTTTTGGGCAGCTCACAGTCGAGGCTCAGGCCGAGAGTCTGGCTCGCAGCTACTTAGCCACCGGTGACCCGTTGTTCGATGACCAGTATGTCACAGGCATCCAAGAAGTCACCCCAGAGCAAGTTCAAGAGGTTGTCCGCAAGTATTTCCGGCCTGAGCGGCAGAACACGGTGGTGATTGTGCCGCCGGGGACGCCAGCCCAGACGGTTGCCCAAGGCCGGCAAACCGGGGGCGAGACGGACATTATTCGCGAGGAACTGCCCAACGGGCTGGTGGTGTTGCTGAAGCGTCAGCCCAACTTACCGATTGTCAGTCTGCAAGCGTTTGTCAAAGGCGGCGTGCTGGTCGACACTCCGCAGAAGGCAGGACTGGCAACGTTGGCTACCGAGACGATGAGCCGGGGCACCAAGAAGTACACAGCCCAGCAAATCGCCGAATACTTCGACTCCATCGGCGGTTCGCTGACCACCGCCAGTCAACGTAATACCTCGTATTTGCAAGCCAGCGTGCTCAGCGACGACTTTGAAACGGCTTTTGATTATGCCTATCAAGTCCTCTTCGAGCCCACCTTTCCCCAGCAGGAGTTTCAGAAAGTCCAAGAGATCCACCTCGACCGGATTGCCGCCCGTGCTGCCAACCCCCAGACAGAGATTTTCGATTTCTGGACCTCGCACTTGCCGGCGACCAGCCCCTACAGCCGTACCGTCCAAGGAACGGCCGAAACCGTATCCCGGCTCACCGTCAACGATGCTAAGCAATATCACCGGCGCTTTTTTGTTCCCAACAATATGGTGCTGGCGATCTTTGGCGATATCGATCCAGAGAAAACGCTGGCTACGATCAAAAGGACCTTTGGCGCTGTGCCCAAGAGCGAGGAGTTTTCCTTCCCTGAGTTTGCCGTTGTTCGGACTCCCCAGGCGGAGGATGCTCCCGAGGCGGTCAATCGCTTAGCCAATCAGCAGCCGGATACCTCCATGGTGATGATTGGTTATCCGGTCAGTAGTGTTCACGCCCGAGAGCAACAGGCGACTTTGCGGATGATCTCTGCGGTGCTCACCGGAGGTGGGGGAGCCGGTGGCCGGCTGTTTGAGGAGCTTCGAGGCAATCGGCTGGTGTACTACGTCTTCGGCATCGAATTGGGTGGTTTGGCGCCTGGGTACTTCGTGTTCATGGCTCAGACACGCCCGGAAACAAGCCAAGAGGTCGTCGAGAGAATCCAGGCCAACCTCGCCAAGATTGTTCAAGAGGGGATCCCGGAAGAGGAGTTTGAGCGGTCCCGACAGAAGCTGATTGCCGCTCATTCGCTGCGGAATACCACGCCAGGAGAACAGGCTTTTCAGGCGGCCCTCAACGAGCTGTACGGCTTGGGCTACGACTACGACGAATCCTTTGACCAACGCATCGGTCAAGTGACCGTGGACGATGTGCAGGAGCTGATCAAGCGGTACTTCCGCGGCGCCAGCATCGCTATCAGTCAGCCAGAACTGGAGAAGGCAGGAGCGACTCCCTAGCTCTGGTGCCAATGCTCGAGTTGGCCAAAGGCCCTTGCAGGAGCGACCCACAAACTGGTGTGCCAAACCCAACCCGGTTGGTTGCCTGACTCCCCTGCAATCAGGCTCGGCACTCTCTGGCTGCAGCGATCTGCCTGAACGCATCACGGTCGCCCTATTCGGTTGGAAAGGGGCGACCGTTGTTTGTGGACACCCAGGATTTTGCAGACACCCAGGGCTTTTGCAGACACTTAGGGTTTTTGGAGACACCCAGGCTTTTGCAGACACTTAGGGTTTTTGCAGGCACCCAGGCTTTTGCAGGCACCCAGGGCTTTTGCAGACACTTAGGGCTTTTGGAGAGACCAGCTTTTGTCAGGAAAGTGAGGCCCGGTCACTCAACGGGCAACAGCGGCGGCTGAATCGTACGCAGGTTGCCACCAGGCTGCGGGCCGAGGACTGCTTCGGCATATTCCCACAATTGCTGCCCGGTCTCAAAGTACCGTTCATAAGTCGAGTCATCGTCATATTCACACTCGTCGGTGGAATAGTCCCGGCAGATCTGCGGACGTGTGGCGTAAATTCCGCAGCGGTGATCCTCCTGCAGATGCTCGCAGACCGTGTGAACACAGAGGTACCAGGTGTCGTCTTCGGTAAAAATCGTCGCCGCGTCGTGGAGCAGATACCACCGGCAGAAATCAAACTCCTGCCAGGTGGTGGGCTTATCAATCGGCAGCGCGAAGTAGTGGCAGCACTTGCCGGTGCAGTGGTCGCAAAGAACCTCACCCGGCTTCAAGTCTTGGCGTCGCACCTTGGGACGCGAAACGGTAGTCATGTGTTACTATGGCTGTTGCTTGGGCAAAGAAGAGACTTCTCAAATGGTAACCAATCCCCTGATCATCTCTTTGCAGAGGTGGACCTTCAAGCCTACGGCCCTTTGAAGAATTCCGGCAAGAACCTTCGCTGGCAAACTCAATTTGGCACACCCGAGCAAGGTCAGCGTGACAACCAAGTTAAAAGAACACCCGCATTGTCATGGAGAGCTTGGCTTCCTCGAAATGGCTTTCGCTGATGCTAAAGCCGCCGCCAAGGCCCAGCTCGAAGCGTTCTCGCAGCAAAAAGCGAAAGCCGGGGTAGATCGACAAGATGCCCGTCCCGTCGATATCCTGCAACGTCCCAGCGGCATCGATGGTTTGCTGGCCGTCCAGGACCACAAAGCCTAGCATCTCCAAAGTACTGGTGATCGCGAAGTCGCTATTGGGACGCTCGTAGAGCAGATGGCTCATCCCCAATCCATACCTCAACACCTGGCCTTGGTGAACCGGGTCACCCCCGAGCGGAAACCAGTACTTGATCTCGCCGTGGATGATGGTGGTGCAACTGGCTTGGAAACTGCCGAGAAAACCCGGTTCCAGGGAGACGTGTCCGGTCCCTAGGCCCCGAGAGGGGATACTTGTGGGAATGTAAGTTCGGAAGACCTGGGTCAGGATCAATCGCCCCTCGGAGAAGAGGACGATCTTGGTGCCGACCTCCTGGTCTCCCTGAGCGGTCGTGTTGTTGTTGTTTTCAGGGTCGATCGAACGTAGCGGGAACTCCGTCCAAGCGCTGATGGCCTCGCCACCCTGCTCGAGCTTGAAGCGAATCTCTTGAAAATCAACCGTCCGGTCGAAGGCTCCTGGTCCACGCCCTCCACCGATTCTGGCCCACAGGATCTCAGCCCGGTCCGGGAACTCCCAGTTGTAGAACGACTCAAAACTCATCCGAAAGTAGGCCCCCGGTTGCGCATGATCCAGCTCAAAAGGAGCAAATGGCAGGTAGACCGCTCCCAACCCCAAATCGGAAGCCCTCGGGCGTGGGGGAGGCCCGAGGTAGGCATTTGGAGGCAAGCCTTCTGGGAGCCCATGATATCCTGGTGCCAATAGGTCTGCGCCATGGCTTTCTCCGGGAAGCACCACCGGGGCTGGCGGAACGTCGCCTGTTGGTGGATCGGCCGCCTCGTCTGGGTCGGCTGACCCGACTGGCCCGTCAGCACCTGAGATCGGAAAATCCGGCGGCAACGGCCTCGGCTGGCCAACTCCTGGCTGGGGCGACAACAGCTCTCTGTGGTTGTGATTCTGGTTGTGATGAGCAGGGAGAGGCTGAGAGAGGCTTGGGCCCACTCGGCTCCCCTCAAAGGCCGCAAAGTTCGCTGGGGTTCTTCCAGAATCGACATCTGGCTGGTCTGGCCAACCCGGAGGGGCCCCGGCCCTTACCGGATCCCGGTCGGCAGGAAAGTCACCTCGTGTTGGAAGATATCCAGTCGGAACAAAACCAGAGGAGCCCTGGTTGACCGCCGGTCTTCGATTGACATCTGGGGCCCGGCGAAAATCCTGGGCAACACGTGCCGGAGCTTGTCCAGGACCAAAAGAGGGATCGGTCGGCGATCCCGACGGCGGCATGGCCGGACGCAGGCCGGGCGGCGGGAAAGCACCAGGCTGAGAGGGCACAGGTCCCGAGGAAAAAGCCTGGGGTGCCTGGGGTCGGCGGCTGGGTCCCCCAGCGGGCCAAGGTGCAGGGTCAGCGAGTCTTTGGTTTGCCTGTCTTTGGTCAGTGAGTTGATCGTTTGGGGGTGGAAAGTGCCCTGGGCCCGCAGCTCGGATCCCGGCTGGGTGACCGCCAGGCCAGCCCACCGGATGATGGATCGGAGGTTGCTGGTGGCTCCGGTGGGGGAACACTTCGGGAGTGCCCCTGGACCGGCCAACTGCTTCTCCCGAAGCGATGGGAGGTGGACCGCTGGGAGGCAAGGCAGGCGTTGGTCGGAAAGGTTCCGCAACGCCTGGCTGGGCGTTGGCCGGTATCTGCCCAACTGAGGCGATGAGGGTGGTCGCCCACAGGGCTGCCAACGCACATCGGAGATTCCCTCCAGAGCGACTGCACCCTCTGGGGACATCGACAGGCGATGGTTGCTGAGGTGCTCGTTCCATTGGTGGAGATCGATCGCCCTGGGGCACCATAAAGTTCCTTTGCGTCTCGGTCCGGTCGCCATGTCGAGGCCGCTGGGAGCCCAAAGACAGGCTCACCCGAAAGCCGCCAGGGGAAATCCTGTCGGCAAAAGGGATATCAGCAGGCATGGAATCAGCCCTGTGCTCGCAGCCAAGTCGATCGACGGAAGCTGTAGCCGAGTCTGCTCATTGGGGTGACGGACCTGTCACGACGAGTGAAACGCCCACGATGATGTCTGTGGCCCGGTTATCGGAAACGCCGCCGCTACGGATGAGGTAAACTCTGCGGTCAACCAGAGAAATTTCAGAGCGTCTTCACAGCCACAAGATGCGACCCCCTCACTCCAGAGAACAGTCCCGCTAGGATGACCCCTCGATGCAGCCAGCGTTACTGGCCAACTTTTGCCCGGTTTGTCCGGTTTGCCGGGTTCAGGGGCACAACGTTCCCCTCCAAGTTGCCTTGGTCACCCGACAGGCCGTCTCGCCGCATTTCGCAAGCCAGCCCCGCGGAGCTGACCTCACCAGAGACCAGTCCATCCCCTCCGGCTCCTCAGAACCGGCGATTCTCGAAGGGATTTTGCAATGCCAGCAAAGCCGATGTGCTCAGCAGTACCCGATAATTGATGGACTGCCTGTGTTGGTCCCCAAGCTGGAGGGTTTTCTCTCGGACCAAGCCTTGGCCTTCTTGGCCCGCGACGATCTCAGCCCGGCTGTGAGCAATTTGCTGGGCAATTGTTGGGGAGCCGGGTCGCTCTGGGAGGCCCATCGTCAGTTGGTCAGCCATTATGCCTGGGATCATTATGCCGACCTCAACCCCAACCAACAGAAAGCACCCCAGGAGAGCCCAGAGTCTGCCGATGATGAACCGCTGCTGGCAAGCCCGGCGCGAGAGAACCCGGTGCGAGAGAACCCGGTGCTCGAGAACCTGGAGCAAGAAGGCGGAGGCACCGTTGAGCCAGGAGGTGTGGTTCGGGTGTTGCAGCGGTTGCTGGACTTGGCTGGGCCGTTGGGTGCTGGTCCGGTGTTAGAGGTGGGATGCTCTGTCGGCCGGGGGGTGTTTTATGCCTCCGCCTGTCTCCAGAGGCCCGTCCTCGGGGTGGACCTCAATGTCAGCATGCTCAGGATGGCCTCTCAGGTTCTGCACCAGGGATTTGTCAGCTATGACTTGCGACAAGTTGGATTGATCTATCACCGGCAGGAGTATCCAGTTCGTTTCGTCGGGGCAGCAGATGTCGACTTTTGGGTTGCCGACACGTTAGCCCTTCCCTGCTCCTCGGGTCAGTTCGCTGCAGTGATTTGTGTGAATACACTCGATTGCGTGAGCTGGCCGGTTGGTCTGTTGGCCGAGTGTGCCCGTGTGCTTGCTCCCGGCGGTCATCTACTGCTCTCAACTCCCTACGATTGGCCGGCCTCCACCCCCCAGGATCGCTGGCTGGGCGGGCTGTTGCCCAGTGGCCATGACAAGAGCACCTCATCGGAGGCCCTGCGGCAGACCTTAGAAGGTCACCATTGGCGGGTCACTCAAGAAGAGGAGTCCTTTCCTTGGCATGTCCGGCTGCACGAACGAGCGACGATGCTTTACCGATTGCATTTGGTTGTGGCTCAGAAGATCTCGTCGTAGGGTTTGGCCACCAGCGGCACGGTCAGCTCCGGCCCCTCGGAGGGTGACTGGCGAAGTTGGGCGATCGAGGTGGGACTCTTCGCAGAAGGAGGAAGATTTCTCCCGGATCAGGTGGGACCTGATGGACTGATTTTGCCGAATAGGCCCATTAGGGCCCCGCTCAAAGTCGGCTTGATCTGGCCTTTGGCAGCCAACTGGTGATTCTGGTCTTACCAGGGGAAGGGTGCAATCCGGCACCTTGTTGAGGTGGCAAAACACGCTCCAGGTTCAACGCGATCTCCGCAAGCCAGCCCATGGTTGTTGAGCATCGGCTTCATCCTACTTGCACCCGGCGGCAGCTTGGCGGGCGACTGGTTCGATCCCCCCTCGCGTGAGGTCATGGGGATTGCCTCGGTCTTAGACACCATCGTGGAGGATCCGTCCTTTTTGGCAGAGGATCGCCCATCTCTGGACAACTCCGTTGAACAGCCCGATCAACAACAGCCCAAGGCCACCGAGCCGGAGCCGAATGAACCGACGCAAAGTGAGCCTCAGGGGACCGGGTCCCAGAAGAATGCGTCCAAGAAGGCTGAGCCGGAACAAGAGGTGGATGGTCAATCTGAAGAAGCATCAACCTTTGTTGGCTATGACCGGGGGTTTGTTGTTGCCAACGATGGAACGGAGGCATTGACCGCCGGAGAGTTTCCCTTTCTGTTGCGGCTGAGTAGTTGGTTTCAATTGCGACACACGCTTTTCGACTCCGACGGCCCCAATGACGATCAGAATACGATTTCCTTGGAGCGTCTCCGAATCAATTTCAGCGGCCACGTTTACACCCCTGACTTGCACTACTTTATCAAGCTCGACGGAAACAGTGACCGCTCGAGTGAGGTTGTCTTTTTGGATTACTTCGTCAGTTATGATGTGGGCCACAGCCTCTTCGGTTGGAAAGAGAATCGACTCGGCATCAGGGCGGGCAAGTGGAAGGTGCCGTTGAACCGATCCCGAAGGGAATCGGGACAACGATTGCAGTTTTCCGATCGGGCGACTTCGAGTCTCTTCTTTGATCTGAACCGCAGCATCGGGTTCGGCTTTTATGGTCAAATCGGGGACTGGGCAGTTCCGGTGCACTTCGAGACGGCCGTGTTCAATGGATTTCAGACAGGCAACACGAGTACAAACCGCGATGCCGGGTTGGACCACAACCTGGCCTGGTCGCTGCGAGTTTTTTCGGATCTGCTCGGCGAGTTTGGCAACGACGGTGAGCCCGATTTGAGCTACCACAAACTGCCTTCGCTGCGAGTTGGGGCAGCAGTGGCCTGGAGTCACATCGACGCCGACGGGAACAGCGAGTTCAGTAACCCAAGGGTCGTCGACTCGGGAGTGACTCTCTCCAGCCTGCTGCCTGCCGGTGTCGACCAATACGATGTTTGGTTGGCAACTGTTGATGCCCAACTCAAATATCTGGGTTTCTCTCTGATTGCAGAGTATTACCAGCGAAACGTGACTGATTTTCGCGGGGGAGCGGTGCCCAGCTTATTCGACCATGGGTTCAACTTGCAGATGGGCTATTTTCTCCATCCCGAAAAACTTGAACTGATCGCTCGGTGGTCGCGGATTGTTGGCGACTCGGAAGCACTGGGTCGATTTGATCAAAGCTTTGACGAAGTCGCCGGGGGCTTTGTTTGGTACATCAAAGGCCACAATGCGAAGTTGAACTTTGACCTGACGCACGTCAACGGCGTTCCACTGAGCAGCTCCCGGGCGGATCTGCGGCCTTCAGATGTCGGTTGGCTGATGAGAACACAGTTTCAGTTGGCCTTTTAAAGCAGATTCTTAGCGGAATATGCTCAGATCTCGCAGGGGGCTGGCTGACAAGCACCCCAATGAGGTCATTTCGCAGCCAGCCAGGATCTCGCCGAAGACCAAGAGCGAGCCTCCAACGAATCCGCGCAGATCCTCTGGCTGCAACCGAACCAACTCCTCCAGCTTGGTGAGTTCCTCGAGGACCCCTCGATGCCCTTTGGTCGCTGAGGGGTTTTTCTACTGGGCAGGCATACTTTTCTTCATCCCAGCCTTCGATATCTGCGACTGCCAGTTGGTCTGCCCCTGGCAGTCGGTCCAAGCACGCCGCCGCGTGAAGGTGTTGGCGGTTGTCTTGTTCGCTCGTCGGTTTTCTTGAGTCTGACATCTGGCTCCACTCTCTTGGAGGCTGGCGAGTTGCCCCGGAGGTGGCAACACGAGATACTACGAATTCTCGGAACGGTTCTCGACGAGTTCCTTGAGCAACGACAGAGGATCCGCCCTTCCGGTGGTGCCTCTGGCTGACCCCCTCCGGTCATCACAAACACGGGCAGGTGGTCGCTTTGGGGCGAAGACTCTTCTGAGGCTCAGCAAGACAGCTGATTGCCGGCACAGCCAAATTCATCCGTCATCTAAGGAATCATCGATGTGGTCTGCGTCTCCGCCAGAGCCTGCCAAAGCGATCGGAGGCTGTTTTGGATACTCCCTCACACTGTTGCTGGTCAGTGGGTTGCTTGTGTTGCCCGCTGGGGAGTTGCTGGCTTCAGGTGGTCCAAACGCCTCCGCCGAGAACCGTTTGCCCAATTTCGTCATCATCCTGGCTGACGACTTGGGCTACGGCGATTTGAGCACCTATGGCGGCTGGATCAAAACGCCGCATCTGGATCAGATGGCCGCCGAAGGGATGCGGCTGACCGACTTCCACTCCAACGGTCCTGTTTGCAGCCCGACTCGCGCCGCCTTGATCACCGGCCGTTACCAACAAAGAGCGGGAATCCCCGGTGTCGTTCGTGCTGACCCCAAAGCGACTGTCCACTATCACGGAATCCAAGCCGCGGAATTGACCCTCGGCGAGGGCCTTCAACAAGCCGGATATACCACAGCCATGTTCGGGAAATGGCATTTGGGGTATTATCCCAAGTACAACCCCGTTCATCATGGATTTGGACGGTATCGAGGGTTTGTCAGCGGCAACATCGACTACTTTGCTAAGATCGATCAAGCTGGGGAGTACGACTGGTGGGTTGGTGATCAGAAGGCTCAGCAGCCAGGCTATGTGACCACCCTGCTCAATCGGCACGCTGTGGACTTCATCAGCCAACACAGAGATCGGCCGTTCTTGCTGTACGTAGCTCACGCTGCCCCCCATTATCCCTACCAAGGGCCGGAGGATACCGGGTTCCGCGAAATAGGGCAGCCGCGGACGCTGCGTGACCGCAACCAAGACCGGATCCGTACAGCCTACCGCGAGATGGTTTCTGAACTGGATCAGGGCGTCGGAGCGATTCTGGCCAAACTCAAAGAGCTTCAGTTAGACAAGAGCACCCTGGTGTTCTTCTGCTCCGACAACGGCGGCAGCAGACTGGTGGGAAAGAACAAACCGCTGCGTGGGGCCAAGGGGACTCTCTGGGAGGGAGGACATCGGGTTCCGGCCTTGGCCTGGTGGCCCGGACGTGTTCCCGCTGGCTCGGTCAATGACTCGTTGTGTGCAACAGTGGATCTGATGCCCACAACCCTTTCACTGGCGGGCGTTGAATTTCCCGAGAAACGCCCCTTCGACGGTGTGGACCTCACCGCGGTGCTGACCGAGGATGGCACCCTGCGAGATCGCAAGCTGTTTTGGGCCTTCAATAAGGCTCGTGCCATGCGAGATGGGCCCTGGAAGCTGGTGATTGCCGGCCGAAAGAGCCAACTGTTCCAACTGGCTGAGGATCTCGGGGAAACAAACGATCTCGCCGCCAGGCACCCAGAGCGAGTCCAGCGGATGAGCCAAGACCTCAAACTCTGGCTGGACCAGGTCACCGCCAACGCGACTGAGCAACCCTCCAAGAAGCCGCTGCAATAGAATTGCCAAGTCAATGTGCAGTCTATTTGTGTTGAACGGATCCAGCTTTTCCTAGGAGTCTATGGGCAGATGAACTCTTTCACCGGTGAATCGAGATCCCAAGCTGATCAGAAGTGTCTTGTGCTGGTGTTGGTGGCTTTCGCGTTGCTTGGGATCGTGACACCTTGCAGGGCCAAGGAACCGACTCCCAACATCATCTTGTGTATGGCCGACGATCTTGGTTGGGGCGATACGGGCTTCAACGGCCATCAGACCATCAAGACTCCGCATTTGGATTCCATGGCCCGAAACGGCTTGGTCTTTCAGCGGTTTTACGCTGCTGCGCCTGTTTGCAGTCCCACACGGGGCTCCTGCTTGACCGGGCGACATCCCTATCGTTACGGAATTACCTTCGCCAATACAGGGCATTTGAGAGCTGAAGAGGTCTGTTTAGCAGAAATTCTTGCTAAAAATGGCTATGCCACCGGCCATTTTGGCAAATGGCACTTGGGAACGTTAACCACCAAAGTGAAAGATTCCAATCGTGGGCGACCGGGAGCGACCACTGATTACGCGCCGCCTTGGGAGAACGGTTTTCAGGTCTGTTTTTCGACGGAGGCGAAAGTCCCCACTTGGTGGGAGCCTGGGGACTATCAACGGTTCGGGACCCGCTACTGGACTGGACCAGATCAGCCTGCCGCACCGGAGCAGATCCAAGGCGACGATTCCCGGGTGATCATGGACGAGGCTCTGGACTTTGTGGATCAGGCGGCCAAAGCCGACAAGCCGTTCTTTGCGGTGATCTGGTTTCATGCACCGCATCTGCCTGTTGTCGGCGGGCCGGAGTACTTGGCCCTGTACCCGCAAGAGCCGGAAAACAAACAACACTTTTACGCATGCGTCACGGCACTTGATGAGCAGATGGGCCGACTCCGGGCAAAGTTGCGTGAACTCGGGGTGGCCCAGGACACGATGTTATGGTTCTGTTCGGATAACGGCCCAGAGGGGAACCCGAAACCACGACATCGCGCCCAAGGCTCGTCTGGTCCTTTTCGGGGTCGGAAAAGGTCCCTTTACGAAGGGGGCATTCGGGTGCCAGCGGTCTTGGAGTGGCCACGAGCAATCAGCCAAGCCCAGACCACGGATTTCCCCGCTGTGACCAGCGATTATTTCCCCACCGTGTTGGATGTGTTGGGAGACAAGCCTGCCAAGACCCCGATCGACGGGATTTCTCTGCTGCCGATGATCAGAGGCGAGTCCACACAACGCGCGATGCCCATTGGGTTTCGCTCAGCAAGCCAGTCTGCTCTGAGCGATGACCGCTATAAATTGATCCACAACCGGCATAAAAAACGACCCCGCTCCGACAACGGCAACGCCCCAGTCGCCGAATGGGAGCTCTATGATCTCCTTGACGATCCGAGCGAAACAAAGAACCTCGCCTCCGCACGCCCAGAGGTCGTCGATCGGATGAGTGAGGCTCTGCTCAAATGGCAGGCCTCCTGTGATCAAACCCGTCACCGTCCCACCAAGGCGCCTTGAAGAAACGATCGACTGCCCGCGGAATCCCCAATTGCCGGGTTGGTCGTTGTTGCGTTGAACCATCCTTGCCGGGAGTCAAGCAAGACTCTGCGAAAGAGTCTGCCAATCGAGTGTCGCAAACGAGCAAAGATCATCTGATGAATCCACTGGTCAGATTCGTTGTCGCCTTGTCATCGTTTGGGCTGGCTCTGCTGCCTACGGGATCCTCCTGTTGGGGGTCACCGCCCCAATTGAGTCGAGCTTCCCAAGGAGACTCGCCCCAGGTCGCGGCCAAGCCGAACATCCTGTTTATTTTGGTCGACGATCTAGGTAAGGAATGGATCAGCTGTTACGGGGCCCAGGGAATCCAGACTCCTCATATCGATCAGCTCGCGGCCACCGGCATGCTCTTTCGCAATGCTTACTGTATGCCGCAGTGCACTCCCACACGGGTGACTCTCCTGACGGGTCAGTATCCTTTTCGGCACGGCTGGACCAATCACTGGGATGTCCCACGCTGGGGATGCGGTTGTCATTTCGATCCCCAGCTGAACGCCTCCTTGGCTCGGTTGTTGCGGAAAGCAGGCTATGCGACTGCCATCGCTGGCAAATGGCAGATCGATGATTTTCGAGTCGAACCCCAAGCACTCCACGAGGCAGGATTCGATCAGTGGTGTGTCTGGACCGGAGCAGAAGGAGGGAATCCCCCAAGCAACAAACGGTACTGGGATCCCTATCTCTACAAAAGCGAGACCAGCAAGAACGGCTCAGGAGAAACCGGGCAAAACAAGACCGGCCAGAGCAAGACCTTCAAAGGCAAGTTTGGTCCCGATGTCTTTTGCGACTTTCTGCTCGACTTCATGCAAAAGCATCGTGACCAGCCCCAACTGCTGTACTATCCGATGTGTCTGACTCATGGGCCTCTGGTGACCACCCCAGACCATCCCCATACGCAGGGTCGACTCGACAAGCACAAAGCCATGGTCGCCTATACCGACAAACTTGTCGGCCGGCTTGTCCAAGGCCTTGAGGACTTGGGACTCCGACGTCGGACCATCATCATCTTCACCACCGACAACGGCACATCCGGCGGAATCACCGGCCGTCGGATGGGACGTGCGGTCCGCGGGGCCAAAGGAAAGATGCTCGAGGCTGGCACGGCAGTCCCCTTGATTGTCAACGGTCTCGGGCAAGTCCCCGCCGGGGTCGAAACTGACGCCTTGACCGACTTCACCGATATCTTGCCCACCCTCGCTGAACTGGCCGGAACGTCCCCTCATGCCCACTCGCCTCATGCCCACTCGCCTCATGCCCAGTGGGTCCTGGACGGAAAGTCCATCGCTCCACTGATTCTTGGCAACTCCAAGGATTCACCCAGAACCTGGATTCTCTCAGTCGGTGGCAAGCCTGCCAAATTCCAGGACAATCGCGTGGTGCCCGCCCAAGCTTACGATGACCGGGTGATCCGCGACAAACGTTGGAAGCTCTGGGTGGGAAAGAATCGCCAGCCAGAAAAGCTGGTCAATCTTCTTCAAGATCCTTGGGAAGAAAAAAACTTGCTCCAATCTCAAGATCCTGAGGCCATTCAGGCCCTCCAACGTCTGATGGGCGTGATCGAGACGATGCCAGAGGTTGATGCCAAGCCTCGCTACCGGCCCAACCCGCCGCAGCGTTGGGATCGGGCGAAGTATCAGCCCCCAGAAGGCCGGCCGGCTCCAGAGGGCCTCTCCTCGTAAGGACCCAAGTCGTCCCATGGATCTGTGCCTGTAAGGGGGTGTTGGGCCTCAGAACGGCCGGTTGGGGACCAGGCTACAAGGTCCAACCGTTTCGATACTCCTTGGTGAGCAAGGCAGAAGCCTCCGGGCAATTGGTCGCTCGGAACCCTCTGGCATCCCACTGCAGTTTCTTGCTGGCACGATGGGCAACACTCCCCAGGAGATTATGCTCAATCAGGACCCCCGAGTAGTCAAAGTTGCACAGAGTGACCGATCCGGTCTTACAGGCGCGGATCCATTCTCGGTAATGCCCTGGTGATGGCTCGATCGTCTGGGGCGGACGAGCCGCCCGGGCGTACTTGGCGGCAGGGCTGAGCACAATCTTGCCGTAGTCGGCCACTAAAACACCCTCAGCCCCGACGAAGGCGACTCCGATGGGCCAGCGATTGAGGTCGGTATCTTGGCCAACTTTGGCTTGCAGCAGTTCCGACTTGCGACGCATGCCCTCAGGACCGTGATACCAGACGACCTTCACCGGGCCTGACCAACTCGGCTCGCCTTCTCGCTGGGGATGCTCCCAAGTAACCACTTGCCAGGGCGGACAGGCGATCTCGTCGGCCGCTGGTCCGTCAGACTCGATGCTGGTGGGGTGGCGGAGACCAAGCGCCCAAAACGGGAGGTCAATCAGATGACTGCCCATGTCTCCCAGCACACCATTGCCAAAGTCCCAGCGGCGGTTCCAGTTGAGGTTGCCACCTTTCCAATAGCCTGCGTTGTAACCACGTTCTGCTGCTGGTCCTAACCAAATATCCCAATGAAAACTGCTGGGAACAGGCTTTGGGTCTAGCTTCGGCTCCACGGGACGGATCGACCGGCCACACCAAAGGTGAGCTTCTCTGACGGTTCCCAAGGCACCGGCTCGGATGAGCTCGACAACGCGGCGGAAGTTGCCTGAGGCATGAATTTGTGTGCCCATCTGCACGGCGATCCGATCACGCTTTTTGAGATACTCTTGCTGCATCACCCGGGCTTCGTGTGCTGTATGAGCCAGGGGTTTCTCACAGTACACATGCTTGCCTGCCCGCATGGCAGCCACGGATGCCAAGGCATGGTGGTGATCAGCGGTGCTGATGACCACTGCGTCGACTTGCGGGTCGTCGATGAGCTTCCGCCAATCCGCAAACAGCTTGGCCTTGGGGTGACGACCCTGAGCTTGTTGAAGAGCCTCCTGATTGACATCGCACAGAGCGTAAATGTTCTCGCTGGAGACGCCCGCGGTATTCGCCTTCCCACGGCCCCCCGCCCCGATGATCCCCAGATTGAGCTTCTCACGTGTTGGCAAGGCTTCGGCCCCCGAGACGTGCAGGTGCCACGCAAGTGGCCAAGCCCCGAAAGTGCCAGCAGCAAAACTCCCCTGCAGGAAACCGCGGCGTGTCGTCCTCTGCTTCCTCTCAGTCATCTTCAGTCTCCAGCCGATCCCGTTTTCAGAAAGCCCCGAGCCAAGGCCACAAGCAAGCAAAACGCCCAAGTAGGCCAATCCCTCCAAACTAACCGATTGGCACGAGCCTTCAATCGAGGAGCCTTCCGATTGCCCGGTGTCAAACCGCTGAGGGTGAGCTTGCTCCGGCGACAGAAGCATCCGGTGGCCTCGAGTCTGGCCCGGAGAGTCTTGGCCCGGAGAGTCTTGGCCCGGAGAGTCTTGGCCCGGAGAGTCTGGCCCGGAGAGTCTGGCCCGAAAATTCCGCCACTGCGAAGACCTGTCAGTCCCCTGGAATGAGCCGATGAGTTGACGCTTTGACGGCAGCGTGTTGTAATCATCCAGAAGTATTGATGGGATTTGCTGGACAGGGTTCGGCGATTGCCACACATCTTGTTGGCAGAACTCTTTCCGGACGAGACGCCTCAAACACGGGTTAGGCTTGTGTTTCCAATTCCTTCGGCAAAAGTTGTTTTCTGCTTAGTGCTCTGGTGTGGATGGTTGCTGCCTGGCCCATGGCCTTCGGCCTTGGCCGGAGAACAAGCGGAATTCGACCCAACAGCCGTTGAGTTCTTTGAAAAGAGCGTCCGCCCTCTCTTGGTGAACAACTGCTACAAGTGTCACAGCATACAAAAGCAAAAGGGCGGGCTGCGTCTGGACAGCCGAGCGGCAGTTCTTAAAGGTGGTGACAGCGGCCCGGCCGCTGTTCCCGGTGAGCCTGCCAAAAGTCTGCTGATGGAAGTCCTCAGCTACGATCCGTTCAGTTACCAGATGCCGCCGGACGGGAAGCTCAAGCCCGAGCAGATTGCTGTGATGACCAAGTGGGTCAAGCTGGGCTTGCCTTGGCCCAAGTCTGAACAAGTTCAAGGGGTCGTCGCTAAGGCTCAAGAGTTTGATTTGCAGCGTCGAGCGGCAGAGCACTGGTGTTGGCAACCTCTGGCGGAGGTCGAGCCACCTGAGGTGAAGGATGCAAGATGGTGCCGCAACAAGGTGGACCGCTTCATCTTGGCCAGGCTTGAGGCTGCTGGGCTCTCCCCGGCCCCCGAGGCAGACAAACTGACCCTCCTGCGTCGTGTTAGCTTCGACCTCACTGGGCTTCCCCCAACACCCCAACAGATCGAGGAGTTTCTGGCTGACCAGTCTCCGAACGCTTATGACAAGCTGGTCCAGCGTTTGTTGGCCAACCCGCATTATGGGGAGCGTTGGGCCCGTCACTGGCTTGATCTGGTCCGCTACGCAGACACACTGGGACACGAATTCGATTTTGCGATCCCTTTGGCATACAAGTACCGAGATTACGTGATTCGCGCGTTCAATGACGATGTTCCCTATGACCAGTTCGTCCTAGAACATATCGCCGGAGACCTGCTCACGGAACCTCGTTGGCATCCCACGGAACGATACAACGAATCGGTCATCGCTACCGGGTTTTGGCACCTTGGCGAGGGAAAGCACTCGCCGGTCGATATTCGGGAAGAAGAAGCCAATCGGATCGATAATCAACTGGATGTTTTGAGTAAGGCGTTTCTGGGGCTATCCGTCGGATGCGCACGGTGCCACGACCACAAATTCGATGCTATTAGCACCAAAGATTATTATGCCTTGGCAGGTTATCTCCAGAGTAGTCGGTATTCCGAGGCCTTCATCGACCATCCGCAGTTGTTCAAACCCCATGTGAACAAACTGAAGGAGTTGAAGCAGGCAGAGCGGCACATCGTCGTGGAGCATCTGCAACAGGAATTTGGGGAAGGTTTGCAGCGACTCCGGTCGGAACTGCGAGCCGCTCGAGCTGTGCTCACCGGCGAGCCAGTCCGCCAAGGCCAAGCCCCTCGTCGGGACATCCTCTTTGATGATTTCGAACAAGACAGCTACCAAAAGTGGACCGCTGAGGGGACCGCCTTTGGTGATCGCCCCAATCGGTTGCCGCTTTTGGACTACCAAGGAGACGTGCAGGCTCACGGCCGCGGGCTGCTGAACTCCCATTCCCACTGGAAAGCCGGCCAACGACACGTTGGCGACAAGTTCACCGGCAAACTCATCAGTGAACCCTTTCCCGTTAGCCGCAGGTACATCCGTTTGCTCATCGGTGGCGGTGCTCATCAAGGAAAGACCTGCGTCAATCTGTACGTTGAAGGCAAGCTTGTCGGTTCGCTCACCGGCGGCAACGAGAATCGCCTCCAGCCGGCCCACTTTGAGGTGGGACGCTTTGCTGGCAAGACAGCTTACTTGGAGGTCGTCGATCAGGTGACCGACGGTTGGGGAAACATTGGCCTGGACCATATCGTCTTTAGTGATTTTCTTCCTGGTCAGCGTGATGTTGCGGACTACGCCCAAGCGTACAAGGTCGATGCTGGTCGGCTCAGCCGCTGGGTGAAACTGCTCCGCCAGGCCGCTGGCCTGCCCCAGCACCCCTTGCACAGACTCGCTGAGTTGATGGTCGCGGCGGATTCTGCTGCTGTCCTGAAGCAGTGGCAGGGCCAACTCCAGGCAACCGACCGACCTGAGGCTTCCGGCGAGATACTCTTTGCGGATTTTTCAGCTGAGGGCGGATTCGGGAATCGTTGGGCCGACAGCGATTGGTTTGTCAGCGGATGGGCCTTTGGCGAGGGGCCGACGCCTGTCGGGGATGTCCGAGCCACCGCTCCTCTGCGACTTTCGCCAGGCGGTTTAGCCGACAGCGGTCGTTTGTCTCCCCAGCTGCAAGGCATCCTTCGCAGCCCGACCTTTGAGATCACCACTGACCGCATCCACTACCGAGTTGCCGGCGGGGGTGGCCGCATTCGGCTGATCATCGATGGATTTCAAATCATTCGAAATCCGATCTACGGCGGCCTCCAGGTCGGGGTCGGTCACGGTCAGGAGTTCCGCTGGATCTCACAGAATGTCTCCATGTGGAAAGGCCATACAGCCTACGTAGAATTTCTGGATGAAGGCGATGGTTTTCTCGCTGTCGAGAAAATCGTTTTCTCGGATCGTCAATCTGTCAGCTCAAACAGCAAGGCAGCAGATCGCTCTGATCCGACTCAGGCGGGTCCGTTTTCCAGGGCGGAGCTGATGCGGCACAGTCCGGGTTCCTCGGATGCCCTCGCAGCGCTTGCCGCCAGATCGTTTCAGCAAATTGCAGGGCGGATGGCCAAGGCTCCCAACCGTCGGGATGTGGCGATCATCAATGTTCTGGTGGCAGCCCGATTGGCCCCGGCCAACCAGATGCCGGATCAATTGGCCGACCTGAGGAGGTCTCAAGAGGCCGTTGCCAAGCACTTGCCGAAACCACGCAGAGCTTTGGCCTTAGTTGACGGGACCGGGGAAGACGAACGTGTCTTCATCCGTGGCAACCATCGCACCCTGGGGCCGGTCGTTGGGAGGCGATTTCTGGAAGCCCTCAATGGTGCCGATCAGCCAGTTCCGAATCAAGGCAGCGGCCGATTGGCCCTCGCCCGGCGGATGGTGGACGATTCCAACCCTCTTCTGCCCCGAGTCTTGGTCAACCGGCTGTGGCATCACCACTTCGGACGTGGCATCGTGCCAACGGTCGATGATTTCGGCCGGATGGGACAAAAGCCCAGTCATCCGTTGTTGTTGGATTGGCTGGCCCGAAACTTCCGCAACGAAGGTTGGTCAATCAAACAACTGCACCGGCTGATCCTCACCAGCAGCACCTACCGGATGGCCAGTCGCCCCAGGCCGGCGGGGCAACGCCTGGATCCGACCAACGAGTTGCTCCACCACTGGCCGGTCAAGCGTCTCGAAGGCGAGGCGATCCGTGACGCGATGTTGGCTGTCGCCGGGCGACTTAACGACAAGATGTATGGTCCCGGGGTCTTGCCCCATCTAACGCCTTTTATGGAGGGCCGAGGTCGTCCTCGAAGTGGTCCTCTCGATGCAGAAGGCCGTCGCAGCCTCTACATCAGTGTCCGAAGAAACTTCCTGACGCCGATGCTCTTGGTCTTTGATTACCCGACGCCTTTTACTGCCATCGGAAGCCGGGGGACCACCAATGTTCCCGCCCAAGCGTTGACTCTGTTAAATGACCCCTTCGTCATCCAACAGGCCGACCGCTGGGGTCAACGGATTGCCAAAGAACAGGGAACAGCCACCGATCACATCCAGCGGATGTACCTCAAGGCCCTGGGTCGCGCTGCCACCAAGCAGGAAGTCACCAGTACCTTGGCTTACCTACGCGAGATCACCAACACCGCAGAAGGCGAAGCGATTCCCACCGAGGGCTGGCAGGAGCTCGCCCATGTGCTCATGAATATGAAGGAATTCATCTTCCTCCACTAAATGGTTCTTCGAACTCTGGGACCAGCCCTCAAAGCGTTGGGATCGGAGCGTGTGGTTCTGAGCGTGCCAATCCGTGCGTTGGGCCTTCGGTGCGGATGAGGCTTGGTGCTTGCTCAGGTTTCTCAGAGTGGGCTCTGCGAAAGCTAAGGTCCTTGCGGGCATCAGCAGGCATGGCCGTTGAGTTGGCGTTTCTGATCAACTGGTTGAGTTTTTGAGAAGTGGGGTAGTGTATGTTCTGCGGCCGAGTACGCTCTGGTCCGATGACCCGCCGGGAGATGCTTCAACAATCCGCCAATGGCTTTGGAGCAGTGGCATTGAGTTGCCTGTTGGGGGATTGGGGCCAAGCTTCCAGTCCGCACCTTCCGGCCACCGGGACAGCCGCCGATGACGATCACCCCTTGGCCCCGAAGCAGCCGCACTATCGGCCCCGTGCCAAGAGCGTCATCTTTCTCTACATGGATGGTGGCCCGAGCCAGGTCGATACCTTTGATCCCAAGCCTCGCCTGGCGAAAGAGCACGGCCAACCGATCAAGATGAAGACGCCGCCGACTCAGTTCAACAACGTCGGCAGCGTTCTGAAAAGCCCTTGGAAATTTCGCCAATACGGTGAAGGCGGCCTGTGGATCAGCGATCTGTTCCCACATCTCAGCCAGCATGCCGATCAGTTGTGCGTCATCCGGTCAATGGTCTCCAAGTTCTCCGAACACACCAACGGAAACTACTTTCTCCACTCAGGCCATGGTCAACAAGGCCGCCCCAGTATGGGAGCCTGGGTGACTTTTGGTTTGGGAAGCGAAAACCAGGAGCTGCCCGGCTTCATCATCCTCAATAGCGGGCTGATTCCGCCGGGCGGTTTAGACTGTTTTGGGAGTGGTTTTTTACCGGCCAGCTATCAAGGTTCGGTTTTCAAACCCGGCAAGCAGCCTCTGGCGAATCTGAACCCGGCCGAGAAGCGTCCCGGCCGACAGCGTGGCAAGCTCAAACTCCTCCAACAACTCGACTCAACCACCCTCCAGCGGTATGGCTCCAGCGACGAGCTGGAGGCAGCCATTCTCAACTACGAGCTGGCGGCTCGGATGCAGACAGCTGTCCCGGATGTGGTGGATCTCAAGGATGTCTCCAAGGCGACGCTCGAGCTCTACGGCGTCGATCAAAAGCAAACCGCCAAGTTCGGCAGCAACTGCTTGTTGGCCAAACGTTTGGTCGAGCGGGGCGTGCGATTCGTTGAAGTGACCTGCCCTTCGGTGGGCCATGACCGTTGGGACCAACACGGAAACTTGGCCCGCGGACATGCCGACAACGCCCTGGCTGTCGACAAGCCGATTGCTGGCTTGTTGACCGACCTGGAGCGGAGTGGTCTGCTTGAAGAAACCCTTGTGATTTGGGGAGGCGAGTTCGGCCGCACGCCGATGGCCCAGGGATCAAACGGCCGTGACCACAATCCCTTCGGCTTTAGCATCTGGTTGGCCGGCGGTGGCATCCAAGGAGGCCAGGCCTATGGCGCTACCGATGAGTACGGCTATTTCGCGGTGCAAAACAAGGTGGAGATCCATGACCTGCATGCAACCATGCTCCATCTCTTGGGAATGGATCATACCAAACTGACCTTCCGCTTCAGCGGCCGGGACATGAGACTTACGGACGTGCATGGCCACATCTTGCAGGATCTGATTGCCTGAGTCGCTTGAGTGAACTGCCCGGAATTGAACAGCGTTTGATTGTCAATCCGCCTGGTCGGAATCCTTCTTCCGAAACGTTCCCGTCGGAGATACGCCAGAAGGATGATTCGGTCCGCGTTGAGAACGCAGTCTGGCGAGCGTGTCGGTTGCCCGCCAACCTGGTCGGTCGTTTTGTCGGCTGGGTGAGTCTTGCTATGTTGGGGTGACTTCGGCAGCAATGGACCTTGGGCAACGCTTGGGAGGACCCCGTGGCACCCTTTGATTTTGAACAACTCCGACGTGAGATGGCTGGTGCCTGTCGGCTGACCTTTTCTGCTTATCGGAAACTGTTGACCAACGAACAGATCTACGCCTACGCGTTATGTGCCGATGGGTCAGGCAAACGCCCAACCCCGGCGATCAATACCAAGGAGTCGCTGAATCGAGCGTTGGATCAGTACATCCACGACGACGAAACCGTCGAGATGGGCGTGGTCACCTATTGTCCCGAGGAGTGGGGCTACCGAGGTGCAGTCGATTCGGTCACTTACTGGGGACCCATTTGGGACAAGATCGACGCTTGTTACCAGAGTGGTGCTCACTCTGCGGAAGACTGCCAAAACGGGGTGGCAGAAGCGATGATCGGTGCCCTCCGCGATCTCGACCAAAAGGGGTTCTTCGGCACCGACGAACAACGAGCCGAGGTGACGGTGCTCGTGTGGATGACTGACCTCTCCAAGGGCCGAGATTGGTGGATTCGATCGGTCCGGGAGCTCAACCCAGCTCCGGTCGTCGACGCCTTCCTCTCCGAAGTGGCCTGATCCTACCACTCCTCCCAACCCGGAACGCCAAACCGGACTGTTGAACTTCCAGAACGATCAACCCCTGGAACAACCCATCGCAGCAATTCCTCTTCTCTCCAAATGTTGCTCAACGCAGGGGGCCGACAGAGCCTCCCGACGTTCGAGAGTTCGCTTCTCTGCGAAGCATTCTGATTGGGGCGGAAGTGGCAGTCGGAGATGTGAGCGATCCGCGACTGCGAGAGCGACTTCCTGCTGATAGCCAAATCCTCGGCCACCAAACACCCCAACAAATCCCCACAATGTTTTGGGGCCCGAAAAAACAGCCCCAAGGGGTTCCCGACAATTGCCCAGCCAAAGTGACCAGGCTCTGTGGCGTTTGTTCGGTCATACCCCCATTGGCTTGGCTCCAATGACCTCCATGATGGCCAGCAAGCCAAAGGACAATCTGCCAAGCCCGGTTTCAGTGTGAGCTTTCTCCGCCAGGAGTTGGCGAGGTCCTTCTCGCTTGGGCCGCTGAGACCCTTCGGGCAACCAATGGGCCGGCGGCGGTCTATCGGGCTGGCGGAATCCACAAGTTGCTGATCAACTAGCCGCAGCCACCAGGCGGGAAGATCTTTCGCTGACCATTCGCTCACCAGGGGTGTTGGAAATTCGCAATCAAGCCGGCATCGAGCTGGCCAACAAACAGACCGAGGGCAATGTCATCGCCGAGGCTGTGGTGATCGTCCCAGCGGCCCAAAAGGATCATCGTTGATGATCTTTCCGGCAACCTGGTTCTTCCCTTAAGAAAAAAGGCGACAGTGGCCAGGATCAAGCCCGCCGCAGCAGAAACGACCTCGGCAGGACACGAGAGGCAATCGGCCCGGCGGAAATGTTCAGAAAGCCCTTCCAGTCCTCAGCATGACGAGGGTCGGGATCTGGCTGAACGACCAAGGCGAAAACCTGATCGCCTTCGCGCCAGACTGACACAAGCGGCTCACTGGAATTCGCGCGGCTGGGAGTTGGCGGATAGCCCTCCAGCTCCGGCGGGTTTTCCGGATCGAATTTGTGCAACCTGGCTACCAACAGCACAGCAATGGTTCCCGGAGCTTGGGGCGATTGCAGCAGATACGCCCGGCTGCCAACTCGGTCAAGGAATGCATCGCAGCCCTGGGATTGTTTGACCACTCTTTGCGGGACAAACAGGCTGACCGGTCCAGGGCCCGCAGATTGCTCGATTGGCCGCCAATCGAGCGATTGAGGATTGAGTTTGGCAAAAGCCTCTCGGGCACTCCGCTGAAAAAAAACAGCCGAGAGACCGCTGTCATCCGGCGGAGTGACAGTTACCCCGATCCAGGCGATCACCGCTGCCAAGGTGGAGACGAAGGCGAAGACGGTCCAGCGGGCCAGCGGCTTCCGAGAGCGGCGTAGTGCAGGACCTGTGAGAGTGCCGCTGGCAAGGGCGACTTGAGGTTGTTGGCTTTCGCTGTTGCTTCTTTCAACTCGATCTCCGTCGAGCTGACGACTGTCCAGTTTTTGCGGTTCCGATTCCGGACGCTCGGATTCTCGGGTTTCAGGTTCTGGAGAGTCGTTGTGCTCTGCGGCGGCTTGTGGGGTCTGCAGCGTGCTTGCGGGGGGGGCCCCTGATGGTGGTGTATCGGTTGCGGATGCCTGAGCCTGAGCGAGGCGAGCACGAATGCGGTCGGCCAATCCCGGCGGGACGGTCACTTTGTGCACAGCCGCGGCGACCAACTCGTCAGTCTTCTGCAGCTGTTGAACAGCAGCCTGATCCTGGGGACAACACTGCAGATGTCTTTGTAAGGGCAGCAGTTCTGGCAACGCCAAATCATCACTGTCAGGGCGGCAGGCGTCGGCGAGGCAAACCACTTGCGTTGGGGTCAGAGGTCCAGTGTGGTCCGGTGGTGGAATTGCCGGTTCGGTGAAATCGGCCATGTGTTGAGCTTGCAGCGCAGCATCTTCCGCTTGCGTGGCAGCATGATCGGCTGGATGGATCGGAGGGTTGTTGGGTTGCATGGGTCAAACCTTGGCGGTCGTCCGTGATCCGGCTGATGTCGGGGCTCCCCGTTTGACGGCCCCGGTTCTCCATCATCCACCCATTCCTTGGGGGTATCAGATAGTCTGTGGGATGCCTGTGCCTCTCCGCCGGACGGACTGACCTGGCGAGGCTGTCGGACCCGCTGCCAAGCCGGCTCTGTGAGTGAAGCTGGCGGAGCGGGGCGTCGAGCCGGAACCAAGGGCTGAACAATCGACGCGATGGAAAGTCTACGGCCTTGAAGATTTGTCTGGACGATGGTTTTGGCGAAACAATTTCTCTCTGAGGTTTTCCTTGGCCCGGCTCAGGCGGCTCATGACCGTTCCCAAGGGGACATTCAGCCGTTGGGCGATGTCACGATAGGAGCATTCTTCGAAATAGAACATCAGCAAAATCAGCCGGTGGTCTTCGCTGAGCTCCTGTAAAGCCAGGCGGAGGTCCTCCTGATCGATCATACTTGGTCCTGTCGCTGGATCTGGGATCAGCCCTGTCGACTGCAGATCGGCGACTTGTTCGATTTCTACGTGGGGCTGCCAAGACGGTTGCCGCGCGTTTTGACGACAAGCCATTTGAAAGCAATTCCGCAAGATGGCAAACAACCACCCTCGAGCACAACTGGGATCGCGAAGCTGCCCTTGGTGCTGTTGGGCCTGCAAAAACGTTTGTTGCACCAAGTCCTCGGCATCAGCCTGTTGCCCACAAAGGCGGTAGGCGTAGCGGTAGAGTTGTTCAGCATGTTCGCTGACCAGGTCATCCAGCGAGATCGCCGCGACCTTGCTGCACCCCTCCGCAGACGCCTGATGGACTATTTCCCGCTCCGATGAAGTTCGACCGACCACACTGCCGGAGGCGGGCCCAGACTCGGCCTGATGGTCAACGTTTTCACCGGCAACAGTTTCCCCGCCGGGGCCAAGCTGCTGACCAACTGCGGGTTGTTCCTCGGCATTGGTCAGGCCCTCAGGCCAACCTCCTGAGTGAGATTCGCACCCCTCCAGCTCCGGGAGGTGCAGAGAGCTGACCTCCGAAATGGAGTCCTTGGCGCTTCCGTTGTCGAGGACCTCCGCCTCGGATGCAGCCTCCGTGGTTTTGCCGGATTCGATCATGACCGACACTTGGTCTTCCCAGGCGGATTTTCCGCCTTGGGTGTTCTGTTGGTGCGTGTTGGTCTCTGACGATTGCTCCGCCATCCGTTCCCTCATCCGGAAGAGTTCTTCCGGCTGTGGTTTATTCCGTCAGTTGGGGAGAATTTTCGAGCCGCTGACGGTCGGCTCGAAGTGTGCCGGGGTCTCTCAATCACCGCACGCTTGTTTGCTGTGCTGGGTGCTGCCAGAGAAACTGGGCGATGTTCTTTCGATTGCTTTGTATCACAAGTCTGTGACGCAGTTTGGAGAAGTCGGCCCAATCTGAGTGGAACTGAACGTTGTTGTAGAAGCGTTGCTGGGCAGTTCCAATCAGGGCAACTGGAGCCCATCGGTGATGGTCCGAGCCTGCTGCGTGTCGAGTTTGGCAGCAGCCAATCAGAGAGTCCAAGGTTTTGCAGACGTGGAATGATCAACTGCTCTCGTCCCAGGTGATTACCATAGCAAGGAACCAGCGGCCTTGACTAGGCACCCCCCAAGTTTGCTAGGAGCGATTGAAGGGCGGGGTCCGATCAACAACTTCAAGAAAAATCTGTTGAGAAAGGAATATCTGCCAGCCAGCAGCATCTTGGAGGGTGTCAGGAACAAGATGCAGGGGTTCTGCATACCTGGTTGCTCATCTCAAGATTGGGAGAATTTTCGATGAAAAAGCTGGCTTTCCTTCTGATGGTATTGGGTGGTTTGACCTTCGGCAGCGTGGCCTTGGTCGGTTGCGGCAGCGCCGAGAAGAAGACTGCTGACGAGAAGACTGCGGAAAAGACTGCTGAGGAAAAGACTGCTGAGGAAAAGACTGCTGAGGAAAAGACCGCTGACGAGAAGACCGCTGAGGAAAAGACCGCTGAGGAAAAGACCGCTGACATGCCAGAATGACGCTTCGGTCCTTCCTTCCGAAGCAACTCTCTGATTGTTCAGTCTCGGTGATTCATCTCATCGGGGGCTCAGGACTGACCGCGCCTGATCCCCCGATTTTTTTTGCCATCTTTTGCCCTGTCCCTTCGCTCCCGCTGGTCGAGCCTCCCTCAATGGGGAACGCTGTTGCCGAGGGCAAGCCTCCGAAGTTGTGTTGCCAGCCGCCAATCCCGCACCCAGAGCATGCCTCTCCAGCCAGAAAGTACCTCCCCAACCAAAGCGTGCCTCCTCAGACAAAGCGTCTCTCCCATGGCCGGGCCTCGCTGAAGGGTCCACAGCAGGCACCAGGCGACACAGACACCGGGCGACATAAACACCGGGCGACACAAACACCGGGCGACACAAACACCGGGCGACACAGGCATCGGCTGACATAAACACCGGGCGACAGACCTGGACAGTTCGCCAAGGACCTCCGCCGAACTCACCCCGTCGACCACGCTGAGCTAGCAAATCGGTGCCAGCGTTAAAACTGCTCTTGGTCATTTGACTGGCTATCTGCTTTCTTGCTAGCAGGACACTTTGGCTGCTGTGACTGGGAAGGGGTGCGCAACAAGTGGGCACTCAACGACTGCATGATTTCACCGCAAAGCCTGCATAGAAATCGAGCAAGCAGCGCAAGCGTTGTAAGTGCAAGCATAGTAGTGACATCGGTGAAAGGCTTGACAGCCCTCGAAGATATTCGTGATTGGTTCTTTGGACATGGTTCCGTGATCCCACCGAAGTTGGAGAAACGGATTGATGGTATTGCCAGAGCACGAACAGCGGGCCCAAGAGGTGTTGGCCCAGGCTGCCGAGCTATTCAAGTTTTCACCTGATTGGTTGACCTTTTATCGAGAGGTGCTTGGTCCGAAAGGCTGCGCCCGGCAGGCCTTCCCGGCCCAGGATCAATACACGGAGTTTGAGAAGACCCAGGCTTATCAAGAAATCCAACAAATGATCCTGCAACTCCAGCAGCGAGGGGCGTCTAATCCCCCCCAGGAGCCCACCACGGTGATCACCGTGCGTCTTCCCAAAAGCCTCCATGAGGCCCTTAAGGCCGAGGCTCATGAGAAACGCACCAGCATGAACAAGCTTTGTATTGCTAAGCTGCTTCAGGCGCTGGAGTCAGGAGAGCTCAGCCCGCTGGATCTGGAGACCGAAGAGTCCTCAGCAGCAACCTTGGGTGGGTCGGGTTATCCGTTTGAGCGGGCTTGAACAACTGAGGTTGGAGGTTTGGTGAAACCTTGGGCTGGCCTGTTCAAAAGAAGCAACCTCTCTTCAAAAGTGCTTCGTGTGGGCGATCTCGCCGGTTTGGCTTCGGGTGTGGATAGAACGAGTGGCTCCGTGTTCGCGAGAACGGTGTGCCAGGGGGTTGTTGAAGTAAGGGGTTGTTGAAGTAAGGGGTTGTTGAAGAGGAATTTGTTCAACAAAGCCAGCAATGGCCCGGAGATGGATCGGTAAGCCGGGTTCTGTGCTCACCTTGGGCGGATTCCCACCACAAAGATGGCGGCGACCATTTCTCTAGGAGGCCGGTTACCCGACCCCTCAAGCAGCCTACCCGAGGGTTGTCACGAGCCGGACCAGCCCGCCGACAGGCCGCCAGCGTTGGATGACGCTGGTGAGAGCTTGCCGTGATCCCTCTGCTTGGCCTTGCACCGGGTGGGGTTTGCCGAGCCAGACCGGTCACCCGGCCTGCTGGTGGGCTCTTACCCCACCGTTTCACCCTTACCTCAGAGGGACCATTCCTCATGGGGAACAGTCTCTCTTGAGGCGGTTTGCTTTCTGTTGCACTTTCCCTAGCCTCGCGGCCGGTGGGCGTTACCCACCACCCTGTCCTGTGGTGCCCGGACTTTCCTCCCGCCGGAAGAACCGGCCGGCGATCGCCTGATCCACTCCGGACCACTGCTGACCATAAGCTTGGTCAGCCTGTTCTCCAAGACGCATGAGACCCCTTGGAGGTTCACCCCCGGACCCGAACTCCCCCGCCGGACTCGCCCGGCTTCCCCCTGCCAACCCACAGAAAACACACCTGTCATTTAAATCATTGGTAAAATTACGTAAAGTTGCCTCTGGCGAAACAGCTCTCTGGCGAATTGACTCCAAGGAAACATCGTTGGGCAGCCGGCTTATCGCCCAAGGGAGCCAGCCAAGTGGAAGAGAGCTCTGCAATCAGGTGGTCCCATCGGGGGGATCAGCGGAATTCGAGGGATCCTCGGGGGAGGGCTATGACAGTCCTCAGGGTGAAGAAGTCATCGACCGATTGTGTGGTCAGCGCCTGACGCAGCGAGCGAAGCGACCGTATTACCCGAGTGGTGGAAATTCAATCGGCCTCACTCAGACAGCCGACAACCAACAGCGCAAGCGGGAACGGGGACACGGATCGACGGAGGGAAGCAGCCTCTGGGCCAAGTTACCCCATGGATAGGAGAGGCACTATGAAGAAATGGGATCGCAACAAGTGTTTGCTGTTGGGTTTGTTGCTGGTGTTAATGGGAATCGAGGCCCGGATGATCGCTGGGTTCACCCTGACTCAGGAGGCAACCGAGACGCTGGCGGCCTACTATGCCCCCAAACAAATGCAAACAGCCCAGACTCTGCAAAGCATTGCCCCGGGGGCTGCTCCCCGAGTGACCAAGAAGAGAGTTCAACTGCCCAGGTGGTTGGGACTTGCCTGCTTGGCGACCGGCAGCGTGCTGATTCTGCACAGCTTCGTCATGCCCAAGCCCGACTCAGTTGGATGACACCAGCTTGAGAAGCCCTCGGTCTGACGCGCCGCATTCGGGGCGGGGAATCTCTCTTGCGGGATCGGTCCTCGATCACAGCATTATTGATCCCAGAGTCGCCGAGCCCAGAGTCGCCGAGCCCAGAGTCGCCGAGCCCAGAGTCGCCGAGTAGAGAGGTAGCGGCAAGACGAGGGAGCGTCTATCGCTGTTGCTCGGACTGTGCGGGGTTTGCTGGCAAGGGGCTTCGTTGGCTGACCAGCCACCGGACCGCCTCAGGCAAGACTGTGTTGATCAGAAGGATATGACCTTGGTCGGGGATCTTCCGATACTGGACTCGGTTGGCCGCGCGAGCTGGTGCGATCATCCCCTCAATGGAGGCCGCCGGAACAGTCAAATCCATCTGGGCCGCGTAGACCCGTGTTGGCGGCAGGGTGGTCTCGGCGGTCAAGGCAACAGCGCCAGCAACGCAGACAACCGCAGCGAACCGGTGAGGTGATCGCACGGCCAGTTCCATGGAGGTGATCGCGCCCAGCGAGTGGCCCATCACATAAATCCGGCTTCGATCAAGCCGGTAGTCCCTGGAGAGTGATTCCAACATCGGCTCCAACAGGGCCGGGTTGTTGAGGATCGCATAGGTCGAGGGACAGGCCACCAGCAAGTCGTGCTCAGCGGCGAGTTGCCTTAACTGGCCGTTGGCATGGCCAGCCAAAAAGATGTTCTCGTCAGCTCCCGCTCCATGAAAGGCAATCAGCAAAGGCAACGGCCTCCCCTGTGCCGCAGATTTGGGAGCAAACACCCGAAGGGGAATACAAGACGAGGACCGATGTCTCTGCGAACCCTTGGTGCCAATGTCAGCCCATGCGGATTTCGCTCGACCGGTGTCGCTCGTGCCGGTGTCGCTCGTGCCGGTGTCGATCGTCTCAGGAGCGTTTTGGGCCAACCCAAGGTCATCCTGGGATCGCTCCTCGATAGTGCTCCGAGGGACAACCAGGCACCGCCAATACTCTCCCACACGTTGTGCGTAGGGATTGCGTCCGGAGGCCAACGTCTGCACCTCTCTGCGGACCTCCCGTGATAAGGTGGGCAGGTCCGCCAGGAGCACCGGCGAGGCGGTGTATTGTGGCTGGTCACGTAACATTCTGTTTCGGTGCCAGCAGGATTGGATCGCATCTTGCAGTTCCGTCGGTGCCGCCCGACGCAGCCGCTGGAGTATCTTTTGGTTGCTCTTGCGGATGACATCCAAAGGACGATCCGCCACAGGCCAGGGAAACGAGGCAATCTCTTGCCCGGAGCGTTCCTCCAACACCAGGCGATAAGTCCCCTCTCTCAGGCGATGACCCGCCAAGTCGAACCGCACCAAAGCCGAGCCATCTTGCCAGTCTCGCGGTTGCAAATGTCTCGACCTCACCCTGCGTCCTGCCGGATCGACCAACACCAGAGTCAGTTGGTGATTGCTTGCCCGTGGCTTGTGGTCGATGGACCCTTGGGGTCCGTGCCATTCGGCCTTGTCCGTCTCGGCCTTCCCGCCACCCACTTGCGAAACACCAGGTTGCGACGTGCCAGGTCGCGACATGCCAGGTCGCGACATGCTAGGTTGCGACATGCCAGGTCGCGACATGCCAGGTCGCGACATGCTAGGTCGCGAAACGCTCTTGGCCGGTGTGACTCGAGGTGGGTAGATCTGAGCGAGTTCGACGCCTAGCACTTCCGGGGGGTTAATCAGGGCGGCGACCGTTGGCTGCGGACGGAGCTTCAGGGCCATGGCAAGCCGCTCTGCGGTCGAGGTACTCGGCTGAAGGCGAAAAGCCAGTTCATGCAAGTAGGCCACTCCTCCTGAGAGCCCGCCCCCCAGGATGGCCCAGGGGAGTCGGTCAAAGGACGAATGAATCCGACGCTGTAGAGCAAGGTCCTTGGGCGGGAAGGCCGCGTAGGCCTGTTCCAGCCGTTGATAAGCTCGAGCCACATCTCCCCGATCTGCAGCCACTTGGTCTTCAGAGCCCACCAGCTCCGAGACCCATGGCCTTTGAGGTGGCCTGGCCACAACAGCTTGATCGGCGAGCCCCAGGGCGGCCAAAGCGACGACCAACTCCATCTGCAGCCACCTTCTGTTCCGACAATCGCCCATCACCTCTCCCCATTCCATTTGTTAGGCAACAACAAGTATTCGATGGTTTGAACACCAGCGGCGACGTTCTCAACTTCCTAACCATCTTGAGCAGCTCTTCAAGAGCGCCGCTGGACGAAGCGAAGCGACACAGCCCCGCCGGTCAGCGCAACTGTCACAAGGTTAAATCGGGTATTCTCAGACGGAGCTCAGCGGAGTTCCAGTTCCAAGTGTTTTGGGGAGACCATCTTGGCAACCCGCTGGGCTGCGTGGTGGAGGGAACTGGCACCCGCTTGGTTCAGGGGCGTGGGGATGGTTGACACATCAACGAGGAAGTGCGATGAAGAAAAACTGGCCGGTCGCCCTGACCCAAGACGCTCCTGACGGCCTCCGGGCGTCGGGCTGCGGACGGAGGGCTGCGAAGTTCCGGCTCGACCCGTCCACGTAACCCCAATGACCCAACCGCACGACACTCCCCCCGAGCAACCTCCCACCTCTCAGACCGGCCGGGGCGATGGCACTGGCCGGTTTGGCTCGGCGTTGAGCACATCGCCGGAACTGGTTACCGCCTTGGAGGAAGTCTCTCGCCAAGCCCTCGCAGCGTTCACCTCCCCACCAAAGCTGGCCATCTTTTTTGTCTCGCATCATCATGCGATTTCTTTTGAGTCCCTCGGTCGCTGTGTTCAAGATGCCACCAGGGCGGAAATCCTGCTGGGCTGCACCGGAGAAGCCATCCTCGGGACCGGTCGGGAGATCGAAGGTCAGCCGGCCCTCTCTCTGTGGGTCGGTGACTTCCCAGGAAAAGTCCGTGAGGTCCGCCTCGACTACGAAATCACCCCCAACGGGGGGCAATTCCGTGGGTCTCCCGAAGACCTCCCGCTGAAGTGGCCACCCGACTCAGCCATGTTGTTGCTGGCTGATCCCTTTTCCTTTCCTGCTGAACGTCTGCTGCATCGTCTCAACGAGGTGGAGTCCGGGGTTCCGGTGGTTGGTGGAATGGCCAGTGGCGGATGGGATCCTGGTCAAAACAGGCTCTGGCTTGGAGGAGAGACTTTTGACTCCGGGGCGGTCGGGCTGTATTTGGAAGGTGTTTCGCTTCGGTCGGTGGTTTCTCAAGGGTGCCGGCCGATTGGGCGGTCGTTTGTCGTCACCCGTGCTGAGAAGAACCTCTTGTTGGAGCTGGGCGGACAGCCAGCGATGACACGCCTTCAGGAGGTGTTCGAAGACTTACCTGTGGAAGAACGCGAGCTGGTTCGCCAAGGGCTGCATTTGGGGCAAGTGATCAACGAATATCAAGACTCGTTTCAACGAGGGGATTTTCTGGTCCGCAACGTTGTCGGCGCCGATCCGGAGCATGGCAGCCTGGCCATTGGCGACCTGTTGCGTGTGGGACGGACCGTGCAATTCCACGTCCGGGATGCTCGGACCGCCGATGAGGATCTGCGAGAGTTGTTAGCCGGTTCGCTCACGGAGCAGCCCGATCCTCGTGCAGCCTTGATCTTCAGCTGCAACGGCCGAGGCCGACGGCTCTTTGGCACCCCGCACCACGATGCAGCCGTTGTGCAGGAACTGGCCGGGCCCATTCCCACAGCCGGACTGTTTGCCCAAGGAGAACTTGGGCCCGTCGGTGGCAGAAATTTTCTACACGGTTTTACTGCGAGCGTTGTGCTCTTCGGTCCCGGCTAAGATCTCAGACTGCCGAGGGCAGGCCGGTAACTGGAGAGGACGCAATAGCGTTGGCAGGCAGCCCTCAGCCAAGCATCTCTTGAGGATCAAATAACAGGGGGAAGAACTGGCCTTGCATCTTTTGTCCTTTAGGAATTGCAGGGACTCCCTTCAGCAGTGGCGTCTCGCTGTCGGAGATCACCTCATCGCCAAAGACGTTGATCACCGTCGCACGACGCGGTTGGTCGGTGAGGTTTTCTCGGGAGCCATGAACCATCAAGGGATGGTGAAAGGCGGCATGTCCCTTTTTGAGTTCGATCGGCAGGGGATTGTCGAATGCGGCGGCCTGCTGGGGCGTGAGGACTTGCCGGATTGCGTGCATATCCCCGGCTAACCCGGTGATCGGCAGTAAGTCCCATTTGTGGCTTCCGGGCAGGTAATGCAGGCAGCCATTCTCGACGGTGGCGTCGTCAAGCCCGATCCAACAGGTCAGATGGTTCCTAGGCTTGGTCCGAGTCCAGTAGGAGTAATCTTGGTGCCAGGCCACCACCCCGCCATGCCTGGCGGGTTTACAAAAGAGCTGATCATGCCAGAACCGCACAGGGCCACCGAGCAACTGGGCCGCAGGAACCAAAAAGGCAGGGTTCCATAGCAAATCGTGAAAGCCAGTGGCAATTCGCCAAGCCCCCAGGGCATGAAAGAGGACAGTCTTGGGGTCAGATGATTCGTTGCTGTGAAACTCATAGAACAACTCGTGGCCATCACACTGAGGGTCGGCCAGCCTGGCTAACTCCTCAAGGAGAACATCGATCTGACTCTGGCTGAGAACTGGAACTCCGGCGATGTAGCCGTGCTGGTGGTAAAAGTCCACTTGCTCTTGGCTGAGACGGTAGCGTTGCCAACCCTCCGTTGTTTGAGGATGGCAGAAGAGATCCGTCAACAAGCCGTGTGTCTGAGAAAGATCTGTGGCCATCGTTCAGAACAGCCTCGCTGCCAGAGTGCCCCGGGCATCAAACCGGTCCAGAAAAACCAAGACGAGCAGACCGGTTACGGCAATACGACATGCTCAGTCGAAACAGTTGCCCCACGCTGATCGGTGAGAGTCAGGAAGTACACAAGACCTGATTCCGCGGGAAGGGTTGCAGTGATCTTGCCCGAAGTCACTTGGCCCGAAGTCACTTGGCCCGAAGTCACTTGGCCCGAAGTCACTTGGCCCGAACCCAGATTCAGCCGCGTCGATTTCCAAGATCGCTTTTTCCAAGGGCCTTTGTCGGTGGTGGTGTGCAGCGCGGCGGAGGTGATGGGAACCTGGCTGGAAAAGTCAACTGTGACTGTGGAGTCGTCGCGGTGCTGAGCTTCGACTTGGGTCAGTCGTGTCCCGTCGCGGAGCACCGAGTCGACAAACAGGGCGATTTCCGGCCGCGCCCAGCCTGCCTTGTGACCGTGGGGCATCTTGACGGTCACACAGAGCGTCCGCTGCCCGGGAACCAGCCGATAGCTTTTCTGGTAGCTGTCCAATGGGTAAGCGAAGTCGTTAGTGCCATTGATGAAAAGCATGGGCATCCGGGCTTGGCTCAGGTAGGCTGAGGGATCGAAATTCTGAATCCATAGTTGGCGGTGTTCTGGGGGCAGGTTGGCCAGTTGGTTCAGCCAGGCGCTGTTTTGGTGGAGATAGCCGCAGCCATAAACTGGCACGGCCACCTTCAACCGGTCATCCAGACCGCTGACCAAGCAGGTCAGGTAACCGCCCCAGGAGATCCCCGTGATGCCGACACGTTGCGGGTCTGTCTCCGGAAAGCTTTGGATCAACGACACCGCACGCACCACATTGGCGACGGCATGATAGGGCCAGGCGTTTTTGATCCCGCCGTCAATGTCCTGAAATTTTTGGGTGTGTGATTGATCCGGGCCGCCCATCGGCAGCCGTTTGCCATCGGGTCCCCGTCCGGCTAGGTCCATCGCCAAAGCAGCGTACCCGCGGTCGACCCAGAGTTGCACCCATTCTTTGAACGCCCGGCCACCACCACCATGGACCAGGACGATCGCTGGCACCGGCTGGGAAAGGTCCTTGGGCGTCCCATAGAAAGCAAAAACCTCGGTGGGTTTTCCCTGGTAAGGCTCCCCTTGGAACGTCAAACTCCGCAGAGATCCGTCTGTCGGTCTCCACCGAACGGGAGGGACTTGCCGTAAGTCGGACAAATCCCAGGGGCCATGACTCTGCGGTGGTTTTGCTTGGGCTGAGTTGCTCAATCCGCCAAGGGTGAGCAAGGCGGTGACAGCCACCACAACAGCACTCTGCTCAAGTTGATTCACAAAGACGGTTCCTGAGTGGCTGCAGTCTCGATTGGGGGGGTTCTTCCGGCAGGTGAGTTCGCGGCGTTTCTTGGCCAGCGGCCGAATCCAGCAGCAGCATGAGACCACCAGCCTGAGACCACCAGCCTGAGACCACCAGCCTGAGACCACCAGCCTGAGACCACCAGC